>JANBVJ010000001.1 GCA_024239055.1 Patescibacteria group bacterium | reverse complement strand
GTTGCCGCAGCGCCAATGGCACCAGAGTCATTAGATGCAGCTAATAGAGAAGCCGCTGTCATTGAGGTAGTAACACTACCAGATCCCGTTACTGTTAAAGCACCTGAAGCTAATGTGCCTGTGGTGGTAAGGTTTTCGTCTCCAAAAGAAATAGCAGCACTCGCAGATATAATACTACCGCTGGTAATCGTAATGTCTGAGGCTGCCACGACAGAAGTTGTTCCCGCTAGCGTAGTAAAGGTACCGACAGCCGGTGTTACTCCTCCAATGACTGCCGTGTCAATGGTACCTCCGTCAATGTCTATGGTGGTTACCGTGCCTAAGTCTGACCACGTGCCTGTTAAAGAACCTCCTCCAGATACGGTCAGCGTACCTGTACCCAAGAAAGAGTATGAGGGGTTGGTCGCAGCATTGCCGAATATAAGGGTCTCTGAATCATCAGTGGTTGTAATATTAATATAGTCGTTTGCAGCTTCAGAAATGGTAAAGGAAGAGGCTGTGTTGTCTTTAATGTCAAAGTCTGTTGCCTGAGCAGTGAGAGAGGCAATAGAAGCGTTGATGGTTAACGTGTCTGCGGCGTCATCTCCTAATATGGTGTTTCCAGACACATTTAGGCTGGAGAGCGTAGTTGCCGCGCTTATGGTGACAGAAGAAGCAAAGGTAGCTGTAGAGTTTACAGTGAAGACGTCAGAAGAGTTGTTTCCAAAGGTAGCTGACCTTCCTACACCAAGGTCTCTGATACCCGCTGACCCTGAGACTCCAAGGCTGTCAAAGTTACCGTTCCCTCCTACCTGAAGGCCTACTGAACCTACGTACACTGGGTAGACTGCGGCAGCTGTCTGTGTAGCAGTAGGAGGTGTGGCTTGTAGTTTGGCTGTAAGGAGCTTTAGGTTGTCAATATCTGTCTTCCAGGCTAGAACAGTGGAGAGTTGAGCTTGAATACTGGTAAGGGCTGCTGAATCTATGGTTCTTACCTCAGTTACTATCTCTTTTACCTGTTGTATCTGTACAATGCGTTCTACCTCTACTTCTTTGACTACCTCTACTACTTCTTTCTCTACTGGTGGTTGTTCTTGAACTACTAGTACTTCTTCAGTTCCAATAGTTATATTACTAAAGATATTTTGAGGTATTGAAACAATAGAACGAATACCATTCTGTATCCTATTTTTTATTGAATTTCCAAATTCAGAAATAGATTGAACATCTGTTTCAATTCCTTTTGCAACTTTTCCATCAAAAGATACATACGTCCTTGAAACTTCTCTTGGAAGTTCAATAATACTTGTCTGCAACCAATTAATATATTCACTAGTAATCTCTCCAACTGCAGCTGGATTCTGAGCACTATATATAAATCCTTCTCCAAGAGTCTCAGCTCCTCCCACTGCTACCGCCGCTGTCTGCTTAAGAGCAATTGTATAATCAAACTCAAGAGCTGTTATGATTCTATTATCAACTGCTTGTGAAAACTCTTGCACCTCTTCATCTATCTTCTCAAGGAGTGATAGAATACCTTCTTTTCCAAAGGCTCCAGTGAATACAAACAATAAAAGAAGAGCAACGACTCCCGCAAGCTTGAATGAAGGAAATCGTATTGGCTTCTTTACAATCTCTTTAAACTCCGTCTCAAATGGAAGAGGAGATACATGCTCCACCCGCCTTGGTTGAGAAGCTACTTTCTTTATATTCCTGTTGTACCCGTCGATTGACTCTACATACTCTTTTAGCCATTCTTTTGTGGTAACCCAGTTCCTTCCAATCTTCTGTGCCTTAAGCTTCTTTTGACGAGCACGTAAACTTAGGTATTCTTGTGTATAATCACAGTACTCGGTTGCTTGCTCAAGAGAGATGAATTCATACACAACAGTCGATTCTGGCAATTTTCCCTCTACTGACTCTACGTATTCTTGGAGCCATTCTATTGTGGTAACCCAGTTTCTCCCAATCTTTCTTGCCTTAAGTTTTTTCTGACGAGCTCGTAAACTTAAGTACTCTTGTGTATAGTCACAGTACTCAGTTGCTTGCTGTAATGAGATAAACTTTGGCATATTTATTAACTTGACAACCATCTCATCTCAACTTACAATGAACGCGAAAACCCTTTAGAAAATTGTCTTTGGGCTCGCACACACCACATGTTCGAGGGCAAATTCTGGGGGGTTTTCGTTTAAAAAGAATTGGTTGTTTTATTGTATTAAACACCCTTAATACATTACTTAATTATCCGATACTCAAAAACCCCCGTCAATAGGGGGTTGTGGATAACCGATACACTCAATTTAAGGCTAATCCGATAGGTTCAAACACTCTTATACACATACGATATACAAAAATCTTTTTCGTATCCGTTATACAAGAATTTTTATACCTATATATATCGTTAAGAATGAGTCTTAATACTCTGCAATATTCCAAAGCCAATTGAGGTCATAATGATAATTGAACCTCCATAACTTACAAATGGCAAAGGTAAACCTATAATAGGAAGAAACCCAAGATTCATGCCGATATTTATAGTGGCTTCTACGATAAATAATGTTGCAAATCCAGCAGCAAAGAGCTTAGCAAAATTAGTATTGGCATCCAAACCAATTTTAATGATACGCCATATCACAAGAAGTAAGAGGAAAAACATTGACATAATACCCACCAGACCCAGTTCTTCTGCTATAGCGGCAAAGATAAAATCGGTATGGGGTTCTGATAAGAATCCATATTGGGTCTGTGTACCTCCTCCAATTCCCTGGCCAATCAATCCTCCTGAACCAATGGCAATGCGTGACTGCTGCTGACTCCAACCAGTTCCCAAAGGATCTAGTTCAGGTTCCACAAAACTTATAAGACGGTCTTTTTGATAATCCTGCAATATAAATGTCCAGCCAAGAGAAAAAACTAACAAACCTGCAATAACTAATGCAAAGAAATGTTTAAGCTTCATACCAGCTACCAATAACATAACAACCCATAGAATCAGAAGGAGAACGGCAGCTCCAAGATCTGGCTGTAGAAATACAAGTAGAATTGGAGGTACAAAATAGATAGCTGAAAATATAATATTGCGAAGTCTGTATACCTCCACATGACGCGAGGCAAAGAAACGAGCTAATAAAATTACCAATACAATCTTTATATACTCAATAGGGTCTATAGTTATCTCCCCTATCCGGTACCACCCTTTTACTCCCCTAATTTCTGGTGCAAACAAAAGCAGTCCAATAAGAGCTACCACTCCTGTTCCATACAAAAATAAAATAAAGTATGGATCATTTCGAATCAGCCTGTAATCAATAAAAGAAAGCAGGAGCATAATAGAAAATCCTACTCCAACGAATATAAGTTGTTTTGAGAAGTTTGAAAAATCTCCCCTGCCTATAGACGAGCTAAAAATGGAAAGTAGACCCATTCCAACCAAAAGCAAGGAAGAAGCAATCAGCACCCAATCAAGACGCTTTAGATGTCCAGTAATCCCCATATTATCTGAGAAGTTTAATAAATTCCTTTTCTGTTAAAACTCGCACTCCGAGTTCTTTTGCTCTTTCAAGTTTAGACCCAGAATCCTTACCTGATACCACATAATCAGTATTTAAAGAAACAGATTCTGCTGTTTTACCTCCTTTACTTTTAATACGCTCTTTTGCTTCATCTCTTGAAAGAGAGTCAAGAGAACCGGTTAATACAAAGGTCTTACCCTGCAGTGCACCTACAGGACGCTTCTTTGGATTTATAATCTTCACTCCAGATAATAATAAACGCTTAACAAGCTCTATATTAGTCTTTGAATTAAACCATGAGAAAATCTTCTCTGCTGTTATATCTCCAATATCTTCAACAGCCTTTAATTCCTCTTTAGATGCCTTTTTAAGAGCTTTTAATGACCCAAAGTAAAAAGCTAACTCTTGCGCTGTTTCTTCTCCTACATGACGTATTCCAAGACTATAAATAAAGGCTTCCAAAGATATCTTCTTTGCTTGTGCAATAGATTCAATGAGATTAGCAGAAGAGGTTTCAGCAAAGCGCTCTAATGGCGTCAAATCCCCTTCTGAGAGCTCAAAGATGTCAGAGGGTAGGGATACAAGGTTCTCCTCCATTAACCGTTCTAGAATCTTAGGTCCTAACCCCTCAATATCAAATGCCTTCCTGGAAACAAAGTTACGCAAAAACTCTTTCTTTTTTGCCCGACACTCCTTATTAGGACACCGCCATATCTTCTCCTTACCCGGCCGTACAAGTTTTACTCCACATACAGGACAGTTAAGAGGCATATGAAATGTCTTCTCCTTCCCAGTCCTTAAATCTTTCACCACTTCAACAACACGAGGGATAACATCTCCTGCACGCTCAACGATAACTGTATCTCCTATCTTTACGCCAAGACGTGCTATCTCTTGCGCATTATGAAGCGTCGCATGTGAGATGGTCACTCCACCAACCTGTACTGGCGCTAAAGAAGCTACTGGGGTTACAGCCCCTGTTCTTCCTACCTGTAATCGTATATCCAAAATCTTAGTCGTTGTCTGCTTGCCAGAAAACTTTAAGGCTCGCATCCCGCGATACCCTTTTCCTGCAACGCCTAAACGTTCAAAGACATTATTCTCGTTCACTGAAATAACTACTCCGTCTATCTGAAAAAGCAGGGTATCTCTTTTTTTCTTAATATCCTCCCAGTAAGAAAGAACTGAGGGTATGTTATGCAATACTTTTGCCGTATTATCAGTCTTAAATCCAAGAGCCTTCATAATATCGTGCTCTTGCGCATGAGTTTCTTGCCCAATGTCTGTTGCTATGCCATAGGCAATAAACCGAAGGGGACGAAGAGCAGTCAGTTTGGAATTTAGTTGCCGTATGGAACCCGCAGCAAGATTCCTGGGATTTGCATATTCTGACTCACCCTTTTTCTTGCGCTCTTTGTTAAACCTCTCAAAGTCCTTAAGCTCCATATAAACCTCCCCTCTTATCTCAATCCCACCTGATTTTAGTAACTCCTCTGCCTTTTTCTGAATTCCAGGAGTAGGCATTTTATTATGTATTGTAAGATTCAGAGGAATACTTTCTATAGTCTTTATATTCTGAGTTACATCTTCTCCAATAACACCGTTTCCGCGTGTTGCGGCAAGATTCAATATTCCATTTTTATATCTTAAGCTTACTGCCAATCCATCTATCTTCACCTCTCCAAAATACTGAAAAGATACGTCTTTCTCAAGACGAGAAAGATACTCCTCCCAACTATCAACCTCTTCTTTTCCAAACACATCCTCGATGGAAAGCATGGGGGTTTTATGAGAGATTTTCTGGAACTTCTCCAATGCCTTTCCTCCAACCCGCTGAGTAGGAGAGTCAGGGGTAATTAAATCAGGGTACTCCTGCTCTAATTGAGCCAATTCATGTTTTAAGGAATCGTGTGCCGCATCTGAAATCTCAGACTTATCTAAGACAAGATAAAGATACCTGTGATGGTCAATCACCTCTCTTAGTTTAGTAATTCTTATCTGAGCTTCCGCTTTAGTCATATCTGTATTATACCCTTTTTAAAGCAAAAAACGAGGGTTTGGCCCTCGATTTTCTTTATCTCGCAACCCGTATAGCTCTCCTTGCCTCCCTATATATACCCAAAGATCTTGCGCAGTAGTTTACTCCAACAGGACACCTTCCCTCTCCCTCAGCCTCCACAATAAGCTCATAGGTTGCTCCGTTCCCCAGTGTTTGCGCGCCTGTAGGAATGGCGTCTTTCAAGCACTGTACGCGGTCTTCAATCCCCTCAACCTCTCCACATTCTGTAGTATCTAAATATAAGACATATTCAATCCCGGCATCTGTAGCGGCAAATGCAAGAGCTGACTCTCCAATATCTCGCAGGAGACCAATCTGAGAAAAGAGCATTGAACTAATACCAAGAGCAATACCCAGTAGCAATGACATTATCCAGAAGGTAAGATATATTGCTACTCCTTGCCTATTGTATGGTAGATTTCTCATCTCATAATATCTATATTTCTCTGGGATATAGTGGTCTGTAGTCTCAGACCAAACTGAACAGCAGAAGCACTCTCAAGGGCAAATACAAGGGTAAGACGGGGTTGCAGCAAATCAGTCTGTGACTCCCCAAGCAGCTCAAAGGAAAACTGGGTAACAATAAAGTTATCTGAAGTAAGATTCTCAGGATCACCAGAATCCATAATCTCTTTAACTCTTCCTTCCTCAAGGTAAAACTCATGACATACTCCCTGAGCGTTTATGAAACGAATACCTCCCTCCCCCGTTAAAGTCTCCTCATAATTATACCCTCTTCCTGCAAGTAAGCATCCATCTGGAGGATCTGTCAGTTCTTTTGTGGCTTGTCTAAGTGCCCGGGTCATATACTCCATAACAAAGGAAGACTGGCTTACGATATTTTGCCCAACCAAAGACCTACGCTGTGCGTCAATTGCTGAGACAAGTAAATTAACTGCGGCCCCAGTAATTAAGGCAAAGAGAGCAATTGCAACTAAGAGTTCTGGTATAGTAAATCCTTTTTTCATTCTTGTATAGGAAGCCAATTATATAATATAGTGGAGGACTCAACTAGGTATTCCTGACCCTTTACAGCCCATGTAACTGCAACGTCCACTGAAATTCCATCCGTAATATTGCCTATTGTAATATTCCTCTGAAAAGAAGTATCTTCTCCAGCTCCATATTGATATATACCATTAGATAATTTTAAATACTCTCCGTCATAGGAATTAATTAAATCAGTAGTTGTATAATCTACCTCCCAGCTTCCATCTGCAATTCCTTCATTTAAGTCCTCTCCCTCCAGCCAGTTGGTATCCCTTATATTCCTTACAACCTCAATCCCTTCTTGAGCTAAGTAAGTAGCTACCAAGCGTCCATTTACCGCTGAGGTAAAAGATACGGTGCGAGATAAAAGAGAAAAGGCACCTCCAGCTCCTACAGTCAGGAGTACCAGAGCCACAAGAACCTCAATAACTGTAAATCCTTTTTTCATTATTCAATATCTATTATTCCCTTACTAGTAATAGTCACCAACCTGTTTATTTCCCCTCCCGTGGGAGATAACTGAACCTGAATCTCTTGTGGGGAACCAGGCTTTAACCATATCTGTGGAGTAGGAGGAACAAATACGACTGAGGCCTGTGGACCTGGTAGCAGACTAGAGATTATAATATTTCCCTCAAACTCCAGAATCTCAACCTCACTATCTCCCAAACCATAGGCATTATCTGAATCACAATCTGCAAATATGATATACCTTTCAGGACTAGATGTATCAAAGGCTACACCATATCCTGTAATACTGCCCACATCACACGTAAAGGCCTCAGCCCGAAGAGCCATCTCTTCAGTTCTTCTAACATCCTGCGCTAACTTGAAAGCTGAACGCTCCAAGGCAAGTGACTGCTGCCCTGATCTCCAATTAGGAAGAGTAATAGTTGTTAAAAGAGACATAATAGCAATAACCACCAAAAGCTCTGGGATGGTGAATCCTTTCTTTTTCATTATTAAAAGGGAGAAATCTCTAACCATTCTGGTAATGGAACTGAAACTCGTACTACCTGAGAAGATATACAAGAACCTACGTCATCTAAAGCTGTAAGTGTGACCTCATAGGAAGTCGTATCTGCGTATATATAAACTGGGTTCTGCTCAGTAGAAGAGCCAATAGTATCTCCAAAGTCCCATGACCAGCTCTGTCCGGTACTTATAGGAGCAAATATAGTTTCGTCAGTAAACTGCACCTCTTCATCATTTGATGGAAATAGAGGGCTCCAGGAAAAAGCAGTGTTCGGATACGCATGCACTGGCGTTATAAATGAACTTCCTGTAGCCCATGAAGACGAATCATCTGACTGATCCCACACCATAACCCTCCACCAATATCTTTCATCATAAGAAAGTCCGACAGGAACATAGTTTGTAGAGGAAGATGAAACCTTACCTGAATCTATCTCAGGAGAAGAAAAGCCCGAATTTATATCAACCTGTACCTGATAGGCAGATTGGGAATCTCCGGGAAGATTCGGGTCGTCAAAGTCCCACGAAAGTATAATAGGAGGAGCGCCGACTGGACAGTAGTCTACTGTGTCATTATTATCCTGCAGATTTATTGCGGAGGGTAAACCATTAGAAGAAACAATAATTGATACCGTATCTTCTGCGCTCCCTATACCCCGTTCTGCCAATACCTTGGCAATATATGTATCTTCTGACGAATAAGAGCAGACATCCTCTGCAATATATACAGAAGCCGCCTCTCCATCCACTTCCAACTCCCAAGTACCATCTGAAGTACAATCAAACTTATAATTTATTGTGCCTGCAATAGTGCCCGAAACCGTAGCTTCCAGATCAAACTGAGTTTGTTGTGTTCCTGAAGAAGGAATAGCTACACCCACAACAGATAAGGTATCAGCTTGCGTTGTTGAAGCTCCCCATCCTGTATTTCCCGCCTGATCAATACATGCAAACTTCACATCGTACTCCCCTATATCAGGAAAAATATAGTCTCCTGAAACTGTACACGCACCTCCATTTTCACACGGAATAGGATCTATGGTAGTTGAATATGGTATCCATTCACTGCTACCAACGGGATATGCATATAAAGTACACCCTGTGATATGACCAATAGGATCTACAAGGTCAGCGATTACCGTTGTTACAGCTCCAACCTGTACGGCTGAGGGTTGAATATTGGTAATTTCGGGATCTGTGAAATCTACGCCAAAACTTCTGCTCTGCCATCCAGAGGTATTCCCTGCATTATCAAATGCTCTTGTTTGTACCTTACACCGATTCTGCCCCTCAAACTGACATACTTCACCAACTCCTAATTCAATGGTTTTTGTATCAAAATCGCAGTCTCGGGTTAAATCCCCAGAAGTAAAGTCCGAACCGCTTGGATTCAATCCAATGAATCTATACTCACAGGTGTTAACAAGACCCGAACCACCCAAATCAGAATCGTCAAAGGTTGCAACCAAGTACTCCTCGGGTTTCTCGGGATCAGGCTCCTTAAACCATGTGCCAGCCCCGGGATTAGTAATGGCAGCGGTAGGATTCGTTGTATCTGCCTGTATTGAAATAGGAGTAAAGCCGGCTTCTGATTCCGTAATCTCATTATCTGCATTATCTAACACATGAATACCATATAGATACGTACCACTACTTGGAGCATCTGTAGTAAAACTCTCCCATGAGTTGTAGCTCAAAGGAGCTGGAACAGTTGAAGCTAAGACCCAACTTCCTCCACCATCTCCACTTCGCCAAATCTGTACATCCTTTAAGAAAGAACCTCCTGAATCGCCAACCGTCCACGATATAGTAACGTCTTCGCTAATACTACTAATCCATTCTGGAGGAATAGGTGTAACATCAAAGAAAGAAATAGTAGGAAGTATTGCATCTACTAAAAATGAGCCAGATGAAGGAGAAGAACATGCGCTACCATCACATACATACGCGTAATAATTCTTAGTCCCTGCATCCCCAGAGTTAGTTATATATGAACAGAAAGCAGGAGAAGTACTGGTGGCTGAAGCATCCTTACACCAGGTATTTGAACTACCCTGACAATTTCCACCCGTAACTCCATTAGCTGACTTACAAATAAAGAGTTTCACTGAATCTCCATTAGGATCTGACCAGTTAACATTAAAAGTGAGAGATACATCTGCTCTGATTGGATCTGGAGCATCTGAGACAGAAGAAATGGAGGGAGGAGAGTTTGAAATGGTTGTGCTCTCAATAACTTCATCATATGAAGAAGACTGCAAATCTCCATACCCCACTACGGATTTCACAGACCATGCGCGGTAATAATATGTTGTACTCTCAGTCAAACCCGTATCAATAACACTACTGCCCGTTCCATTATATGCTTCATTTCCCTCTGTTATAGAAGTTGGAAAACCTCCAGTCTTTCTTCGTATTATTGTCCTACCTGCACCATCTCCCTTAGTCCAATTCAGATCAATAACAGCTGGTCCTTCACCTGAAGCATGTAAGTTATAAGGTGCATCTGGAAGGGTTTTTACTTCTACCGTAAGAACAGAAACAAGCTTCCCGCATGGGTTATCACTTTCAGTACATCTATTATCTACGTTATCTATTACATGAATACCATAATTATAGATTCCATCAGCTCCAGGTAAAAAGGTATCTTGAAAACTTCCTGAATCTATATTCCCTGAAACTGACTGTTTAAAATCTTCCTTAGTAGAACTAGGCCAATTATCTTCTGCTCTTTTTTTCCAGAGCTCTACTCTATTTAAACCAGAACCTGGAGTTGGATCAGATACTGTGTAACTGATGATCGTTGTAAGATTTGAAAGAGAAAGTAGAGTTGGTTCAGCATTAAATACCGTAATCTCCGGTTTTTCTGAATCTACCTTATATTCACCATTCCATGTATTAGTATTCCCTGCGGCATCTCTAGCACAAAGATATAAAACATGAGAGCCTTCATCCGCAGACAATTTCTTATTATTATTAAACTTAGTCCCGCCAGATGTGCAAAAAGCATTCATAGCATTATCATCCCAGCTATATCTAGCTTCTTTCCACCCAGATCCTCCTGTATCACTCGTACTTAATGTTATAGTTACGCTCTCATTAATCCAAGAACTGCTTGAATTATCAGCACTCACTAAAGGCTTCTCTAAATCTGCAAGAAACGATACTCCAGTATAAAGTGGGGTACTTGTATTATTTGCTTCATCAGTAGCTCTTTTCCAAATACGATATATTCCAGATTCACTAATTTCTGGATTATTAGTAGAAATATCAATATTTACAGATATAGTTACGGGATCTTTTCCACTACAAGCACCTGCAGACTGCCAATTATCACTAGTGGCACTATCCTTTAATACCACCTGGTATTCGCAAACCTTCAGTCCTGAATTAATTTCTGGTTTTGGATCCTCATATAAAATATCCACAGTGCAGGTAGATCCATCAGGATGACCAGGATCTAAATTACAAGTAGTAACTGCTGAAACTATATAAGGAACTCCAAATCCAAGAACAAGTATACCTACAAATATAAAGCTAAATAAACAATACTTTTTCATAAGAAGAATTAGTATATTATACCATAAAATCACTTCACAAAGAGAAACGAAATGCTTGCCCTTGACAAGTCCCCATTTAACAAGGTATAATATAATCAGCTACCACCCTGGCAGCTTTAAAAATTGAACATGGGAAGGAGACACTACCATGACGATTCTAAACAGAACTGAAACTGTTGCGAGACGGCATGAGTCGTCTCCTATTGGTCATCTTCCAGCTATTATACTCGTCGTACTGGCGATTATAGTGGGAGCAACTTGGTTCTTTATCTCTCAAGGCCAGAACGAACTTGTTGTGGCTCCTGAGATACAAAAACCATCTCTGGAACAACCTGTATTCAAGCAAGCTCCTGCGGTAGAGAAACCCATCTCTGATGCAGCAGTTGTGATGGAACAAGTTGAAAAAGCTCCTGCGACAGAGAAACTCATCTCTGATGCAGTGATTGTGGAGGAAACTTCTGCAGTGGAGAAAGCAATCCCTACCGCAGTAGTTATGGTGGAACAGGTTGAAGTTGATCCATTTACAACTTCGTTCCCAATGCTTGATGTTGATTGGATAAAGGTTGAAGACCTTGATTCCATTCCTCCATTCCAACCTGGTACCCCTCAGTACGCCTATAAAGCTAACACTGGGGAAGAAACAGCAGAATGGGCATCGCAGTTCTTCCCAGAACTAAACGACTTGTTGTTTGCGGCTATTCATCCTGTAAATCTGGATATCCATGAAGACAATGATGTTATTGTTGCTTTCATGGACATTGTTGTGTCATCTGACATAATGAATGAGTTGCTTTGGAGGGCTGGGCATCGTACTTGGCTTATCTTGTCTGAAGACAACGGGAAATCATGGACGCAGTTTGCATCCTATCCTGTACCTCCAGACTCAGTTGAAGATGAACCGATCAGTCGTTTGAGGGTCAAGGAGACAATAGACTCCATCATCATCTACGTACACCCAGCTGGATTTGAACCCTGGATGATGACCACAATCAAAAAGCCTCTGAATTAGGAACTCAGAGGTCTTTCTTTTTATCTAGGAGAAGTTCTATCAATACTTAAATATATTGGTTTATAAGTTTTCGGATTTCCTGCCTTATCAATAACTGTAATATAAAGTATACATTCTCCCTTACCTTCTATTGCACAGGCAGATGCTATAGGTACGCTTAACGAAGTAGAATTACAGATAAATGTATTTGTTATTGCTCCAGTACTACTCTGTAATTTATAACTACAAGATGCAAGACCTGATGTGGCATCAGTTTCTGATGTGGTAAAAGTAAACCCTTCATCATTAATCCAACGCAATCTCTTATCTTTAAGCTCAGCACCAGGATCAGAGTTTGCAATTAATTTATTCAATTTAATTGTCGGAGGTGTAATATCCTTCTTCACAGAAAAGAATTTAAAGTTATCATACCCAGTACAATTATTGGCACTATCACATGCTCGAATATATATTCTCCGATCTATTCCATCTAGAATTTTCTCCCAATCTTTAATATCTTCTGATCCATCTGGCCTAAAAAGCTTTGAAAAACTCTTTGAGCTATTACTGATAAATCCAGGAATTATTGTCCATGTTCCTGATATTCCAATCCTATACTGCGCACTATTTAACTCGATATTATCAGAAAAAACAGGGAAGAGTTGAGGCGGTATTGTTGTATACCATAAACTAAGTTTTTGTGTCTCAATACCAGGTGCTTTTGTATCCTTTTTTATCTCAATAGATTCCACACTACTCCTAAGGCCTGCATCATCAAAGACGCGAACTGAGACAGTATATGTTCCATCTGCAAGATTATTCCAAAGTCTGGTATCAATACTAAAAGATACTTTAGCACTTATGGAAGTAATAGCATTTAGTATCTCATTGGTTTTCTGCCACTCGGTATCTGGATTCTGCTTCCAGATTGCTTTATCTACCCTATACTCTGCTCTATTTAAACTCACATTGTCGGTAAACCCTACTGCAATACTTGGATTTGACTTCTGCCAACCCTCAATTGCAGTAATAGAAACTACAGGAGCTTGTGTATCTAAATTAACAATAGCATCTTCTATATCTTGATTAATACAGGTATTTTGTGGTAAGTCTGTGGTAATGCCAACATTGCACGTTGTCTTATTTACATCTGCAGTACAATGTGAGTTTTGAGTACACTCAACAAACTCAAAATTAAAGCCAAATCCGCTGTTATTGTAAGGAAGATTCTTTCCCTCGCTATACACAGAAGTTATCTTCATTTTTCTATCTGAAACTTTCTCTGGAAAAACGTATGAGCAGGTACCCGTACTACAAGCATCCACAAAATCTTTAATAACACATTGGGAAGAAGAAATTTCAAATCCATACCCGAGATCATGCGTCGGCTTCTTATCATAGTCAACATTGGTAACTCCCACAGTATAATTATACTCGCCAGATATTCTATCCCACGCTGTAGACCATTTAAGATTATTTTCGCAGCCAAATACTGGATTATCATCCATACCGACCCTGACGGAGTTCGTTGCGCTGCTTAATTCCTCGTATGAGACACTACTTTCATCGCTTCTATCAAATCCTATTGGAGTAATTGTTAAAGAACAATTTCCATTTGGAAGTGACACAGAAGCAGACTTTGAAGGAAGAGAAGAGGTTTTTGAGCAAGAACCCGTAGAACATTCAATATCTGAGCTCCATAAACCTGGGGGTGTGCAAGCACTTCCAGTCTCTACTCTTGTACGTAGCTTGTATAACGTACTACTCTTAAGCCCAAAAGTATTACTGGAGGTACTACTCACAATTCTACTTGTTCCCCCTAATGTATCTGTGCTATCTCCATAGGATTTATCAACTCTTGCCCACTCCATCTTGTAAGTAGTAGCGTTACTCACAGGATTCCACTGCAGATTGAGAGTATTTTCTATTGTGTTATAACTACATGTTGGGTTTATGGGCGCAGAACACTGAGCAGTTTGCTCTATAGTTATTGATACAGTCTTTGGAGATGCTCCCTGGCCTGTATTATCCCATGCATTACCCGTATAGGTAAAACTACCAGCGGAAGACTCAGATGCAGTAAAGAAACGCGTACAAGTTGTTTGGATACCAGTACACATTGTTGTATGCCAACTTCCATTATAATATGCCTGCACAGAGCTAACATCGATATCATCCGTCCCTACGACTTTAATGCTAATATTCTCCCCTATTTTATAAGAAGATTTATCTGTTGAGATACTTACTGTAGGAGCTTTATCCGGCACAGTCGTATCCAACACAATGGTGTCTGCGAATGTATTAGACCAGTTTCCAGAATTATCCTGATATTTAATATATACTGCCTTTGTTCCATCTCCTGATAAAAGAGTCCAAGAAGTTGAAGTGGAGAAACTACGAATCGTAGCACTACTCACACCAGAAAAGGTATTGGCAATCCTCATCTTTGAACATGATCCTGAGTTATCACTGCAAGAAAGAGAAAGGGTCACCGATATTGATTTTGTATAGGTACTACCAGAATTAATTAAGACTGAACCTGATGGTGGCTGGGTATCTCGTGCAGTAGCTACACAACCAGTATCTCCACAACTATAAATTGTCGTCGCTGTATCAGAAGGACAGGTCTCTGATTTCGTAGTACACTGATTATCCCAGTATCCTGATGAAACCAACACATCTTTATACCCACCCTGGCATACTTCTGTAGTGGTCTTACAGCTATCATATACCCAGCCACCGGAACACTGGTCTGTGGTGGTCTTACAGGAATCCCATACCCAACCGCCGGAACACTGGAGCGTAGTGGTCTTACAGGAATCCCATACCCAACCGCCGGAACATTCCTGGTAGCAAAAACCTATTTCAGAAAAACAGACCCATGTGCTGGTTTTACAGCTATCATATACCCAGCCACCGGAACACTGGGCTGTGGTGTACTTACAGCTATCATATACCCAGCCACCGGAACACTGGTCTGTGGTGGTCTTACAGGAATCCCACTCCTGACCCCATTCTTCTGGAACCCATATATTTTTGCAGTCCTGCCATGAACAACTAATAGCTGCGTCGGCTACAGGAATATTGGGCAAGACTACCGCAAATAAAACACCTCCAACTATACCCAAGATTACGAGTATAAAAACGAAGTACTTCTTATGTTGTAAAACCAGCACCATTGGAAAAGGGCGTTATGATATTACTCTTGCTCTTGCTGTATCTCGAGAATACTAACATCATCGGTTCGAAGATTCCCTTCAGTATCTATAGAAATAACAGAAATTATCCTATCCCCTACTTTTATATCTTGAGTAGTAAGATTTTTCACTTCCTCAATCAATTCATCTCCAATCGTAATACTTTTACTAATCTCAACCTCCTCGGAAAACGGAATAGTGAGAGTGGAGCCCTCAGAAGAAATGATGAGAGACAGATCTGTAATCTCAACTACGTCTCCAATAGCAACAGATTTCCACTCCTGAATAAGGGGGAAATTAGGAAGAGAGATTGTAGTACCTGTTTGTTGTTCTTGAATTGTGAGCTGTGCAAATCCGTAACCCAATCCTAATAAGATGAGTCCTACGATAATGAATAACCCAAAATTTGTGGTTCGCATTGTATTGTATTAAAGTGTATAAATCTACAATTTTCCAGTATTGCCGACCTTGAAAGGCTTGATTAATGTCTTCATCTACTTTAAACTATTACGGTAATATCTGAATCTCAATAGGATCTACAACTTCTTTCCCTGATTCTACTTGATGAGAAGAACGAACAAAGACAAAGTCTCCTTCTACTAATTCTTCAATTGTAGTATCTAAACGCTCTGGCACAAATGATTCAATATTCTCTGGAGGAGAAGCTGGATCAAATGGAAAGCCAAGGCGTATAAACTCGGTTTCATCTCCTATTTTAATCGTAAACTCCTGCTTACTCTGCCCATCTGTCATTACAAAAGAGTTATTGCCAGCATCCACTGACATTACCTTACCCGCTAGACTAAAGGTTTCAGCAGCTAATGTATCCTCCTCAGGGCTTTCTACTAAAGTAATCTTTCCTGTAGAGAAGAGGAAGATTCCAACGACCACAATTACAATAACGATGATTCCAATAATAATTTGATTTACGTTTGGCATAAATTATGTAATTTTAATATATAAACTTGACCTTGTTATATTATACCATCAGCAGATTGTAATACCAATCAACAAGAGTATTCCCCAATACAAAGGCAATAGCACTACCAAATAAAAGAAAAGGACCAAATGGAACCTCAGAGCGCATTCCTTTCTTTTTTAATGCAACAAGCGCAACACCAACCATAGCCCCCACAAGAAAAGCTATAAACAAGGCAACAATAATATTGGGCCAACCAAGGAATAAACCCATAAACAAAGCTAACTTTACGTCTCCAAACCCCATCCATGTTCCTTTGGAAATAAAGAATAACAAAAAGAAGAAGGCTGCGGCCCCAATACCTGAAATTAAACCTGAGATTATATCTCCCTGTATAACCTGCCATACTACAGCCAAAAATATAGACCCAAACACCATGGTATCTGGAATAATAAAATGCTTAAGGTCATACACAAAGATAACAATTAAAAGAGATGCTAGAATCCATAAAACTAGAAGCTCTAATATATTTAATCCAATAAACCAAAGTAAAAAGGCAAATATAAAACCTGTTGCTACTTCCACTACAGGATATTGAATAGATATTGGTTTGCTACAGTACCGGCACTTCCCGCGCAGCAATACGATACTCACTACAGGAATGAGGTCTGTCAGTCTGAGGGTGTGCTTGCAGTGAGGACAGACAGAGCGTCCCTTCAGCACACTCAACCCTGTTCCCATACGCCAAATCACGGCATTCATGAAACTTCCGATAATCAACCCAAGAATAAATACAACGAGTATCATATATATAAGAATAGTATACCAAACTTCTTACCACTGGTAATTCCGATGATAATCTGCTTGCAGTATATCTCCATTTTTGAGTTCTTTTTGGTATATTGAATTCCAATAACGGCTTGTATTAAGATTATGTTATCCTGCCTTTTGCCAACGAAATAGTTTTTCAAGAAAGTCGCGATTTTGAATTATATTCTTTTGTAGAAATTGATCTTTTGTCAGCCACAAAGCAGTAACCCCTCTCTCAAGAGACATGTTTTTTGGTTGTTCCAATAGTTCTACAATATAGAATATTAATACACTGTGGCGTCTTTTGTTTTTGGAAATGTAATTCCAAACATCAAACAACTCTGGTTCTTCTGAGAGAGTATAGTTAAGCTCCTCTTCTAATTCTCGACGTAACGTTCCCAAGAGTGTTTCTTTAAACTCCATCCTTCCCCCTGGAAAGTCTATTGATCCATTTCCATGCTGTAAAATAAGAATCTTATTCTTCCATTTTAAGACAGCCTTCACTGAAACATTCGGATGTTTCTCTGGAATATCTATTTTTTTCTTGCAATCACGCATACATCTTCTTCTGGTCTATTATGGATAAATGGAGTGCTTGCAAGTTCATCTTAAGTCGTGAGTCTTCTTATATCTTTAAATACTTTTGAGTGTTTGAGAAGGTACTGTAATCCCTCAAAGTCGTAACACCACTTATGCGGAGTAATACCTTCCTTCTTTGTAATCTTCCAGAGACTTCTGGATATCTGCGTCAAGCGTTTTCTTCTCTACAATTTCCAAAAGCGTCTCGTATTGCTTGCGAGGAATTACTACGAGATCGTCTTTCTGAGCAAATTTTTGGGAATGGTGATTGTTGCCATATCATATATACATCGTATCAATCCTAAAAATGATGTCAACTATTATGTATACCAGTAAACTAAACCTGATTTGGGCAAAAGAAAATGCCCTCCAACAGAAGGGCATCCTCTATTTCTCAACAACCAAACTACTCACAAGAGGCGAGTGTTGGAGCTGATGCTGAATCAACTTCCTTTGCCCCATTAGGTCCTGCTACAAAATAAACTGTATCTGTTCCTGTCTTCTCTAAGGTTGCATAAGCACAGTAATCCTGCGCATCACTAGAGTTATCTGCCCATCCATATGCTGATCCCTGAGGATCTGTTGGAAAGGTTGCAAG
Organism: Patescibacteria group bacterium; assembly: GCA_024239055.1. Lineage (GTDB taxonomy): Bacteria > Patescibacteriota > Minisyncoccia > Minisyncoccales > UBA10102 > JANBVJ01. The sequence continues at coordinate 550,410 of JANBVJ010000001.1, read as the reverse complement.
ATAGGTTCCAATATCAGATGGAGCTGATGCAGAAGACATGTAAGCGGCGTTATCGTTGTAGTAAAGTTCTTGTGCCGTGCTAACCTGACGCATGTCTGACTGACGTCTTGCATCCCTAGCTGAACTACGAGCTCCACCTAAAGAGACAAGTACAATACCAGCTAAAATTCCAATGATGGCAATAACAACCAAAAGCTCAATGAGCGTAAAACCTTTTTTCATAGTAGTATGTTTAATCTATTTACGTTCACACGACCTTTAGTTACTAAATTCCAAATTTCATTTACCAGCATGGTATTGCTGCCGGGACTGCTGTAAGGTCAAATCTCGTTCCTTTTTCAGAAGCCGCAATCCATGTATTTGCCTCGTTTTCCAACTTCGCAGACACACAGAATTTATCCAGATTACCTGCATTACTAACCCAAATATATTGATTTGGTGAGGAATCTGAAGGGTCTGAAGGTACAGGATCCATATATGTCCCAATCGCCGATACCGCGTTAGCCCCAGCTGACATGGCAAGATACTGCTCTCTTGCTGTTCCACAAGCAGAATCGTCATAACACAATTCCATGGCTAAGGAAATCTGACGAATATCTGACTTTCTCCTTGCATCCCTTGCCTTTTCACGAGCAGGACCCAAAGAAACCAATACAATAGATGCTAGCATTCCAATAACCGCAATCACAACTAAAAGCTCAATTAAAGTAAAACCTTTTGTACGTCGTTTAAATATATGTTGCATAGAATATTATGTATTTATATAGTATACACCATTTTACCAGCAAGGACACTGAGTAGGAGCTGAACTTATCTCTCGACTTCCCTTCTCAGAGGCTGCAAAATAATCACCCTCCTCTAAGTTCGTATACACGCAATACAGCTGACTGGAACAACCTGTTGTAGCCCCGGACGAATTATCAATCCAGGGATAAGCCCCGGTTTGCGGATCCATAGGTGTGGGATCCAAATACCTTCCATTATCTCTATCAATCTTTGCAATACTCTCCCATTCAGCGGGTGTGTACTGGGAAAAACGCTCTTCATCTGAGTAATCCAATTCCATTGCAAGGGAAATCTGGTGCATATCAGACTGACGCCTTGCATCCCTGGCCTTTCCCCTTGCTGACCCCAGAGAGACAAGAATAGTTGAGGAAAGAATACCAATAATTGCTATGACAACTAAAAGCTCAATTAAGGTAAATCCTCTATTTCTCATAGAAAAAACCATTCATATATTATACCTACTTTGATACATTAAAGGCAATGTGCATAACTTTAAAACGAGGATAATTGATACAATGGCAGTAAAATAGAGGCCATTAACCCTCCGACAACTCCTCCAAGAACAACAATAAGGGCAGGTTCCAAAATACTTAAAAAGGTATCTGTCGTACGAACCACCTCGTCTCGGTAAAACTCCACCACATTCAGCAATGTCGTATCCAAAGACCCTGACTTCTCTCCCACAATAACCATCTGCGTAAACACTGGAGGAAACTCCTTGGGATAACGCTCTAGTATCTGCCCAATACGCTCTCCTTTACTCACCCCTATTTTTGCTTCCAATATAATATCTTTATATACATCGTTTCCAATAATTTTGGCCGTAATATCAAGGGACTGCACAATAGGAAGACCTCCTGAAACTAATGTAGAGAGGTTTTCAGCAAAACGAGAGAGGTAAATCATACGAACAAAAGAATTGAGCATAGGAATCTGCAGTATAATTTTATCCATAAACCTTTTGCCTTTTGGAGTACGAATATACCTGAATGCCATAACCCCGATTCCACTAAGCAAAAGAATAAAAATCCAGCCCCAGGAGCGCAAAAAAGAAGCAAATCCCAAGACCACCTTTGTAACAATGGGCAGCTCCTGACCCGTAGACATTAATACAGCAGAAAGGTTAGGAATCACAAAAAACATCATCAGACCAAGGACAGCTATAGCTATAAAAATAACAAAGGCAGGATACACCATAGCTCCCTTTATCTTTGAATTCAGCTCATACTCACGTTCTAGATGATCTGCCAAATATTCTAAAACATCAGAGAGCTTTCCAGATGCCTCTCCAGACTTTACAATATTCACGTAAAAAGAAGAAAAGACCTTTGGATACTCACCTAATGCATCAGAAAACGCAGTTCCGCCTTCTACGCTTTCAGATAACCTGATTATCTTTTCTCGAAACGTCTGGTGTTCTGCCTGCTTGGCAATAGTTTGGAGCGCCTCAATAAGTGAAACCTTAGAACGAAAGAGAATAGCTAACTGACGAGAAAACAAAACAAGGTCTTTTGCTGAAACCTTATCAAAGAACGTAATACGACGGGCATAAATGGGTCGGGCTCCGGCTTCCTCCAATACAGTAACAACTAAACCTGACCGTCCCAATAACTGAAAAGCTGACTCTCTTGAAGATGCCTCAACAACTCCAACCTGAGTCTGTCCTTTTTGGTCTCTAGCTTGATAGTTAAACTTCATTACCTGGCAAGGGAACGAAGCTCAGCTGCATTGAGCGAGTAGGCGAGCGCGTTCTCTAGAGTTATCTCTTTTGCCTTTACAAGATTTGCCAAAGCTCTATTTAAAGAAACCATGCCTTGCTCACCTGAAGTCTCGATAACCAAGGGTAGTTCATGGGTCTTATTCTCTCGAATAAGGTTTCCAATGGCAGGGGAAGCCAGCATAACCTCGCAAGCCGGGATTAACCCTCCCTTTATTCTTGGTATTAAACGTTGGGAAACCACGCCCAAGAGAGAACCTGAAAGTTGAGCTCTGACCTGCCCCTGCTGACCTGGAGGAAAGGAGTCCACGATACGGTGAATAGTCTGAGCTGCTGAGTTTGTATGTAATGTAGCAAAAACAAGATGTCCGGTTTCAGCCGCTGTTATGGCTGTCGCCATAGTTTCTGCATCCCGCATCTCACCTACCATAATTACATCTGGATCTTGCCTGAAGGTCGCACGCAGAGCGCTTTGAAAGGACTTTGTATCCTGGTTCACCTCTCGCTGGTCAATAATGGCTTTATCATCCTCAAACACATACTCAATAGGGTCTTCAATGGTAATAATGTGATCTGACCTCGTATGATTAATCTCGTCAATTAAGGCAGCCAGAGTCGTGGACTTTCCGTGAGAGGATGGACCTGTAATAATAACAAAACCCTGATGAGCTTCTGTAAACTTATGAAGAACCCTGGGAAGACTCAGCTCCTCTATAGTCTTAATCTTGCTTGGAATGAGTCTTAGTGCGCAACTAACAGTTCCCTGCTGAAAAAAGATATTAACACGAAATCTGCCTCTGTCTTCTATGTTATAAGAAAAATCAATCTCTCGATCCTTTTCCAAACGCTGAGCCTGCTCTTCTGTCATAATAGAAAGAGCCAATGCTCTTATCTCTTCTGCGTCCAACTTCTTCTCCTTAATTAATGGCACTAAACGCCCTGAAATTCTGAGTACTGGAGGATGTCCCACAGAAAGATGAAGGTCAGATGCACATTCCTTAACAGTCAGCTCTAGTAAACTTTGCATATTAACTTCCGGCATTAGATTTGTAGTAATTTTTGTATCTCTCCTACTACCCTTTCCCCATCATCTTCAACCTGCACCTCAAAACTATGTTCTTTAAACTTAGTAGTATAAATGTCTATTAAAAGAGGGTCGTCCTCAATAAGAAGAATTTTTGACATCATATATATTATAATACACTCATTCGCCGGTCTGCTGCAATATCTCCTCTGGCGTTGTCACGCCATCCAATACCTTGGCAAACCCATCTTGAGCCATTGTTACCATACCTTGAGCCTTAAGCTCTTGCGTAATCTTGGATTCTGTAGGTTCAGAAAGAATAATGGCAGCAAGCTGTGGCGTCATCTCCACAACCTCAAATATTCCAGTGCGTCCTGAGTATCCAGACCCCCCGCACTTCTTACATCCCACTGCTTTGTACACCTTAATGCTCTCCTTATTTGAAAGATGAGAAGCAAGTTGTTTTTGAAGAGAAGGCGGAGCTGACTCAAGCTCTTTTATCATAAGTTCTCTAATCTCCTTTGATGCAGGAACAGCTTCCTTGCAGGCATCGCACAAGCGCCGCACAAGACGCTGCGCCAAAGCAATGGAAAGGGTGGCCGGAATAAGATATTTATCCACTCCCATATTTAACAACCTTATCACCACACTCCCGGCGTTGTTGGTATGAAGAGTAGAGAGCACGATATGCCCGGTTAAGGCCGCATGTGTCACGAGGGAGGCAGTCTCAATGTCTCTAATCTCACCTACCATAATAATATCTGGGTCTTGCCTAAGCACTTGGCGCAGTCCCTGGGCAAAGTCATATCCCAATTCAGGCCGTATCTGGGACTGATTCACTCCTTTTATTAAATACTCAATTGGATCTTCCAAGCTCACAATATTTACTCCTTCTCGGTTTATAGAGCTGAGCATTGAGTAAAGCGTAGTTGTCTTACCAGAACCCGTGGGGCCGGTAGAAAGTACAAGACCAAATGGCTTTTTTAAGGCTTCTTTTACCTTTGTGAGGTTTGTTCCCTCCAAACCAAGATTCTCAAGACCCTTGAGACCCTTAGATGGATCCAATACTCTAATTGCCACCTTCTCACCTAACGCTGTAGGAAAGGTTGCAACACGAAAATCCACAGACTTGTCATCAATCGTGGCAGAAAACCTACCATCCTGAGGAGTACGGCTCTCGTCAATCTTTAAATTGGCAAGAATCTTGATTCTCGCAATAATAGTCTGATGCACGTTCGCTGGCAAAAACAAAGAAGAGTGAAGTTCCCCTAAAGAACGGAATCTCACTCGCAACCTGTCTTTTACAGGTTCCACATGAATATCAGATGCTCCTCCCTCAACAGCAGTTCTTAAGATAACGGCAACCATCTTGGTAACAGGAGCCTCCTCAACAAGCCTCTGTACCGCATCTCTTAATGTAGTAGGTTTTTCTATCTTTATCTCTTGTTCCAGTTCCTCTAGCACCTTGCCGGTTTCCGTCTTCGTATTCCGATACTGAGCAAAGATTTTATGAAATGTAGAAGGGGTAATCAAAGCTGAAACATAAGAGAAGTTCCCCTGGCGCGCCAAGAACTTCAGTGCCTGCTGGGCTTGCGTGTTTTCGGGTTCCACCATGCCAACTTCCAACTTATTGTTCTTTAAAGAGAGTGGGGCTATGCGATAGTACTTTGCAGAATCCTCTGGTATTAATTCTAGAATCTCAGGAGAAATGGATTCCGCTGTCACTTTACGCAGTGGAAGTTTTAACTCTTCAGCCTTTGCAGAAAATAGAATATCCTCGTTAACAATATTCTTCTGGAGCGCCAACTCTTCAACTGAAACTGAAGCAGACTGAGCTGCAGCCTCCAACTCAGATGCCTGTTCTTTTGTAATAACCTTTTGTTTTACAAGTCGCGTAAGAGTACTCATATGTTACTTAAGAAATGGATTTCCTTTTCCTGTCTCAGTTGGTAAAGTAAGCTCAACTCCTGGATTCTCTAGTCTGTTTAAGGCCTCACTTTCTAAAACATCAAATCGCAGAACAACTTCCTGGGGAGGTTTTATTAAAGGACCCTCAGTACCAACATCTGAAACAAATCCCTGCCAGAGCACGAATCCAGTAATAAGTATCACTGCAGATAGGGCAGCAAGGAAGTATTTCTGTCGTTTTTTTTGTTGAATAAATGTAATAGCCATATTAGTAGGAAAATGCGTTTAGAAAAATAGCGAACTGAAACTGGAATGGCAGACCTGTAGCAGGTGATACAAAGCCAACAGAAGTTACGTCAAGCAAACGGGGAGCTGTCTGTATTCTATTTAAAAATGCCTTTAACCCATCATAAGAACCTTCCAGATTCAGACTGACTGCAATGGTCTGAGCTTGAATACCAGATACCGTCTTTGTATCCTCAATAGCTGAGATCTGACGGAGCACAAGGCCTGATTCTGAACTAAGGCGCTGAACCAAATCATACAAAGAAGGGAGAGATGAATCATTGGGAATGGCGGCATGTAGCTTTGCCAATTCCTCCTCATATATTTTTAGTCTATCATTAATAGATTGAATCTCAGAAAAGTAATCTTCTCTATTCTGAAGTTCGGCGTCCTTCTCAATCAACTCAACAGAAAGTTCCTGAAAATCCTGATACATAGGAAAGACCCAGAAGGCCAGAATAACCAGAACAATGACTACAATTCCAATAATTACAAATGGACGGTTCATAGATTAAGAAAGAATGAATGTTCAAATTCTAAAACCAAAGTAAATTTTACCTGTCCTTCCTGCCCAAGAGATATGGAGGTAAGCTCTACCTCTTCTGAGTCTGCCTGTTCTTTAAGTAGTAAAATCTGTTCCTGCAAGTTACGAAAAGTTCTGGTCTCTCCATTTATGACCGCCTTCCTATCCTGTGGATTAAGAGAAAGCTGAGAAAATATAATATCAGGATGTGTATTCTCTTCAATAAACTCAAAGAAAGCAGATGGGTTATTTTGTCTTAAAGCCAATACTGAAAAGTCCTCCAGCTTTGTCTTGATGTCTAAAATCTGAGATTCCAGTTCTGCCTGTTCCTTTGATTTTCCTTCCAGTAGGAATATTGTTGCCTCCTCCAATTTACTTTCAGTCCTTGTCTTTAAAAAAGCAAAGATGCCAAAACTCCCAACAGATATAACAAGAATAACGATGGCTATGGTCAGCGCAATTGAACTCAATTCCGTCTCTTGTTGTTTTGGTATTATATCAACCATATCTACTGGGTTCCTCTAAGAGCCGCGCCAACGGCTACCGCATAAGAAGGGCCCATTACCTTTATTGTACTCTCTAAAATCGGAGGATAAAAGACCGAATTAAAAGGAGAGGCATATTCTGTTACAATTCCGGTCTGTTCTTTAAGATACTCACGCAGTCCAGGAAGGCGGGAAGTGCCGCCTGCCAGCACCAACTTGGATGGTTTTATATCCTTTGGAAACTGTACTACTGACTTTTTAATTTCAGCTGAAACTAAATCCACCAAAGGAGTAAGTATCTCAAGGATATACTTGTCTTCCATACCTTTTGACATCTTTTTTTCATCAGCTTCCTTAGCATTAATAGAAAGAGAACGGGCTATTCTTTCAGAAAACGCGTTACCGGCAATATCAAATGAACGAGAAGAATGAAGTTGACCGGCAATAACAGTATTTACAGTGGTGGACTGAGCACCAATATCTAAGACAAGCATTGACTCTGTCTCATCCTCCAAGGTCGCGCGAATAAGCCCAAATGCTTCTGCTTCCAAAGCCACAAGCTCTAGTTTGGAAAGAGCGGCTATCTCCTGGTACTGATTTACCACCTCTCTGGGGACCGCAACCAAAAGAATCTTCAATGGAGTATTCTGCTTAACTCGTCCAGAAAGTATCTGCCAGTCAAAAATTACCTCAGATAACGGCATGGGCACATGCTTTCTTGCCTCAAAGTCAACGGCCCCTGGAAGCTCTTCTTTAGTCATAGGAGGGAGCTCAAAAGAAGTAAAAAAAGAAGAAAAGTCAGGGATGGAAAAAACCGCCCTCTTGCTTGTAATCTTAGACTCCTGAATAATCGCCCTCAAAGCCCGAGCAATATCCTTGCTAGAGAGAACAAGAGTATTTTTCTCAAAGGTACGAAATGGTTTGTCATATAGAGTTATAGCTTTTAACTCTCCGTAGTTTTTTAAAGACTTTCTGCCTGCCCATTTGGATATCTCCACTATCTTTAAAGAAGATGTCCCAATATCTATTCCTAAAGCCACCTTGGGAATAAAAGGAATGGAATTAAATGATGGAATTATTTTAGGTAACGTCATACAATATATATAATGTTTATCCTTCATTCCTTACTCACTATTCTATGGCCGAAAATCTGCATCTCGTGTAAAAATGAAGGAACTCATCTCTGTGAGGACTGCCTCGCAACAATATCTCCAAACAAAGAGGTGTTTTCGCACAACAGCCCCTCTCTCACAGGACTTCTTTCTGCAACTTCTATTAAGGAACCTCTCATTCAAAAAGCACTAGCACATTATAAAAATCCTCCATTTCTTCGTGATCTCTCCTCTCAATTCGCTTTTCTAATTATATCCCACGTTCTCAACTCGCACAATGAGAAGCTTTTAAATAACTCGGTTCTTCTTCCTATTCCTGTACCAAAAAAAGAACAGCGACGCAGGGGATTCAATCATATTAAAGAAATTACAAGAGAACTTTCCTCTTCTCTTAATATTCCCATTGTATCTATTAAAGAGCTACCAAACAAAAGAATACTCCTTGTAGATGACATATATGACACAGGGGAACGCATGGAAGATATGGCTAGCAAATTAAAGAAACAAGGAGCTCAAGATATATGGGGAATGGTAGTTGCAAGATAAATATACCTGCATGCTCAATTATGATTACTTGTAGATAATCACCCTTGACTAAACTTATACGTTTTGTATAATAGATACTAAGGCAGTACCTTAATTTAAAAATCAATTCAGATAAAAGCGGAATTCATTTCGAAGATTATAGATTGTTCTTACTTAAAGAACATCTGACCTCTCTTTTACAAGGAGCGGACCTTGTTCCAGCACCTACATGCAAATTAAGTAGCGTGCACGTGTTGTTAGACAAGTTAAGACAAGCAATTACTAATTAGATTTATGCCTTGCTTGCAGGGGACTACCTACAACCTCGTGGTTGCTGGTATTACCGGAAGGTTTTGATCGAAACTGACAACCGCGAGGAACTGAGTATGTCCTTAATAAACTAACAGTCGCAAGACTACATTGCCTATGTTAAACGCTTAAGTACAAAATATGATGCACAAATACTTGGACCCTAGAGATGAATTGTACCTTCCGTATCACAGGGCGATCAAAAATAATGAAGCTAATGAGGCTCCTACGAATAATCTCTGCGATTATTCACATCCTCAAAGATCTTCTATAATGATCGCCCTGTAGTCGTTTATATGTATACTTTCCCAGAATTATTAAAAGAAATAAGAAATGAGGCTGGACTGACACAAGCTGAATTTGCAAAAGCTATCGGTGTTTCTACTGTACTTATTGCTATGGTAGAAACAGGCCAAAAAGATGTATCGAAAAATTTAATCACAAAAATTGCTGAAAGCTTAAAAATACATCCATCATCAATTACTCCTTTTCTTTATTATAATAAAAACGAATCCGAACAAAATCTCTCAAAAATAGAAAAAAGGCTTATTGAGTTTGGTGAAAAACTACAGGAACATTTAATTAAGAATCGTGCAAAACTTTTGAAACAAGATGGAAAATAGACGATATCCAAGACTTTATATACGAAGCAAAAATGAATTAGCAAAACATCTAAGTCATACTAAATTCCCAAAAGAAGATGTACTAGTATTAATAAATGATGTTATAAAAAACTTCGATAATTATTGGAGAGATAATAAAAGCCAATCAGAGCCAGAAAAAGAAAAATATGTCCGAAGTGCAAAAAGAACTCCATTAGGTAGATTATTAGATAATATAAATAAAACTGTTCTAGCTCCTCATGATAAGATGCTCCCTAATTTTATTTTTGGAGGTGTTAAAAAATTAAATCACACAAAAGCTGTAAAACATTTACTTGGCGTAAAAAGAGAACGGACTATATTGAAATTAGATATAACCCATTTTTTTGAACAAATTAGTGAAGAAAGAGTATATCATTTTTTTAGAAACAAATGTGAGTGTAGTGAAACAGGAGCTAGATTACTAGCAAAATTTTGTTGTGTTCCAATTGGTCCAAAAGAAAATCCTAATACGCAAAAAACAATAGCACGTGGATTTGCTACATCATCACGACTAGCCATATGGTGTAATCTTGATATCTTTTTAAAACTTGATCAACTTGTAAAAAAACGTTTGAAAGGCAAAGATCCACGCATAGCAATTTATGTAGATGACATAGGTATAACTGCAAGTAGAGTTTCAAAAGCTCAGATGGAAAAACTTTATGATGAAATTAAACAATTATTCTTAATAGATAAAAATCAAGGACTTCCTCTAAATGATTCCAAAAAAGATATAATATCTCATGAAGAAGGTATGGAACATCTAGGATTAAAAATGTATAGAAACAGATTATCTATTGGTGGAAAAACAAAATCGAAAATCGATAGAACAAAAAATAAATTAAAGCGCTCATTAATACTAAATCAAAAAATATATATTAAAAAAAGACGAAAATCACTTATTAATTACAAAAAATACATTGAAAACTCTACAAAGAATTAATATATTATTTAGACAAAACTTTTTTATAATTATCTCTATAAATATAAATTAATTCCAAAATATAAAAACACTTGTGAAAAAACCTACATATTACAGAGGACTCTTTGTATCAAGATGGCTACCACCCATGTATGACCTATGGGTTTCAATTGGAGTACTAGGAAATACAAAAGCACTAAGAAGAAAAATACTTCAATTCATTCCTAAAAACCCAAAGATAATCATTGATTTGGCCTGCGGAACAGGAGAGGCAGCTCTTTTATTAAAGAAAGAGTATCCTAACTCTCGTGTTTTGGCTTCTGACCTATCTGAGGGTATGTTGAAACAAATACAAAGAAAAGCCGTAAAACAAAATATTGAAATTGAGATATCCCTTCAAGATGCGGTTCATACCTCATATTCGTCAAACATAGCAGATACGGTAATAATAAGCTTTGCCATTCACGACCTTCCACATACGCAACGACTTTTGGTTATGAAAGAAGCATACCGTCTCTTAAAAAAAGGAGGTGTATTTATTATATATGAATACCATATGCCTCAATTCCCTCTCTTTCGCCTTCCTATATATATTCAGTTCTTTTTAGTAGAGAACAAAGAAGCTTGGGGGATATTTACTGAACCCTTACAAGAAGAACTCTCACAAATAGGATTTACTCAAACAAAAAAGCGAACCTTCTTTAAAGGACTCGCCCAGATTGTTGCAGGGATAAAATAATTGGCGGAGGAGGAGGGATTCGAACCCACATGCCATTTCTGGCGCTTGTTTTCAAGACAAGAGAGCCACCGTTGCTCAACTCCTCCGTATGGCGGAGAGGGTGGGATTCGAACCCACGAGAGGATTTCTCCCCTAGCACATTAGCAGTGTGCTGCTTTCAGCCGCTCAGCCACCTCTCCTATAAAGCATATTATACGGAGAAATAGAGGAAAATCAAGCTTGAAATTCCAAAGAAATACAGCTAGACTACTGATATGTCCCCGTAGCTCAGCGGATAGAGCGCTTGGTTGCGGACCAAGAGGCCGCAGGTTCAAATCCTGCCGGGGATACAATGAATCTTTCCACTCCAATTACACGCCTGCCCGGGGTAGGGCCAATATATGAAAAAAGATTGAAGAAACTAGGAATCACCACAACACGTGATCTTCTTTTTCATTTCCCAAAAGAATATCAGGACTTCTCAAAGATAACCTCTATTAATAAGGTAAGGGAGGGGCAGACTTATTGTATTAAAGGAAGAATACTAGACATAAAGTTAAAAAGAATATGGCAAAGAAGAATGTCTATTACACAAGCTGTTATAGAAGACAAAACCGGATCCCTAAAACTAATTTGGTTTAACCAACCATATATTACAACTAATCTTCAGAAAGACGATGAAGCTTTATTTGTTGGAAAGGTAATACGCAATAAAACTGGGATTACCTTATCTAATCCTTCATACGAAAAAACAGAACAGGAAGAGCACATTCATGTCGGACGCCTAGTATCTATATACCCGGAAACCTCAGGAATATCTTCCAGATGGATACGTCAGATGGTAAAGACAATCTTAGACCAGTTAGATTCACTCCCTGAAACTCTGCCAAAGGAAATACTCAAGAAGCGAGACATCCTAGAGTTTCAAGAGGCATTAAAACAAGCTCATTTCCCAGATTCCAAACAGCAGGCAAAGGAAGCCAAGAAACGCTTTGCTTTTGAAGAACTCTTTCAAATTATGCTCTTTGTCTTAACTGAGCGTAAAAGACTAGCTAAAGTAAAGGCAATTCCGGTTCCACTATCAATTGATTTGGTAAAAAGACTACTAAGCAAACTTCCATATAAACTTACAGACGCCCAAAGAAAAGCTACATGGCAGATATTAAAAGATATTGAAAAACCTCGTCCAATGAATAGACTTCTTGAAGGAGATGTGGGGTCTGGTAAAACTATTGTGGCCGCCATTGCAGCTTTAGCTACGATAAGAGAGGGATATCAGGTGGCCCTTCTCGCCCCTACTGAGATTTTAGCAAAACAACACTTTAAATCCTTAGGACAACTCCTATCTCCTTTTCGAATGGATATTGGTCTCCTTACAGGAAAGGAAGATAAGTTCATATCAAAAAAACTTCCCAAAGATGTTATTGAAATATCTCGCAGGAAGCTTTTAGAACGTGCAAAGGACGGAAGTATTAACTTACTTATTGGAACCCATGCTATTATTCAAGATCAAGTAAAGTTTTCAGACTTGGCTCTAGTTATTGTAGACGAACAACATCGCTTTGGGGTGCGCCAAAGGGCAAAGCTCTTACATAAGACCACTCTCATTCCGCATTTACTTTCAATGACTGCTACCCCAATTCCTCGTACCCTAGCCCTCTCAATTTACGGAGACTTGGACTTAACGGTATTAGACGAACTTCCAAAAGGAAGAAAGAAGGTTAAAACCAGCATTATTCCTCCCAGAGAACGAGAGAACGCATATAAGTTTATGGCAAAAGAGATAGAAAAAGGGCGACAGGTCTTTGTTATATGTCCTAGGATTGAGGCCAAAAGTGATAAGGAGACGGAAGATGGAAAAATAATAAGGACAGTGCAAGAAGAGCATAAGAAGTTGGAGGAAGAAATCTTTCCTGATTACAACGTAGACATGCTTCACGGAAAAATGACTACCAAAGAAAAGGAAGTTGTAATGCAGAAGTTCAAGAGAGGTACAACGGACGTACTTGTCTCAACCTCTGTTGTGGAAGTTGGAATAGACATTCCAAACGCTTCCGTCATGTTTATTGAAGGAGTAGAACACTTTGGATTAGCCCAACTTCATCAGTTTCGTGGACGAGTAGGAAGAGCTGAACATCAATCCTACTGCTTTCTGTTCACTGATTCAAATTCTGAAACTACACGTAAAAGACTGCAGGCATTGGCAACCTCGACTTCTGGCTTTGAGTTAGCAGAACAGGATCTAAAGATACGTGGACCTGGAGATTTTACTGGACTAAAACAATGGGGAGTGCCAGATTTTGCAATGGAGCAGTTACTCAACCTTCAGCTTGTCGAGGAGGCAAAGGAAGCGGCCAACGAAATACTAGAAAAAGACCTGGAGTTAAAAAAACATCCAATCCTAAAAAAACGTATGGAAGAACTTAGAGAGAAGTTGCACTTGGAGTAGCCTCATCTTTTCTGAACTTTGGAGTTACCCAGAATCCCATATACTTTCCGAACATCCATCTGGTTTGGGCATCTAATGCAGGAAGAGCAGTAAAGAATATCATCAAGAACGGAAGGAATACCCATTGTAAGGCAAAAACAACAAGCTTGCCTCTGCCATACTTTGGCTTTGTTTCAGGAAGTAAATTAATGCTTAAAAAGACCGAACCAATGATTCCAACCATGGATATTGTCATCATTCCAGAGATAAAACGAGGAAGGCTATAGGAAAGCAAGGTGTCGGCAAATACCTCTCCCCCCAAGAACAATGGAAGCCATCCCAGTATAAAGATTAAAAATGAAGAAGTAGCCCATGACCAATGGCTTTCCAAAAGCTCAAATGTCATTACAATCTTTTTTTTCATTGGTATCTTCTTATTCTTTACAAAACCAAATAGAAAATAAGGAATCTCTCCAACCCCATATGCCCATCTCCTCTGCTGAAGATACATATTGCGCAGAGTTAAAAGAAAATTGGGAGCTGCGTTCGCATCCATAGAAATAGGATAATAAATAGGCTGTACCTTATAATCCCCGTCATAGTATAAGAAACACTGCCAAAAGATGCGGGAATCATCAGACACAACATTTGGAAGTTTAAATCCCACGTCTACTAAAGCCTGAAACGACATTGCATGAGTGGAGAAGGTAACAAGCTTTTCTGGACGTTCCTGATTCATGGTATGCCAGAAGGTAGAAGCAAAAGAAAATATCTTTGAAATAGGATTTGCCTGCCATATGTTATTTAAAAACAAAGGAATTGGCTGGAAAGAAGTTCTTTGAGGATCTTCAGTCGTAAGATAGTAATAACTTAAACATCCAAAGTATTCAGGATACACTACGGTATCTGCATCCAAAGAAGTTACAATAACTCTTTCGTATGGAATCTTCTTTTGATCAATTAGTTCCTGAGCTTTAGGCCCAGCCCAGGCTTCGTTAGCCCCCTTTCCCGCAATCTCACCTGCAACTCCATCTGGATGAATAGTTACAAGAAACTCATTAAAGACTCCTTGAAATTCTTTCTTTAAGCGCTCTGCTTTCTGAATTCCATCTTCTCCCTCTCTTTCTTCAATTGCCAAAATCACTATAAGACGGTCGGAAGGATAATTTGCGGATTTTAAAGAACGAATACTTTGAGCAACTACCTCATAGGATTCTTTATAGGTTGGGATAATAACTAAGTGGTAGAGATCTCTCCATGAAGTAATATCAACTTGATACTCTTTTAAATCATTTAGTCTTGCTATCCAATCAATATTCTCATTCTCTCGCATCTTCTTGTATCCTGACCTTAAATGAAAGGAAAAATATACCGTACGCAAAAGCCAGTACATGACAAAAGCGATAATAAAGAACGCGGTCCATTGTGGAAATAACCAAGAAAAAACTACAGCACCAATAATTGTAGTCCATGAAAGAATACCGGGTAGCATCTCAAAAAAACGAAATAGTACCCTATCTCCAGGGTCTTGAATATCTGATGCTCTGCCTATGGTGAGATATGTATTTTGCGACATATTAAGCGGTCCCGAGGGGATTTGAACCCCTGTTACCTGGATGAAAACCAGGCGTCCTAACCGGGCTAGACGACGGGACCTTAATTGCTCCATATTGTACCTAAAAATTGCAAAAAATCAAGGAAAAGGATACAACACATAGTATGAAGATACTAGGAATTGAAACATCTTGTGATGAAACAGCAGCTGCGGTTCTTAATATAGAGGATGGCAAGTTTACCATACTCTCAAATATAGTCTCCTCGCAAATAGAGCTACATCGAGAATACGGTGGCGTATACCCTATGCTAGCAAAGCGTGAACATGAAAAGAATCTCCCTATGGTTGTTAAAGAAGCTTTAAAGAAAGCCAAGTTATCTACAACAAAACCTGATATAGACGCAATAGCTGTAACTATAGGACCTGGCCTCTCACCATGCCTGTGGACCGGTTTAAATAAAGCTACAGAATTGGCTTTTAAATGGGGTATTCCCTTAATTCCAACAGATCATATGGAAGGACACCTCCTAGTTTCTCTGCTCAATGTGGATACAAAGAACATCTTTCCTGCAATTGGCCTTACGGTTTCAGGAGGCCATACACAACTCGTATTAATAAAAGCTATTGGAGACTACTCTTTAATTGGCGAAACTAGGGACGATGCCGCTGGCGAATGCTTTGACAAAACAGCCCGCATCTTGGGACTTCCATATCCAGGAGGCCCTGAGATTTCAAAAAAAGCAGATGAGTCCTCCAACATTAAGGTATCCCTTCCCCGTCCCATGCTATACACCAAAGATTATGACTTTAGCTTTTCTGGTTTAAAAACAGCTGTACTCTACCAAGCAAAAAAACATACAATTACTCTCCCCTATGTAAGAGCCATGGCAAAAGAAATACAGCAGGCAATCATTGATGTTCTGTTAAAAAAGACAAAAAGAGCGGCTTTGGAATACCAGGCAAAGAGTATCATAATTGGAGGAGGAGTTATCGCAAACAAAGAACTAAGAGCCCAGTTTCAAAAAACATTTAAGAATATTCCTCTTTTTATTCCTCCCGTAGAGCTCTGTGGAGACAACGCTGTTATGATTGGTGTGGCGGGATACTATCGCTTTAAGAAAGGCGCTATTGCAAAAAATATGAAGGAACTAAAAGCTCTACCCAACTTACGGTTTGCCTCTAAAGTATGATACAATACCTCAATATATGGCAGAACTCAACAAGGCATACGAGGCAAAAAAGGTAGAGGATAGAATATACAAGCTCTGGGAAAAGAGCGGGTTTTTTAATCCAGACAAACTCCCCAAAAGACACAAAACTCCTTTTACTATCTTAATGCCGCCTCCCAATGCAAATGATCCTCTGCACGTAGGACATGCGGTCTTTGTAACCTTAGAAGACATACTTATTCGCTACAATAGAATGCAGGGAAAGAAAACTCTATGGCTGCCGGGAGCCGACCACGCAGGATTTGAGACACAGGTTGTATATGAAAAGAAGCTGGCAAAACAGGGAAGATCCCGCTTTGATATGAAAAGAGAGGAGTTCTACAAGGAAGTGTGGGACTATACACAAAAAAACAGGAAAACAGTAAAGGAGCAGCTAAAGAAACTCGGAGCCTCCTGCGACTGGACGCGAGACACCTTTACTTTAGATGCGCATATCATAAAGACGGTATACAAGACCTTCAAGAAAATGGCAGATGAAGGATTGGTCTATCGAGGTGAGCGTCTTGTAAACTACTGCACAAAACACAGGACTGCCTTTGCTGATCTTGAAATAAAGCATGAGACAAGAAAAGACCCTCTATATTATATGAAATACGGTCCAATTGTTGTAGCTACCGTACGTCCTGAAACCAAGTTTGGAGATACCGCAATTGCAGTACATCCAGATGACAAAAGATACAAGAAATATATTGGAAAAGAATTAAAAATAGAAACAGTTGTAGGCAAACGAACTCTTAAAGTAATTGCAGACAAAGAGGTAGACCCTGAGTTTGGAACGGGAGCGGTAAAGGTAACACCAGCCCACGATGCCAATGACTTTGCTATGTGGGAACGCCACAAAAAAGAGATTGAAGGACCCCTTCAGGTAATCGGCCTGGACGGAAGACTAAATGAAAATACAGGACTATATGAGGGTATGAAAGTTGAAGAAGCCAGAGAAAAGATTGTAAAAGACATGAAGACCAAAGGATTAATTGAAAAGATAGATGAAGATTATGAACACACAATAGCCCTCTGTTACAAATGCAACAATGTTATTGAACCCATGCTCATGCGCCAGTGGTTTGTAAAGACAAAACCGTTAGCAAAGGAAGCTATTAAGGCGGTAAAAGAAAAAGAGACTACCATTCTTCCAAAAAACTACGAGAAGATTTACTTTCACTGGATGAACAATATTAGAGACTGGAATATATCACGCCAGAACTGGTGGGGCATATCAATTCCTGCATGGCTATGCGAAGACTGCCCAAAAGGCGAATGGACTGTGACAGATGGGAAGAAACCAACCTCTTGCAGTAAATGCAAAGGGAAGAATCTCAAACAAGATGAAGATGTATTTGATACATGGTTCTCTTCCAGTCAGTGGCCTTTTGCAACTCTAAAGTATCCTAACCACAAAGACTTTAAAACCTTCTATCCAACTGACGTAATGGAAACGGCAGCTGACATCTTATTCTTCTGGGTAGCTAGAATGATGATGCTTTCTATATACCAAACAAAGAAAGCTCCTTTTAAGTATGTATACCTACATGGGCTTGTACGCGATAAAGATAGACAAAAGATGTCAAAGTCAAAGGGTAATGTAATTGATCCTTTAGGCGTTATTGACACTTACGGTACTGATGCTTTAAGAATAGCCTTGACTATTGGAAATATGCCGGGTAAAGATACTGCAATATCAGAGGATAAAATTAGAGGATATAGAAACTTTGTAAACAAACTCTGGAATATCTCCCGATTTGTGCATTTGGAAACAAAAAACTATAACCAAAATAAACGCCCAACCCTAAGTGTAAAAGACAAGGCGATACTAAAGAACTTTGAGAAGATAGTGAAACAGACAACAAAAGCATTGGATGAATTCCGTTTCTCCCATGCAGCCGAAAATCTCTACCATTACATCTGGCATACGTATGCTGACAAGGTAATTGAAGACTCAAAACCAATTCTCAATAATACAAAAACAAGAGCAGCCCGTCAGTATGTATTAGTAAAAGTATTAGGAGATTCCTTAAAACTCCTCCATCCTTTCATGCCCTTTATTACAGAAGAAATCTACCAGCAACTACCTTTGCAAAAGAAGCAGACAACCATAATGATTGAATCCTGGCCTACATGATAATACCTCTAGCCATTATCTTTGGCATTGTACCAAGTTTAATCTGGCTTGCCTTTTACTTAAGAACAGATGTGCATCCAGAACCCAACCGCATGATCATAAAGGTGTTTTTCTGGGGCATGCTTGTCACCATTCCCGCAGTTCTTATTGAACTTGGTCTCCTTCCGTTCCTTAAGTCCTTTGCTTTGTCAGAAACCATTACCTTCTACCTTTATATATTCATTGTAATAGCTCTGGTAGAAGAAGTCTTAAAGTACGGAGTCTTTCACTTTGTGGTCTTACACAATAAAGCCCTAGATGAAGCAATAGATGTTCCTTTGTATATGATTATCTCAGCCCTTGGATTTGCGGCTTTGGAAAACATCTTCATTCTATTTGGCCTTGGATTTGCTGCCCCCGGAGGAGATGTACTTGCGCTTTCTGCATTCCGGTTTGTGGGAGCGACCCTCCTCCATGCTCTGGTTTCTGGAACCTTCGGCTACTTCATTGCAATCTCTATTCTTAATCCCCGGCAACGCCTTTTTGCCATTCCAATTGGATTGGGAGTTGCTACCTTCTTGCACGGACTCTTTAATATTTATATAATCAAGGGGCAGGGAGTGGAGCAACTACTCTATCCCGTCCTTATACTTACAGGACTTGGAATATTCCTCTTCGTTGCATTTAAATACTTAAAAAGAATTACAACAAAAATAACTACATAATGTCTATATTTGATAAATTAAAAGGGGGAATGGGTCTTGAAGATTTTGAAGAGGAAGAGGTAAAAGAAGTAAAGAAAAAGAAATCAAAGAAGAAAGAAAAGAAGACCTCAAGAAAAATAGAGGTAAAAGAAGAACCCTTAAAGCCAAGCAAGAAAGAGGAGAAAGAAGAAAATAATATACTCAAAGCTGAGGGTGAACTTACCGTAGACGTATACCAGACAGACAAAGATATTGTTATTCAGACCGCGGTAGCTGGGATCAAACCAGAAGACATTGATATCTCAATTGAAGATGACGTTATTACCATTCGAGGAGAGAGAAGAGAAATAACAGAGGAGTCTGAAAAAGATTACTTTTTTCAAGAATGCTTCTGGGGATCTTTCTCAAGACAAATTATTCTCCCTGAAGAAGTGGATGTAAGTAAGATGGCTGCATCATTCCAAAATAATGTTCTTACCGTAAGAATGCCCAAACTCGCAAGAAAGACAACAAGAAAGATAAAGGTAAAAAGTTAACGCACAACACCACCCATTGGGTGGTGTTTTTATAGTGCCCCTGGCAGGAGTCGAACCTGCACACCTTGCGGTACTAGGTCCTAAACCTAGCGCGTCTAGCCAATTCCGCCACAGGGGCAAAAAAACTATACGCGTATTCTACATAAAATGCAAAGGAAAATCAATCCCTTATACAAAAGTTAATTCGAAATAACTCTATCCTAAAATTGATACAATAACGGTAGGAATACCCTTTGCCAGTAAAGCTAATCCAATTCCAACTACAGCCCAAATAAGTTTCTGTCGTGCCTCTGATACTCCTTCTGGTCCTCCAGTAACAAACTGGAATGCTGCCATTAAAATAGCGAAGACAGACAACACAAGAAGTACTGTAAAGACCCAATCTGCAGCGGTTGAAACCTTAGTCAAGAGTTCAGCATCACTTTCTATATCGGGAAGTGTTCCTCCTGTATCAAAAACATCTGCTAAAACAAAGCCTCCACTTATAGAGAGAGCAAATCCAATTAGGACAACTATTAGAACAAATTTTTTCATTATATTATATATTATGTTTTATTTGTAATGCACGACCTTTACAAACTATCTATCTTAATTCTAACTCACAAATAAATACAAAAGCAAATAACTTATCCACTATTATGGATTTAAAACACTAATAATAACAGTAGGGATACCCTTTGCTGCTACAGCTAATCCAATTCCAACTACAGCCCAAATAAGTTTTTGACGCGCTTTTGTCAGATTCTCCGGATTGTCTCCTCCAGTAACAAACTGAAATGCGGAGATAAGAATTACAAATACAGAAGTAATAAGAAGGATAGTAAACATCCAATCGGCAATCTTTTCTATCATCTCAAAAATCTGATTCTTATTTAGGTCAGGAACTTCATAATCTTCCTGAGCTAAAACAACCATAGGAATGCTAAAGCTAAAGATAACCCCTGCTATAATAAGTCCAAAAAGAATATTCTTTATCATAAATTCACTTATCTAAATATACTATATTCCTATAATTCCGCCAAGTACATTCATTAAGCCCTTTGATAGCAGAATAACAACGACTCCAACTATTGTCCAGATAATAATACTCCGAGCCCGTATAATCTGCTCTGGATTACCTCCAGCTGTGATAAACATAAACCCTGATGCAACAAGTGCAATTGGAGCCACCACTAATGCAGCATTCAAAAGAAAGTTAACAATTCTATTAAAAATATCTGAGAACTTTATACTGCTTAAAGGATTACAAATACAGGTAGTACCATCTGGAGGAAGTATTGCATCATCGGTACCTAATAGGCTGCAGTATTCACTGCAGGCACCTGGGGTAGCAGATACAACATCGCCTGGCTGTGTACCATCATCTGGTGGAACGCCAGGGGAAGGATCATATGGAACAGAAGGTGCATCCCGAACTTCAAATCCACTAGACCATGGAATAGAGCAACGACTATCCCCACAAACAAATATATAATATCTGTTATAGCCACTATCATTTTCACTAACTTTATATTCACATTGTACAGGAGGTGTTCTCTTTGAAAATCCGGTTCTACAAAAAATCTTACCACTACAATCATCACTATCACATACTTTTAAACTCACTTCTTCCGCAAACTCCCAAGAAGCTTGAAATACAATACGCTCACCTGTTTTAACTGCGATCGATCCTGGTTCAATCCCTGTAATGACTGGAAAATCACCAACTGGCGTTCCAGGTTCAGTAGAAGATGGAAGAGCCCTTACTTCTGCAGTACATGATTCTGAATTTCCTGCAGCATCAAATACTTCTAATTTAATTTCCTCATTAATTACTTGGTCATAATATTTATCAAACTCTGATGAATTATTATCAATACTTTTTCCATTCCAGAGGTATGTAACTATATCATTATTAACATTTATTGCCTTAAATTTTTGAAGAAAAGAAATCCTCTTTGAAACAAAGCTAGGAATAATCTCACACTGAGAAGCTTTTGTATCAATTATTACAATTAATTCCTCTTGAAAATCACTTTCGTTACCAGCATCATCAACTACTTTTGCAGTATAAACATACTCACCATCTAGCCCATCTACTAATAAAGTAATACCCCACTCATCAGCAATAAATCTCTTCTGTTCTACTAATTTTTTCTCAGCCAAATATTTACGATATATCTTAATACTACCTCCCTCTTCTTTTGTTCCTATAATTGTTAATGTGGTGTTATTAGTAATATTATCTTCATTAGAAAAACCAGAATCGCTATCCGGATGGAGATCTATTGAAGGAGCTGGGGGAGGAGTTTTATCAACCTGTACTTTAATAGGTCCCTTTGTACCCTCAGTAACCATATTTCCAAAAACATCAAAGACATGAATACCATACCAATAGGTACCATCAGCGGGTAAGTCTGTTGGACAACTTCCTGAACAATTCCAAGAATTACTTTCTAAGCCAGCTGTAATATCATCTCCTATTTCATTCCAATTACCTGGATCTGGGCCACTAGTAATATTTATTGTCCTCCATACCTCAACCTTATCAAGATATGATCCACCGCTATCTGTTACATTCCAGGAAATCTCAACATTAGGATTATCTGCATTCACCCAATCAGGAGATTCTGGACTTACATTAAAACTACGAACACGAGGGGGATCAATATCTATATTTATATTTTCTTCATATGGAGCGTTACAACCTCCTTCTACAAAGATAGAAATAAGATATGATTTAGAACGACTATAAGTATGCCTGACTTCAAACTTATTTTCAGAAAGAGTAACTTGTTCAGAAGTACCATCTCCAAAATTAATTACAACTGTACTATTACTTGTTTCAATTATAGCTGTAATTTTTACATCTCCTCTTTCTCCCTGATTTCCTTCTTCATCAAAGTAAGGAACTACCTTAAGATCAGAACCAGAAAACTCTGGTACAACAGTAAACTCCCAAGGTCCTAATTCAACTATATCTAATGGATATGCATCTTGAACACTTAAATGTGATGGATATGGTCCGCAGTTCGTTCCATTTTCATTGCAAGAACGTACCTCCCAAGTACTTAACTCACATAACTCTCCTGAAGATACAGAAAGTATATTTATATTTGATGGAACAAATACTTCGCTTACTTCGTTGCCATCTGATTTTTTAACTTGGTATGTAGTATTTAATGAATCTTTTAAAATTGGATCCCATTTAAGTTCTATGGATGACGTTTGTGATATTTCCGCTTCATGCGCAGGAAAAATAGGAGCATTAGGAGGCATAAGACGGACAATGAAGTTCTCTGGAGCGCTTATAGATTTTGATGGAATATTATCTCCTGGAAATAAATTCTGAAGTGCTACAAAAAACTCTTCACGTTCACCTAAAACAAAAGGTTCAATAGTCCAATTAAAAGTTTTTTGAATAAGATATGCAAAGGTTGAGAAATCAAGCCCAATCTCTTTCTGAGATGTAGACCTAGGAGTTATTGCATTTACTCCAGTAGCAGTATCAACAAGATTTAATTCGTACTGCTCAGCTGAAGCAACCTCTCCCCATGTAAATGTTAGTGGGTTTTTAGGAGAAAAGAGTACAAGTCTCCCATCAAGTGGCTCTGTTAATACAGGGTCTTTAAACTTTGTAATAAATGTTCGTTGTTCTGACCAAGGACCTCTTTCATTAAAAATACAGTTTAATGAACATGCTCGAACGCGCCATCTATATATATCACCATGAGAAATATTCTTTCCTAAGTTAGAAGAGGAAAGCACTAGCTGAGATACCGAAGAAGTAACAGTAAAGTCAAATTGTTGAGCTGAACCTTTCTTTCTATATAACGTTACGCCGCCATCATTATATGATTCAATAGTAGGTTCTTTTATAACCTCAACCTCATATTTCTCAGCTGCACCTAATCCACTTACGTTGACTGTATTCCAATCAAGTAGAATTGCACCATTATCTAAAATAACAGGATTTGATTGATTAGCCGGAGACAGAAGTATTGGGGTCGGAACTGTAATAGCTTGCACAGAGGAATTCTCTCCATACAAAAAGAAGCTAAGTACAACTACGATTAATAGTAATAAAACTACAGTATACTTTTGAATCCCAATATTCATCTTATTATAGAATAGTACAGCAGTATCATATGAGCAATACCTTCTATCCCCACTTAAGCGGTACAAGCGGCAGAAGCTACCTTATCTCCCTCATCCAGACGCATAATCCTAACTCCTTGTGTTGAGCGGGATATCTTTGGAATAGAATCTACAGCAGTTCTAATAATCTGGGCTTTACGAGAAATAACAATAAGATCTTCCTCTCCCCCTGTAAGAATCTTGGCATACGCTAAAGCTCCGGTTTTTTGAGTAATGTTTGCGGTCTTGATACCAGAACCTCCTCTGGTCTGTATTCTGTACTCTTTTATATCTGTACGCTTTCCATATCCGTTCTCTGTAAGTACAAGAAGATATGGAGAGGTCTTTTCCTTTAAAGAGGCAGCTGAAATAACATCAAAGCCAATAACCTCATCTCCCTGCTTTAAACGTATACCCCTGATTCCAGCTGCCGTTCTTCCCATAGACCTCACACCTTCTTCCTTAAATCGTATGGACTGACCCTGCTTTGTAGTAAGAATAATCTCGTCTTTGCCAGTGGTCTTTCTCACAGCGCGCAGTTCATCTCCCTTTTTCAAAGAGATAGCAATAAGGCCAGACTTTCTCACATTTTTAAAGTCCTCTAATTTTACCTTCTTTATGATACCCTGCTTTGTCACCATAATAATGTACTGAATACCTTGCTCTGCATCCTTTTTTCCTAATGCAAACAGGGACATTACATGGTCTTGCGCTCCAATCTCAAGAAAGTTCATTAATCCTCTCCCCTTAGATACTCTCGTGCCTTCTGGAACTTCGTACACCGGCGTCTGAAAAACCTTTCCAGAATCCGTAAAGACCATCAAGGCATCATGGGTCTCAGTATACAGGAAGTGCTCTACAATATCATCGGAAACGGTCTTTAATCCAATAATTCCCTTACCCCCTCTTTTCTGAATCTTATAGGTTGCAGGATTAATACGTTTTATGTACCCTCCCTGAGTTAAGGTAATAATGGTTTCTTCTTGCGGAATAAGATCTTCTTCTGCAATCTCACCAACTCCCTGAGCCTGCACCTTTGTTCTCCTATCATCCCCATATGTCTCTTTCATAACCTGAAGTTCCTTTTTAACCACGCTCTTAATCTTGGCGGGTGAATTTAAGATTGTGGTATATTCCTTAATTCTTGCCTTCATCTCCTTTAACTCATCCTCAATCTGCTTTCTTGCAAGGCGAGCTAAGGCGGCTAATCTGGTTTCCAAAATCGCGTTTGTTTGAATCTCCGTCAACTTAAAGCGCTTCATTAACTTTTTCTGCGCGTCCTCGCGAGATTCTGAGTTCTTGATTATCTTTATAACCTCGTCAATCTTGGACAAACACTTGTGCAGACCTTCCAATATATGTTCTCGTTCCTTGGCACGCTTTAAATCATACTTGGTCCTGCGCTCCACCACCTCAATACGATGCTTCACAAAATAAGAAAGTACCTGCGCCAAAGACAGGGTTTCAGGTTGAATGCCATCCACCAAAGCCAACATATTTAAATGAAAGGTCTTTTGCAAATCTGAGAACTTATATAATCGGTTTAGTATCTTTTTTGGATGAGCCTCCCGTTGAAGATCAAATACAATACGAAGTCCGTCTTTATCAGACTCATCTCTAATATCCTTTATACCGTCAATCTTCTTGTCTCCCACGAGCTTTGCAAACTGCTCAACTAACGTTGACTTCATCACCTGATATGGAATCTCGGTAATGATAATCTGAGGATGCTTTGATTTGCCTTCTTCTGTAATCTCAACCTTTCCCCGCATCACAATAGGTCCTCTGCCTTGTGAGTAGGCGGCTAAGATTTCTTTTTTATTAAAGATGATGCCTCCTGTAGGAAAGTCAGGACCCTTCACAAATGCAAACAGATCCTCGGTCGTTGCCTTTGGGTTATCTATAATATATAAAAGCGCATCTACCACTTCTGTGAGATTGTGCGAAGGAATATTGGTTGCCATGCCAACGGCAATACCTAATGTTCCATTTAAAAGAAGCTGTGGAAGAGGAGATGGAAGCACCACAGGTTCTTTCCTTGAACCGTCATAGTTATCAATAAAGTCAACTGTATCCCTTCCAATATCCTGAAGCATGATGTCACCGATGTGCGACATCCTAGCTTCCGTATATCTCTGGGCTGCAGGAGGATCGTTATCTAAAGAACCAAAGTTCCCCTGACCATCAATCAAGGGATAGCGAAGTGAAAAATCCTGGGCTAAACGCGCCATAGCATCGTACACCGCCATATCTCCATGAGGATGATAACGTCCAAGGGTGGAACCAACAACCGTAGCTGACTTTCTAAACTTAGCTGCGTGACCCAATCCCTCTTCATGCATGACATACAGAATACGCCTATGTACGGGTTTTAATCCATCTCGAACATCGGGAAGTGCACGAGCCACGATAACGGACATGGCATAATCAATATAAGACTCCTCCATTTCCTGGGTAATCTTCCTCCCCTTTATATATCCAATTTCTTTAGTTTCTTGTGCCATTTTTATTTAAATATTTGAAAATCTTTCTCCGATTCCACTTATCAGCCAAACAAGAAGAATAAGGGCAAGTACCCCAACACTTACCCAAAGAATTATCTTCCTTGTTTTCTCTGGATACTGTCGAACGCGCCGCAGCATACTATGAACTTAAAATCGTAATCTTGGTTTCCTCGCCAGATAAATCTCTTACCTTAACTGATAGTTTTGGCAGGACTTCTCCATTTTTTAATCCCATAATCTTCACAAACGCCTCCACTGAATCAAGCTTTTTCTTTAACTTGGGCTGTTTGTATGCCATTGGTATTACCATCTTGGGCTCAATTTGTGAAACAACATGAGAAGCGGCTTTCGCATC
This sequence comes from Patescibacteria group bacterium, assembly GCA_024239055.1. GTDB lineage: Bacteria > Patescibacteriota > Minisyncoccia > Minisyncoccales > UBA10102 > JANBVJ01. The sequence goes on along the minus strand of JANBVJ010000001.1, from coordinate 523,927 downwards.
CAAGGAATCCCCACCGCCAACAGGCACAAATAGAATATCTATATCTCCAATCATCTCAATCTGCTCTACCTTTAGTCCTGCCCCACCTAATCCTCCTAAATGGCAGAGTTTAATACCTTCCGCTTCAATAGTATATATAGTTCCTCCATTTCCGTTTGGTATACCCTGTACAAACATTCCCTTCACCTCATACTCTCCCGGAAAAGAAATGACAAAAGGAGGTTCACCCTTTGTAGCCTTCAGATTGCTGTGTTCTGGGGTATTTGAAGACATTAAAACAACGTCCGTTTCTATAGGCGAAAACTTCATACCCGTGGAATCAGAATATGGATCAATGAGTAATTTACCCTGTTCCTGCTTTCCAAGGATTGCTGTAATAAAAAAACAAAATTGTCCCTTCCACTGTATTTGCATATGACTAATATATCCATTTTAGCATAGAAATTCACCCCCTACAAGCCTCAAACCCTTGAAAAATATGTATATATTGTGTACACTTGACAGCATGGAACAAACCATAGAATCTAAAACAACTGCAATAAAACCACTTCGTGTGGGAGATGTTGTTGAGGGTAAAATTATTGGAATAGGAAGATCAGCTGCCTATCTTGACTTGGGACCACAGGGAACCGGTGTTATATACGGACGGGAGTTTTTGGATGAAAAGTCAGCTTTAAAAGACGCGACTGTTGGAGCTACCATTACCGCAAAAATAAAAGATTTAGATAATGAGGAAGGATATGTTGAGCTCTCACTCCGTGAAGCTGGACGTGAGATGGCATGGAAAAAGGTTAAAGAAAGCATGGAAAAAGAAGAGAATATAACAGTCAAAATTACAGGGGCTAATAAAGGAGGGCTCTTGGCTGAAGCATTTGGAATCCAGGCATTCCTGCCGGTATCCCAACTTTCCCAAGAGCACTATCCAAGAGTCGAGAATGGAGACATGAATAAGGTCTTAGAACAGCTAGAAGACTTTATTGGCAAAGATCTTGAAGTTCAAGCTATAGATATGAATCCAAAGGAAGACAAGCTTATTCTATCTGAACGTGCACGAGACAAAGATAAGATAAAGGAAGCTCTAACCCAATACAAGGTAGACCAAGAAGTAGAGGGTGAGATTACAGGAATTGTAAACTTTGGAGCATTTATTCGCTTTGGAAAAGAAGAGGAACAGGTTGAGGGATTAATTCACATCTCAGAGATTGACTGGCAGATTATTGAAGACCCCGGCCAAGTATTAAAAGTTGGAGAAAAAGTAAAAGCCAAGATTATTGATATTACAAACGACAAGGTATCCCTATCTATTAAGGCTCTAAAGGAAGACCCGTGGAAGGGAGTTGAAGGAAAGTATAAAAGGGGGGACGTAGTTAAGGGCAAGGTAAAAAAGTTCAACCACTTTGGTGCTTTTGTGGAAATTGAACCCCTAATACAGGGATTAACTCATATATCAGAGTTTGGGACGGAATCGGCAATGGCAGAAAAACTCAAAGAGGGAGAAACCTATGACTTTACTATCCTGGAGATTAACCCAGAAGAGCACAGAATGAGTTTAAAGTTGGGTTCAGAACCCATTACCACGGAAAGCGCAGACGACGTCGTAGAAACAGCGCCGTCAGAACAGAACCCAGAGCGGTAAGAGAAGCTGCAGCATACAAAGGAAGATTAATAGAAGAAGACCTACTAAGGTCTTTTTTGGATTCTCCAAAACTCAAAGATACCTCTCTGCCATATGTTCCATACAAAGTATTCTCAAAGCCTGGCGTCCCGCCAACTAACAAAGAGGTTCCCCAGTTTCCAGTATCTCCTGCGTCCCTCAGAGAATCCTTGCGCTCCATGGTCTTTTTATCTCTGTTGCTTCCAGCAAACCATCCATCTCTTGCATTCAATTCCTCAACAATCCCACTGCTATTACGCAAGACAACTCTCTGCCCTCCATTCATAAACTTTCCCCCAAGGTTACTATAAGAAACATCTACTCCTGTAATTTTATCTGATGCACCAAAAACCAAATATTCACCAGAATACAGAATACCGGAAAGCGGAATAGAAAAATCTAACTTATCACGGTAGAGCTCAATTGACCAACCATCTAATACAATCGTATCTCCCTCATTAAACAACTCAATCCATTCGTACCTCCACTCCTGTCCCGAATCCACGCCTTCCACCAAAGAACCCATCCAGGCAATCTCATTAATAATAGGTTGAGCTGAAACAAATATAGGAAAGAGTAAAAGTAATACAATAATGTACTTCATATCATAACTATACCTCATTATTTAAGAGGGAAGAAGCATTGACAAATAGAAGATTAAAATGTATAATATAAGTTAGCACACAGACATGTTGTCTGCGCACAATCACAATAGGAGAGGTTGATGATTAAAGAAATCGTCACTCACGGAAGCCCCGCACACCTTGATGAAATTCTGGGAGCCATTTTACTCTGGAGACATGGAGAGGATGAATTCCCAGGTGTTATGGACGCCGAATTCCGTACCCTAGCGAAAGGCGAGTCTGTAGAGAAACTGACAAAACGGAAGGATGTCATTCTACTGGGAGTAGGGAGAGGACTCTTCGACGAACACGGACTGCCTGAAGAACAGCGCTCGAAAGAGTGCTGTGCGACACTTGTCGCAAAGCATTTGGGGTTGGACAATGATCCCAGGTGGAGCCGCATACTAAACGATGTCCTTCACACCGACAAGAACCCTCCAAATCTTGCGCTTCATCTTTCGAGAACCGTAATGCTTCTACAGAAGCACTGGGCGCTCTCAGAAGTAGTCCAACACGCGGAAGACGATATCCGAGCGGCGTGGATGGAGCAAAAGGAGTTCTTTCAGGTAAACCTCATGGACATTGAACGCCATGAGTTCAACCTCTGGGGAGGAGAAAGCTGGATTGCGGTAATCCGGAAACCGCAAGACGCAACCGTCAGAATGGCAAGGTATGAGGGTGCGGCTATCGTAGTGATTAGGCATCCAGATGATCACACCCAAATACTCGCTACCAACTCGTTTGCCCTTGATATGCGGGATATCGTTCGCATCCTGCGAATCAAGGAAGCCGGAAAGAAAGGAATAGAAAGCAAAGACCTGCCACAATGGCGTTACCTGGAAGATCAGGAATGTGACGAGGTAACCGAGTGGTTCTTCCATCGAGATTCCAACAACGTCATGAATGGCAGCAAATCCAGACCGGATATTCCGCCAACCAGACTCTCGCTCGATGAAATCCTCTCGGCAATTGAACTGGGATTGGAGAGAACCTACGAACCCACACGGCAACAGACTTGTGAAACGGGACAATGCTCTTCAACACCGCAAGACCTCTGTCCATTGTACGACCTTGGACTTATCCGATGCCGTGCCATACGAAGTCAGGCTCATCGGAATGGGAATGGAGGAAACAAAAAAGCAGTAGCAAGATCCTAACAAAAGGATCCGCCCCCGTGTTCTACTATCAAAAGTAGGCATGGGGGCACTTTTTTTCCTTGAATTTCCCCTAAATTATGCTACAATATATCCGTCATGAAATCTCTATCAAAGAACTTTATTGTCATTATTCTGATTCTCATTGGAATCTCTTTGGCTTTTGCGCTATTTGCAAATCCCTTTGAGGAGAAAAATGAGATATCACTATCTGAATTAGTACAGGATATTAATTCAGAAAAGATAGAAAGAGTAACAATAGAGGGTGAAAAACTACTTGTTGTATATACAGACGGAGGGAAAGCTGAATCACAAAAGGAACAGGGAGCGGCTCTATCTGAAACTCTCTTAAATCTTGGGGTTGTACCAGAAAAACTCTCCTCTCTTATTATTGAGCAAAAAAACCCTTCTGGTCTAGCAGCTCTTCTGCTTCCACTGTCTTACATTCTTATCCCTCTGCTTTTATTCGGACTCTTCTTTTTCTTCATGTTCAGACAAGCCAAAGCTGGAGTCTCTCAAGCCTTTGACTTTACGAAAGCCAAAGCAAGGCTCTTTGGAGCTGATGGACAGGACAAGGAACGCATTACCTTTAAAGACGTAGCGGGACTTAAAGAAGCAAAACAAGAATTGGAAGAAGTAGTAGACTTCTTGAAACATCCAAAGAAATACTTAGCTATTGGAGCTAAAATTCCAAGGGGAGTATTACTGGTTGGACCTCCGGGCACAGGAAAGACTTTACTCGCAAGAGCTGTGGCGGCGGAAGCCGGGGTTCCTTTCTTTTCGGCTTCGGGTTCTGAATTCATTGAGATGTTTGTAGGGGTAGGTTCATCCCGTGTACGAGATCTCTTCGGAACCGCCAAAAAAGCAGGCAGGAGTATCATCTTTATTGATGAATTAGACGCCATTGGACGCACGCGTGGAGCAGGATACGGAGGAGGGCATGATGAAAGAGAACAAACCTTAAACCAAATCTTAGTTGAGATGGATGGTTTTGAGAGAGATGACACAAGAATTGTGATGGCTGCTACCAACCGTCCTGATGTATTAGATTCAGCTCTCCTGCGTCCTGGAAGATTTGATAGAAGGATTATATTGGACCTCCCAGATATAAATGACAGAGAAGCAATTCTCAAAATTCATGCACGAATAGTCCCTTCCTCTGCCGTCAATTTCCGAGAAGTTGCAGAACGAACTCCAGGATTTTCAGGAGCTGATTTAGCTAATCTTGTGAATGAATCTGCAATTCTTGCTGCACGTCGCAATAAAAAACAAATTTCTCAGGCAGATATCTTAGAATCCATAGATAAGGTATTACTCGGACCTGAAAGAAAGAGCCACATACTTTCTAAAAAAGAAAAGGAGATAACAGCCTACCACGAAGGAGGACATGCTTTAGTGGCCGCCTCCCTACCTGGTGCCGACCCAATAAGAAAGGTATCTATTATCTCTCGCGGCAATACCGGAGGATACACCTTAAAACTTCCGACAGAAGACAAGCACCTTAGATCAAAAGCAGATTTCTTAGACGAGCTTACGGTTCTCATGGGAGGATATGCTGCAGAACGTCTCATCTTTAAAGACATTACCACGGGTCCCTCAGACGACCTTCAAAAAGCATCTGAGGTTGCCAGAGCCCTGATAAAGACATACGGGATGTCAGAAAAACTCGGGCCTGTTACCTTTGGAGAGAAAGAAGAGATGATATTCTTGGGAAGAGACGCAAGAGAATATCGCAACTATTCTGACGAAGTTGCCAACGAAATAGACAAAGAAGTAAAAAATCTCTTGGAATCTTCTCTTAAGAAAGCAGAGGATATTCTTAGAAAAAGACGCACAACCCTTGCTAAAATAGCAAAAACCCTTATAAAAAAGGAAACCCTAGAACAAGAGGAATTTGAGAAGCTTATAGGGAAGAAAAGGGGCCAGTAGCTCAATGGTAGAGCAGCAAGCTTATATCTTGCCGGTTTGCAGGTTCGAATCCTGCCTGGCCCACCAGGGCAATTAGCTCAGCTGGCTAGAGCGTCTCATTGACATTGAGGAGGTCACAGGTTCAAGTCCTGTATTGCCCACAAAATGCTATTGAAAATACTCTCAAAGAATGATATAGTGCTCGTGTTGGATAAACCAGCTGCTCTGTCTGTATCTGATATACCAAATCTGCTAATTAACCAGATTCCTGAACAAAAGGAGCTGGGAGAGGAAATGAGATATGGTATTGTCCATCGTCTGGATAAAGATACGTCAGGACTCTTGCTGGTTGCTAAAACACCAGAGTCATTTAAGTTCTTTCAAGAACAGTTCAAGCAGAGAAAGGTTGAGAAAACCTACATCTGTCTTGTGGTGGGCAAAGTGAAACAGGAGGAGGGAAGCATCACAACCCTCTTGGGGAGAGCTCCCTCTGACAGAAGAAAACAAAAGGTATTTCTTCCAGCAGATCCCAAAGCCAAAGGGAAGCGAGAAGCTGAAACTGCGTATCGCGTACTCCAAAGGTTTGAAGATTACACTCTATTGGAGGTAAAACCTAAAACAGGAAGGAAGCATCAGATACGAGTACATTTAGCTTCTATTGGTCACCCACTCGCAGGAGACAAGATGTACGGCTTTAAAGGACAGCCTACGCCAGAAGGATTAAACAGGCACTTCCTTCATGCCTCTTCTCTGAGAATTCCGTTTCCAAACGACACCATAGAAGAATTCACTTCTGAGCTTCCAAAAGATCTGAATGAAATACTCAAGAAATTATCATGAACGAAAAGTTAGCTACATTTGAAAAAACACAGGTGAAAAAAACAACCCCAGATATTAGACCCGGAGATACAGTTCGTGTACACCAAAAGATTAAAGAAGGCGATAGGGAACGAATCCAGGTCTTTGAAGGAGTAGTCCTGGCCCACAAACATGGCTCAGGGCCTACAGCAACTATCACTGTAAGAAGAGTAAGCAAAGGGTATGGAGTAGAGAGAACATTTCCCCTTCACTCACCCGTGCTTGAAAAAATAGAGGTAATCAACAGAGCTAAGGTAAGAAGAGCCAAGCTCTACTATCTAAGAAATGCAAAGGGTAGAAAGGCACGACTAAAAGCGGAATCCGTAGGTCTGGTATTCGAGGAGCCAGAGGAAGAGAAAGCTCCAGAAGAAACGCCTCAAAAAGAACCAGAACAGAAAGAAGAAACCACTACTGAAGAAAAGCCAGTAGAAGCAGAAAAGAAAGAGGAAACTCCTAAAAAAGAAGAGAAGAAAGAGGCTTAACAATATTTGCGGACGTGGCGGAATGGTAGACGCGCTGGCTTGAGGGGCCAGTGGGATTATTCCCGTGGAGGTTCGAATCCTCTCGTCCGCACATAGAAACAAGGGCGGTTAGCTCAGCTGATAGAGCGCCTCGTTTACACCGAGGAGGCCATAGGTTTGAATCCTATACCGCCCACCATGCCACGGTAGCTCAGTGGTAGAGCTGGGGCTTGAAGAGCCTCGAGTCGGGTGTTCAATTCACCCCCGTGGCACAAAGAGAACATCGCGAGTGTAGCCGCGAGTGTAGCACAGTGGTAGTGCATCTGGTTGCCAATCAGAGTACGAGGGTTCGATTCCCTTCACTCGCTCCAAAAACAAAATTCCCCCGCATAAGGGGGTTTTGTTATATTGTTCTTACTTTTATAGATTTCAACGAAGGTAGTACGGCCACAGCAAACTCATATACTCCAAAGAACACACTTACGTAAAATAAATCTCCGAGAAAGGTATTACGAAAGAATGGAAGCGCCATAACATATGAAGCCATCAAGCCCTCAAAGGTAAGAGGATAAAGTGTGCCGAACATCCATACGGCAAAGTTGGTTGTAAGATAAAAGAGTATGGAGGCTGTCACACTAGAAAGTAATATAGACCCTACTCGCTTGTGTTTTGCCACAACAATACCAATTAGTCCTACAACCAAAAAGCTGCCATAAACCGCAGCCATTATCCTGAAGTCATACGTACCAATAAAAATATCAGATACAACCATAGCAGCTAGAGGAGCCAGAAGCCACCATTTTGAGAATTTAACACAGTAGGTTCCAGTAAACAAAGCTAAAGCTGCAATGGCAGCAAAGTTAGCTGGATGGGGAATCAGGCGTAAAATAATAGCAGCTACAGTAAAAACAAGAAGAAAGAGAAGTGGAAGATATTTCATTTATCCGCATCTGCTAAAGCCGCAAGACTTACAAGAGATGCAACCTTCTGACATAGCAAGTGGTGAGCCACAATCAGGACATCCTGGCATAAAACCATAGTCAGCTATGGACTGATCTTTTTGCTCAAAGGGAAGAACCTCCTGGTTTTCGGGTCGTTCAATAACTTCCTGAATCTTACTTGTTGTTGTAACGTGCTCTTCTAATATCTGCCCTACGGCATCCGGCAAAGAAAGAACCATGCCCTTACCTGTAAGTATAGGGGAAGGACCTCGAATACCCTTTAAGTTGTCCACTACCTCTTTTACATCAATGCCAGATCTTAAAGATAGGGAGACCATGCGACATATAGCTTCTGACTGCTCTTGAAAGAATCCTCCTGACTTGCCAATAGTTGCAAAGATCTCAAATGGAACTCCTTTTTCGTCATTGTTTACCGTAACATATAAATTCCCATACCCTGTCTTCATGCGATACGTCTTTCCAGTCATGACATCAGGGCGTTCTCTGGGAACAATTCCAGAACCTTTCTTTTCTATTTTCTCTTCAACTGGGTTCTCTTCTATCTTCTCAGTTTTATTCTGAACTGAAGTCTTTTCTAACTGCTTTGTAGGATCTTCTGTAATAGAGACTACATTATCTCCATTTCCAATATTTAGAACTTGAATAACTCTGCTTCCGTCTCGATAAACGGTAGATGATTTACATCCCAGCTTCCAAGCAGAAATAAAACTCTTGGCAATATCCTCTTTTGTAGCTGAATTAGGAAAATTAATGGTCTTTGAGATTGAGTTATCCACGTGCCTCTGAAAGGCAGCCTGCATTTTCATATGATCCCCCCCTGAAATATCCATTGCAACTACAAATACATCCCTCAGTTCCTTTGGAAGAGATTCTAAATGCTGAATACTTCCCTTTTCAATAACCTCCTCCATAATCCCGTTCTTCTCCTCTTGGCTTAGTTGAAGTTCATCTAAAGCCTTCTCAAAGTACCTGTTAAAATAGCGATACTGCTGGCCGTCTTTATCTTGCATAACGTAGGCTAAGGCAAAGATGGGCTCAATACCAGAGGATACATCAAACATCATAGAAATAGAACCTGTTGGAGCCACGGTTGTAAGGGCTGCATTCCTGCGCTTCCTTCCGCTTTCTGCAAATATTGACTTGTCATAATTTGGAAAAGATCCTTTCTCATCTCCCAATTTCTCTGATGCCTCGTGAGATACCGCCTGAATAAATCCCATTACCTTTTCTGCTAACTCAACTCCTTTAACTGAATTATATGGAATATCCAACTGATAAAGCATGTCTCCAAATCCCATTATACCAAGACCAACCCTCCTATTCTTTAAAGCCAACTCCGTGACCTGGGGTATAGGAAATTCAAAAAGATCAATAACATTATCTAGCATTCTTGTTGCAGCAACAGTCACAAAGCGCAGACGCTCCCAGTCAATCTCTCCGTCTTTAACAAAACGTTCCAAATTAATAGAACCTAGATTGCAGTTATCATACGGATGAAGAAACTGCTCACCGCACGGATTAGAAGACGCAACGGGACCCAAGCCAGGCAGGGGATTCGTTTTATTGACCGTATCAATAAATGCAATGCCGGGTTCCCCATTATTCCAGGCAGACTCAACTAACTCGTTGTACAATTCCCCAACCGTAATATCTATTTCTTCTGATCCCTTTACCGCACCATTAGGATAACGTAATACATTTTGAGGCTTGTATTTTTCTCCTTTAAATGTTCCATGCCACAACTGATCAGGATTCTCCTGAAGTTGCTCCATAAACTCATCTGTCATTGTGACTGTGATATTAAAGTTACGAATCTGACCTTCCTGTTTTTTGCACCGAATAAAGTCCAGTATATCTGGATGGTCTACTCGCATCATAGCCATGTTAGCCCCATGTCGTCCCTGCTGCTTAATGGTGCCGAAAGCCGCATCATATACCCTTAGAAATGATACTGGACCTGAAGAGCGTCCACGAGAGCGCTTTGTAATAAAGTAAGCCGGCCGCAGCTCAGAAAAGTCAAAGCCAAGTCCAGATCCTGCCTGCTGCAATAAAGCGGCATCTTTCATTGTCTGAAAGATACTCTCCATAGAATCGTGGATTGGAAGAACAATACAGTTTGCAATCAAGGAAGTCTCGGTTCCCGCATTAGTAAGCGTTCGTCCGGCAGGAGTAAACTCCTTGGATGCCATAATATCAAAAAAGTCCTTGGTAGTTTTAGCTACAAATTCTTCGTCCTTGCCGTACTTCTTTTCGACATCAGCAACAGCACCAGCAACTCTGGCATAAAGATCAGCTGGCTCTTCTTGAGTTTTGTCTTTGTGCTCTAAAAGATAACGCTTTCTCATTATCTTTAATGCATTCTCTGAAAACTGCTCGTTAACGTCTCCTCTGCGATCTGCTGAAAATTGCAACATAACGTGACAATATTAAATAGTTAGTATGTGCACACACCCTCCACTCCATTCCACCTCTCGTGTAACAGAATGGAGGATGTATGATGTATCAGGCCTTTTCAAGTTTTTGAATCTCCCTCTCAAACTCCCTAGGACTTCTAAAGTTTCGGTGAATGGACGCGAATCTTAGATATGCTACCTTGTCCATTTCTCTTAAGTGGGTAAGTACAATGCGTCCAATCTGCTCAGTGGATACTGTCTCCTTTTCAAGATTGAAGATATCGTTCTCAATTGTAAAGAGAAGCTTCTGAAACTCTTTCTCAGCTACAGGACGTCGATCCAAAGCCTTTCTTAATCCACCTTCTAGCTTATGTCGATAATAGGGCTCTTTTTTACCGTCTGACTTTCGTACTTGAAAGTCAATAAGGGATATCTTCTCGTATGTGCTAAACCTCTGGCGGCACTTCAAGCACTCGCGACGTCTCCGTATAGAACGCCCCTGATCTCCAGGGCGCGAGTTCACTACTTTAGTTTCACCTTGACAAATTGGACAATTCATGTGCTTTAAATGTCAATATGTTGTATAGTAGCACTTTCACCCTATACAACAACAAAGGTAAGTCCTATTGTAATGGGATGGGAAAAAAGTGTCAAATCATCTTTTGTGGATAAAATCAGACATGCGGTACAACACCTTGACTTTCCACTTTACATGGTATATACTAGCTGAATGTCTGAGTAAGAAAGACAATATATGAAAACACTTACAAAACAAATTGGGGCAGCTGCTATTTCTCTTTCAGTTATGGCAATTATACCTGCTGCCGGAGGACCATTAGAGACTACATTAGACGAACCTCCAAGTATTGGAGAAAGGTTAGTGCTCTCGCAAACCAACACTCTATTACCTATCATTGCACCAACATTACCTGAACGAGTTGTTAAAACCATTCCAGTAATGGTGACGGCATACTCATCTACGGAGAGCCAAACAGATAGCACTCCGTTTATTACGGCTTCAGGTACATGGGTCAGAGAAGGTATTGTGGCAGCAAACTTTGTCCCTATAGGAACAAGAATTAAGTTGCCTGAACTCTATGGTGAAAAGGTATTCATCGTAGAAGATAGAATGCACCCCAGAAAAAAATATCAGGTGGACATCTGGTTTCCATCTTATATAGAAGCCAAGAACTTTGGAGCAAAGCTGGTAGATGTAGAGATACTCGGAAGTTAAATCAAAAACAGCCCATAAATAGGGTTGTTTTTGTGTATGCAGAATACTTGAATTAGTCCGAACCGCTTTCGCCGCCTATGGCGGCGAGGAAGTCCCCCGCAAAAATTCGGAAAGGCGACGGAGCCATACGAATGACAATTTCAAGTTTTTCTTTGGCGGCAAATTCTTTATTCTTTTAAATCATCAAAAAGAAAGGGGCATCCAAGTTTATGGACGCCCCTAGAGCAATTTCGCTGCCTTCAAACTTTCGAGCAGTTCGCTGGCACTAATGTTTACCCCAAGATAACTTCGCGGAAACTCCCTTGTTGCTTCCAGCATATGTTGCTGGAGTAATGACAGTCGTTCTACTGACTGTCGCCACTGCGCGCGTCTACCGCGGCAAACAACCCTCCTTTGAATTTCACACGGGTCATCTGTGAGGAGCACGAGGTAGTCCGGCTTCGGCCAAAGAATTCGAACAGCCGAAGCTAAAACTAAACCGAAACGGCCACCATAGAGCAGAGCATACGGCATCATCGCAATTCGCGGATGATGCTCAACAATCACTACTTGTGCCCGCCGTGTCCGCCACCTAGCAAACAAGAAAAGAACTGCCATGGAGACCATGAATGTTGCGAAGAGAAAGCGACTACGCGTTTCTATCCACTCTCCGCAAATAGTCAGATAGGGGCTTACCCGACTGAAACCGTGAGTCTTTCGAAAGTACGGAAGATCGACTACCGATACTCGTACCCCGGCCCTCTCAAAGTGGGAAAGGGTCGCATCCATGAAAGTTGATTTACCTACACCGTCAACCCCGTTTATTGCGATTTCCACCGCAACTCACCTCCTTCAATTTGTCGGATTTGGAAAGAAGAACTGATTCACCACCTTACATTATTTTATGGATACCGTCAATCCAAAACGAAAACAGAAACTTAGAAAAGTTTCCGTTTCAAAAATTAAATGCTTAAAATTTTTCTTTTCTGCTTCTAACGGAATCGGGGATTTCTTTTTGCTCCGAAAACTCCGTACGATTTGGTCGCCGAGCCCCACCAGAGGCGGAGCGAGGCATTGACTCTTCTAACGTGGTGCCCGGGGTGGGACTCGAACCCACAAGCCTTGCGGCAGGGGATTTTAAGTCCCCCGCGTATTCCAATTCCGCCACCCGGGCATGAATACTATATGAGGCGACAGGCGGAATTGAACCGCCGTACGAGCTTTTGCAGAGCTCTGCCTAACCACTCGGCCATGTCGCCTAACTACTCCTCTTTCTGTATATTATCTAAAATCTCCTCAACCCGCCCTACCTCTTTACTTCCTTTATCATCCACCCATATAATCTTGGGAACAGGACGCATATGCAGTCGTTTATTCAGATCCTGTTGAATATTAAAGATATTCCTTCTTAATAGTAAAAGAGCATTCTCCTTTTGCTCTTCTGGGATTACACTAATATAAACTTTGGCTTGTTGCAAGTTTGGAGAGGCGTCAACCCTCGTTATGGTTATAACAGCGCCCTCTGGAAGTTCTGATTCTTTTGCAATCAAACTTCCAACCTCACGCTGCAACAATTCATTTATCTGTTTAATTCTCTGGTTCACAGCTCTTGCTTCTGAACTTCCTTTACATAAAACTCCAGAACATCTCCCTCTTCAACCTTTTCTCCTCCTTCATATAACAACCCTGCTTCCTCACCCTCTGGTACCGAACTTGATTCCTTCTTGTTGCGCTGAAGACCTGTAATCTTTCCTTTCCCTATCATCTCCTCGTTCCTTATAATCTCAACCTCAGCTCCTTTTCTTGCTTCTCCGCGGAAGACCTCGCCGCCAATAATCTGTTTTCCCTTGTCTGTTCGAAAAATAGCTAATATTCGTAGGGAACCTGTATTCGTACGAACTATCTCTTCTTTTATAGAACCCTCCAGGAGCTTTCGAGCTCTCTCAATAAGCTCATAAATAACGTCAAAGGTCTCAATACGCACTTTCTCTTGTTCTGCCAAGCTAGCAACAAAGGCAGACACCTTTGTATGAAAACCCAATATCATGGCGCTTCCGTTCCTTGCTAACTTTACATCATTCTCTGTAATGTCACCTGCCTCAGTTTTAATAAACTTAAATGAAATCTTATCTTGTGGTAAAGATAGGAGCGCCTGCTGTACCGCCTCCAAAGAACCTTGCACGTCTGCTTTTAAGACAATATTTACGGTCTCGTTCTTTGGATCTAAAACTACCTGCTCCTTATCCTTCGTTTTAACTACTGCCTTTGCCTCATCTAAACTATCAAAAACAGAGAACTCTTCTCCAACTGGTGCAAGAGTCTCAAGACCCAGCACGGTCACGGGCATTGAGGGAATGGCATAAGGAATAGAGTTTCCTTCAAAATCCTCTAATATCCGTACCTTACCAACAGCAAAAGAAGTTCCAATAATATCTCCCACAGAAAGCTTTCCTTGTCTAATAAGCAGAGTCGCAACAGGTCCTCTCTTGGAGTCCAAATGAGACTCAATTACAGCTCCCGTGGCTAAACCTATGGGAGAACCTTTCAGCTCCTCCATTTCAGCCACCAAAAGAATCATATCTAAGAGTTCAGAAATTCCCTGTTTTGTAGTAGCTGAAGTCTCCACATAGGGCACTTTTCCGCCCACATCTTCTAAAAGAACGTCATTCTGTGCTAGCTCATTCTTTGCCTTTTGTACGTTGGCTCCAGGCAAATCTATTTTATTGAAGGCAACAACAATTGGAAGTTCTGCCTCCTGTATACTCTTGATTGCTTCTTTAGTCTGAGACTTTACGCTATCATCAGCTGCAACTACAAGAACCGCAATATCCGCTATCTTGGCCCCCCGAGCTCGCATAGCAGAAAAAGCCTCGTGTCCCGGAGTATCCAAAAAGGTAATCTTCTTTCCTTTATGTTCCACTTCGTAAGCACCAATGTGCTGGGTAATACCTCCTGATTCTTTTGCCGTAATACGAAAATCCTCTCGTATGGCTTCTAAAATAGAAGACTTGCCGTGATCCACATGACCCATTACCACAACAACAGGGGGACGTATATCTGTTTTTACTACAACATCTGACATTTTATTCTTGGTGTATTGCTTGTGTAACAGCATCCTCCTCTTCTTTTGAGAGAGTATACTCTGACTTTCCATTTTTAATTCTCTTGCCATATACTCTATTCTCATCCCGACCATAATGAGACGTCACAACTACGCCATCATTATCATAATCAAGTAATGCAATAGAAAAACTCTGATCTCCTCCAAGTTCACCAAAAGGGTTAAATCTAATAATTGCAACCTTTTGCACAGCCTTTTCCATGGCCTTCTGAAAAACAGATAACTCCTGCCGGGTCTCCTCTAACTGTTCGGAAAGCTCTTTTACCTGTTTTGCCAACTCTCTCACATTTAGAGAGGAAGACTTCTTATGTTTTGAAAAAATAGAAAGTTTAGGCATATTATAAAATGTATTACTTAATGCGGAGGGTGTAGGATTCGAACCTACAAGGGATTTCTCCCACGACTTTTCGAGAGACGCGCAATAACCATTCTGCCAACCCTCCTTTATGTGGACCGTGCCGGGCTCGAACCGGCGACCTCTTCCGTGCCACGGAAGCGCGCTACCAGCTGCGCCAACGGCCCGTATCCCCGGCAGGACTCGAACCTGCAATCTAGACGTTAGGAGTGTCTCGCTCTATCCAGTTGAGCTACGGGGACAAACTTTGTGCAACTATACTACAAAATAAGGGTATTTACAAGCTAAAATCTGCTCTTGTGAAAAACTCATTTGACATAGTATCCATACTTTTTATAATAATATGGTACATAAAAATATACTAAAATGGCGTACTATAACCCTATACCTTTTTTCATCTTCGATATGGAAGACGAAGATAATGACATCCTTAAGGAAGATCCCGAAGAGGAAAATCTAGAAAATAAGGATGATGAGGAAGATGAAGAAGATGACTACAACGATTATAACTACGAGGAGTAGAATAAAATCCCGTAGCAGATGGGGTTTTTGTTTCCTCTTTGTATTCCATATTATTAAAAGAACGCCCCCTTATCAAGAAGTTCCCTAAAATATATATCCAGATCTTGAGCCGACGTAAGCTCATCTCTTGAAAGCCACTGAAAATCAATATTCTCCTCATCCAGCTTGGGTTCACCATCTACACTTCCAAGATAAGTTAAACGTACAACATGCCTCCCACTAATCCGCAGAATATCCTGAGCTGCAATGAGTTTTGGCTTTTGTGTAAGCTCAAGTTCTGTTTCTTCTTTAACCTCTCTCTTGAGATTCTCAAACAAAGGAGAGCCTGGGGTGATGCGTCCCCCTACAATACCCCATGAGTTCTTTGCCTCAATCTCAGGATACTTTTCTGGAGAACGCCGAACAAGAAGATACTTTCCATCTTTATTCTGTAATAGTATTTTGACTCCAACCTGTAATTCCATAATCACATTATACCAAAAAACCGCCTAACAGGCGATCTTTTGTATTTGGGTGAGCGACGGGATTTGAACCCGCAACCACTTCTTCCACAAAGAAGTGCTCTACCAATTGAGCTACGCCCACCATGGTACCTCCGGCAGGACTTGAACCTGCAACCTACAGTTTAGAAAACTGTCGCTCTATCCGGTTGAGCTACGGAGGCTCAAAGTCTATCTGATTATACAGCAAATATGCGTCAAAGTCAATTCTATCTTATTTCAAAGAGATCCTCATATACTTTGGTATCTGTCTCCTCCAATATTACACTTCTCTTTTCCCAAATATCTAAAATACCCAAGAACATCTCTTTTTTAAAAGCTGTCTTGGAACCCTGAATGTCAGGCTCCACATCTCTCAAAGAAAGGACAGTGAAGAAAAAGATACTACCTGAGATTAGAAGGGAGAGTGTAATAAGTAAAAGAAAGACAGGGAAAGCATGTGTGCCAATAATTCTTGGTGCCCTTCTTATATACAGTAATATTATTTGAATGATGTTTTGGAACTTCTTCATTTTACAAATGTTCTTACTAATAACGTAAACTCTCCATGGCCTGCGGGTTTATCTGTCCTGCTCTTAAACTTTCTAATTGAAAGATTTCTCAATTCAACAAGGTATGGGGCGGCTTCCAATTTCTCCACAAATTCAATAAAGCTTGGATAAAATCCCTCAAGAGTTAGTTGAAAATCCATAGATGGCCAAGGATCTCCCTCAATCTTATTAGGGTCATGAGCTAGGATTCTGAGTTCCAGGCTAGAAGCTTGAGAAGCCCTTTCAAGAAACTCAATAAAAGGAATAGGGATATCAGGATTAATGAAGATGTCCTCAAAAGATACAAACTCAGATTCATAACTCAAGGCAATATTCTCAAACTCAGCAATATTCTCTATATCCTTTGTGATACGCGCTGTTTCCTTCTTTGTCATTAGAAGGGTCTGGTAATCCTCTACAATGCCCTGTCCTAAATAATATAAGATAAAGACGGTCATTGAGAGTAAAATAACTGTTCCACCGACATAAATGATAATTTTCTTGTATTGTAAAATCATGATTCCAGTTCAAGTGATACTGAAAAGATAATGTCTTGAGAATTCACCCAGTTTGATGGAGGAAATGTGACTGTCTTAAATAAGGAATCTGTCTCTAGATTCTGCTTGAAAGAAAAGAGAATCTCTCTGGTTGGCGCAAAACCAGACAACATAAGCTTTGCTGGAATAATTTTGGTCTCTTCTTTGACTACAACCTCAGAAGAGGGAGTATAGCTGAAGTTCTCTACAATCATACTATTGGGAAGATTATCAGTGAGACTTGCAAATACTGCTCTGAGCTGTACCTGCCTGCGGTATACCCGAACCGTATTGAGAACATCCCAATTTAGACTTTTAATAACCTCCTGCTCTTTGTGTTTATCCAATGTTTCTTCTTGCACAACAAGTTTTGCTTTTTCTATCTTTATCTCTCCTCCAAGAAATATGCGTAAAGACACTAAAAGAAAGGACAGGGAAAGCAGAAATAAAAATAAGAGTACGAGAAGAATCGCAAGAAGACGTAGATTCTCCTCTTGTCTAATGCTTTCTTTGAAAGATGGGGGAAGAAGATTAATCATATTATTCTGTTCTCACGCCTCTAAGGGCAAGCCCTAGAGCTGTAGTATAACGTACAGAATCCTTAAATGGCATTCCAGGAACCTCTCTTAAAGGAGAAGGAAGAATGTTAGACCAAGGGTTTCCTAATTTTACATCAAGATCCAACTCCTTTCTAAGAAACTCCGTGAGTCCGGGAAGATTTGCGCCGCCGCCGCACAACAAGACCTTTTTAATGGCACTCCTGCGCGCTGGAAGATGCTGATGCTGAGCATGAGATTCGTAAAAGCTCATATGCTTTTTTATCTGTTCTAAGAGATCTGTAATAGGAGGAATAAGAGCATCAAAGACCTCTCTTCCTTCGGGATCATTCACGCCAACCAAACCATAATGAGCCTTGGCATACTCTGCTTGTTTTACATCAATATTCAGAGATTTTGCAATGTGTTCTGATAACTGTACAGAAGAGATTGGAATAGATGCGGTAAAGCGGAGACTAGATCCTGCAAAAATAATAAAGGATGTACGTGTCGCTCCAAGATCTATAATAAGCTGAGGAGTTGCTGTAACCTCGTTTGGAATAATAGAACGCGCAATAGACAAAGACTCAATCTCAAATGCAAGCGGCAGAACTCCCGCCTTTTGTATGGCGGCAAGATAAGCATCCACAGTCAGACGAGGCAGGGAGGCAAGTAATACATCCATATGATCAAGGCTGCCTTTTAAAGGTGCAACAATCTGCGAATCCAGATATACGGTATCCAAAGAATATGGAATATAGTTTTCAGATTCAAAACGCACGGCATTTTCAATCTGATCCGGCTTCATTTTAGGTAACTGAACTACCTGTAAAAACGCCTTTTCCTCTGGCAAAGATACAACAGCCCATTTTGTATCCAAGGATATTCCCTTCACTTCTTTAACTACCTTTTGTATTGCAGAAACCAGCTGATCGGGATTTTTTACCTCTCCCTCCTTCACTATACCTTCCATAAGTTCAACTTCGCCAAACGAAGACAAGACTAAACCCTTACGAGAATGCTTGAGCCTCGTAATCTTTATAGAAAGATCTGATATATCTAGCCCAAATGCATCTGGTCTTAAACTGAAAAAATTAAAATTCATTGTATATATGATATTGTAGCACCATTACTCAACCTCTTTCCAACTCGTAACCTCCCAACCCGCTGACGGACCGGAGACAAACAAAGCTGATTCCAACCCAATGGAGTATTCAAGAACAGTATTCTTTGACAGTTTTAACTTCCAAGCAGTTGCCTGGGTAACATTCACATTGTTATGAAGGTTTAATAATCCATTGGGAGCGTAAAAAATAGCTCCCTCTGCGTTGTTATGAAGATCAATTGCTCCATCATGATCTGTACAATCACCTCCTGGACTTCCCTTACAGTCACCAAGAGCCATCATCATAAGATAACTGCCCTCAACTCCAGATCCCCCAAACTCTCCATTATTCTTTGTATGTATCCACGTGTCGGTTAGCAGAATACCAGAAGAGCTTCCATATGAAGATGAGAGAACAACAGAAGCCCCATTATCAATATCAATGCCGCCTTTTACATATACAATTCCCGTCAGTACCACCGTCTGATTATTCTTCAGCTCCATATCCCCTTCAATAACCCCAGGACCAATGTTCACGGTATCCCCGGAAGGAGGAGAAAAGTCACCTGCCGAAATAATACCTCCGGCTGCCGCATCCGCCTTCCATGCATCAATTTGCGCCTGCTCAATAGGAAAATCAGCAGAAGGTATGGGGTCTGACTGCTCAATAACAGAACCTTCTGCAGGGCAGTCATCCACTTCCCCGCCAGTCACAAAGGTAATATCTCCTCCTACACTGCAGTCGTCAAACGATGGAGCTGCAGCATTCCCGCTAATACTTACATCCTCAATCTCGTTATCGCTTAAAGCATCCCCCGCCACAACCACGGATCCCGTAATCTCAGCTCCATTATCTCCCTCAATTGGACCATTGCTGTAAACGTTACCAATCACAGTGCTATTATTATCCATCTCAAGACCTCCCTCTCCTACCTGAGCTCCGAAAAAGAACGCAGAACCCGTCCCAGAAAGCGCATATACACCCTCAATATTACGGATACGATTCAATCTATCTCCCTTAACCGTAATAGTTCTGGTTCCACTAATATCCTCAAGAACAACAACTTCAGCTTCCGTACCAGCAACAGCAAAGGTATAGGTAGAAGGTACATTCATAGCTTCAGATACCCTCAAGAGTGCATCCTCAAGACCTGACTCAGCGCCAACATACGCCTGAGAAGACCTTAGATTATTCTGTATCCTTGCCTGTTCCTGAAAGGTTGTAAAGAAAAGAGAAGAGCCAATACTAAACAAAACTGCAAGAACCACTAAGGTAATATATATTGCTGCGAATCCTTTTTGTGAAGAACCAAACATATTAGTATGCCCTAAATGATATAACAGAGGTAGTTTCTATCTCCGCCTCCAGATCTGATCTGTTCTCTGGGTTAACAGAGCCAATGCGTAGATTCATTACAATAGAAGGGATGGAACCGGTCACAACCTTTTGAAATACAAGACTTCGAATCTCAACTGAATCTGATGTCAAAGCAATAGGGGACTGAGATTCTCTCTTTATACACAGCCGACTTTCACAGATAAAAAAGTCCACATACGTACTTGTTTCCCCAACAGGAAGATTTTTTGTTGTTTCCAAAGACAGTTGACTACTACTTGTCGTAGAATCATATACACTTGTAGCTTCCTTTATCTCTAGTGAGACGGCATCTGTTGCAAGAATGGTATTATGTATAACATCCCTTACAGCACGTGCTTTTACATGGGATTTTAAAACTCCAAAAAGCAATGTAGTTACCGCAGCTACAATCAAAACTAAGAGGGCCGCATACACAAGAAGCTCAATTAAGGTAAATCCACGATTATGCTGTTGCAGTTTAATTCTCATTTATTCCAGTTCGTAAAGTAACTTACCAAGTCAACAGAATGTGTCCTGCCTCGCTCTTCCCAAAAGACTGTCACTGTTGCCTTCTTTGTATTTAAGTCCACAACTCCTCCTGATTCCGTGATGGTATCTAAAACATCTCTCTCTACATTTTCAAAGACCACGCTCCTCTCAAAGATGCCTGTGGTCTCAACGCCCTGTATAAACTTCCATTTAGGAATGGCATCTCCTGAAATCTCAGGATAATATTGCACTCCAACAGAAAGAACACCCAAACCATCGTACTCATTGCCCGCGTCATCATTATCCCAAGCAATGCCATCCCGGTAGTTACGCAGAGCTTCTATCGTTCCTTTAGCTAAGGCCGAGGCCTGCAGGTTTTGTGAGGCTAAATCTGTACTAACAAAAGAAAAAGAAGCCAGAGCTAATATACCACCTAAAGCTATGGTAAGAATGGAAACTGCCACCATAATTTCAACCACTGTTACCCCGTCTTTGTTATTGAATATCTGGAGTTGACGCATAAATTGAAGTTCCGGGCGTTAATTCCCCTAAAGCTGTATAAATTATTATCTCCCCGCTCACGTCTCCTGACAGACTCACTTCCAACGCCTTGGTATTAAATCCTCTGTCCCGTTTTATAGAAAGCTGAGTTCCAAGCATAATATCATTCAGCCTGTGCGTCTGGATACTAAGTTGCTGCTCCTCCCCATCAACCATAATAGTTGAAGACCACACAATCTCTCCTCCAGACATATTATCTGAAATGGGAATAATCTCAGTTGCAGTAGGAAAGGTGAGTACAATATTTTCTATAGACGTATTTATATCACGTCCCACATATTCTATGTGGACATGCCTTGAATCTACCACTCTACCGTTGTCTGAAGGAGCCAATGGTGAAGATGTATCAATCTGTCCTGAAGGCGCAACCAGCACAGTGGAAGTAACACTTGGGTCAGAAACAAGCTCAAGAACAAGAGAACCTGACTGGAGGGTACTTCCATAAATACGTTCAAAGACAATCTCGTTACCTCCCGCAAAGGACACCGAGGAAATCTCAACTGAGGAGGAAAGCTCAAATACCTGGTCTTCTCCTATATCACGGGAAATATAATCTGATCCCTCAAAGAGTGTATAGCTAGAAGATACGACATCAAAGAATACACCATGCTGGGAAGCTGATTCTGAAGCCGTAGTTCTACTCCTCGCAAGAGAAAGAGTAGAGACAATCTGTTGAGCATCTATCTGAATATCCGTAGTCTTTTTAGTAGAAGAACTCGGAAGCGCAATGGCAACAAGAATAAAAAGAACCGCTATTCCAATTATTACCTCAAGAAGTGTAGCTCCTTTCATCAGACTGAACCCAAAAGCGAATACATTGGCTGAATCATAGAAATAGCAAAGAACCCTACAACAGCTCCAATAATCAGCATCAAAATGGGTTCTATAATTGAAGTTAGATTTTCTGTAATACTAGTCACCTCTTCTTCAAAAAAATCAGCCAGCTTCTCTAATATCTCTGCTGTCCGTCCTGTCTCCTCTCCAACCTCTATCATTTGCACCACCAGCACAGGATATAAGTTCTCATATTTACCTAAAATCTTAGACAGCTTGTCTCCTTTTTTCATCTGGGTGGCCGCATCTAAAAGCGCATCTCGAAAATGCACATTTCCCAAAATATGAGATGTAATCTCAAGTGACCTTGTAATAGGAACTCCCGAAGATATAAGTGAAGATAAAGTACGAGCGGTAAAAGCAGCATTAACCTTTCTCACAATATCTCCAAATACAGGAGTACGCAGAATAACTGTATCAAAGATACGCTTGACCTGAGGCATGCGAAAAAGGAAATATCCTGCCCATACGAGCACAATCAAAATAAGGATAGCAAAATACCAAAAATTACTAACAAACTCTCCAAGACCAATTATAACCTGAGTGGTTGGCGGAAGATCCACATTCAAATCCTCAAAGGTTTTAGCCAATGTAGGCACCACAAGCACAAGCATGAGTACTCCTATACCAAACATGGCAACTAAGATAACCGCAGGATACATAAGAGCTCCCATAACTCGTGAACGTATCTCGTGCTCCTGTTCCAACTGCACCGTCAGGTTAGACAGTACCTTTTCCATGGTTCCTGATTCTTCTCCTACCCTGACCATATTCACAAAAAGCTCTGAGAATATTTTTCCATGCGCTTCCATTGCATCAGACAGTGAAGATCCCTTTATAATCCTATCTGATATATCTTCAATGGATTTCTTAAACTTCAGAGACTTTGTCTGGCGACTAAGAACACCCAAAGCCCTTGGAAGAGAGACGCCCGAAGCCACCATCACTTGAAGATTACGTACAAACATGAGTTTATCCACTAGAGAAACTCCAAATAGTGCCTCAAGGGGATTTTGGATTTCCATGGAGAAAACTCCCTTCTTCTCTGCATCTTTTGAGGAAACTAAAACATATCCTTTCTTGTGAAGTAAACGAGCCAGTTCCTGAACAGAAGCTGCGCTCTCCTGCCCAGATATTTTCTTTCCCTTATAGGAGGTAGCCGTGTATGAATATTGAGGCATTTTACTCAGTAATAACCCTCAGAACCTCTTCAATAGAAGTCAGTCCTTGGGCAGCCTTTATAAGACCATCCTCTACCATAGTAACCATACCTTCTGTGACCGCTCTTTCCTGAATCTGATCTGATGTGGCTCCATTCACGAACAACTGTTTTAAGGTTTCTGTCACTGGCATAACTTCATAAATTCCAACTCGTCCCTTATATCCATCGGGGCATACCTTTTTTACCTGAGGATGATAAAACACAACATCTCCTATAGTCTTTACGTTCGCTCCCTTCTCTTTTTGTATCATACTGAGTACTTTTTTCAGATCGCAGTATTTCCCAATTTCAACTATATCTTTTTGAGAAAGTTTATACTCTTTTTTATCCTCACACAGTCTCCGTACTAATCGCTGCGCCACGATAACACTTAAAGTAGAAGAAATGAGAAATGGTTCCACTTTCATATCAATCAATCTTGGTACAGCCCCAGCGGCATTATTAGTATGAAGAGTAGAAAGCACTAGGTGCCCGGTTAATGCTGAATTAATGGCAAGACCCGCGGTCTCCTTATCTCTAATCTCTCCTACCATCATAATATCAGGGTCCTGACGCAAAAGAGACCTGAGACCTGAGGCAAAGGTAAGCCCAATTCTTGAATTCACCTGAGTCTGATTAATACGCGGCATCCTATACTCTATGGGATCTTCTACTGTAGAGATATTCACCTCAGGTGTATTTAAAATCTCCATCATGGAATACAGAGTGGTAGTTTTACCTGAACCCGTGGGACCTGTGACCAAAATCATGCCAACCGGGCGTTTCAATCCATCCTGTATAACCTCTAGAGCCACTCCACGCAATCCAAGTTCTTCTAAAGTAAAGGCATCAGCGGTTTCAGAAAGCAAACGCATAACCACCTTCTCGCCCCCGAATACCGGAAGAATTGAGACACGGACAGAGTACTTATATTCCTCTGCCTCTACTTTAAATCTACCATCCTGAGGAAGTCGATGCTCGTCTAGTTTTAAATTAGCCAGCACTTTAATACGCGCCACTATACCAGAGGTGGCCTGTCTGGGAAGCACCATCGCGTCACGAAGTACACCGTCAATACGATAACGTACTAAAACCTCTCTCTCAGTAAGTTCAATATGAATATCAGAAGCACGCTGTAGAATTGCATGCTTTAACAAGGTATCTACGATACGGATGACAGGGAGCTCTTCCGCCGTTTTTTTAAGATTTTTTCCTTCATCCAAACCCTTATCTCTGAGAGATTTAATGCCGCCAACATCCTTTTTAATAATATCCCCGAATTCAGCTTCCAAGGTCTTTGAGTACTGGCGCAAGACCTGCTTCATACCCTCTGGGGTCGTAAGCCGTGGAAGAATTTTGAGATTAGACTTCTTTCTAATAAAGTCTATAGTTGCCAAATCCTCGGGATCCAACATAGCAACTTCAAGCTCCTGGCCTTTTTTACGGAAAGCCACAATGTTGTGAGAGCGAGCAATAGGTTCTGGAATAAGTTTTAATATCTCAGAAGGAATCTTCTCTTCTATCAAGTTTACAAAAGGAATACCCAAGATGTAAGCTTCCATCTTAATCAGCTCCTCCTCTGAGATAAAGCCTCCCGCAAGCAGCACATCAGACAAACGCTTTTTTGTCTTAGCTGCCTTTTTATCAGCTGCATCTAAATCCTTTTTCTTCACTAAACCCGAGTCCAAGAGAAAGGCCTTTAACTGCTGGTTCTCAACCTTCATGAGGAAAGTACACCTTTGATTTTTTCCACGACCTCGTCCAATCGGTAATTGGACTTTACTAAATATGTGGTTGCTCCCAAATCAATAGCTCGCTGTATGCCCTTTAAATCCTCTAGATTTGTAAGAACAATAACAGGAATATTTTTAGTTCCCTCTCCTTTTTTTAAATCTTCTAAAACCTCAAAACCATCTTTCTTGGGAAGTACAAGGTCTAAAATAATAAGATCCGGACGCTTCTCTTTTGCAGTCCGTATTCCTATCTCCCCATCAAGAGCTGATAACACCTCAAAGTCTTCCTGTCTGAGCGACTCCCCTATGGTTTTCTGAAGTGCTGATTCGTCTTCAATGAATAAAATTTGCTTCATTTTAATGACATTGGAATAGTGAATAAAAATGTCGAACCTTTATCCTGCTCACTTTTAAAACTAATACGCCCTTTAGCTAATACAATCAGAGACTTTACAATATACAGCCCGAGTCCTGAACCCTGAGTCTCTTGCTTTAGTGCGTTACGAGAACGGAAAAACTTCTCAAAGATATGCTTTTGGTCTTCTTTTGGAATGCCAACTCCGTTATCCTCAATTTCAAAAAAGAACTGGTTTCCTTTTTTACCGTAACGAATCTGAATCTTACTTCTTTTCTTTTCCTCTACAGAATTCGCAGAGTAACGGATGGCGTTATCTAAAAGATTCTGAATTACGTCTCGAATATGATCCTCATTCTGTAAAAGCCGCGGCAGAATCTTTGGCCCCTCAATCTTGAGCTGAACATTTGAGGCCTTTAAATAAGAATCAAATTCAAAGATAATTCCGTCCAAGAGTTCCCTAAAGGAAAATTTACTCATTTTCACAGGAAGCGTACCCTGATCAATGCGCGAGACAACTAAAAGGTCTGCGACTAGCTCTTCCATGCGTGCTGAGTTCTGTTTTAATATCTGAAAATATCCTAGCTGCGCATCCTCCACCTTGCCAGACCTTCCTGACATCAAAAAGTCTAAAGCCCACTTCATATTAGAAATTGGGGCACGAAGTTGATGAGAAACAATACTCACAAACTCAGACTTTAAACGTGAAGCCTCAGCCAACCTTTCAAATGAGCGTGTGATGATAAAGGAAAGAATAAGAAGAATGATGGTAAATAAAATAACAATAAGGACTGTTACCTCAGGTTCATCAATATACCTCTTACCCAAAAAATAGGAGAGGAGAGTGGAGAAAATAATAATTCCTCCCATTACCAAAAACAAAAAATTCGGGCACTGCCACAAAGGAATACCGTACTTCTTACATTGGTTTAAAACATCAAGTTCAGATAAAATCTCTTTCCAAGTCATATTCAGAAATTATACCATAAATTGACCTGCACCCACAAAAATGGTATACACATTACTAGAGACGGGGCATAGTGTAACGGCAGCACGAGTCCTTTGGGAGGATTTAGTTCCAGTTCGAATCTGGGTGCCCCGACAAAAAAAGAACACCGCGGGTGTCGTATAATGGCTATTATTTTTCCCTTCCAAGGAAAAGATGACGGTTCGAATCCGTTCACCCGCTCACAAGAGAAAGCCACCCCTAGAGGGGTGGTTCTTTCTTATCTTGCGTGTTCTACAAATCTATTCTCTCGAATAAGAGTTACCTTTATCTCTCCTGGATACTTGAGCTCCTCCTCAATTCTCTTTGCAATATCCCGTGCCAGCTGTTGGGAGGCGGCATCATCAATCTTTTCAGGAGTTACAAATACCCGTATCTCTCTGCCCGCTTGTATAGCATATGCCTTTTCCACTCCCTCAAATGAGGAAGCTAAGGTCTCAAGTTCCCCAATACGTTTGAGATAATTCTCTAAGGTGTCTTTTCTCGCTCCAGGGCGTGAGGCTGAAATAGCGTCAGCTGCCTGCACTAAAATGGCCTCCACTGATTCATAAGGATAATCCTCATGGTGAGACTTCATTGCGTCAACTACCTCTTTCTCAACTCCGAACTTCTCTAGCACCTTCATTCCAATATCTACGTGGGATCCCTCAATCTCGTGATCCAGCGCTTTTCCAATATCATGGAAGAGCCCTGCCTTCTTTGCAACACTTATGTCAGCTCCCATTTCAGCTGCGAGAGCTGAAGCTAAGTATGCAACCTCAACTGAGTGCAGGAGTACATTTTGACCAAATGAGGTACGGAACTTCAAACGTCCAAGAAGCTGAATCAACTTTGGATCCAATCCGACAATACCAAGGTCATAAACAGTAGCCTCTCCCGCCTCCTTCGTCTGAATCTCAACCTCGGCCTTTACCTTCTCAACCTCCTCTTCTACGCGAGCGGGATGAATTCTGCCGTCTTTAATAAGACGCTCCAAAGCCACCTTTGCAATGTGACGCCGAAGCGGATCAAATCCTGAGATAACAACTGTTTCTGGAGTCTCATCCACAACAATCTCAACTCCCGCAAGACGCTCTAAAGATCGTATATTTCTTCCTTCCTTTCCAATAATCTTCCCCTTCAGGTCTTCAGAAGGCAGTATAACAGTAGAGGTAGTAATCTCTTGGGCCTGGGGGACTGCTGTCTTTTGAATAGCATAGGCCACAATCTCTTTTGCCCTGCGAGAATATCTGTCTTCTGCATCAGCCTCAAGCTTTCTAATGCGTACTTGAATATCCTGTTCTGACTGCACTTCCACCTGCTTTATAATCTCTTCTTTTGCTTCTTCTTTTGTGAGTCCTGAGGTTTTTTCCAATGCTTTTACAACATCCTCACGCTTTTCTCCAATCTCTTTCTCTATTTCCCCTAGACGACTCACCTTTTTTTTAAACTCTGTTTTTGAAGTCTCCTGTTCCAAAAGCCTCTCTTCTAAAATACTCTCGCGTTTTAAAAGCAGCTGTTCTGACTTTAAGACAGCCTGACGGCGTTCGTCCTCCTCAGACTTTGCTTTTTCTAGTAATTGTTTGGCCTCGTCTTTTGCCTTATCTACAAGCTTTTCTTTCTCTTTTTCAGCTTGTGATAGCTGGTTGGCAATCTTCTGTTCTATAGTTCCCGCGCGTTTGGAGACTAAGAGTTGTCTGGCAATATACCCTATAACAGCTCCAACGATCAACACAAGAACACCCACGATGGGTAAGGTTAACTGTTCCATAAGTGTTTAAGAATTGGACTTCGCTAAACATCCAAATATTACATAAATTAATATGTATTCATAATACCACCTATTGTAAAACTTGTCAAAGGATTGAACGAATGACATCCGGAGCCCCTTTTGCCACAAGAATAATAGCAAAGGCAACAACAGTCCATATAAGTATACTTCTTGCTTTTTGAATCTTTGCGGAGTCACCAGCTGCGGTTAACATCAAGAACCCCGCATACAGTACCACAAGAGGAGCTATAACGATGGAGAGTCCAAAGACAAAGTTTAGAAGCTTTCCTATGAGTTCAGGCAGGGTATTGGAAGAAATAGGATTCTCAATCTGAAAGATACCTGATGCAGGAGGATTAACTGGTCCTGGTCCAGGATCTGGATCTGATGGAGAAATTATTTGAGTTGGTGCTTGTTTTGTAGTAAAACTCCACTCCTGTGAATTTCCAATGGGATTATCAGCAGAATTATATGCCACAATCTTCCAGTCATACTTATCAGAATAATTAAGATTCACTACATTAAAAGCAGTAGGTTGAATCTCACACTTATTATCACCACAAAAAAATAATGGAATGTTCTCATTTATCCAAGGGTTTCCTGGTTTATGGAGTTGAAGCTTATAATAAGTTGCTCCTCCTAGAGAATGTTCCCATGAAAAAATCTCATCTCCCACATCTACATTCGAAGCCTCGTCTAAAGGAGATATAAGATTAAAATCTGCCGCAAATGCAGAACCCAAAGGAAGAAGTAGGATACTTACTATAAGAAAGATGCGTATCATTTGCTTATTATACACTTGTTTATTCGTCCTCTACAACTACCCAGGCAGTACTGCAGGTTGAACTCTCACCATCCACATCCTCCACGCTCACCTTTGGCGTATATGTCCCTGATTGATTATACTCGTGAAACGGAGAGAATTGAGTAGAAGTATTACCGTCTCCAAAATCCCAAAGGTAGGATAACTCATCATTATCAGGATCTGATGCCTGAACTGAAAACTGAAATAGAGCAGACACTCCTCCTCGCGTTGGAGTTACCCTGCAGGATGAAATCTCAGGAGGATGGTTAATGAATACAGTGGCATAGAATGCCTCCCCATATCCGTTATTACCCGCAGTATCTAAGCATCCAAACAAAACTTCGTGCGTTCCAGGATTCTCAAAAGTATATGCAACAGCTATGGTACATTCATTTCCATCCTCGCAAGGAACGGGTTGAATTACAGAAACAGAAACTGCCTCCCTATTCACAAATAACTGACAACCTATAATGTGATTATTATCTGAGACGCTAGCCTGAATTGGATATGCTATATTTGGCGAAATAACATCAGGAAGAGAATCAACTATAGATACCACAGGACTAATTGTATCTACTTGAAATGTACGACTACTCCAGCCAGAGTTCTCTCCTTCTGTATTAAACGCTCGTGTACTCACCCGACACTTTCCATAAGAAGCATCATCTGCTTGATAAGAAGAAGAGCATACACCACTCTCTCCTACTGTTACACGAATAAGAGAGCTGCCACATTCTCTTAATCCACCAGCGGCTGTCTTTGTTCCAAGGTCTTGAATAATATATTCACATCCATCGACTTCTGGAACAAATGAAGCGAGCTCCGAGCGAAGTACCGAATCGCGAATCTCTGCAATAAAGGTTTCTCTCTGCCATAAACCCCTTTGAGGAGAAATAACTGCGGTAGAGATAGATTGAGATCTCACATCTTCTCTCTCTGGAATTACATACGAAGATGGTTTCGATGTAAAGAATAAGAATAGAATACCTCCTGCGAAAAGAAGTATTCCAATCTGGAATAATGGCTTTTTGACAAGTGTTTTTATCACATCCATTACTCCATTCTAACACAAAAGCACGCCCTTTGGCGTGCCCTTGTATTTCTTCTTATTAATTACTTTCCACCAATCACCTTGTCTACAATCCCATACTCTTTTGCTTCCATGGCATTTAGATAGAAATCTCTATCTGTATCTGTCTGAACTTTCTCCATATCCTGTCCTGTGTGTTTTGCCAGTATCTGGTTTAAAAGATCTTTTATCTTTACAATTTGATTTGCGGTAATCTCAATCTCTGTGGCCTGTCCTGTTACCCCGCCAGCTGGCTGATGAAGCATAATCTGTGCATTAGGAAGTATATATCTCTTTCCTTTCTGGCCTGCGGCCAGCAATACAGCTCCCATGGAAGCTGCCATTCCAACACAAACAGTTGAGATAGGACACTTCACATACTGCATGGTATCATAGATAGCAAGACCCGCGGTAACCGAACCACCGGGTGAATTAATATAAAACTGAATATCTTTCTTTGAGTCTTGGGAAGCCAAATGCAACATCTGAGCAATAACAGCGTTTGAGGTTAAATCACTCACAGGAGCTCCAAGAAATATAATCCTATCTTTTAGGAGACGGGAATAAATATCGTATGCACGCTCTCCATACTGAGATTTTTCAATGACTGTTGGAATAAGATTCATAATTATTTCGCAAGATCCTCTAAGAATTTGAGGGTTTTTTCATTGATTAAGACGACCTCAGTATACTCTCTCAAACGAGCCAAGTCAACTGTCTTTTTAGCCTCCTCTTTGGAAGGATAGCGCTTTAAAGTGTTGTTTATCTCTTCTTCAATCTCTTGTGTTGATGGAGTTAAGTTCTCTTCTTTTGATACTGCTCTTAATACCAAGGAATTTCTGACACGCCCTTCAGCTTCCTTTGTAAAGGAATCTCGGAGTTCTTGCTCTGTTTTCTTTGTTTGTGTTAAATAATCTTCAAACTTAGTATTGAGCGTACTCTGCACTCCCGTCTTAATATTCTGAAGCATAGAGTCCTTTTCCCGCTCAACAAGAGCTTGGGGAATATCCATCTTTGAATCCTTAGCTATCTTGTCTAATATCTCCTGACGAAGCCGTTGAGTCTCCTGTGTCTTTTTCTCCTGCTCCAATCCATCAAGAATACTTTTCTTTAACTCCTCAACATTCTTAAAGTTTCCTAATGAAGAGGCAAACTCATCAGTAAGCTCAGGAACCTTATCCTCTTTACCCTTTCTACTCTCACGAATCCAATCTAAGGTTTTATTAACCTCATCATCCTCAACCTTTACCTCTTTTCTTACGCAGGTTGCCGCAATCACCTTGTAATCAGATAAAGTTATCTTGGGAACCAATGTTACGGTTGCACGGAAAAGGAATGGATTCTGAGGAGCCAGTTTTAACACTTCTATATTTGGTTGCTCCACTACTTCCAACTTCTCTTTGGTTGCCGCCTCAATGTAAGATGCGTTTACAGCAAGTTGAGCTGCTTGCATTAAAACATTTTCAGAACCAACATTCTGTTTAACCGCCTGATCTGGTGCGTGACCGGGCCTGAATCCCTTGACTGAAACATCCTTGCCAAGTTCTTTGGTGGCCTTTTCTACATATTCCTGAAATTCGTCGGCTGGCATCTCAAACTCAATTTCTACCTTAGATTCTGGAGCCTGTTTTACTGTATATTTCATTCTTTTTTTGTTGTTTTTGACTCTTCTTTGTCTTCAATATCCTTTGGTATCTCAGGACTATCTTCCTTTTTCTCTTCTGACTTAATATCCTCCACATCAACAGTCTCTCCATCCGGAGTCTTCACGTCTATCTTCCATCCGGTGAGCTTTGCTGCAAGTCTAACGTTCTGGCCATCCCTTCCAATTGCCAAGGATAGCTGGTCTTCTGGGACCACGGCTGTCGCTTTGTTCTTATCTTCTATCTCAACCTGCAAAACCTTTGCAGGAGAGAGTGAATTTGCAATATAAAACTCGGGGTCATCTGCCCATTCAATAACATCTATCTTCTCACCCCCAAGTTCGTTAATAACAGCAGATACCCTGGTTCCCCTCTGACCAACCATAGAACCTACGGGATCTACGCCTTCTGTATCCGAAAATACTGCGACTTTGGAGCGTGAGCCAGGTTCTCTTGCAATAGCCTTTATCTCCACTGTTCCAGCCCCAATCTCTGGCACCTCCAACTCAAAGAGTTTTGAGACAAACTTTGGATAGGCACGAGAAAGATATATGGAAGGACCTCTATTTGAATCTTCCACGCGCATAACAAACAAACGTAATCTCTGTCCTGTACGATAAAACTCTCCTGGAACCTGTTCTTCCCGAGGCATAACTCCTAATGTCTTTCCTACATCAAAGAAGACTGTGCTCCCCTCAACACGTTGAACTATACCTGAAACCAATTCTCCCTCTTTGGATTTGAACTCCTCCATAACCGCATCTCTTTCAGCTTCCCTGATTTTCTGTAGAATAACCTGCTTTGCTGTTTGAGCTGCAATCCTGCCATATTCCTCTTTTACAGGAAGTTTTTGTTCAATCTCGTCCCCAACCTTAATAGTCTTTTTCTTCTTTTTGGCGTCTTCCAACAAAACATGGCGCTCTGGATTAAATCGTATTTTCTTGTCATCCTCATCTTCTTTGATATCCTCTCCTGCTTCTCTTTTTTCTTTAATATCTTCCAGCTCCTCCTCTGTATACAGCATGTCTTGTGAAACTACATCCTTTATTTGAAAGAATTCCATCTTTCCTGTCTTCATATTAATAACCGCCCGGATATTTTGTCCGCGCTCTCCATACTCTTTTTTGTAGGCCGCAGCAATCGCTTGCTGAATCGTATCAATGACACGATCTTTATCTATGCCTTTTTCTTCTGCAATCTGTTCGATTAACAGAACAAAGTTTTTGAGATCTACCATAATTGTAATTAGTTAATAAATAATGTCCGTTCGTAACGGACACCTCAATATATCTATTATATTCAATTCCATATTAAATGTCAAGAATTACTCCTCAACAAATCCAATGATTAGAGAATCTGGTCCTATATATACGCCAACAACTGTAGAAACTAAAGCTGTATGAAGAATATTTGTATTATTTATTCCTTTAATCTTTTCTTCCAGTTCTTTTAGTCCTTTCTCATTATCTGCATGAGTAAGAACTACTCTGGTTCTATTAGAAGACTTTCTCTTTTGAAACTCTTTTACAATAAGATCTGAGATATTATTTCCCCACACCACTCCATTTAACTTTAGCTTCTTTCCTTTCATTGCCAAAACAATATGAAATCCTAGTTTTTGAGTAAATAATAGAAGAGGAATAACAGCTTTAGGTGGATTAATACGTCCTGATCTTAATACATACCTAATATCTTGTGGAATTCCAATAAGCTTTACCTTTGGTGAATATGAACTTAAAAGATTAATTACTTCTTTTGCATCTTTTCCCTGATTAATAAGTTCTTGAGCCTTATAAACTACTAATGCCTCCCCAGCATCAATAATACCTGTATCAAATATTGTAAGTCGTGTTTTATTAGAAAGCATGGAGCGCGCAACACGAAGAGAACCATACGTGCCAGATAGCTCGGCGGACAATGTAAGAGCAATAACTTCCTTGTGTTTATTTAAGGCTTCATCAAAAGAAGACTGTAAAACTCCTATTGCGGGTTGGGAGGTTGTTGGCAAAGGAGTTCCGTTCTCTAAAGCTTCTCTCATCTTCTTATATGCGTTTTCCTTTGTAACCTTTTCTCCATTAGGAAATTGTGCGGTAAATGGAATCTCTGTAATATTATTCTTCTCAATAAATGCTCTGGGAAGGGAAGCTGTATCTCCGACAAGAAGACCTAGAGGCTTTACAGCAGTACTCACTACCTGAGCTCTCATATCTTCAATATGTATATTAATATCTTTTGCAAAAGAGAGTTCTGCCTTTACTGATTCCGGACTGTCACAATGAATATGTAATCTTACTCTGCCTTCAGCTTCAATAACCTCCATACTATTACCTAGTAAAGAGAGGTCTTCTTTGAGTTGTTGAATATCTCCTCCCTTTTTATCAAATCCAATCTGAAGACAGTAACGGTACTTTGGGGGTGGTTGTTCTGTTGCAAGATTTATAGGAGCCATTATGGAAACAGTAGGTACATCTCCTCTTGTACTCTCAATGAAAGACTCTAATATTCTTACAAATCCAAGGGCTCCTGCATCAACAACATTATTTTTCTTTAAGACCTCTAACTTTTCTGTGGTCTCTTTTAAGGCTTTTCTGGCTTCCTTATGAGAGTGTTCTAAAAGCTCAATAATATTGTTCCCTTCTTTTACATAATTCTCAGCCCCCCGTGCTGTGGCTGAAATAACATCTAACATAGTCCCGTCCACCGGATTATGAATTGCAGACCTTGCTTGAGCAACTGAAACCTTAAGAGCCTCAGCAAAAGTATCTGCATCTATCTTGGTTTTCTCTTTCTCAAGACGCTCAAACAAACCCAGAAGAAAGCCAACATAAATCATGCCTGCATTCCCTCTTGCTGATCTGACGGCAGCGAGACGAACATCTTTGGCAAGACTCCTGAATGTCTTATACTCTTTTTTTGCAATAGCGCTCTCAATACCAATAGTTGTAGCAGATAAATTGTATCCCGTATCTTTGTCAGCCACAGGAAAAACATTAATTTGGTTCACTTCCTCCTGATGAACTATAATCTTATGGGCAGATGCTGAAAGAATCTCTGCCATATCTTGCGCAGATAGAGACAGAACTGGAGGAACCTTGCCTTTTATACGATTAAATATTAAAGGATATCTTCTAACAATACGAAAATCAAAGACTGCGTCAT
The DNA here is from genome assembly GCA_024239055.1 of Patescibacteria group bacterium. Lineage (GTDB taxonomy): Bacteria > Patescibacteriota > Minisyncoccia > Minisyncoccales > UBA10102 > JANBVJ01. The sequence continues at coordinate 489,534 of JANBVJ010000001.1, read as the reverse complement.
CCCCATCGCGCAATAAATATCTTACAAAAAGATTAATATTTAATATTTCACTGAACGGAGTTAATCTCTTTAATAGCACTGGAATAAGAACTAATAAGGCAAATATTCCAATAGTCTCAAACTCTCCTCTCATATATGAAAGAAGCATTACTGTAGGGAATACTAATAAGGTACCAATGGAGGCATCCCATACTGCAAATACAGCTACAAACAAAAGTAGGGATAAAAATGTAATAGGAAAAGAAAAGGCGAGGAGTACACCCATTAAGGAAGCAATGCCTCTTCCTCCTGCAAAACTAAGGAATGGAGACCAGTTGTGTCCAATTACAACAGCGAGGCCAGAGGCAATTAAAACCCAATCTGCCAGTCCAAGTTGTTGTGCCAAAAAGACGACTAAAAATCCTTTACCAACATCTAATAGAATAGTGGAGACTCCCTGCGCCTTACCTACATACTTTATTACATTGGAACCAGAACTTTTCTTATACCCAATGGAAAGAAGATTCTTCTTTGAGGTAAGTTTTGTAATCCAGTATCCAAAAGGAAGAGAACCAACAAAGTAACTCCAGAAAATCCAAGTAATAGCTTCCGCTGACATATTATTTTACACCCTCCTTGAGTTGTTTAAGAAACTTTACAACACGCTCGTCATACGAAGCATCCTGTATTGTACCTTTTGTATCAAATAGACTTTCCACATTGGAAAAGTACAGAGATTCTTTTATCTGAATCATTCCAAAGGCCGCAAGCACAAGGCGCAACTGTTCAACAACACGCGCTCCTCCCAATCCTCCTGCCGAAACCCCGCAGATACCTACCGGCTTTCCTGAGTATTCGTTATACGCCATATCCAACATCATCTTTAACTCACCGGGATACGCATGATTATACTCAGGACTCACAATAATTAAGGCCTCTGCTTTTGTAATCTCGTTCTTATACCTCTTAACGATAGCTCCCTCTGTTGTAGTAGCTTCTATACGAAAATCTCTCACATCCAAAATCTTGGTTGTAATACCAGCTTCCTTCACCTTATCTTCTATATAATAGGCAACCTTTTCTGACTGCCTACCCTCACGAGCTGTTCCCAAGATAATAGGGATGTACATAATTAATTTATTATAAGACTCTATTTATAAAATAAAAAGCCCCTCGTAGATTGAAATCCATTTGGGGCTCCAGTGCGTTATACACACCCACATCTTACTTCACGCTTCACAGAGACTACTCTTTCCATAATAGCTTTCGTCTCCTCTGCAAACTCCGGATCATCAACAAGGAGGGCGTCGACGAATCGGGGTGCCTCCATGTGCATCAGGTCTGCCATGTTTGTTGATGGCTTCCCCTTGATGTATCTGTTTATAGCAAGCGAGAGCATCATGACGACGTACCATGCGGTGCACCCCCGCCCAGCAGACCTCAGTAAAATCTGGCAGAACTCCTCTTGCATATCGGAATCAGAACCGTCGTCTACTTCCAATAAACGCCGGTACATCTCTTCGTAACCGGGAAGGAAGAAAACCCTCTGACTCATTATTCTCACCTCAGTTCTTTGGGTTGAAATATATTACTTCAAACCGCAATAGTTCAAAAAGCTAAATCAAGTATAGCACTATTTTCTGCTTCTGTTAAACCTATAAAATCAGTGTGGACCCGAGGAGAATCGAACTCCTGACCTCTGCAATGCGAGTGCAGCGCTCTGGCCAACTGAGCTACGGGCCCTGATTACTCTTTCTCCAACACTGTTAAATACTGAGGCGTTAATGGAATAGGGAATCCACTCTCTATATACTTTAACTTTGTGCCTTTAATATACCCTTTTATCTTTTTAGGATTTAACTTATGTAAATGTATCTTTCGTGCTTTTAAAGGATTTCCATAGACAAATAAAGCACGCAGTACAACAAAGAGTCCACGAATGGGTTCAGCAGGATAAATCAGTACAATCCTTCCTCCTGGTTTCAATACCCTATCCATCTCTTTGAAGGCTTTCTTAAGATTAGGAATGTGCTCTATGGTATGAACTGAATAAATTTTGTCAAAGGATTCGTTCTTAAACTTCAGATTCTCTGCATTCATTTCATAAACCTCATCTACCACCTTTTTTTGTACTGCTTTTTTATTCACATCAATCCCAATGGCGTCAACATTCCGTTTCTGTAGCTTACGTAAAAGCATTCCCTTATTACACCCTATCTCAAGCACACGCTCACCAGAACGCACATTGAGTTTCTTTAAGACAGGGTCTGCCCACAAGAAATCTATCTCAAAGATAAAGCCATATGATTCTGATGCTTCTTTCATATTACGACACCCAGTATTTCTGTTTTATCATACTATCTTCCTTGTTCTCCACCTGTTCAATCCTAACCTTGGCTTTCTCGGCCAACTTTTCTAACTCCTGTTTTTTTAACTTACCAAGCTCCCCTGTTCTTTCTACAAGATACTTTTTGGTGTTGAGCTTTGGATCCTCCACCACCTCTTCCAGTAAAATAGAGAGGATTGAGCCAACCTGAGGACCTGGCTCCAGTTGTAACTGATTCATAATATTTGAACCGTCTGTCTTTAACATGGAGGATGTAATAGGTGCCTTTCCTGCTCGCTCAATAATGTATCTTAAATGACGAAGCTTGTAGGGTTCAGCCTTTGGAACACCAGAACCAATCCTGTCTGCCATGCGAAGCTGCAGGAGATCCTCCATATCTTGTGCTCCCACCTTGCGAACCAGACGTCTAACCGAGGATTCTGAAACCTCATCCACATTATAGTAAAAAAGATGGTAGCGCACGAGCTTTGAAATCTTCTTTACCTGATTACCCGAAAACTTAAGACGTATGAGAATATCCCGGGTCATCTTTCCTCCCACCACCTCGTGCGCGTAAAAGGTAGAGTTCTCTCCCTTTCCCTCTTTTACCCTTGGCTTTCCAATATCATGAAACAGAGAAGCTATTCTTACCTCCAGACTCCAGTTATTCTTTACTGCATACTGAAGAGCTAAAAGGTTATGCTCCCATACAGTATATATATGATGCTTATTCTGTTCAATACCATATCCCTCCTCCAGTTCGGGAACTATATACCGCAACAACCCCGTATCACGCAGTAACTCAACACCTTCCATAGCGTCTTTTGTCATGATAATCTTTATAAACTCGTCTCGGATTCGCTCTTGTGAAATCTTCTTTAAGAGTGAGGCTACATCTTGTATTGCTACCTTTGTCTCCTCTTCTATGGAAAACTCAAGTTGGCTTGCAAGACGAACTGCGCGCATCATGCGAAGAGCGTCTTCTGAGAAACGTTCCTTTGGATCTCCAACTGCTTTTACCAACTTCTTTTCAATATCTTTCTTTCCATTAAAAGGATCCTGAATATTCCCTTTAGAATCAAGAGCAATAGCGTTCATAGTAAAGTCACGCCGGGACAAATCTTCGTCTAAGGTTTTGGCATACCGAAACTCTTCGGGATGCCGCATATCCTTATACGTAATATCAGAACGGAAAGTTGTCACCTCAACCTGCTTTTCTGACTCTTTTTTTGACTTGGTGAGTACAGTGACGGTAAAGAACTCATTTTCATAAAAACTGTCTTTAAAGAGCTTCTGCACCTCCTTTGGCTTGGCTGACGTAGTAACATCCCAATCCTTTGGCTCTTTATTTAATAAAAGGTCCCGAACACAGCCGCCAACAATATATGCGTCGAATCGGGCATCCTGCAAAGTCGTAATGATTTTCTTTACGTGAGAGGGAATTTGCTTCATATATATATGTTATCTGAATTGATTGAATTTTTCAATTTTTATGCTACAATTTACGACATAGCGCCTGTAGCTCAACTGGATAGAGCGTCTCGCTTCGGACGAGAAGGCTGTGGGTTCGAGTCCTGCCAGGCGTACAAAATATGCGAAACATATCACAAAAAATATTACTTGGAGGAGGTATTATACTAATACTTGGATTATTCTTGATACCATTTCAAGCAGATGCTGGACTTGTTCAGTGTGGACTCTCTGAAGATATTGTGGGTACAAATATTATTGAAGACCAACCATGTGGATTCTGCAATATATTCCAACTAGGACATAATGTTATTACCTTCTTTCTCTTTCCTTCTGGAGATTTGAATGGAGGATTTGCGGTTGTACCATCACTAGCAGGCCTATTACTCGCAGTAGGAGGAATATATCTGCTTGTTGGAGCTGGAAATCCTACGCTTCACGAAAAAGGCAAAAAGACACTTACTTCTGTTGTAATTGGCCTCCTAATAGTGTACACTGCATGGATATTTGTGAACACCTTCCTTGCGTTCCTCGGAGTAGCCTCATGGACAGGATTGGGGAGTTGGTGGCAGATTCAGTGTGGTATCTAGGTGGGCCCCGCTAGCTCAACGGTAGAGCAGTTGCCTCTTAAGCAATTGGTTATAGGTTCGAATCCTATGCGGGGTACTAAATAAATAATATGGCTCTCTTTCGCTATACAAACAAAAAATACAGCCCATTTGGCAAACATGGAGGTAAGATCACAAAAAAGCAGTTTGAGCAGCGTTTAAAGCGCGTGCCCTTGCAATCGTGGAGAAAAGAGTATGTGGAACGGGTAATGGAAAAGTTTGACGAACCCAGATACAGCAGAGGTATCACCGAAAAAGAGTTTAATCAAGGACTAAAGGAGATGCTAAAAAACAAAAGAGACCGCATTGAGAAAAAACATATTGACCGCATAAAGAAATACTTTTAAGAGTGCACTTTGTACCTTGCGTTTTTTCTATTTACCCGTATAATGCATTTATGCTTACAACGAAAGATAAAGAGAGAATTATCACAGCGCATCAGACAAAAGAAGGAGATACGGGTTCCCCCGAGGTTCAGGTAGCCTTATTGTCTGAGGAGATAAACCGACTTCTCTCACACCTAAGAACGCACCCAAAGGATGTTCACTCCAAGCGTGGGCTCCTTCAAATGGTTGCTCAAAGAAGAAATCACCTTCGCTATCTTCAATCGGAAGATACAAGGCGTTATAATGCATTAGTGAGGAAGATTGGATTAAAAAGATAATAATGAGTGTAAAAAACAAAGATCAGCGTGTTGCTATCTTCATAGACGTTCAGAATCTCTATCATTCAGCTAAGAATCTGTATCAGGCAAGAGTGAATTTCGCTGAGATTCTCAAGACCGGAGTAGCATCTCGCAAACTCATCTGGGCATACGCCTACGTAGTTCGCACTAAGACCGGCGAAGAAAAGCCGTTTTTTGATGCGCTTATCAAACTGGGAATAGAGACAAGGGTAAAGGACCTGCAAGAGTATTATGGAGGATTGAAAAAAGCAGATTGGGATGTGGGAATTGCGGTAGATGCTATTAAAACCGCCCCCGGTGTAGATGTAGTTGTCTTAGTATCAGGAGACGGAGATTACCAACCTCTCGTAGAATACCTGCAAAACCAGGGAAAACGAGTTGAGGCAATTGCTTTTGGAAAATCAACCTCTTCCAAATTAAAAGATCAGGTTAATGAGTTTATAGACTTATCAGAGAGTCCAGATAAATATTTACTAAAAAAACGTGAATGGCCAATAAAAATTTTGAGATAAAGCTTGGAGAACGCACCATTACTTTTAAATTAAAGGATTGGGCTAATCAGGCAAATGGAAACGTTGTAGTGCAGATAGGAGACACAGTTATCTTATCTGCTGCCACATTATCAAAAGGCAGAGAAGGACTTGATTTCTTTCCTCTTACCATAGAGTACGAGGAGAGATTTTATGCTGCAGGAAAAATATTAGGTTCTAGATTTATGAGAAGAGAAGGGCGTGCATCAGACGACGCCATCGTTACTGCCCGTCTTATTGACAGAGCTGTTCGCCCGCTCTTTGAAAAACACATGAAAGGCGAGATACAAATTGTGAACACATGTCTTTCCTGGGATGAAGAAAACGACGCTGATATCATCGGACTATTAGGTTCATCTCTTGCCCTATCTATCTCTGATATTCCGTGGAACGGACCTGTAGGAGTTGTGCGGATAGGACGCGTTGATAACAAATTTATTATCAACCCAACGTATGAAGAAAGGGAGAAGTCTGAAATAGACTTTGTGGTTGCAGGAACAGAAAAAGATGGGGAATTGGTCATCAATATGATTGAAGCTGAATCGCAAGAAGTAGGAGAAGATATATATGAAGAAGCATGGCAGTACGCAGAACCCTTTTTAAAACAACTCATTTCTTTGCAGAGAAAGATTATAAAGGAAGTTGGGAAGGAAAAGATAGTATTGGAGGATTCTCCAGTGGATGCCGGTTTGGAAGGCGAGATTAAAGAATACATTGGAGAACGCTTGGAAAAGACTTTATTTGAGAACCGTTTACATGAGATGAATGAATTAAAGTCAGAGCTTATCTCATACATTGAAGGCAAATACCCTGAAACAGAAAAAGAAGAATACGCAGCTAAATTCTTTGAAGATGAGATTGACCGTATGGTGAATGAGGGGGCAACAAAAAAGAATCTCCGTGTAGATGGAAGAAAGATGGATGAGATAAGAAATCTATCTGGAGAAGTAGGACTCCTGCCAAGAACTCACGGTAGCGCACTATTCACAAGAGGACAGACAAAAACACTCTCAGTTCTTACCCTAGGAACTCCGGGGGACTACAAACTTTCAGAAAACATGGAAGGGCTTGAAAAAAAGCGTTACATGCATCATTACAACTTCCCTCCATATTCCTCTGGTGAAACAAAGCCAATGCGAAGCCCTAATAGAAGAGAGATAGGACATGGGATGCTAGCTGAAAAAGCTCTGCTACCCGTACTTCCAAACACAGAGGATTTTCCTTATACCATTCGAATAGTAACAGAATCAGTTGCCTCTAATGGTTCAACCTCCATGGCAGCTGCCTGTTCCTCGTCCTTAGTCCTAATGGACGCAGGGGTTCCAATTACCTCACCTGTTGCGGGAATTGCAATGGGAATGATGACTGATAAAGAAGGTGCCTATAAGATATTAACTGACATTCAAGGACCAGAAGACCATCACGGAGGCATGGACTTTAAGGCAGCGGGAACAAAAAAGGGAATTACCGCAATTCAAATGGATGTGAAGATTTTAGGAATTACCGCTTCTATATTTGCAGAAGCCCTTGCGGGCGCAAAGATAGCTCGTTATCAGATATTAGATGATGTTATGGCAAAGGTACTCCCAGAACCAAGAAAGGAATTATCTAAGTGGGCACCGCGCATTTACACCTTACAAATCAACAAAGATAAAATTGGAGATCTCATAGGGCCCGGAGGAAAGAACATTAGAGAGTTGACTGAGACCTATGACGTTCAGATTGATGTTGAAGAAGATGGACAGGTCTATGTAACCGCGAATAACGAAGACAATGGAAAAAAAGCTGTTGAAAAGATAGAGGGAATCACAAGAACAGTAGAAGTTGGAGAACAGTTTGAGGGACCAGTCAAACGCATCTTGGACTTTGGAGCCTTTGTTGAAATTCTACCAGGCCAGGAAGGATTAGTTCATATCTCAAAGTTAGCTGAAAGGCACGTAGATAAAGTAGAAGATATAGTAAAAATAGGAGACGTGATTCCTGTAAAAGTCATTAAAATTGATGAACAGGGAAGAATAGATCTTTCACTCAAAGACGCTAAAAAATAACTATGGCAGAACAGCCCCAAGGGGATAAAGAAAAACTCGACTTTCTAAAACGAGAGGAGGTTCGCACAATGGCAAAGGATATTGCCAAGCTTCGACGTGAAGAGGTAGAAAAAGAAAGAAAACGAATAGCTGATATTAAAATAGAACAGAAGAGAAAAAAAGAGGAGAAACCTCAACAACCTATAAAAGAAGAACAGCCTCAATTACCAATAAAGGAAGAAGAGCCTAACTTACCTGCAATGGACAAAGCTCAAATCTCTCTTGCCCCGGAAGCTAAGACTCCAAACATCTCAGTACCAAAACCACTCTCCCATACGCAAAAAGTTATTATTCGTCTTGTTATTGGATTCATTATTGTCTTCCTTCTGGTAAATGCAGGGTTATTCGTTTACTGGTACTTTATCAAGGAAGCTGTTCCACAGGAACCCATAGAGCAGACAGTACCAATACAACAACCAACCCTTCCTGTTAAAGAAGAACCAACTCCTCCATCTGAAATTACAATCCAACCACTTGAGATTATTGATCGTCCTCTTTCTTTTGGCTTTGAGATTCCAGACGCCCCTCGATCCATTGACACCATTATCATCCACTCTGCGCACGCCCCATTATTGCAGAATAATTCTCTAAATATAGACAGCATGATTGATGAATTCAAAATCTTTGGAGTCTCCCCTCATTATCTCATCTCCCAAGAGGGAATAGTGTACCACCTAGTAAAAGATGAGGATATTGCCTATCATGCAGGAGCAAGCAGTATGCCTGACGGCAGGATAAACATCAGCCTCTTCTCTATTGGAATTGACCTAGTCTACCTTCAGACCGCATCCCCCACAGATATCCAGTATCAAACGCTTGCGCAACTCGTTAAAGAGTTAAGCGCTAAGTATGCCGTTCCATCCAAAAATATTCTTGGGCATCAAGAAATATCCCCTACTAGAAAAACAGATCCCTGGAACTTTGATTGGGATTTCTTCCGCTCACTTCTTGAATAAATATCACCATAAAAACTATAATTAATAATGAACAAAGAAATAACCACTACGCTTAAGGAAGATTTACTTGAAAAAAAGAAACACCTAGAACAAGAGCTTTCTTCTCTTGCAGAAAAAGATCCAAAGATTAAAGGGGATTGGAATGCCAAGATGCCTCGGGTTCCCGAAGGAAACTTGGAAGAGGCAGCGGACGAAGTAGAAGAGTACACCACTAATCTTCACATTGAGTTTAGTCTGGAAAAGCAGTTACAAGACGTAGATGCGGCCTTAGAGCGCATTAAGAAAGGAACGTATGGAAAGTGTGAGAAGTGCAAAAAGAATATCAACCTTGAACGCCTAAAAGCATCTCCTGAAGCTACAACTTGTATTGATTGTAAAGCATAAAAAAGCACCGGGGTTTATCCCGGTGTTCTTATTTATTGAATGGGTTAACAGCTCCCCTAACCTCAAAGTGCAGATGGCATCCAGCAGAACCCGCAGGAATTGTATATCCTGTACTTCCTGTATATCCAACAATCTGTCCCTGAAAGATTCTATCTCCCGGCTTCACTAAGGTAGCTGACAAGTGTCCATAGTACGTTACAACTCCATTAGGATGAAGAATTCTCACATACCTTCCACCAATAGAAGTATATCCTGTCTTCTGAATAGTCCCGCCGGCAGCCGCATACACAGACTCTGAACACTTACCGTTACTAAAGTCAACTGCGTTATATGGATGCAAACCCTGAGTCATACGATAGGGAGCGGGAACTGGATAAATAAAGTAAGAATTTGGAATTGGAGTCAGACGTCCACTTGGAAGAACCTTTGGTTGAATACCGTCTGGGATTACAATAAGGTCACCCGCATATATTTCAGCAGCTGAAGCTAATCCATTAAAGGAAACTATGTTATCTGCGTCAGCCTTATACCAACCAGCTATCTCAGAAAGGGTGTCGGAAGGGCGGACTAAGTGCAGAGCTCCCGAAACAGGGAGGACGGTCAAAATCTGTCCCTTTCTCAATGCTGAATTGGAGTTTAGATCATTTGCCCATAGAATGGTATTAACAGAAATGTTAAACTGTTCAGAAATGGAGGATATAGTATCTTTATCTTCCACTACGTACTTAATAATCTCAGCTGAAATATCTGAATCAAAACCTCCTATAATAGCTCCCAAAATCTGTGGGGTGACGGTCACGGGAGGGGTGGCCGCCAAGACTCCTTTTTCCCCCACCAAAATAAGCTCTGGAGTTTCACCAAATGCTCCTATGACTTGAGCGGCAAACATGCTATTTTCTACGTCAGGCAGCAAAAAAGCTGAAGTATCCTCACCCCCGCTTCTTAAACCCAAAAGCACAAATAGAAAAATGACTCCAAGAGCCACGAATATAAGTGGATTCCTAGAACGTTTTAATGGATTATCTCCAGGTTCAATATTCATACCGAATGACTCTATCATACCTTTAATTTTCTCCCAGTCAAGCTTATTATCCCCATGAATATACTAACTCCAACACAAATAAAAGAACTGCTTAATAAGCACAACATCATCCCTAAAAAAGGGTTTGGTCAGAACTTCCTTATCAATAAAGGAGTGCTTGTAAAGATTATTGAATCAGCCAATCTAAAAAAGAGTGACACTGTGCTTGAGGTTGGTCCGGGATTAGGCACTCTTACAAAAGAGCTCGCAACAAAGGTAAAAGAAGTTATTGCTGTTGAAAAAGACTGGAATATGGTTGGTATCCTAAAAGAAGAACTAAAGGATATTCCAAATATTACTATTATCCAGGATGATATTCTCAAGATGTCCCCTGAAAAACTCCCAAAGAACTACAAGGTTGTTGCAAACCTACCCTACTATATATCAGCTGCCTTTATAAGAAGATTTTTAGAAGACATGGAGAACAAACCCACATCTATGACCTTGCTCTTGCAAAAAGAGGTGGCTGAAAGAATAACAGCCTCTACTCCCCGTATGCACTTAATCTCCGTAGCCGTACAAGCGTATGCTAAAGCTACAATTGTAGGAAATATACGCCCGGGTTCCTTCTGGCCGGCTCCCAAGGTCAATTCATCTATTGTTCATTTAAAGCTTTATAATACAAAACTACCAAAGCACTTCTTTAAAGTTGTGAAAGCTGGATTCCTGCATCCGAGACGCCAACTCATCAATAACCTAAAGGAAGGATTAGATCTTACATCAGAGAAAGTAAGTTTATGGTTGGATAAATCTAATATCAATATAAAACAGAGAGCTGAAACACTCTCTATAGAAGATTGGATAAATCTATCTGAGAAGTATACAATTAATAAATGAATTACAGGGGATACTTTTTCGTAATCGCGCTCTTTGTTCTTTTGTTCTCTCCGTTTATCTATATAAATGCGGCTCCAGATCTTCTATATCCAACAGATAGTGATTCTCCTATATGGAAGGGGGTAATAGAGTTTAAATGGAATAACACTGAAACAGAATTATCTCAATACCATATAAACCTTCCGAATGGCACAGCATTAGATAAAATTATATCTACTTCATCAATTTCAACATATGATCTTGAGATTGGAACATATAATTGGGCTGTACGTTCTTGTGAAGACACAAATTGCGGAAGCTGGAGTGACTCACAAACATTTAATATAATTATGGCTCCATCAGGAACATCTAGTGGTCTTGTTATTTGCGGAACCGAGTACGATAATCCCGATACGCTAAATAATGAAAGTGAGCCATGTAGTATTCCTCATCTATTTCTCCTTTTAAACAACCTGCTTAACTTTGCATTATGGAAATTAGGACTACTTATTATTGGAGTTATGGCTGTTATTACTGCAACTATGTCATATCTTTCCTTTGGTTCTCCTGAAATTCTTATTCAAATAAAAGCCGCTTGGAAATATATTCTAATTGGGTATCTTGTAATGCTTTTATCATGGCTTGCAATAAATGTTATATTGGACTTTTTTGGATTTAAATTTCAATGGTGGGCTATTTAATTTAAAAACTTCAATTAATATATAAATGCGTAAAATTATCTTTATTCTTATAATACTTATTGGGACTATATACTTAATCTCATGGGTTTTTGGATATTTTATTGAACAACAAGGATCAAAAATTAGCCAACAAATACCTCAAGACATTCTTTCTCAACTAAAGCCTCCTGTACTTAACAAAACAAAAGTGCAACTAAATGAGATTGAATATAAAGAATTTATCTCGCCTGACTCAAAGCTAAAAATGAACTATTCTGCAGATTGGATAAAAATGCAAAGTCAAGATTTAAAATCTGCCTTTGAAGAAGAACAAAAAATATATAATCCCGAAACTCTCTTTGCAGCTCAAAAAATCTCTGCAAAAGGATTCACTCAATTAGTAATATATAGGCTTAATTTTGTAGATCAAAATATTGAAGAGATTATTGAAAAAATGAAAGAAGCAAATCTCAAGCAAGAATGGACTATGGAAATAATTAACTCTTCTATTCAAGAAAAAGAAGCTGTATTTGATGCTATCTATCAAGGATCAACTAATAACTTCCGTTCTAAAGAAAAAATAATAATACTTGAAGAAAAAGATCAAGAAACAAAATTCTATCTTATTGCTTTTATTGCATTTGAGGAAGAATGGATTGAATTAAAAAAAGAAGCTGAAGATGTTATTAATTCAGCTCAACTAATTGAATAACAAAATATACATCATATAAAAGATTATGGTATAATATTTTAAAGAATATGATATCTATTGTACAATCAAACAAAAAGTTTATTGCTGTATTGTTCTTAATTTTCTTTGGTACGCTTATAGTTAGTTCTAATGTTTTTGCTTTTGAGACTAAGTGGCCATCTTCTCCAGTTGGAACTTCACTAGATGAAAATAGTACACTATCTATTCTTATTAGATATCTATATGAATGGATGATCGCAATCGGCGGACTTGCAGCATTTAGTGTTATTGTATTTGCTGGAACCCAATATCTTACATCATCTGGAGATCCAGGAAAAATCAAAGGAGCAAAAGATATGATTACTTCAGCTATAGGTGGCCTTCTTCTTTTACTATCTTCATTTTTAATATTAAATATTGTAAATCCTGAACTTACAATTCTAAAAACTCCAGAATTTACTACTACCATAGGTAAAGATATTCCAGCGATACTCTTTGAAGAGTCCAATATTTTAGGACCCTGCGAGAAAGTAACTATATCCTCTTCATCTGAGATTTTAAAGGCTTTCAAAGATGGGGAGTTGGAAAATAATCAGAATGACCCTATCGTCGCGATTCTTACCCCCGGCAAAGATAGAGCATTTGGTACAGGGAACATTGATTGGAAGCCCGTCGCATTTGACGTAGAAGGAGTGTGTTTAGTGAATCTATACACTAATATTAATTGCGCTGGGGATGCTAAGGGGACGCTCTCTACAAATACCCCAGACATATACCTTGCTAACACTGGACTCTCAAATGATCAAATTGCTGACATTGAATGCATATCTGTAGAATCACCTTTATAATAGTAAATGAACATACAAAAAAGAATCATGCAGCATCTCTACCAAATTTTACAAAAAGACTGTAAGAAAATTGTTATTTCTTCCTTTGTCTTTGTTGGACTTTTTCTTTTCGTAACGCCCGCGCATGCTCTCTTTGGAGTTGCAGATTTTGGAATATTCGATCTTGCAGCTATACAGTTAGATGCTCTTGATTTTGTAGAGAATGTAATTATTCGCATGATTATTTTTATATTGGTTCTAGTAGCTGAATCAGAGGTATTTATAGTAGTCAGCGCAGCACTTTTACAATGGGCAGTCAACTTTCCTATTGAGCTCAAAGACAATCTATTAGTAACTATGGGTTGGGAATTTACTCGCGGGATTGTCAATATTATGTTTATCCTCATTTTCAGCTTTATTGCGCTCTCCTCAATACTCCGTCTTGAAACATTTAGTGCGAAAAAGGCTCTTCCAAGGTTAATTATTATCGCACTCCTTGTAAATTTTAGTCTGCTATTTGTAGGCATTATAGTTGATATCGGCACTATTCTACAAAATACATTAAGCAATGCATTCGGTGGAAACTTTGTTAATCAAGCTATTGAACCATTGAAAGCAAGTCTTAGCAGTGTTGCCGTATGGCTTGCAGCTATTCCATTAGGCTATTTAGCTTTATCTAGTATTCCTTATGTGAACGTAATTTCCCTTATAGGTATTGGCATATTTGCATTAAATGACATCCTCTCAATGGGCCATATTGCAAATATCCTAACTCTAATTGTCGTAAATTTTCTTGTCGGAACAATTTTCTTGATGTATTTTGTTCTTTTCTTATTTAGAGTTGTTATTATTTGGATTCTGGCAATTTCTGCACCCTTGGCTTTTATGGCCTTTATTTTACCCGCAACAGAAAAATATTTTAAAAGTTGGTTTAAATATCTTCTTTCTTGGTCACTCATAGGAGTTGTTGCTTTCTTTCTTATAGGACTTGGACTAAAATTATTCTCTACATTTGCCTCAGAAACTCCTTTTATAGCAATAACCACTGGATCCCCTCCTCTTGCCTTTAGCTATATATTTCTTATTGTGTACATGGCGGTTGCGTTCTTTGTTAGTAAAAAATTTGTTCCACAAGGAGCAAATATAATTATGCAACAAGGAGGTGCGTTAATTGGTCAAGCTACGCGAGCGGGATTAAAAATGAAAACTACTGGAAGAGCAGCTGAAGGTTTGCGTAATAAATTAAAAGATGTTTCAGAGTGGGGAGAAGGAAAATCACGACCAGCTCAAATCGCATCAAGTTTACCAAATCGCTTAGTTGGCTCACAACTACTTCGCTATTCTGCAAGGAGTCGTCAGTTTACGATTCCTCCAGAATTTGACGGAATGAGCAGTGATGAACAAACAGATTTCCTAAAACTCCAGAGAAAAGATGGAGATCGTCTAAAAATTTCAGCAAGAATGATTAAAAACGACACCATGAAATTTAGCCCTGAAGCTGAAGACATAACAGAGAAAGATGCGGAAGCTCTTGTTAAAAATGAGAGTCAGATCCCATACTTCAGAGCTGAAGTAGCGGCATGGATGGATTATGCTCCAGATAGAATAAGTAAAGATATGAAGATTATGTTTGAGGTTGATGGAGATTCTCAGACGAAGATGAAAAAGAAAATTGAAGCAGCAGAAAATGAACTTAGAGATAAAATTGATGACCCAGATGACATAACTATTGAGACTGCACTTAAACTAAAATACATAACAGAAGACTATGTGGCCACCAATCGCAATAATGCAATACTGAAAGCTCAACGTAGTATGGGAGCTGGAGAAGAAGATGCATTTATAGAAAACGCTGCTACCGCTATGGTACACTCTCGTGGACTCAAAGCTAATAAATTTGACTCCATGCAGAAAGAATCAGTAGGATCTCTTGGAGTGCGTATTGGTTTACATAAACAGATACTAGGTGCCTTCCAGAGAATACACGAGAATTTTGACTCAGAAATTGAAGATAAAATATTTAATGGTATTGGAGGAATAAACACAATGGCAAACAATCCTGATAAATCAGATAAGTTTTACTGGCAAAATCCTTCACTCTTTCGCTCATTCGTAAATACTGCTGCAGGACAACAACTTCCATTTGAAGGAAGGGGCCATATGCGCATAATGACAGAGGCAGGATCAATAAAGCCTACAGAACATTTTGATGAATACAGAAAAGATTGGCTAGATAAAGGAACATGGAGTCATCCTACTAAACAACCAACTCCTGGGAATCCACCCCCAGGTTGGTCTAAAGAAACTCCAGCTCCAGAGGGTTGGAAATGGCATGCACCTTCACCTCCTTCTGGTGGAACAACTACACCCCCACCATCTTCTACTCCGCCACCTTCTGGCGGAACACCCCCACCATCTTCTACTCCACCACCTTCTGGCGGAACACCTCCACCATCTTCTACTTCACCACCCTATGATGATGAAACAACAACGCCCGGTAAGGCTCAGGCGAGACCTGCAAGAACACCAAAACCTCCTCAAGAAAGTATAATAACTCCACTCAATAGTGTGAAAAATTGGGCTAGAAGAAAAAATCAAGAAGGACTTATAGCAAATGAGAAAAATCTAGAAGCACTCGTTGCCGAAGTAAAAGAAGTACACATTGCTCGTTTAAAGAATACGAAACCAAACTCGCCAAAGCCTAATTGGGCAAAGTCCGTGGACACGGCCTTTGACAACCTAACTAGAAAAGGTTTCCCTTGGTAAGGATAAAATAAGTTATACAAAATATCATGCCGCAACAATATAGTAAAAAACAATTCTGGAAACTTTATGAAAAACTACCTCGAGAATTAAAGGATGCTCTTTTTGACGAAGAGATGGGAAATGATATATATGAAATATGTATCGCTAATGATGTCGGAAATCATCTTGAAGAAATTGTGGAATTAGTAGGACAGGTTTTAGTAGGATTACTACCCTCTCAAGATTTCTCAAAAGCCCTACAGGGGCTTAAGATTAAAAAAGATGTTGCTGATAAAATTGCTCGGGGAATAAATCGCTTTGCATTTTATCCTGTTAAACCAGCACTGGAGCAACTTTATCAGATGCCAGAAACTAAAGAGGGAGGACAAGTAGTAACTCAAAGAACTATAAAAAAGACAATAGCTCCAAATAAAGGATTAAAAAAATCTACTTCACTTCCAGGCGTAAAAGATCCTTACCGTGAATCTGCTAATGATGATGAAGAATAATCTATGCGTTTTCAAGTACCTCAATTTATAGAACATGAAGCTAAAGTAATTGGACCTCTAACATTCCGCCAATTTATTTACCTTGGAGTACCAGCAGCAGTGGGGTTCTTTTTTTACTTCCTAGCACCTTTCTATGTTTTTATATCCATTACTATTGTTTTAGGAGGAATAGGAGCAATACTTGCCTTTATAAAAGCTGGTGGACGATCTCTTCCAGGATTTCTTATGGGAGCAGTAGGTTTTTTTATAAAACCCAAGCATTACACATGGCAAAAAGGAAATAATATAAAAAAGACAGAGCAAACTACATACAAGCAAGATGATCAATCAGAAAGACCAGATAAAAATCTAAAACTCCAAAAAGACAGTAAGATAAAAACTCTTTCAATGAAAGTAGAAACAAAAAAATAAATGGCAGTATCTACAACACAACAATTTTTGCAGGTAGAAGAAATAAGGGAAGGTATGTTGATCTTAAAAGATAATGCAGTAAGAGGAATACTAATGGTTTCTTCTCAAAACTTTGCATTGAAATCAGAAGAAGAGCAGCAAGCAATTATTTTTCAATTTCAAAACTTTTTAAACTCTTTAGATTTTCCAATTCAAATTTCAATTCAATCCAGAAGGCTAAATATTACAGGATATATAGATAATCTAAAGAAACTTGGAGAAGCGCAAGAAAATCCATTACTAAAAAAGCAGACTAATGATTATCGTCAATTTATAGAAAAACTCATTGGAGGAGGCTCCATTATGTCAAAAACATTCTTTGTAACGGTTCCCTTCTCTCTAATAGAATCTCTTCCAGCAGGTGGAAAAAGTAAGTTTAGTAATGTAAAGGTTAAGGGGGGAAAGTTTTCAGAAGAAGAGTTTCAGCGCATGCGCAATCAACTATGGCAGAGAATGGAGTTTGTAGCTCTAGGATTGCGAAGAGCGGGACTTCAAACAATTCCATTAAATACTGAAGAATTAATTGAGCTTTTTTGGAGCTGGCATCACCCCAAGGAAGCTGAGGTCGGATACTACCCTGAAATACCACCAGAGATGTTAAAATAATATGGCACTAAAGATTAAAATACCATTCCTTTCAAAGAAAAGATCGTTACCTGGAGACGAACAACTTTTTGATACCACTCGCATGACTTTAAAAGATATTATTGCTCCTGCATCAATTCACGTAAACTCAGACAATATAGATATGTCAGGACGCTTAGCAAAATCATTCTTTATATTTTCCTATCCAAGATATCTTACAGCTGCCTGGTTATCTCCAATTATCAATTTAGATGTTCCAATGGATATTTCTCTATTTATTCATCCTGTAAAAACAGAACGCGTGTTAAAACAACTTAGAAGAAAAGTAACAGAGGTTCAATCAGAGTTAATTGAAAAACAGGCAAAGGGATTAGTTCGAGATCCAATCCTTGAAACAGGTTTTCAAGATTTAGAAACTCTTCGCGATCGCTTGCAAACCGCTCAAGAAAAGATGTTTCGTGTTGGTTTATATATAACTATCTATGGAGAAACGCCAGAAGAATTGAGAAAGATTGAAACTACAATTCGCTCTATCTTTGAATCACGTCTACTTTACATAAAACCTGCTTTGTATCAGCAATCTGAAGGATTTAACTCAGGAATTCCTTATGGAAAAGATTTAATAGGGGTGCACACATCAATGAACACAGCTCCTCTTTCCTCAATCTTTCCTTTTGTATCTTTTGACTTAAGTTCAAATGAAGGAATTTTATATGGTCTAAATCGCCATAATAATTCACTTATTCTCTTTGATAGATTTTCTTTAGAGAATGCAAATGAAGTTGTCTTTGCAAAATCTGGTGCAGGAAAAAGTTACTATGTAAAAATTCAAATACTAAGATCTTTGATGACTGGTGTGGATACTATTGTTTTGGACCCGGAGAACGAGTATAAAAATTTGTCTAAGGCAGTAGGTGGCTCTTTCTTTAATATATCTTTAAGTTCTCAAAATCATATTAATCCCTTTGACCTACCAAAACCCAGAGAAGACGAACGCCCAGAAGATGTCTTGCGCTCAAATATAATAAACCTAGTTGGATTAATGCGTATTATGCTTGGAGGGCTCACGCCTGAAGAAGATTCAATTATGGACCAAGCTTTAACAGAAACCTATGCTGCAAAAGATATAACCGTCTCCTCAGACCCTAAAGCATGGGGAGACAGTGTTCCTTTAATGGAAGACTTAGAAACTGTATTAAGAGGTATGGAGGGAGCAGATTCTCTAACAAGAAGATTAAGAAAATTCACCGTAGGAACCTATGCTAACTTCTTTAATTCACCCACTAATATTTCAATGGACAAAAAGTTTATATCCTTTGGAATAAGAGATATGGAGGAGGGACTGCGTCCTATGGCAATGTATATCATCATGCGATATATATGGAATAAGGTACGCTCTGAGTTAAAACGAAGACTATTGGTGGTAGATGAAGCTTGGTGGATTATGAAATCTGAAAATGGTGCTTCATTCCTTTTTGGAATAGCAAAACGAGCAAGAAAATACTATCTAGGAGTTACAACTATCACTCAAGATGTAAGTGATTTTATGAAATCAGAATATGGAAAACCAATTATTACCAACTCCTCAATTCAACTTCTAATGAAGCAATCTCCTGCAACTATAGATCTTGTTCAAAAAACCTTCAATCTTACTGACGAAGAAAAAAATCTTCTTTTGGAGACAGGTATAGGAGAGGGTATATTCTTTGCAGGACAAAAAAGAGTAGCAATAAAAGTAGTTGCATCTCCGACAGAACATGAAATTGTTACTACCTCGCCAAAGGAAATATTAGAACAAAGAGAGATTAAAAAGGAAGAATAATATCCCATTGTTAATAATTGGAGCTACCGCGCAGAGAGTCAAATTACTTAACGCCTAACTTCACCACAACCCTCCTACTATCTCCATCTCCCATGCTATCTGTTACAATATCCTCTCTCTCTTGAAGAGCTAAGTGAATAATCCTCCTTTCTGCCGCTGGCATTGGGGGAAGTTCTTTCGCCTGCTTTAACAAAACAACCTCGTCAGCTGTGGTTTTTGCAAGATCCCTTAAATACTCTTCTTTCCTTTTTTTGTAGTCATTAATGTCTAACGAGATATAGAAGCGCTCATCTATCTTTTTTCTAGCCATAGCTTGTAAAAGATGTTGAATCTCTAAAAGCGTTCTCCCTCGGTCTCCAATAAAGACCTGAGCATCTTCCATAGTAACCTCAACTGAAACCGTTGAGTCGTCAGCTGAAACATTATGAATTCTAGCTCCCGCTCCCAGTTTATCCAAAAACTCTTTCGCGGTGGTCTCAATTATTGTTTTCGTTTCTTGTGATATCATCGTTTTTAACTATATTCACTTCCAAATCATGTTTGTTTACGCGATACTGCTGAAAGACCGAGAATAGGGAAGTAACTATCCAGTATAATCCAATAGCGGCTGGGAATCTGGAAACAATAAGAACGGTAATAATTGGGAAGAAGTACATCATCTGCTTTTGCATTCGTGAGGCAAAATCTGTCCCTTTTGTCTGTTTTGAGCTTTTAAAAGAATACCTTGTCTGCCAAAACTGAGCAGCTCCTGCTACTAATGCAAGGATAATAGAAGTCTGACTTAAGTCCAAGATACCAAAGAAGGAAGGGTCAATGGAACCGGGGTTTGGAATAAAGCTGTAGAGAAATGAAAGTTGATCTGATCCTAATCCCACTAAAAACAAACGGTAGAGAGCAAAGAGAATAGGAAGCTGTACTAGAAGAGGCAGGAATCCGGCAAACGGATTAACCCCCGACTTCTTATATAAAGCCATGGTCTCCTTTGCCTGGCGCTCTCTGTCTTGTTTAAATTTCTCTTGCAGCTCTTTTATCTTTGGCTGGAGCGCTGAAAGCTTTTTCTGAGCCACCATACCCTTAGCTGAGAGGGGATAAAAGATAACCCGAACCAGTAAAGTAAGCAGGATAACAGCAACCCCGAAGTCCCTGCCTGGAATAACTTCATAAAAAAGAACCAACGCGTTAAATAGCGGCTGGTAAATAACAAGATTATAACTGTTTACGATAATTTCTAACACAATGTACGAGCTTCTTTAATAAGTTTTGCAACCGTTTCTCTGATTTCAGTGGACGAGAGCTTTTCCAGTCCCGGCAGAGCCACAAAGACCATATCACATCCTCTTCTCATATCTTTGAGATGCTCTCCTATTTCCTCTCTTATGACTCTTCTTATTCGATTTCTCGCAACGGCTGACTTTGCAACCTTCTTTGAAATCATAATACCGATTCTGCTTGCATCTCTCTTATTAGGCCTTGCTTTCATATACAAAACCTTGGTTCCAAAGCGTTGCTTTCCCTGCATCACCGCATCAAAGTCGTTCTTTTTTGAGAGTCGATTCTCAGCCGCCAGCATATTATACAGTTAACTTCTTTCTTCCTTTCTGTCTTCGTCTCTGTATGGTCCGTCTTCCTTGGGCGGTACGAGATCGCTTCAGGAATCCGTGTGAGCGCTTTCGTTTTCGTTTTTTTGGTTGATAGGTTATGCTCATATGATATGAAGTATACTCTTCATCTTTTATTTTTTCAAGACTTGGGTCTTCTTCCCATGTTTTCCACACATTATGCACACCCCTTGGCATATTAAGCGTATTTTGACCTCGCCCCTCTACTTGTTATAATGCTTACACATCAATCAGAACACTTATGGCAAACAATGAACTCTGGGAAGCGGCACTAGCCCAGGTACAATTCCATATCTCAAAGGCAAACTTTGCAACTTGGCTGAAAAACACATACATTCTTGAAAAAAAAGGATCTGAATTAATTATTTCAGTCCCCAACTCCTTTTCAAAAGAGTGGTTAGAGAATAAATACAACAAACTCATCTTTAAAATCCTCCATGACCTGGACGGAGAGATTAAAGAGGTAAAATATACAGTGGAACGCGCTGCCAAGAAGCGCCCCTCAACACCCTCTCCTGCCCCTAGAATTGCCGCCCAAGAGGCTCAGATGGACTTTCAGGCTCTTAATATAGACCGTACAACTAACCTCAACTCCCGTTACACTTTAGAAGGTTATATTGTGGGTCCGTTTAACGAGTTGGCTCATGCAGCAGTTCTGGGAATTATTAAGAATCCCGGACTCGTCTACAACCCTCTCTTTATATATGGAGGCACTGGTTTGGGTAAAACCCATCTCCTGCAGGCCGCTGGTAACCAGATAGCAAAGGATTTTCCAAGAAAGAATATCAAATATATCTCTTCTGAAGCTTTTACCTCAAACTTTGTTTCAGCTATCCAGAATCGAAGCATGGACAATCTTCGGGCAACATACAGAGAAGCCGATATTTTCATCTTAGACGATGTACAGTTCTTGGCAGGCAAGGAAAAAACCCAGGAAGAGCTCTTTCACGTCTTTAATACTTTATATGAGAAAGGAAAGCAGATTATCTTTTCCTCAGACCGTCCGCCAAAGGCGATTCCTGCGCTAGAAGAACGCCTCCGCTCGCGTTTTGAGGGTGGTATGGTAGCTGACGTCTCAGCTCCTGATTATGAAACCCGGCTTGCCATCTTAAAGACAAAGGCTCAGGGGCTGGAATTAGAGATAGCAGACGAAATACATGAATATCTTGCAAACAACATCCAGCGGAATATTCGAGAATTAGAAGGAGCGCTCAATCGCCTTCTTGCTTCTAGGCGACTAACTGGAAAAGATCTATCTTTAGCGGAAGCCAAAACTCTTTTGCGCTCCATTATTCATAATCCTTCAAAAGCAGTAAATCCAAAGAAGATTATGCAGGCTGTAGCTGAGTTCTACGACATTAAAGAAAAAGATTTTATCTCAACTTCCCGTAAAAAAGAAATTGTTAGGCCCCGCCAGATTGCCATGTTTTTACTGCGGGAAGAACTAAAATCTTCCTATCCTTTCATTGGAAAGAAGTTCGGAGGAAAAGACCATACAACAGCAATTTATGCTTGTGGAAAGGTTAGTAAGGAAATCGAAGAATCAGAATTCTTAGCTGATGAAATTAACTTAATAAAACAGAGAATATATAGTGCATAACTCAAGGGATGAAATATTAAAGAAAGATATTCACAATTTATTCCTCTCTCCTATCCCCACACACATACACATATTATTTAAGAATAAAATACGAATAAACAAACCTTAATTCACACCCCTAAGTACAGTAATAAAGTATATATAATATGAAATCTATTATACTAAAGGAAAACTTAAAAGAAGGACTCTCTGTTGTGGAAAGGATTGCTGTAAAATCAATCTCTCTTCCAATTTTAAATAATATTCTTATTACCACGGCAAAAAATATTCTTGAATTATCAGCTACCGATCTTGAAATGGGAATTCGTTATAGGATTTTAGCTAAAAACGACGGAGAAGGGGGTGTTGTAGTTCCAGCAAAATTCCTATCAAATTTTATTGGGCTTTTATCCGATTCCCAAATTACCTTAGAAGGAAGCGAAAAGACCTTAGTGGTGAACTCGAAGAATCATCATACGGAAATCAAGGCGCTAAACCCCGATGACTTTCCTATTATTCCAACAACCCAAAACGAGAAAAATGCCATTGAGGTTTCCGCTCAAGACTTTTGTCAGGCTATTGGCCAGGTAGTCGGTGTTACAAGCCAGAGCCAGACAAGGCCAGAAATTACAGGAGTATATATTTCTTTTGGTAAAAACGCCGTTAAAATCGTTGCTACAGACTCTTTTCGTTTAGCTGAGGCAACATTGTTGCTTGGAAAGGAGAATGGCTCTGAACACACTTTTATTCTTCCTCAGAAGACCGCGCGAGAACTAGTTGCTATCTTGGGAGATAAGCCGGGAAAAATGAAGATTTACATTTCCTCCAATCAGGTTACCTTTAGATACGAAGGAGAAAACAGCCCGTCTCAGCTTCATATTGAGATTGTATCTCGCGTTATTGACGGGGAGTATCCTAATTATCAGGAGGTTATTCCAAAGCAGACAGAGACGAAAGCCACATTAGATAAAAATGCACTTATTAACCAAATTCGCGCAGCCTCTATTTTTGCCAATAAGATGCAAGAACTTCGTTTTTCATTGGATCCAAAAATAAAGAAAGCTGAGATTGTCTCGGAAAATACAGATCTTGGATCTCACTCTTCCTCTCTTGAAATTGAGGGAGAAGGAGAAAAGGCAACAGCTTCTTTTAACTGGAGATTCTTTTTAGAGGGCGTCTCTCAGGTGAGAGAAGACCGGGTTGAGATTGGCATGAACGGAGAAGAGGGAGCCGCTGTTATTAAAGCTGCGGGAAGTAAAGAGGGGTATTTATATGTCTTAATGCCGATTAAGGCGTAAGGAGCTCCAAAGCCTTTGTCATAACACCATTCCATAAGGGACCTGCCAAGACCACCCCTGGCTCTTCTGCCATAGGGGTGTTGTCGTTATTGCCAACCCATACTCCAACCGTAACATTTGCCGTATATCCTATAGTCCAGGCATCTCGGAATTCCTGGGTCGTTCCGGTCTTGGCTGAAACCCCATATTCAGGAAAGTAGAGAAGTGAATGGGAACCAAACATCGCAGACCGGGCTTCATTATCGGAAAGAATACTAGTAACTTCTTTTGCAGCTACAGGAGAGAGAACCTGAATAGATGACTTTTCATAACGTCTTATTACCTTGCCATCGGATCTTTTTACACTTGTGATACTAATTGGCGGAGTCCTCCTGCCTTCTGAGGCAAAGACTCCGTAAGCGGAAACAAGATCCAGAAGCCGGACTTCTCCTCCACCCAGCACAAGGGAAGGGCCGTAATCAGAGAGCGGGCGGTTGAGCGTGGAAATCCCCATTTCGGTTGCCGTATCAATACTTTCTTTAATGCCGGCAAATTCCAAGAGAACCTTTATAGAGGGAATGTTCAAAGATTGGGCAAGGGCTTGTCTAAGGTTTACCTCGCCCCGAAACTTTCCGTCATAGTTTTGCGGGATGTACTCCTTATCTCCCCACACCCCAAAGTTTGTCTCCTCATCAATAACCGTTGTATTTCCATCATACCCATTCTTAAAGGCCGTGGCGTAAACAAACGGCTTGAAGGCGGATCCCGGTTGTCTTCCCGTAAGTGTGGTGGCAACATTTACCTTTGGATCAAACTTGCAGTCTATTCCAGCGGTGCACCCTTCCGGAAAAGAGGTGCCAAACCAGTTCCTTGAACCAACCATGGTAAGAATTTCTCCGTTTTGCGGATTTATAGCAACGACAGCGGTATTGTGTGCTGCAAATCCTGCGTTCATCTTACTTATCTGAGTAACCAGCTCCTCGGTCTTTTCCTGAAGATTCCAGTCCAGGGTTGTTTGTATTCTTAAACCTTCTGCCCGTACAAATTCTTCTCCGTACTCCTCAAATAACTGGTCTAATACATACAGTACAAAGTGGGGGGCCTTAATGGCAATTAATGGTTGGCTAAACTCCAGTTTCTCATTTGTTGCAGCCAAGGCCTCTTGTTCAGTAATGTATCCTGCTCCCTCCATTCTATTAATAATCCATTCTTTTCTCTCATGCAGTTCATTTGTCTGGTTTCCATATGGAGAATAGTATGTAGGAGCCTGAATCATGGCTGCCAAGATAGCCGCTTCCGCTACACTTAACTCCTCAGCTCGCTTGCCAAAGTAGAGTTGGGAGGCAGCCCCAACACCATATACATTAGACCCAAGAGGAACCTGGTTTAGATAGAACTCCAGAATTTCTTCTTTTGAGTACTGCCGTTCAAGCTCTAGCGTCAAAATAATCTCCTTTACCTTTCTCGCAATGGTCTTTTTTGCTGTGAGAAGAGACGAGCGTATTAGCTGTTGGGAAATAGTAGAACCTCCTTGTCCGCGCGTTCCCGTTCTAATATTCGCCAGTATGGACCTGATAATACCCTTAGGATCAATTCCAATGTGTTTGTAGAAAGAAGTGTCTTCAGCTACGATAATAGCGTTTAAAACGTGTCCTGGGAGGTTTTCAATAGCTATCATACTGCGCTTTTCCTCCCCAAATATCTCAAAAAGCAGAACTTCTCCAGTCCTGTCATATATCTCAGTTGGACGCGTGGTCTGCAGTTCCCCGAAACGCTCGGGTCTTGGGAGGTCTCTGGCAAAGAAGATAAAAACAAAGAGCCCTAAAACAAACAAAGATAGAAAACCAAAGAGTACAATCTGCCAAAACAGATTCTTTTTGCTGGATTTTGATGATTTTCTCGGCATTCAGCCACAATACCATACCGTTTTCTCTTCTTCAACGAGATACATTGCGCTTTTCCCTGCACATTGATAAACTAGATAATTATGAGGCAATTGAAAGAGGAGGTTCTCAGTCGACAGGTGGCAGAGATTCTTCCAACAAAGAAGGGACTGGAGTCGTTAATGAAAAAACGCAGAATTCGTTTGTATTTAGGTATTGACCCAACCGGAAGCAATCTTCATTTAGGCCATACAGTTCCCCTAAGAAAGATTCAGCAGTTTGCAGACTTAGGCCATGAGGTTATTCTGATTATTGGCACGGGTACGGTCTTAACAGGAGATCCTTCCCAGAACGCGCGCGGAAGGAATCGCATCACAGAAAAAGAGATAGCAAAGAATATGAAGACTTGGAAAAAACAGGCCTCCAAGATTCTGGATTTTTCAAAGGTGAAGATAAAAAAGAACGGAGACTGGTTGAAGAAACTTAGACTCCCTGAGATTATCGAGATTGCTTCTAATATCTCAGCCACCCAGCTATTTAAAAGAGATATGTTTCAGGAACGCATTAAACGCGGAGATACGGTTTGGACTCATGAAACCCTGTACCCCTTGCTTCAAGGGTACGATTCTGTTTATCTAGATGTGGATTTAGAAGTTGGCGGGACCGACCAGGTCTTTAATATGCTTATTGGTCGGCAGCTCCAGCAAAAAATGAATAAAAGAGAGAAGTTTGTCTTAACCGTTCCTATGATTATGGGTCTTGATGGCAAGACCATGAGTAAGACCTCTCAAAATACCGTAAACCTTACAGATTCTCCAAAGGAGATGTTTGGAAAGATTATGTCTTTAAGAGATGAGTTAATTATTGAATATTTCACAATGTGCACGGATGTTCCGTTAAAAGAGATTCAGGTGATGGAAAAAGATATAAAAACAAAGAAAATCTCCCCAAGAGATATAAAGGCAAAGTTGGCTATAACTATTGTAGGGATGTATCACACAAAGACAGCGGCAAAGAAGGCAGGAAAAGAGTTTATTTCAGTATTTCAAGAACGTAACCTCCCAAAAGATATTCAGAAGATAAAAGTTTCCGCTTCCGCGACGCTCCCGGTAATTCTTATAAAAGCAAAACTTGCATCCTCAAAGTCAGAAGCACGGCGTCTTATTTCGCAGGGGGGCGTGAAGATTAACGGAGAGGTTGTAAAAGATGGAAAAAGCACAGTGAAATTTAAAAAAGGAGTAGTTATTCAGGTAGGTAAGCGTAGATTCGTACAGATTTCATAGGTAGCAAAAAAGCCCCGAGATGGGGCTATTTTTGCGTATGAGGATGAGATTACATTTATTCTGTGCTCTCTCCTCCATCAGAAGACTCTTTATCTCCTCCTTCGTCCTCTCCGTCTAAAGTCGCGGATGGAGCTTCTGGAGTAGACTCTTCTCCACCTTCCTCAGTAGCTGGGGTTGTTTCCCCATCGCCATTGTCGGAAGATGTCTCTTCTGTAGTCTCAGGAGTTTCAGGAGTACTCTCAGGAGTTGTTTCCTCTTCTCCGTCACCTACAAAAGGTGTAAGGACATCTTTTTCGTATGTCATGGTTTTTTAAATTTCTTGTTTATCGCTTCTTGCGACCTTTCAAGCTACCCAATTAGTATATTCCAGAATCAAGCCCTTGTCAACCCTTTATACCGCGAGAACAGATAATTGCGACACTCAATGCGTCAGCGGCATGATTGGGACGAGGAAGTTCTTTAAGCTTGAGAATCTTTTGTACGTGCTCCTGCACCTCTTTTTT
The DNA here is from genome assembly GCA_024239055.1 of Patescibacteria group bacterium. Lineage (GTDB taxonomy): Bacteria > Patescibacteriota > Minisyncoccia > Minisyncoccales > UBA10102 > JANBVJ01. Next base: position 462,159 of record JANBVJ010000001.1, on the reverse strand, counting down.
TTCTGCTCTGCCAAAGCCGGTAATTGCCATCTTAATCTGGGGAGGGGAGAATTCCTGCACCTCAAGTTTGTTTTTGGCAGCCATTAAGAGCACCACACCTTTTGCTTCTGAAACAGGCATTGCAGTTTTAAGGTTCTTAAAAAAGAACAGGCTTTCTATTGCTACAAGGTTAGGACTGTGTTCACGCATAATCTTCCTCAGCTCTTTTTCAATAATATGGAGGCGCTCTGATGCAGGAAGGTCTTTGCTTGTAGTAATACAGCCATGATGAATGTGAGAAATAGCAGGACGACCCCTCTTTTTAGGCCTAACTTTAAGTATTCCATATCCCATGGAAGCGGTCCCCGGATCAATGCCAAGAATAATCATTTGATGTTTGAGTAAATATTCTGTACGTCATCTTGCTCGTCTAATGCCTCAAATAGAGTTTCTGTCTGTTGATTTGTCTTCTCGTCTATCTCTAATGGTTCTTTTGGCACCCAACCCAAAAAAGAAGACTCTATAGTAAACTCCTTTTCCTGAGCAGATTTCCTTAACTGCTCTAAAGCCGCGGGGTTAGTCTGAAGCTCTATCGTCTCTTCATCCCATTCAACGTCCTCGGCCCCAGCATCAATGGCAGCTAACTCAGCTTCCTCTTTTGAAAGAGAAGTGGTGGCTGTTATAATACCCTTTCTTTCAAAGAGCCACTGGACTGCTCCTCCATCCACAGGTTTTCCACCGTGTTTCCCCAGTATCTGTCTTATCTCGCCCATGGAACGATTCTTATTATCTGTAATTCCCTCAATTAAAACAGCTACTCCTCCTGGCCCATAGGCCTCTACTAAAATCTCTTCTAATACTTGTCCTTTTTCTTCTCCTGTGCCCCGCTTTATGGCACGAGAGACATTATCTGAAGGCATATTAACGCTTTTTGCCTTATCCATAACAGCTCGAAGCTTTGAGTTGGCATCCGGATCTCCACCTTCTTTTGCTGTCACGGTAAGTTCGCGAGCAAGCTTTGAGAATATCTTGCTGCGCTTTGCGTCCTCCAATCCCTTCTTATGTTTTATGCCTGCCCAATGACTGTGTCCTGACATATGTTTACATTGTACGTGTTTTTTGATGTATTGCCAGAGTCTGGAAAGAAAAAAGCATCTCCTAAAAAGAGTACCAGGAGCCACTTTCTTTCTTAGAACTCTTGACAAGAACTACCTTATGTTGTATTATACGTAAGTCGTAAGGGGAAATCCCCTTTTTCTCTTACGACATAAAAGAGCCTCTTTTGCTGGGGACCTGGATTTATTCCTTAGAGGGTAGCTCGGGTCATGCTGAACTACACCCTAGGATAATTCTACGTTTGTGTTCCGATAACCAAATTGGTCCCCAGCAAAGGCGGTTCTTTTGTTTACCCAGATTCTTTTTCAGTTACCCTATTTAACTCTTCAAATGTCGTTATTCCTTCAATAATTCTTAATAAACCATCTGTTCTTATTGGAATCATTCCTTTTTTCTCGGCCATTCTTTGAACTGCTATGGTAGACGGAGATTCCAAGATAAGTTCACTTAGTTCGTTATCAATTGCAATGGCTTCAAATAATCCAGCCCTTCCTTTGTATCCTGTATCATTGCACTCCTTGCATCCTTTTGCCACGGGAACGCTTAATGAAGATCCGATTTTTGGACGCTCTTTTATTGGTAATGCCTTGAGCGCTTGTTTTATTTCCTTTAACTCTTCTGCAGATGCATTCCTCTTGCCTACAGACTTTTTACATACTTTCCTTATGAGGCGTTGTGCAATAGCTAAGTTTATCGCTGGCGCTATGTTTGCGGTTTTAGCTCCCAAAGACATTAACCTGGTAATTGTTCCGGCAGCATCATTGGTATGAAGAGTGGAAAAGACCAGATGTCCTGTAAGAGCGGCCTGGAGCGCAATCTCCACGGTTTCAAGGTCCCGCATCTCACCCACCAAAATAACATCAGGGTCTTGTCTTACAATTGCTTTTAAACCCGTAGCAAAATCATATCCTTTGTCTGATTGAACCTGGGTCTGCGATATTCCTTTCACGTGATACTCAATAGGATCTTCTATGGTAATGACTTTAATCTCGGGGCGCTGAATCTCCTGCAAAAAAGCGTAGAGCGTAGTTGTTTTACCAGATCCCGTAGGACCTGTAACTACTATCATGCCGTTAGGGCTTTTTATCTCCTTTTTAAATAGTTTAAGTAGATTATCTCTGAGTCCCAGGTCTTTTAGTGTTATAAGACTTCCTGGATTTAATATTCTTAAAACAACGGTCTCTCCGTGTTCCGATGGCAGAGAGGATGTTCTAATCTCCATTGGTGTTTTTGTTTCTACCGAAAAACGTCCGTCTTGCGGGCGATCAGAAACATTTAATTTCAGACCAGAAAGGAGTTTTATTCGAGAGAGTAGAGTTTCGTAAGCAGATGGTTCAATAACAGCAATATCCTGAAGAATACCGTCTATACGAAAGCGAATCCGTACCTGTTCCTCTCCGGGTTCTGTATGAATATCAGATGCGTCCAAAAGAATGGCTGAGATTAGTAGAAAGCCTACTGCCTTGGTTGTATCTTTATCTGTGAGGTATTCTTTAAGGACAACAGCGACATCTGAGGAAACCCTTACCTGCGAGGCAATCTTTTCAAATTCGGCTTCTGATATTTTAACCTCTCCAGTCAGCTTTGTTCTTTTTATATCGCTCATGAATTAAGAGTTTTTAGAATATTATTTAGTGCATCTTCTGAGTTTTTCTGGGGAAATGAACAGACCATCCAGTTATTTTTAATACTTCCTGTTCCCTGAGATAGAATGCGTTTTTGTATCTGGGAGTTCTCTGACCACAGAATACCTTTTGTCTCTTTTTGTGTTTCAAAGAGTATGAAATAAGACGCTGTTTTATCTCCGTATTCTTTTATCTCATTAGCAGTTTCCCTAAGGTGCAGCTGTGTTGTTTTAGTTTCCACAAAGTCTTGTCTTGTTACGTGAGCTGTATAAAGTTTCTGAGGGTTTTCTTGCAGGCGCGATAGTACCAGGGATAAAAGCTGTACGCCTGGAACGTCAAAAGGCGAGAGAAGAGAAAGGGTGGTATCAAGAAAATCCTTTGTTCCCTGGATTGAGGAAGTGTTATCTATTTCAGAAGAATTGTCTCTCGCACTATTATTGCCTACAATAAGAATAAGGTTTGATGCCTGGGATGATTCCAAAGCAATATTATTGGAAGATATCTCCCCATTCCTGAGAGTAAAGTATAGTTTGACGTCGCCTCCGCTCTTCTCATAATGAATTTTTGAGATGACGTCAGACAGACCGCGGAGAGAAACAGTAAAGGTTTTTCCTTGCAGAGGTTCTTTCAAAGGACTATTTAAGTTAGCTCCCTGGAGAGATGCATCTTTTCCGAGTTTCTTTGCGGCACTGAAAAATAGGCAGGCTGATTCAAACTCTTCCTTTGATGGATAGGGCGGTAGAGAGATAGTAATATGTTGCGCTTTTTCAAAGAGTTCCTCAGGATTCATAGAGCTGTTAATTTCTTTCACCTTATCTGAAAAGTATTCATTCGTCAATTTTATGAAAAGACAAACAACAAGCGCAAGACAAACAAAGAAGCTGGGAGAAGAAATGGCAAAGGATATTCTTGCCTTGCCCGAAACCAACAATGCCATTGTATTGGCATTAAAGGGTGAGCTTGGAAGTGGCAAGACAACGTTTGTACAGGGGTTAGCTAAGGGTCTTGGAGTGCAGAGTCGCGTACTCAGCCCGACATTTTTAGTAATAAAGGAGTTTGAGCTTCCTCATACAAACAAGACCATGCTTTATCACATTGACTGCTATCGACTTGAGTCTTCACAAGAGCTTTTAGATTTGGGATTTAAGAGTATTGTTGCCAACCCAAAGAATATTGTAGTAATTGAGTGGGCAGACCGGGTCAAGAAGATTCTTTCAAAGGATACCAAATGGATACACTTTTTTGTTACCGGAGAGAATAGCCGTGAGTTGGATGTGATATAATAGAAGATATGAAAACTAAGAAAAAACGCCTTCTTGTTATTGATGCCAACTCTTTAATACATCGGGCATATCATGCGCTTCCTCCGCTTACTACCTCAAAGGGCCAGCAGGTGAATGCGGTCTTTGGATTCCTTTCAGTTTTGTTTAAGGTAATAAAAGAAATTCAGCCAAGCTATATTGCAGCTGCTTTTGACACGGCAGCTCCAACCAAGCGAGTAGAGAAGTTTAAAGATTATAAGGGAACGAGAGTACGCGCGGATGATGAGTTGTATCAGCAGATGCCATTGGTTAAAGAAGCCCTGGATGCCTTTGGTATTCCATATTTTGAAAAAGACGGATGGGAGGCAGATGACGTTATAGGAACCATTGCAAAAAGAACTGCCAAGTCAAATAAAATTGAGACCATTATTCTTACCGGAGACGCAGATGCTTTTCAGTTGGTGGATGAAACCACAAAGGTATATACAATGGGCAAGGGTTTTCAGGATGCTTCTTTATATGGGGAGAAAGAGGTGAAAGCACGTCTTGGGGGATTAACTCCCTCGCAAGTTGTGGATTATAAGGGACTCAGAGGGGATCCTTCAGATAATATCCCAGGTGTTAGGGGCGTGGGCGAGAAGACCGCAGTGCACCTACTCTTGCAGTTTGGTTCTATGGAGAGCTTATATAAAGCTCTAAAAAAAGGTGAGGTGGAGGACGTGAGGCCAGCTGCGCTTACTGCCCTCATCAAGCATAAGGAAGATGCTTTTATGTCTCGTGACTTAGCCTCAATTGACCTTGATGTTCCAATTGAGATGCCATTAAATGACCTTGTATGGAATATTGGAAAGGCAAAGAATGCCGATAGTTATTTGAGTCATATGGGATTTCGTACCCTGCAATCTCGATTTTCCGATTTAAAGGGAGATAAGACAGGGGAGATTTCTCAAGAAGATCTTTCAGAACGCATTAAGAAATTATATGAAGACGAGGTTTTTTCAAAGGAGATATATGAACTGGAATTGAAACTCATTCCTATATTGCGTGCCATGGAGAACGTAGGAATAAAGATAGACAAGAAATCCTTTGCTAAACTGGAAAAAGAGGTTTCAAAAGAGATAACAAAGCTGGAAAAGAAGATATATAAAAAGTCCGGAAGTGAGTTTAATATTAACTCTTCCAAGCAGTTGTCTGAGATTCTATTTGAAAAGCTTGGGCTTTCTGCTAAAGGATTAAAGAAAACACCTGGAGGCGTAGTATCTATAGCAGCAGGAGAGCTGGAAAAACTACAGGACGAGCATAAGATTATAAAAGATTTACTTTTGTATCGAGAGTTAAGAAAGATCTATACGACCTACATTACTCCTCTGCCCGGCATGGCAGACAGTAATGATAGGATTCATACAACATTTGACCAATTGGGGACGACAACAGGGCGTCTTTCTTCTTTTTCCCCCAATCTTCAGAACATTCCTGTGTTGGGGGATTGGGGAAGTAAAATACGAGGAGGATTTATTACGGAAAAAGGATATAAGTTTCTTTCATTTGACTATTCACAAATGGAGCTGCGTCTGGCCGCTCACGTAGCAAAAGAACCACAGATGCAAGAATCCTTTGAAAAAGGAGAGGACATTCATAGGATAACGGCATCCGTGGTATTCGGTATTCCTCCTGAAAAAGTGACTTCTGATATGCGCTATCGAGCTAAAGCCCTAAACTTTGGTATTTTATATGGTATGGGAGAGGTTGGATTCGCGAAATCCGCTAAAATATCTCGTGAGGAAGCCAGAGAGTTTATTGAAGATTACTTTGCCAGGTTTCCCGCAATTCTGACCTATATTGAAGCCATGCGGGAGTTTGTGCAGTTAAATGGGTATACAGAGACTATATTCGGCAGAAGGAGATATATTCCTGAAATTCATTCTAGGGCGCCACAATTAAGAGCAGCAGGAGAAAGAATGGCTATTAACCATCCATTGCAGGGAACGGCAGCTGACATAATGAAGATGTCCATGGTTAAAACTACCGAAGAGATAAAGAAGCAAGATTGGGATTGCAGGCTGCTGCTTCAGATTCATGATGAATTGTTGTTCGAGTGCTCAGATGATATAATTCAAAAAGTTAGCCATCGCATCAAAGCCCTTATGGAAGGAGTGGTGCAGCTGCGGGTTGTTATGGAGGTAGAGGTGAAGGAAGGAAGCACTTGGGGAAATCTTAAATCAATGTAATGCGAATCTCTCTCAAAGTTTTTGTTTCTATAATCGGAGCATTGTTATTTTTAGCGTCTTTGGTTGCTCTGTATTTTGCAATTGATAAGGAGGAAACAGCCCCTCTCCTTTTGGTTGCATTGGTAAACATTATAGCTGTGTTTACTCTGCTCTTTCTTATTACAAGGGGTATTTTACCTTCTTTATCCCATATTCAGGATATCTTGCGGGAGGTAGGAAAGGGGAATTTTGCAACCCGTGTGGATTTAGACAGACCATTTCCTGCAGAACTGCGCGAAGTAGCAAAGACAGTTAATATTATGGTGGCCCGTATTCAGAGAGCCAGAGGCGAGGTTGAAAAAGCAAAAGATGGGTTAGAAGATACTGTTGAGGAACGTACTAAGGAGTTGCGTGAACTTACAGAAACATTAGAGGATAGGGTGGAGGAGCGTACCAAAGAACTTGAGGAAAAAATAAAAGAACTCGAGCGCTTCCAACATCTTTCAGTAGGCAGAGAGTTAAAAATGATAGAGTTGAAAAAAGAGATTGAGGAGCTTCAGCAATACCTAAAAAAGGCAACGGTATAATGGAGAAAGAAACAAGAACAACAAGAAGTATTATTGCCCGCACTCAACGATTAGAGGAAATGCGGGCTGCCTTGCTCAACATGCTTGAGGATACAGAAGAGGCGAGAAGGGATGCTGAAGCGGAAAGAAATAAGATTCAGACTATTATTACAAATTTTTCCGACGGGTTGCTGGTATTTAATCCAAATGGGCGCTTGGACGTTATAAATCCTCATGCAGAGAAGATATTCGGCATACAGGCAGAAGACGCTTTGGGTTTAACTAAAGAAGAGCTCGTTCGGTTTCCCACCATGATGGCTTCCTTAAAGATATTAAATGAGAAAGAAGATGTATTTCGTCGGGAGGTGTTGATTCAAGAGACCTTTGTTGCTGAACTCACAAAAATTCAGATTCGTTTGGGTAGAACTCCTATGGGTATTATGGTTATCTTCCATGATATTACTCGGGAAAAAGAGATAGAGCGTTTAAAGACAGAGTTTGTATCTCTGACCGCCCATCAGCTTCGTACACCACTTTCTGCGATTAAATGGATACTTCGAGCGCTTTCAGAGGGCGATGTGGGTGAGCTTGAAGCCAAGCAGAAAGATATGCTAGAGAAGGCCTATAACTCAAACGAACGCATGATAGATCTTATTAATGATCTTCTGAATGTTACGAAAATTGAGGAGGGAAGATACTTATATCAGCCAGTCCTTTCCCATATTACAGATGTTGTGAATGTTGTTGTAAAAGATTATATTGAACTCGCAAAAAGAAAGGATATTGTTTTTAAAGTTCAAAAACCCCTGCGCAAGCTCCCACGTGTATTGATTGACAAGGAAAAGATTTCTCTTGCTATTCAGAATCTTATAGATAATGCAATAAAGTATACTCCTAGAAAAGGAACGGTTACGGTTTCAGTGGTAGGTTCTTCAAAAGAAGTAAAAGTTTCTGTTCAGGATTCTGGCATGGGAATTCCCAAAGCTCAGCAGAACCGTGTCTTTGGTAAGTTCTTTCGTGCGACAAATGCCCAAACCGTGGATACTGAGGGCTCAGGACTCGGGCTGTATTTAGTAAAGAATATTGTGGAGGCGCATGATGGAAAGGTTGACTTTATCTCAACGGCACAGAAGGGCACGACATTCACCATTACTCTTCCGGTGAAGGAAGAGGTGGGAGAGTTTTTAAAGAAGTTTTAACTTGTTTGAGATATATAAAAGAGGTAAAATAAAGTATGGCAAAAGTTCTTGTTATTGAAGACGATACATTTCTTCGCGAGCTGATTGTCCAAAAATTGGACCAGGGCGGATATGATATTGCAGAAGCCGTAGATGGAGAGGAGGGTGTAAAGCAGGCAAAAGCTGAAAAGCCAGATATTATTCTGCTGGATCTTATCTTACCTGGAATTGATGGTTTTGAGGTTTTGCGTCAGTTAAAAGAGGATGAGACTCTATCTTCTATACCTGTTCTTATCCTTTCTAATCTGGGGCAGAAAGAGGATATTGAGAAAGGAATGAAATTAGGGGCAAAGGGTTTTCTTATCAAAGCCCACTTTACTCCAGGAGAAATCATTGAGAAGATAAAAAGTATTCTCGCCTAATTCTTTTAAAGAGAGTATCTATTATGCTCGTGTTCATCTACGGACCCGATACTTTAAGGTCTCATCGCCGATTAAAAGAGATTATACAAACTCAGTCAGATAATATTGAGACCCGTGTTTTTGATTGTGAGAATGTAAATATTGATACAATTCAGGCAGAGCTTTTATCCCAAGACCTGTTCCATGCCTTAAAGATACTTGTCTTAAAAGATTCATTGCAAAACAATGAGCTTTCTGAAAAACTAGTTGAGTTAAAAGATATTCTCAAAAAAACAGAGCATACTATTATTTTTTTTGAAGCAGGCAAGGTGGATTCCAAAAACTCTTTGGTAAAATTTTTAAAGCGCACAGCTGATATAGAAGAGTTTGAGAGTTTAAAAGGACAGAAACTTCGTGATTGGATATTAGCTGAGTTTGCTAGTTTTAGTATTCAGCCTACAGCAGAACTTGTTGGTAGTTTGGCTCAGGAATTAGGAGATAACTTGTGGGAGTGTACAAACGAGATTGCAAAGGTGGCGGCATTTACCGCTGATTCAAAAAAGGCAGGAAAAGAAGATTTAATTCAGTTAAGAAACTCAAAGCTGTCTGTTGAGATATTTCCGACTATTGATGCTATTGCAGCTCGTAATAAAAAGCGCTCACTTGAGCTAATTGCTCGCCATTTAGATCAGGGGGATTCTCCTATGCATCTTCTATCCATGATTGCTTATCAGTTTCGTAACATTCTCATAGTAAAGGATATGGAGGCAAGAAAAGTTCCTTATGGTTCGATTCCAAGGCAGTCAGGGCTACATCCATTTGTGGCGAGAAAGTGTTCATCTTTAGCGCGTTCATTCAAAAAAGATGAATTGCAAGAGATTCACGAGAAGATCTTTCAGGTGGACTTGTCTCTAAAGACCGGAAGAGCTGATATGGAGTCGGCCCTCCAATCTCTTCTATTATCTCTCTAAGCAAAAAACAACCCATTGGGCTGTTCTTTTGTTATGTCTTTGGATTTACTGCTTTTGCCAGACTAGATTTCATTCTGCGAACTGTGTTTGTTTTAAGAATGCCTGTCTTGGCAGCCTTATCTAAGGCTTTCTGGGCTTTAGGAAGAAGTTCTTTTGCTTTTTCTATCTGATTGTCTGTAACAAAACCACGGAGTTCTTTTATGAGGTCCCTGAGATTACGCTTGATTCTTAAGTTGTGTACTCTTCGTCTTTCTGACTGGCGGAGAGCCTTTTTTGCTGAACTTGTTATTGCCATACTCCACAGTTGTATCATCTTTAATATTTTTAATCAAGTCTCGCAGAATAGTGGCACGCTCAAAATCCAAGTTTGAGGCAGCTTGCCGCATCTCTTTTTCCAGCGCCTTTTTATCTTGCACCTCTCCCCATTCTGTAGTCACGATTTCTTCTTTTGAGGTGAGCGACCAGGATGTTATTTCTTTTGTAATAGGAGAGGGTGTAATATTATGTTTTTTATTATAATCTTCCTGTATTTTTCGCCTTCTGGTTACTTCTTTCATTGCTGATCGCATTGATCCTGTAATTGAATCAGCATATAGAATAACCCTTCCATTTATATGACGAGCTGCTCTTCCCATAGTTTGAATTAAGGTTGTTTCGTTGCGCAGAAAACCTTCTTTATCGGCATCCAATATGGCTATTAACGCAACTTCTGGAAGATCCAAACCTTCTCGCAGAAGGTTAATACCAACAAGAACATCATATGTGCCACGACGAAAATCCTCCAATATAACAGGGCGCTCCAATGTTTTTATCTCAGAGTGGAGCCACTGAACATTAATACCCTCATTTGTTAAGTATTCTGTAATATCTTCAGATAATCTCTTTGTTAATGTAATTACCAATGTTCGTTCTTTTTTAACTACGGACTTTTTAATTTCTTTTATCAAGTCTTGTATCTGACTATCTGTTGGACGAATCTTAATAGATGGCTCCAGCAGTCCTGTTGGACGAATAAGCTGCTGGGCCACATGAGACTTTGACTCTTCCTCTTCCAGCTCTCCTGGAGTGGCTGAAACATATATAATTTGTGGAGCACGTTTAAAGAACTCATTTATGGTTAAGGGCCTGTTATCTACGGCAGATGGCAGTCGGAACCCAAAGTTAATAAGAGACTGCTTTCTTGCTCTATCCCCAGCTGACATCGCCCTTATCTGCGGAAGCGTAAGATGGCTTTCATCAATAAAGATTAAGGAATCTTTACCAAAGTAATCTACCAAGCTAAATGGAGGTTCTCCAGGTTTTCTAAATTCCATATGACTTGAGTAGTTTTCAATTCCATGGCAGTATCCTGATTCTTCAATCATCTCAATATCATAATTAGTTCTTTGCGTTAGACGCTCAGCTTCCAAGTTCTTCCCTGCTTTTTTGAGTTTAGCTACACGTTCACTTAACTCTGTTTTAATATTGCGAAGAGCAATCTTTTGCTTTTCTTCTGAGGTAATCCAAAACTTTGCCGGATAGAGGTTATACATACCTACATATTTTTTGTAGGAGGGAGTAAGGGTATCTGTGGTGGTGGAGATCTCATATATAGTGTTTGAAGAAAACTCTACTCTTACAATTTCTTTTCCCGTAACCACGAATATCTCAACAATATCTCCCCTGACTCTAAAAGTTCCGGGCTTAAAATCAATATCATTTCGTACGTACTGAAGGGATGTAAGATTGGATAGAAAATCTCTTCTTGATATCTCCTGCCCTTCTTTTATATGCAGAGTGGCTGATTGGTACTCTTCAGGCGAGCCAATATTGTAGATACAGGAAACTGAGGCTATAACAATGACATCTTTTTGGGAAAGTACGTCTTGAGCAGCTTCATGTCGTAATCGGTCTAGTGTTTCGTTAATCTTTGCATCTTTCTCAATATATGTGTCTGATTGGGGAATATAGGCCTCAGGCTGGTAATAGTCGTAGTATGAGACAAAGTAGTGTACTGCGTTATTAGGAAAGAATTCCTTAAATTCTTGATATAATTGTGCAGCCAGTGTCTTGTTTGGAGAGATAATAAGTGTAGGTTTTTGTGTCTGAGCTATTACATTGGACATAGTAAAGGTCTTTCCTGATCCCGTAACACCCAAAAGCGTCTGGCGGGGAATTCCAGATTTTACATTCTTTACAAGCTCTTTTATTGCCTTAGGTTGATCACCTGTAGGCGTTAGCTTTGATTTAAGTTTAAAATCCATACTGAACAGATTATTATACCATATTTAAGAAAGGTGTAATAGAACCAGGAATTATGTTTTGGGGAGTAATTGCTTGACAGAAATCCTGTTTCTTTATATATTTTATGTAACACCTGTTTTGGTGTATGCATACACTAGTTCCTTACAATTTAGTGAGGAAGAAGGGATTGGTGCAGAGATGAAACTCTCTGCGAAATTAATAGCCTCACTTGTAATACTTGCATTGCTTGTTGTGGCTGTCGGCTGGATGACTTCCGGAAGCGATCCGCCTGTGGAAACGGCATTCTCTATCGACCAGGAGACGGCCGGATTCGACATCACAGACCCGGTAGCTTTCTCAGTCCAGAGCGATCTTTCGCGACCGGTTGAACAGATCGGCCCCGGCGACTTGATCACGACAATGGACGAACCCATCAGCTTGACATCGACATTTGAAGTCGATGTTGGCGCTTCCGACGGTACGTTCGCCTTTCTGACTCCATACGACACATGGACACAGGAGTCACGACTTCCGACCTGGTTCCTCGATGACGACGTTGGCTTTGCCGATAGCGAAGCAGTCGCCTTTTCGACGAAACACGACTTTACGTCACGGAGTTCCGATGATGCCGTTGGCTTCAACTACACTGACAGCGAAAGCATCGTTCTCTCGACGAGACACGCCGACACGGTCGACGACCTAACAGGTATACAGACAGCAGGACTTGGATGGGTCGCTCTGGTGCCACTCGCCACGTTCGTCGCGGTGTGGTACTCACGACGGCGACCGCCGTTCAGTCTCACTACCGAGCACGGACGAATAACCGCCAGGCAACATTGGGATGGCGAATCCTCGCCTACAGAAAGATGGCATCGACGACTATCGTCGGGCACTAAACCCAGTCTCACCGCCGCAGCAAGGATCATCCGGGGACTGTTCTAACGTAACAACGTTCTGAGTTGATCCGAAGAGAGTAAGAGGGTAATTCCTTAAACTTTCAACAATGGGCAGGCGTTTCGGTATTTATACCGAGGCCCCTGCCCCTTTTTATTACATTAAATTCAGTATACAGTACATATGTATGATTAATTTTCTCAGAATAATCACCCCATCTTTTATATTGAGTTGGTATCATTTCACGCTTGCGCTTTTTGCGGCTGTTATCTATGGTTTCCCTTCAAGAAACCTTACTGTTATTGGGGTTACAGGGACAAATGGTAAGTCTACTACGGTAGAGATGCTGAGCTGTATCTTTCAAGAGGCTGGGATCAAATCAGCTTCTATCTCCTCCATTAGATTTCAGATTGGAGAAGAGGAGAAAAGGAACAGATACAAGATGACAATGCCAGGGCGTTTTGCAATCCAGAAGTTTTTAAAAAAAGCAAAAGATAAGGGAGTTACCCATGTTGTACTGGAGGTTACATCAGAAGGCATTATGCAGTATAGGCATAGGTTTATTAACTTTCATACCATTGTTTTTACGAATCTATCTCCTGAACATATTGAACGGCACGGCTCATTTGAGAATTATAGGGCAGAGAAAGGAAAGCTATTTAAAGTGGGCAAGAGAGTTCATGTTATTAACTTGGATGACAAGCATACAGATTATTTCCTACAGTTTCCCGCAGAAAAGGTGTATGGCTACACCATAAAGAGAGCTACTTTTGATAAAGGGGAGTTGATGGAGGCTAATGATATTAAGATGTCTTTGCAAGGACTTTCATTCTCTATTAAGAATACTCAATTTTTATTATCTCTTCATGGAGAGTTTAATGTTTCAAATGCTTTGGCTGCTGTTACCACAGCCATAGTACACGGAGTTTCTTTAAAGAATGCAAAAGCAGCGCTTTTAAAGATGGAGTCGGTTCCGGGAAGAATGGAAGAGGTTGTTTCCTCCCCCTTCCGTGTTTTTGTAGATTATGCATTTACACCCGCAGCTCTTGAAAAAGTATATCTAACGCTTAGAGAGAATACGCAGGGAAAACTTATCTGTGTTCTTGGAGCGGCAGGTGGCGGGAGGGATAAATGGAAGAGGCCGGTTTTAGGAAGAATAGCGGCAACTCACTGCGAAAAGGTTATTATTACTAATGAGGATCCGTATGGAGAAGATCCAGAGGAAATTATTCAGCAGGTTGCAGGAGGAGCTTCTGGAAAAGCAGTTGTAGTAATAGACAGAAGAAAGGCAATTGCCCAAGCTCTTTCTTTAGCCTCAAAAGGAGATGTTGTAATTATTACAGGTAAGGGCTCAGAGGATTCAATTGCTGTTGCTAGAGGCAAGAAGATTCCGTGGGATGATAGGGAGGTAGTCAGGGAAGAACTGGACACTCAGGTGAAATTATGATAGGGTAGGCAGGTATTATAAAGAATTTATGAGATATGGTACGACAACAGCTTTCAAAAAGCAGACGAATCTTTATTCGCCGGGAAAAGATGCGCATACGCAAAAATATTTCAGACAAAATAGAACAGAAAAAGCAGATTACAGCTATCTATGAAAAGTTTGGTATTTCTATTTTAGAGTCAAAAGAGGTAACTAAAGATACTAAAACAGTAAAATGACAATACAGGAGATTTTTGATAAAGCCATAGAGATGGGAGTTGCATCTGACTTTCGGACAAAAGAACAGATTGACCGAGTTTTGGAGCGCAAGAAGAAAAAGTACGATAAGTTGAGTGACGAAGAAAAAGAAGAGTTTGATACAGAATCTTTAACTAATCCCTATTCTGATTCCAGGATCCTCCATGTGGCAGAGGACAAGGATATTAAGAAAGTATTAGTTGGAATAGATATTGATCCTGCCGAAATATTAATGGCAAAACATTTAGGAGATATTGATTTGGTTATCTCACACCATCCAATAGGGAGAGCCCTAGCTGACTTGCATGAAGTCATGGATCTTCAGGTGGATATTTTAAATCAGTACGGAGTTCCTGTTAACGTGGCTGAAGGATTAATGAAGGAACGTATCTCTGAAATATCAAGAAAAACTCATCCGGGTAATAACTGGGCGGCTGTGGACGCAGCAAAGCTTCTAGGAGTTAACTTAATCTGTCTTCATACAGCAGCCGATAACAATGCAGCTAAGTTTTTAAAAGATAAGATAGAGAATACGGATATTGAGTATGTATCTGATTTAATGAAGATATTGCGTGGTATTGAGGAATATAAAATGGCAGTAAAGATGGGCTCAGGTCCTCGCGTCTTTGCCGGGTCTCCTGAGAACAGAGCGGGAAAGATTGCATTAACCGAACTTACAGGAGGAACAGAGGGCTCTCCAAAGCTTTTTGAGAAGATTGCAGACGCTGGTATTGGAACAGTAGTTGGCATGCACATCTCAGAAGACCATAAAAAGGAGGCAGACTCTGCAAACCTTAATGTAGTCATTGCCGGACACATGTCTTCTGATTCCATTGGAATGAATCTAATCTTGGACGAATTAGAAAAGAAGAATATTGAAATTGTTCCCTGTTCCGGTCTCCTTCGCGTCTCAAGAGTATAACGTGAAAAAATCATTCTACCTCATAGTTGATAATGTGAGGAGTTTGGAAAACGTAGGTTCTTTGTTTAGAACGGCGGATGCCATGTCTGTAGATAAGGTCTTTTTGTGTGGAATAACAGGGACTCCTCCAAATACTAAGATTTCAAAGACCGCTTTGGGAGCAGAGGAGTGCATTGAATGGGAGTATTATGCCCAATCATGGAGATTAGTAGAGAAATTACAGAAAGAAAATATTTCTGTTGTTTGTTTGGAACAAGGGAAGGGGAGTGTTTCTTTATCTAAATTTAATCCTAAGTTTCCAATTGCTTTAGTTGTGGGGAATGAAGTAAAAGGAGTATCTCAATCTGTGTTAAAGAAAGCAGATGTATTGTTAGAGATTCCAATGACAGGAAAGAAAGAGTCTTTGAATGTTGCCGTTGCATTTGGTATATCAGCTTTTGAGATTAATCAGAAAAGGTTGTCTTTATAGCTAAGGAGTCTTTTCTTTGATATAATTATACATATGCAAAAATATCCTGGTTATTACTACAAATATAAAGTTTGCGTTTCAGGAGCCGCTGAAATGTATCCATGTACGCCTACGGCAAAAAAGAATGCAATAGAGGTAGGCAGGCAAATCGTAAAGCAGGGAGCTGTTCTTGTTACGGGAGCTACAACCGGAATTCCTTATTGGTCTGCTGTCGGAGCAAAAAAGGCAGGAGGCATTTCTATTGGGTTTTCTCCTGCTGCTACCGAAAAGGCACATGTAAAATCCTATCGTCTACCCATAGATATGTTTGATGTTATGGTATACACGGGTTTTGGGTATGCTGGACGCAACCTTCTTTTAACAAGGGCTTCTGATGGAGTTATTATTATCTGTGGTCGTATTGGGACCTTAAACGAGTTCACAGTTGCCTTTGAAGATGAAAAACCAATTGGGGTCTTGGAGGGTTCAGGGGGAACAGCAGACAGAATAGATTCTTTGTTTGACGATGGGTATAGGGGAAAACGAAAGATTGTGGGAGCTGAAGATCCTAAGATTCTTGTAAGGGAGACAATTAAAATGATTAAAAAAGATAGAGGAGATAATATTAAAGGTCAAAAGAAAAAATAATATGCCAACTAAAAAACCTACAACAAAAGAGAAATTGGTGGGCAAGGTTTCTCACTATTTTTCACAGATTGATGTTGCTGCAATAAATCTCACAGCTCCATTGGCAAAAGGGGATACGGTCCGCTTTGAAGGAGGAGAGACTGACTTTACTCAGGAGGTTTCTTCTATGCAAAAGGAGCACGAGGAGGTTGAGAAGGCAAAGAAGGGAGATGAGATTGGAATGAAGGTGGAAGAAAAGGTAAGAGAAGGATACCGAGTCTACAAGCAATGACAAGGAATAAGGCCTTGCTTGCCCTCTCCACTCTAGTTGGAACAATTATTGGGGCGGGTATCTTTGGTTTGCCATATGTTCTTTCTTTGGCAGGGGTAATACCCGGTCTTTTTTATTTTTTTCTACTTGGAGGAGCAGTATTACTTTTGCATTTAATGTTCGGAGAGATAACTTTAAGAACAAAAGGCAGTCATCGGCTTATTGGGTATGCTGGAATGTACGTGGGTTCGTGGGCCAAGGCCTTGGTTGTATTCTCTACATTTGTAGGAGTCCTTGGAGCCTTACTGGCTTATGTGATTATTGGAGGAGAGTTTATTCAGACAGCCCTTTCTCCTTTTATATATGTATCTTCTGTTACGGCCTCTGTTATATTCTGGGCAGTACTTTCTTTTTTCATTATTCAGGGTATACAGCTAATTACAAAGATGGAGTTTTTTATGAACATTGCCCTATTTTTGGTTATGGGGATTATCTTTTTGTTTGCAGCTCCCTATCTTGATTCAGCAAATTTTACGGCAATATCTGTTCCTAATATTATTCTTCCTTTTGGGGTAGTACTCTTTGCCTTGACCGGATGGTCTGCTATTCCTGAAATTGCTGACTTTTTCAAACAAAGAAAAGATAGGCGTTCCTTTAAAAACATTATTATTTTTGCATCTGTGATTACAGTTATTCTTTCAGCTGTTTTTGCGTTTGTGGTTGTGGGAGTATCAGGAGTTAATACTTCAGAAGATGCGTTATCTGGACTAGTACCGTTTCTTGGCGAAAGAGTTGTAGCCTTAGGAGCGCTACTGGGCTTGATTGCGGTTTCCGCTTCTTTCCTTGTCTTGGGAAATTATCTTAAGAACTCTATGCGATATGATTTTAACATTCCATACCTTTTCTCAGCTGGTGTTGCAGTAGTAGTTCCTATATCCCTATTCCTTCTGGGTTTTCGGGAGTTTATCTCTGTCCTTTCCATTGCAGGAATTGCTATTGGAGTAATAGAGGGAATTATTATTATTCTTATATTTAAGAGAGCAAAAAAGATAGGGAAAAGAGATCCAGAGTATGTTATTAATCTTCCGGGTCTTTTGTTGTATCCATTAATAGTTATACTTGCGTTAGGAGGGCTATTTGCTGTATTATTGAGCTTGTAAAATGGATACCTTGTTTATCAATCTTATTATTCTTGGGAGTTTTGGGTTTTGCCGTATTCGGGCTATTTGGAATGATGTTTCCTGAGATTGAACAAAGCGTTCTTTAAGATATGAAAAGAGCGCATCTTGTGGTAACGGGACGTGTACAGGGTGTCTTATTTAGAAGGTACGTCCGGGAGATGGCACGTGAGCTTGGGATTACAGGATGGGTGAAGAATACTTTAGATGGAGACGTTGAGATTATTTGCGAAGGCAAAGAAAAGAATCTTGTATCCTTCATCTCTCTTATCCATAAGGGTCCACCTATGGCTCGCGTAAAAGAGGTAAAAGTGGAGTATGAAGAGTGCAAGAGCAAGGAGGACGACTTTACGATTAGGGAGTTTGGATTTTAATCAAATTTTGGTATACTTTACAGCATAGATATGAAAGAACGACTTTTAGCATATCTTCCAAATAGAATGAGATATACAAGGATTCCAAAGGAATCTGTGGGAGTTTTACCATTTATGTTGATTTCTTTTGAGTTGGGTATAAGTATAGTATTCGGGTATATTGCAGCCCGTTTTTTTGCGGGTTCCAGTTCTAAAACACAGGGAAGAGCGCCCTCTCTAATCTTTCCTGTTGGGAAATATACTATTCATATGCATCACTGGCTCATTTTTTTGGGCGCACTGGTCATTACTCTACTTGCTAATCTTTTATTTACAACTCCACCCATTTTCTATGGGTTTCTCGTTGGAGCCATTGTGACCGCTGGATATTTTTTTGCTTACTCTCTTGGAGCAGCTAAGATTAAAGAACAAGAGTATCTTATTCCAAGAGTCTCTATATTCGGAAAGTACTCTATTCCCATTCATCACTGGCTCATTTTCTTTGGCATGCTGGCTGTTACTGCTGTATTTACGCTATTTTTCACCGCCCCATCTATTTTCTACGGTTTCTTGGGAGGAGTGATTGCACAAGGAATCTTTGTGTACGAGGATTGGTCACGGATTATATTTCAAAAGAATTAATCTGAGAATCCTATGGAAATTGCATTACTTGCAGGATTTGGAGGAGGATTAATTAGAGGGCTCGTTGGATTTATAAAGCATCAGTACTCTTATAAAGAGGTGCCTTTTGAACTACCATATTTTCTCACTATGATGGTAATTTCAGGGACCATTGGAGGAGTAGCGGTATTTTCAGTCAGAGAGCTTGGCATGAGTTTTCTTGGTATTGAAACCATAAGTTCCGCCATGGCTTTGATTATTGGGTATGCAGGAGGAGATTTCTTGGAGAATATCTATAAGATAATTTTGAAAAAACCTACATTATTTAAACTTCCAAGTAATAATGGGAATTGATACCTTTAAAGAAAAATGCGGGTATGAGATTGACGAGATGTGGTTGCCTCGGGTAACTGCCATTACCTCTATTCTTAACAAACCAAATCTATATCGCTATTTTGCTGATTCTCCCAACTATCCTGCAGCTCAAAGGCGACTGGATTCGGCAGCTGAGTGGGGAACCCTTACCCATGAGGTTGTTGAGCGTATGCTCAAGGGGGAAATTGTAAAGCCAGATGCCAAGATTATACCTTCTATAAAGGCTTTTCAGAAGTGGCGGGAAAATAACATAATGAGAATTTCTGATCCGGAAAAAGATGTTGAAAGATTAGTAGTGGACACAAAGCATATGTTTGCGGGTACCCTTGACGTTGTGGCAGAGGTGAATGGAACCCGTGGGGTTATAGACTTAAAGACTTCTACTGGTATCTGGGAGGAGCATTATCTACAGACCGCAGCTTACCTCTCTGCATATAACAAGACAGCAAGACTGAAAGAAAAGTGTACCACAAGGTGGATTTTGAGAATTGATCAGTATGAGGAGTGTTTGGGATGTAAGGCTAAGAGAAGAGGAAAGGAGGGAGTTTTGCGTGTGACAGGGGGAAAGCGTATCTGCAACCATCAGTGGTCTGAGAAGAAGGGCGTAGTGGAGTTTAAAGAGCTTGAAGGATATAAGGAGGACATTAAAGCATTCTTGGCGGCAAAAGAGCTCTGGGAGTGGTATAACAAAAAGTTCATCAGGCGTATTCCCAATTATGCGAAGAATTAAATGACTACAGAGAAAATTATTGGTATCTTACTTCTAGTTGCTGGACTTGTACTCATTGCCTACACGCTCTTTTTGTCTTTCACCTTTTTCACTGGGTCAGCTATTCCTCCTGAAATCTTTATGGTTCCAATTACTAAGTCTTCAGCTGCTTTGGAGGCATTTTCATTGGATAACATTCCCGAGCTTTTAGAAAGTCAGCTTGAGAATCTTCTGCCTTCTGGTGCCATTCCACGTATGCTCAATTTTGGCTTATGGTCTGTATTTGCAGGGATACTCATATTTGCTGGAACTCAGATATCTTCTCTTGGCATAAAGCTAATGAGAAAATGAGATTTATTGCTGACCTTCATATTCACTCAAAGTATGCGAGAGCCACCTCTCCTGATATGAATCTGGAGAATCTTGATGTATGGGCACACAAAAAAGGGATTGACGTTATTTCAGCTTCCGACTTTACACATCCAGAGTGGTTTAAGGAGTTATCTAAAAAGTTAGAGGAGTCAGAACAGGGCTTGTATAAGCTCAAGGGTTCTACGCTTCCGACAAGGTTTATTTTAACCACAGAGGTAAGCTGTATTTACTCAAAGAATGACAGGGTTAGGAGGATTCATCTATTAATCTTTGCTCCATCGCTAGCTGTTGTGGCAAAGATAAACGCTCAACTCGGTATTCGGGGCAAACTTGGGTCTGATGGCAGACCAATACTGGGCATGGATGCAAAGGAGGTATTGAAAATAGCACTTGATGCCTCCCCTGAGTGCATGATCGTGCCAGCTCACGCCTGGACTCCATGGTTCTCCATTTTTGGTTCAAAGTCCGGATTTGATACCATAGAGGAGTGCTTTGACGAATACACAAAATATATTACTGCTATTGAGACAGGACTTTCGTCAGATCCCGCAATGAACTGGCGGCTTTCTGCATTAGATGATATTAACTTAATCAGCAACTCCGATTCCCATTCATTAGCTAAGATTGGAAGGGAAGCTAATATTTTTGATACAGAAAAAACCTATAAAGGAATCTCTGATGTTTTAAAGAAAAAAGACAACAAGAAGTTTCTTTTTACAGTTGAGTTCTTTCCAGAAGAAGGAAGGTATCACTATGACGGACATCGCCTATGCAAATTGAGCTTTGCTCCAGCAGAATCAAAGAAACATAATAACATCTGTCCTACCTGCAAAAAACCCTTGGTTATTGGGGTCTTAAATCGGGTGGGGGAGTTAGCAGACAGAAAAGAGGGAGAGAAGCCCGAGAATGCCGTTCCTTTCAAACACTTGATTCCTTTGCAAGAGATTATTGCAGAGGCCTTTAGTGTTGGCGTGGCAACAAAGAGAACACAAGAGGAGTATGAAAAGGTTGTCTCTTCTTTAAAGAATGAGTTTTATGTCTTGCTTGATGCAACTCCTTTGGAACTGAAAGATGTTGCCTCGCCCGAGGTGGTGGAGGGGATTATGCGGATTCGGGAGGGAAAGGTACAAATTGAGCCCGGGTATGACGGGGAGTATGGCAAGATATCCATTTTCAAGGAGGGGGAGCAGAGAGAAGACATAACACAAAAAAGCTTGTTTTAAAGTAAATTGACATTTGTGGTATCATATAATAGGATAACAAGCACGATATTATTAATTAGTTAAAAAATAAACTTCTATGGCAAAAGGAAAACTTATTTTAGCCTACAGCGGAGGATTGGATACCTCTGTTATTTTATACTGGTTGATTGCCAAAGGATATGAGGTTGTGGCCTTTACTGCGGATCTTGGGCAGGAAGATGACTTTGATGCAGTACGAGAAAGAAGACTCTCTTCCTCGTTGTACGATCAGACTCAATCCAGCATGGATGTTGCAGGAGGATATAACCCCAAAGATGCTATCGGATTTATCAAGGTGAATGCTATTAGGCTTATTAATAACGCACTCCGCCAGCAGAGAATGAAGCAGTAATATGAAGCTCTGGAACGAATACAATCTCAATGAAGACGTCGAGAACTTTACCGTAGGAGATGACCATGTTTTAGACCAGACGCTTGTTTCCTATGACTGCATAAGTTCTATGGCTCATGCAAAAATGCTTGGGAAGATTAACGTGCTCACAGAAGGAGAAGTTGAGAAAATTGTCAAAGAATTTCAGAACATTCTCGAACTCAATAAAAAGGGAGAGTTCAAAATTGAGAAAGAAGAGGAGGATTGCCACACAGCAATTGAAAACCATCTCACAAGACACCTTGGAGACCTGGGGAAGAAAATTCATACAGGTCGCTCAAGAAATGATCAGGTATTAACCGCCCTCAGGCTTTATTACAAAGAGGAGATCAAGGATTGCAGAAGCTTGACTCAGGAGTTTATGGAAGAAATCAAGAAGTTTGTGATAGAGTACGGGCAAGTTCAGTTTCCTGGTTATACCCATACGAGGAAAGCAATGCCTTCTTCTGTTGCTCTATGGGGAGATTCATTTGTAGAATCCATGGCCGATAATCTTAAGGTGCTGGATTTAGCATTTGAGCTTATAAATCAGTCTCCCTCAGGAACAGGAGCAGGATACGGCGTGCCTCTAAATATCGACAGAGAGTACATAGCAAAACTCTTGAATTTCAAAAAGGTACAAGAGAATCCTATCTATGTTCAAAACAGCAGGGGGAAATTTGAATCAACACTTCTCCATGCTTTATCCCAGATTATGTTTGATCTGAACAAACTTTCTTCAGACCTCATCTTCTTTACCATGCCCGAGTTTGGATATTTTGAGATACCAGAGGAATTCTGTACCGGAAGCTCTCTTATGCCACAGAAGCGAAACCCCGACGTTTTAGAACTTGTGCGAGCAAAGTATCATCTTGTGCTTTCATATGAGTTTCAAATAAAAAGCCTAACCAGCAACCTTATTTCGGGCTACCACAGAGACTCTCAACTCACTAAGGACCCTGTAATGAAAGGCTTTATAGTAACCAAAGAATGTCTGTCAATTATGTCTCTTGTGGTAAAAAACCTTAAGGCGAACAAAGAGAAATGTGAACAAGGATTAATTCCTGAGCTTTACGCAACCAATGAGGTGTATCTCCTTGTAAAAAAAGGAGTACCTTTCCGTCAGGCTTATCATGAAATTTCAAAGAAATATGCCAAGAAAAAGTAGCTTAAAACTCGGATTTCCACTTGGTGCACTTCAAGATGAGGTAATAGAACTTTTCGAAACTGCAGGATACAAGGTAAAAACTGATCAGGCGCTCCAGAAGATTGAAATCAGCGATCCTGACATCACATGCCTTTTTGTCCGTCCAATTGCCATATCCTCCATGATTGAGAAGGGAATTTTGGATGTGGGCATTTCCACGGAAGCATCGGTTATGGAGGCAAAAACAGAGAAGGTGAAAGAAGTATGCAATCTTGAGTATGAAAAGTCCCCTTGGGGGAAGACCAGGGTGGTGCTGGCGGTTCCTAAGGATTCCAAGATTGCAAGCGCGAGAGGCCTTCGGGGTAAGAAAATCATTACCAGGATTCCCGAAATCACCAAAGAGTTTTTGCGGAAAAGTAAGATCCAGGCTGAAATTCTGTATTCTGATACCTTGGTGAACGAATCCAAGGTGGGGGTGATTGCAGATGCCATTGTGGAGTTTTCCAGAAGAGGGGATGTGCTGGCAGCCTACAACCTGAAAGTTCTCAAAATCTTGTTTGAGAGCTCAGTGATTCTGATTGCGAGCTCAAAGGCACTGCAGGATGCCACAAAGAAAAAGAAGATTCAAGAACTCGCAACCCGCCTGAGGGGAGCCCGTTCTCAGCAGGAGCAGATAGTGAAACCCTATACTCCATGGAGTACGACTAATCTTGATGACGTTGACCTCGGGATCCTCCGGGAGCTTTTTGAAGACGGGAGAAAGTCCTTTGTCGAAATCGCCAGAGATGCAAAATTAAGTTCGGTTGGAGTCAAAAAAAGAATAGAGAAGCTGTTGCAAAAAGATATTGTACGGATTCAGGGTCTCATGAATATTGAGAAGATGTATGCCATGAGTGCTACAATCGCGGTGGAGGCAGACAGTAAGGCTTTAGCAGAGCTTGTAGAGCAGCTCCAACGCTTTCACTTTGTGTATATGCTTGTGAAAACTTCAGGGAGATACAACCTTATTGTGGGAGTGCTTGCTTCAGACTTGGGTAATCTTGAGAGTTTTATAACGAAAGAGATTCGGGAGAAAAATGGAGTAAAACAGATAGAGGTGAGCGTTGGAGAACTTCCCCTTATCCCCAAACGGATCCCCCCGCCTTTTTAATAATAAGATAGGGAAGGTTGGTCAATATTTTAAATTCTTTTGGATATGTACTATTTTTTATAGCTTTGAGTGTAGACTGCAAAATCTCCAGGGATTCTCTGTTATGTTGGGATAACAACAAGATGGTTTAGGTCTTTGTAGTTGGAAACTGGAAGCTGATACTTTCATTAATCTTATGCAAAATCAGCGAAATAAAAAAATATTAGATTTAACGCGAAGGCTTATTCGAATCTCGTCAACTAAAGAGAAACCAGATGCATTACACAGAGTCCTAAACCTAGCAAAAAAAGAACTACCTAATTATTCTTATCAGGAATTTTCAAGAAAAGACCAAAAGGGAGAATTAATTCCAAGCATATTATTTTTTAATAAACAAAATCGGCCAGATAAATTTCGAATATTATTACATGGGCATCTAGATGTTGTGCTGGCTCAAGATAAAAAGCAGTTTATTCCGTTTTTAAAAGGTTCTAGATTATATGGCAGAGGCGCCCTAGATATGAAATCTGGTGCAGCTATTCTTATTTCTGTTTTTAAAGATTTAGCAAAAGAACTTCCATATCCAATCGGTCTTTCTTTAACTACGGACGAGGAGATTGGAGGGCTTAATGGCGCAAAATATCAGGTTGAGAGAGGAGTAAAAGCAGATTTTGTTATTTCGGGAGAACCAACAAATTTAAAAATTGGCAACCGGCACAAGGGATTATTAACTCTTGAGCTATCTGCAAATACGCAAGGAGGGCATACCGCTTATGATGGTGAGGACAAGAATGCCCTCTTTCAAGTTTTACGTGTACAGTTATTGGCAGCACAGATGTATCCTGGTCCAGATGGTATTTGGAGAACAACCTGTTCTCCAACAATCATAACAACTACTAACCGCGCTAATAATATTGTACCTGCCGATGCGATGGGCAGATTGTCAATCCGTTGGATTCCACAAGACGATCCCAATATGATACAAAATAATATTGCCAAAATTGATAAACGAGTTTTGGTAAAAAGATTTTCTTTTGGAGAAGCGCATTTCACAAGCTCTCGTCATCCTGATGTTATACTTCTATCAAAAACGGTAAAATTGGTAACGAAAAAGCCTGCTCTTTTCTTCGCACTGCCTCATGGTAGTGACGTACAACACTGGACCAATGCGGATGCAGGAGGCGTGGACTTTGGAATTTGCGGTGCTGGCTTGCACGCCGAACACGAGTATGCGGAGATTGAAAGTTTTAGACAATATGCAGATATCCTTGAGGCGTTCTTGCGTTCAATACATCTTTAAGCTGTAATTTCAAGCATAAAAAAAGAGGTCTCATCGCTGGTTGCATTGAGACCTGGGAGATTTTTCCCCATATCATATATTTCAGTTAAATTATATGATATGTTCTTATGGGAGCCGGTTGATCGCCGGCCTTTAGTACTACTTTCATACAATCGGGCATTGGCACTTCCTTTGCGCCTACTCTGATAACAATTTGCTGTGCGCGTATATTTTTTTCCTCTATTACTGCGTACATGGGAATGCTTGGATATTTTTTTTGATTTAAAGCAATAGCGCCCTGTAGAGTCAGTAATCCCGCACCATTTCTATTTGATATCCAACTTCTAAATTCTATTGCCTTTGCTTTCCCATTCTGATCACACCAGGGCGATAATTGTGCAAATGCACACAACGTTTGAGAAGAATCCACCACCACAATAGCGCGACCATCATTTATTATTTCTTCCACTTGCCGCACAGTATACTGCAGCATAGTTTCTCTGTGTGTGGCTATTAATTCGCTTACTTGTCGCCCAAGCTCCAGCTTCTCTTCTTTAGGCAACTGCTTCAGTTGTTCTTCTGTGAGCACTTCTGTCCCAGAACTGGTGAGGTTCTGCATGATTTTTTTCCCTCATCCAGTGTAGGAGATTTAGATTAGAACTGATTTAAGTCTGCATCATCTTTGCTTTTTTGTCAAGATTACAATTCCTGAATTCAATCCTTTCTTTTCAACTCCGCTGAAATTTTACTTTGCAAACCGTATAGCTTGATAAATCCTTTCGCATCGTTTGCGGTCCAAGAAGAACTTTGTGCATAAGTAGCAATTTTGGGATTAATAAGAGAGAATGGAGATGTAACTGCAACCGCTTGAACTTGATGAGGGCTAAGTTTTAATATCACGCTCCCACTAACATATTGCTGTTGGGAATCAATAAAGCTCTTTATATCTTTCATAGATGGATCATAGAATTTTCCTGTATAAAGTAAGTCCGTAAATTGTTCGCTAATAAATTTTCCAATAGTGTACTGTGTCTTAGTGAGAACAAGCTGTTCAAGCGCTATATGAGCTTGGATTAACGTAAGGATACCTGGAGCTTCAAAAGCGATATGTCCTTTGATCCCAATAACGCAATTTCCCGTATAATACCCCCGACCAAATCCATAGGCGCCGGCAATCTTATTGAGCTTAATAAGAATTTCTGCCCCGAACATGTTCTTATTATTTAAAGCAACAGGAACCCCTTTCTTAAACTCTAACTTAAGATATGAACTATTCTTTTTAGTCAATTTTGTCCACAAAAACATTGACTCATCGGGTTCTTGCACTTGATCTATTTCTGATCCCGAATAAGTAATTCCTAGAATATTTTGATTTACAGAATATTTTTTATTTAGTGATGTAACAGGGAATCCTTTTTTTTCTAAATATTCTTGTTCTTTTTTTCTACTGCCACCTATCTCCCTGATAGGAGTAACTATTTTCATTTCCGGAGCAATACTCATTAATGCTACATCAAAGCGCACCTGATCGTTTCCCATTGCGCTTGATCCATGAGCTATAACATTAGCGTTTTCTTTCTTAGCAATTTTTACTGCTTCCTCTGTAATAGTGTATCTGTCGGAACACATATTGGGATATGAATTTTCGTAGAGACTGTTCGTTTTGATGATAAAAGAGATGATTTTTTCAAATATTGATTTTTTCCCATCGATTTGATAATGCTTGCTTGCACCAAGTTTTTTTGATTTTATTGCAATTTCCCGTAGCTCTTTATTGCTAAAACCGCCCGTATCTACGGTAACTGTAATTACGTTGTAACCTTGTTCTATCAGATACGGAACACAGAATGATGTATCTAATCCTCCGGAAAATGCCAATATTACTTTTTGCATATCATATACTTATACTACATCTGTCAAGATCTATTTACAAGTTGACATTGTCTTCTCTGCGTATTAGGGTGAAACGTATCCGATAATTAGTTTTGACATGAAACTTTGGAGCGAATATTAATTCAATAATAACGTTAAAGGCTTCACGGTAATGCGGGAAGACTTACTGTGAGATATCAAAGAACCATGCCAAAGAGAAACAAGTTAAAATTTGATTTTCCATTCGGTGTGCTCCAAGACGAGATAATAGAGCTTTTTGAAGACGGGAGAAAGTCCTTAAAGAGATCCAGGAGAAGAAAGGGGTAAAACAGATAGAGGTGAACGTTGGAGAACTTCCCCTTATCCCCAAGTGGTTCCCCACTTTTTCAATTAATAATAAGGTAGGGCTTGACAAGGATTCTTGCCATGAACTATAATACAACCTAGTAGAAAAGCTAGGCATTTAACAGTATCCGCAAGGTTGGTTAATATTTTAAACTCTTTTAGAAGATTCTGTTCAGAAAATAAACTATTAGCCCTTGACGAGGTTCTTTGATGGTGATAAACTAAACTACCTAGAATACAGCTATAGACCTTATGAAAATTTCCCAATCATAGTTTCTAATTATTTATATATATTTTGTAATTTGTAATATTATTTTGCGAGACGATAACCAGGTTTCTTGACACTCCAATTTTATGGACACTTTCAATCAATAACCTGGCTTCTCCAAAGGCCAGTTTTTATAAAACCACAATGGAAAAATACTATCTCACAAAAAAAGGATTAGGACGTATAGAAAAAGAGCATAAACAGCTTATCTCTTTTCGGGAGGCAAAAACCAGAGGAGAGACTCCAGCAATCTGGCATTCAGAAGACGTGAACCCAGAGTACCTTGCCTTTCAAGAAGACATGAGCCTGCTTGAGGCACGAGTCTCAGAGTACGAGAAGATTCTTCGGAGCGTAGAGCTCATTCGAAAGCCTCCCAAGACAAGACGGGACGAGGTAAATATTGGAGCAACCGTTATCTTTAGTGTTGATGAACAGGAGGATACGTTTACCATTGTAGGTTCTCTTGAGACAAATCCGACCGAGGGTAGAATCAGCAACGAGTCTTTGGTGGGCAGGGCGTTTATGGGAGCGAAGGTGGGAGATGCGGTGAAGGTTTCCTCTCCCGTGAAGGTAGTGTACACAATCATGGAGATTCGGTATGAGTTGTAGACGTAGGTATAGAATCTGAGTTGTTCTTAGGGCGGTGTTTCGCTATAATGATGGATACTAGTAAAACACCGTTTTTTGATGAAAAAAATACTTGATTTTCTTATAGAAGTAGGAAAGCTGAAGGGAAGAGAGCGCAGGGGATGGTTGATTCATAATATCCCAGAGAAAGAGACGACCGCATCCCATTCTTTCCGCCTTGCACTTTTGGTTTGGCTGCTCGCCAAGAAGAAGGGAAAATTGAATATTGAAAAGGTGCTCAAAATGGCGCTCATTCATGATATCTGCGAGGTATACACATGGGATGAAACGCCCTACGACCCCCTTATTCCCAGAGACGTGAAAAAGCGTGATGAAATTGAAAAGGTACTGGATAAGTGGCCAACCTTTTCCATGGAAGATAAGAAGTGGAAAGGAAAGAAGAAGTTTGCTCGTGAGTACAAAAGCCTTCAGAAGCTTCTTGCTATTTTGCCTAAAGAATCACAGAGAGAATTCCAGATGCTCTGGCTGGAATTTGAGCAGGGAAAGAGTAAGGAGGGTAGATTTGTACGGCAGGCAGATAAGATGGAGAGCTATCTGCAGGGAATGGAGTACTGGAAAAAATACGGAAAGATTCGATATAAGTTCTGGGCAAGGTGGGCAAAAGAGATTTTCCATGACTCGGTGTTCATTGAGTTTTTGCGGGAGGTTGACGAGAGATTCCAGAACAGACGCACGCAGAAAAAGAAACGTCCTGTAAAACCTTTATCTTCCAAAAGCGTACGTAAGGCATGAAACGATTTCTTTTATCTGTCTTTTCTTTAATTATAGGAGTCATTCTATTCGGAGTGGTTATTGGTAATGTCGGATGGCAGGGAATTTGGGATACCATCATTCTTCTTTCAGGGCCAAAGTGGGTTCTGATTTTTCTACTCTCCACTGCCATATGGTTTGTCAGCAGTATACGTTTTAAGCGCATCTTGGACGGAATGGGATACTCTCTGCCCGTACTTGTACTCTGGCCCACTTATTTGGCTGGTTTTGCAATCTCTTTTTTAATGCCAATGCTTATCTTGGGAGGGGAGCTCTTTCGGGCATATGTAATTCGAGATCGTTTTAATATTCCATTTCAAAAAGGAGCGGCCTCCGTTCTTATTGAGAGGTTGCTTGAGATGACAGTATTATTTGTTATTATTGTATTTGGATTTTTATTCTTCTTCATATCTGTTGGCCTTCCATCAAAAGAACTTACATATATTGCTCTGGGAATAGTAATAACTGTAGCATCTCTTCTTATTTTCTTTTACATCAGGACTTTTAAGAATAAGAGCATTGTTAGATTTTTCTCCAGAGGCACAGGTAACGGCGACATATTGGAGTTGGAGCGGGAGGTATTCCGCTTCTTTACATTCCGCAATCCCAGATTCTGGGAGGGGCTGATGTGGTCTGTTATTAAAAATCTTTTTGCCTTGGCTCGTGCGTGGCTTCTGATAATCTTCTTGGGAAAGACAATTAGCCTTCTTCCTATTTTATCAATTCTTTCTTTTTTCTATATCTCAATGCTTATTCCAATACCAGCGGCACTTGGAATTCATGATGCTTTTCAGGCTTTTGCATTTGGGGCTTTGGGAGTAGGAGCTTCCACTGGAGCTGCTTTTGCCCTTATAATAAGAGCAGTAGAATTTCTATTGGCCTTTATTGGTATTATTTTAGTTGTTCCATTAAGTATTAATTTCATTAAAAATAGATTTCTTGAAAGGATAGGAAAGATTATTCCAAAATAATATGGCAAAAGAATTTTCAGCTGGCGCTGTGGTTTACATAACCATTCGTAATAAACGGCATTATCTCCTATTGCGCTATCCTCCCTCTCCACGTACCAACAGGGCATATTGGGATCTTCCAAAAGGCCATATTGAAGAAGGGGAAAAAGAGGCGGACACCATTAAGCGTGAGGTAAGAGAAGAGACGGGATTGAAGCATCTGCATTTTATACCCGGATTTCGAGAAGAGATTGTGTATTACTTTCGTGCAGACGGCAAAACAGTTAGAAAAAGGGTAACTTTTTATTTGGCGGAGTCCAAACATCGACACGTAAGGACCTCACATGAGCACATAGGATACGTATGGATTCCGTATGAAGAGGGACTGGAACATTTAAAGTGGGCTAATGCAAAGACTTTACTCAAAAAGGCCAATAACCTCCTTTCAAAAAAAGGTGGCAGAAGCCGTCAAGAGAATCCCAAAAGGCGAAACAAGAACGTATAGGCAAATAGCTGAGTATATAGGTCAACCTTTGGCTTGTCGCGCCGTTGGAAACGCTCTAAACAAAAACAGGAACCCTAAGGTTCCTTGTCATCGTGTTATTCGTGAAGACGGCAGTGTTGGAGGATATGGAATGGGAGGAGCTGAAAAAAAGCTGGAACTTTTACACAAAGAAGGAGTAAAGATTTAGCTTTTTACCTTCTCTACAATCTTTTTGAAAGTTTCAGGGCGAGTTTTACCTAGTTGGGACAATATCTTTCTATCTATCTCTATATTGTTTTTCTTTAACTCGGCAATAAATTTGCTGTAGGATATCATATCTCCAAGAGCGGCTGATATCTGAACCTGCCATAGTTTACGGAAGACACGCTTTTTTGCTTTGCGGTCTCGAAATGAATATACTCCTGCGTGGGCGAGGGCATCCTTTGCCAATTTGTATTTTGTCTTTCTTCCCCACTTAAAACCCTTTACCTGCTTTAAGACATTTTTCCTTCTTTTATTTGCTGTTACTCCTCGT
The DNA here is from genome assembly GCA_024239055.1 of Patescibacteria group bacterium. Classification (GTDB taxonomy): domain Bacteria; phylum Patescibacteriota; class Minisyncoccia; order Minisyncoccales; family UBA10102; genus JANBVJ01. The sequence goes on along the minus strand of JANBVJ010000001.1, from coordinate 431,159 downwards.
TTTACTCGTGCCATATGATTATGAGTGAAGCGCTTTTACTATTTTCTTTGCCTCAACTTTTGGCATGACAATCCATTTTCTTTTCTGTCGTTTTGCTTTACTAGATTTCTTTGCGCGAAAATGGTCCTGTCCTGTTGCACGCCGTAATACCTTACCTGTCTTGGTAATCTTAAAGCGCTTCTGAATAGATTTTCTTGTTTTTATCTTTGGCATATTATCCTTTTGTAATGAGGATAGATAATCCTCGAGGTTCTCGTTTAATCTCCCGTTCAATCTTAATTGGTATAATTTCCTTCAGAGAGTTAATAAAAGTTGTTAGTTTCTCCCTTGCGTATCCCTCCAGGGCCCGTTGTCGTCCACGAAGCGGAAGGGTAACTCTTACTTTACTGCCCCTTGATAGGAATTTCTCAGCTCTCTTAGCCCGCGTTTCCATATCGTGTGGGGACATAGTATATGTGAGTCTAACTTCTTTTAGTTCCCCGCCAGTCTGCTTTTTTCCCTCCCTCCCTTTCTTTTCCTGCTGGTAGAGGTACTTTCCATAGTCGCCTATACGGCATACAGGAGGGTCTACTTTTTCTGTGACCTGAATTAAATCAAGCCCTTTTTCTTCCGCTGCCTTTAAGGCGTCGGCTATTGGAATGATTCCCATCTGGCTTCCTGTCTCGTCAACAAGTCTGACCTCATGGGCCCTTATTTGCTGATTTATGTATATTCTATTTGCCAGATTGTTTTGTTATTTTTGTGGAGGTGGGGAAGATGAATTCCCGTCCAGAAGGTTTCCTTAAAAGCTTCTACAAGTGTATCCTTGTTTGTTTGAGATTAAGTACGGAAACAAGGCAACCTTGTGTACTCAATCTTTAATTCGTTTGATTTTAACTAAGACGCCGAATTATCATCTCAGCCTATCTCCATAATGACACCCTTCTCTTTCTATGGAGCCTCAAAAGAGGGATGGCTTAAGCGTTATTACGCGTAAGCAAGTGCCCTTTGAGGGGCAAATATGTTGGCATTTAAAGCCTTGTCTAATGGATTTGCGAGGTCTTAGACACCCTCGACTTGCAGCTTTTAAAGTACATTTCTGTCAAAACGGTCACCCCCGTAATATAGCTTTCCTCATCTCTCGTTCGGCATCGCGTTTCTTTAGGATATTTCTTTTATCCTGTTTTTTCTTTGATTTTACGAGTCCGAACTCAAGCTTGATTTTGCTCTTCATACTATACACCTTTAAGGGTACCAAAGTCAAGCCTCGCTCCTTTACTTTCCCGATTAAATACCTAATTTCTTTAGCTGTTAGAAGAAGTTTTCTTGCGCGTTCTGGATTATAGTTAGCCGGTGCGTTTGCAGGCTGATAGGGCGGTATATTTGCTCCGACTAGGAACAATTCCTGGTCTTTTAAGTCTACGTAGGAACCCGCTAGATTTATTCTTCCTCCCCGAATAGATTTTACTTCTTGTCCGTTTAAAGAAAGACCTCCCTGGAAGGTCTCTAATATTTCATAATCATGCCACGCTTTTCTGTTGTCAGCAAATGTAGCCATATATTGAGTGTATCATGATTCAATAAATACAGATAATCATACCTTTTTATTCTTTGAGGCTCTGTGATACAGTAAACTATTATGATACGCGAGGAAATTCGAATATTATTTAAAAAGGTTCTCAAGGAAATGAAGATTGGGGATTTTGAGATTGTGATTGAACATCCAGAGGTCTTAGAGCATGGAGATTACGCTACCAATATTGCTTTGGTTGCAGCCCCTAAGCTTGGTCGTTCCCCAAGGGAGTTAGCGCAAGAAATAGCAGAGAAGATTAAGGAGCAGAAATCAAAGTTCATTGAGAAAGTTGAGGTAGCGGGTCCCGGGTTTATTAATATATTTCTCTCAAGAGATTATCTCGTAAATGAGTTTATAGAAGTTATAAAGCAAAAGGAGAAGTACGGAAGAGGGGATGAGTTAAAGGGAAAGAAGATTATTGTGGAGTTTACTGATCCCAATCCCTTCAAAGAGTTTCACATTGGACATCTTTATAGCAATATTGTTGGAGAGAGTATTTCCAGACTTCTGGAGGCAAATGGAGCTAATATAAGAAGAGTGAATTATCAGGGAGACGTTGGAATGCATGTGGCAAAGGCAATATGGGGTATGGAGAAAAAGAAGGCATCCTTGACTGTTCTTTCAAAAAAGACCTTAGAGGAGAAGATGGAATTCTTAGGTCAGTCATATGCCTTGGGCAATACTGCTTTTGAGAATAATAAGAAGGCAAAGGAAGAGATTACAGAGCTCAACCAAAAAATCTTTGATTTAAATAAAGATATTAAAGATATATATGAGAAAGGAAGAAAATGGTCTTTGGATTACTTTGAAGAGATGTATAAAAGATTAGGAACTAAGTTTGATAGCTACTATTTTGAGAGAGATTCAGCAGAGGTTGGGTTAAAGATAGTAAAAGAAGGATTAAAAAAAGGTGTATTTGAGGAGAGTGAGGGAGCTGTGATTTACCCAGGAGAGAAAAAGGGTCTGCATAATCGAGTGTTCATTAATTCTAAAGGACTTCCAACTTATGAGGCAAAGGAACTTGGTTTAGCTCTTACAAAGTATAAGGACTTTGAATATGATTTATCCATCATTATTACTGGGAATGAAATCATTGGGTATTTTAAGGTCTTACTTTCTGCCTTAAAGGAGATGGAGCCGGAATTGGGCGAAAAGACCAATCATATAGCTCATGGCATGGTTAGAATGTCTAGAGGAAAGATGTCTAGTAGAACGGGGACCATAATTTTAGCAAAAGACCTATTGGATGAAATGAAATCTCGCGTGGTTATCCTTATGGAATCCTCTGAGATTCAAAAAGTGAAAGGAGTGGAGGAACAGGTTGCTGTGGGGGCGGTAAAGTATTCTTTACTAAGAGTTGGCATTGGAAAAGATATTATATTTGATATTGAAAAGTCTTTGAGTATTGAAGGAGACAGTGGTCCATATATTCAGTACACTTATGCAAGATGCAAAAGTATTTTAAGGAAGGCAAAAGTATCTAAGAAAACTACATACTCAGATTTTTCTTTACAAGAACAAGCAATACTTCGTCAGGTATATAGATTCCAAGAATATGTAAAGGAAGCAGGAGATAGATTCTCTCCTAATCTTATTGCATCTTTTTCTATTGAGTTGGCTCAGGCATACAATAGTTTTTATAATACTCATCGTGTGCTCCAGGCAGAAAACAAAGAACAGAAGAACTTTCGTATTATGCTTACGGCGGCAGTTGCACAACTTCTTTCCAACTCCTTATATCTTTTAGGTATTGAAACTCCTGAACAAATGTAAGAAAAAAGCCAGCTTTCGACAAAAGTCGTCCACTGGCCTTAAACGTTTCTTAGAGCTATTATGTAGCAAGACGTTTATGCATTATCCTTGCTACTCCGATTCCTTTGTCTCCAGCTTCATCACAACCAGCTTCAACTAATCTTTCAGCTAAAGCTGAGTCACTGGAAGAAGCAATAATTGGACCCTCAAAGGTTTCTCTGAACTCTTTTACAAGTTCAGGAGTGTCCTTTGCGTTAGTAGATCCAGCAGAGACGTGGCCATCCATAATGATGCCAACAATATCTTGATTTTCAGGAGCAAAGAATTTTCTCTCTGCATCCAAGATAGTGTTGGCGTAAATTATGGATATTTCATCTCTACCCATGATACCTCTCAATGCAACTGTTGCTGCATCAGAATCATCATCTGAGTCATCTACAATAAGAATTTTCTTTGTCATTATCTTTCCTTAAAAGTGCTGTTCGCTATAAGAAATCTTACAGCGAGGTTGTTTGTAATGTTCAGGATAATAGAAATGATAACATAAGAATATAGATTTGTCAATAGATAATATCTAATAAATATAGCTTGACATTTTTATAAGAATGTGTTAGTATAGGATTAGTTCTAGCTACTGACATGGAGAAAGTGAGTAAACATGTCAACAAATACACAAGCCAAAATCGTCGCCATATTCGGAGGCGAAGCAGTTGATTCCCCAAGAACTTTTGAGATATTCTTGGAGAGCCTCAAGTTACGATTTGAACAAATTTATCCGGGACAGGATAAAATTCAGATTGTTGGGTGGAATCCGAATATGGGTTTCCCTTCTGGGGAGATATTCATATTCCCCACGAGCCTTGCATGGGAGGAAGCAGTCAAGGTTCGTGATACCCACAAGTCAGCAAGAATTGTTGTCTTAACCGATAAACCTGAGTATCTTAGACTCAGTAGTGATGAGGTTGGGATTACTGTGGTGGACAAGAGAATGCTTGGAACTAATCGGAAACGATTTTTTGGAGCAATTCTTGGAATCCCCGAGGAAGCAATTCCTGAAGACTAAGACAGTCGCAAGACAGTCACAAGAGACGAGAGTGCAATGTTGCTCTCGTCTTTTACTTTGAAAAACACTCTTAAAAATGATATTGTATGAGATATGGCATTTAATTTTTCTGAGAGAGAAGAGCAGATATTGAAGCTCTGGAAGTCAAATAATATCTTTCAAAAATCTCTTGATAGGCGCAGAAAGTCGTCTACTTTTGTATTTTATGAAGGTCCTCCTACTGCAAACGGAAGTCCTGGAATTCATCATGTTCTGGGACGGGCATATAAAGATATAATATGCCGTTTTAAGACCATGCAGGGATTTTATGTTAGAAGGCGTGCTGGATGGGATACGCACGGCCTGCCCGTGGAGCTTGAGGTGGAAAAAAAGCTTGGCTTAAAGTCAAAACAGGATATTGAAAAGTATGGAATCGCAAAGTTTAATAAGGTGTGCAGGGAATCTGTATTTAAGTATAAAAAAGAATGGGAAGACTTAACTGAGCGTATTGCTTTTTGGATTGACCAGAAGGATTCCTACATTACTTATGAGACAGAGTATATGGAGAGTTTATGGTGGGTGATAAAACAGTTCTCAGACAGAAAGCTTTTATATAAGGATTACAAGGTGGTTCCCTACTGTCCGAGATGTGAAACCCCTATTTCCTTTCACGAGGTAGCCCAGGGATATGAGACCGTAAAGGAACCTTCTATATATGTATCCTTTAAGGTTAAAGGCAAGAACATGCACCTGCTTGCATGGACTACGACTCCCTGGACGCTTCCTGGCAACGTGGCGTTAGCTGTAAACCCTGACTTAGATTATGTAGTTGGAAAGAAAGACGGAAAGACCTATGTGGTAGCAGCCTCCCGCGCTACTGCAGTTTTGGGAGAGTATGAAGAGATAAGAAAAGAAAAAGGAAAGAAACTCATTGGTTTAAAATATGAGCCTGTTTTTTCCTTTGGAAAGCCAGAGGAAGGAAAGAAGGTATGGGAAGTAGTTGGAGCTGACTTTGTTTCTTCAAAAGAGGGAACCGGCATTGTTCATACAGCGGTAGCCTATGGATCTGACGACTTTGAGCTTGGAAAGAAAGAGAATCTGGCCATGCTTCATTTGGTTAATGAACAAGGAAAGTTTATTGAGAGCGTGACTCCGTGGAAGGGGAAGTTTGTAAAAGATGCAGACCCCTTAATTATTCAGGATTTAAAGAAAAGAGGTCTTTTATTCAAAGAAGAGATGTATGAGCACGAGTATCCATTTTGCTGGAGGTGTTCTACCCCTCTTTTGTACTATGCAAAGGAGGGATGGTTTGTGAATGTGCAGAAAGACCGTACAAAACTCATTTCAAACAACAAGACCATAAACTGGGTGCCTTCCCATATGAAAGAAGGAAGATTCGGTAAGTGGTTAGCTGAGGCAAAGGACTGGACGTTTTCCAGAGAACGTTACTGGGGAACCCCACTTCCTGTTTGGGAGTGTAATAATTGTAAGGAGTATGAGGTTATTGGTTCTCGGAATGATTTACTCTCAAAGCAAAAGTCAAAGAACACTTATTACGTTATGCGTCATGGACATTCTGAGCGCCAGAATATGGATGATGTGGACCTTTCATGGCCTGAGAATCTAAAACTGCACCTTACTGCAAAAGGAAGAAAGGAAGCGGTTGCCACCGCCAAACAACTTAAAAATAAAGGAATAGATATTATTTTATCCTCCGATCTACTGCGAACCAAAGAAACAGCTGAAATTATAGCGGAGAAGCTGGATGTGAAATTTCTGCCTGAAAAGGCATTGCGCGAGGATGATGTCGGTATTTTTAATGGGAAGCTTCGCAAGGAGGCTAAGGCATTTTTTGGAGAAGATGATTTAACGCCGTATGAAATCTTTGAGAAAAAGATGCGTATCAGACATCCAAAAGGAGAGAGTTACAGTGATGTAAAAAAGAGAACATATAACTTACTTAAAGCTCTGGAGAAAAAGTATAAAGGAAAGACTATATTATTAATTTCTCATCAGACTCCTATAACTATGCTTGAAACAGCTGTACTAGGATTAACCAATAAGGAATCTTTTGAATATAAGGAAAATAAAAGTATTGCAACGGCTCAATGCAGGAAGCTGGAGTTTAAACACCTTCCATATAATGAAGATATGGAGTTAGACCTTCATCGGCCTTATATTGATGATGTTGTTTTATCATGCGCAACATGTAATGGAGAGATGCAAAGAGTAAAGGAGGTTGTGGATGTCTGGTTTGATTCTGGTGCCATGCCTTTTGCGCAGTATCATTATCCTTTTGAGAATAAAAACTTGATAGATAAAAAAGAACAGTTTCCTGCAGATTACATTTCTGAAGCAATTGACCAAACAAGGGGATGGTTTTATACGTTGTTGACCATCTCAACCTTATTGGGTAAGGGAGCTCCGTTTAAGAATGTTATCGCGCCCGCCCATGTATTAGATGAAAAAGGGCAGAAGATGTCAAAGTCCAAGGATAATGTAGTGAATCCCTCAGATATAATGGAAGAATATGGTAGTGATGCTACGAGATGGTATTTCTACACAATAAATAATCCTTCTGAACCAAAGCTCTTTTCTGAAAAAGACGTGGCTTTAGCAGTCAGAAAGTTTATGCTTCCTCTCCTAAACTCCTATGTGTTTTATGAGACGTATGCAAAGCCAGGTATGAGTACAAAGTCCAGTAATGTGCTGGATGTCTGGATTCTCTCTCGTCTGAATTCTCTTGTAAAAGAAACAACAGATTTGCTTTCAAAATATGATGTTACGGGAGCCGCGCGCGCAATAGAATCCTTTGTTTTAGACGATATGTCTTTATGGTATATCAGGAGGTCCCGAAGTCGATTTCAGAATCCATCGTCTAGGGCAGATTTAAAACAAGCATCAAATACTCTGCGCGAGGTATTGCTGAATGTTTCTAAGCTTTCTGCTCCTTTTATTCCTTTTCTCACAGAACATATATACGGAGAGTTGAAGGGTGAGATGGAGAGTGTGCATTTAGAAGACTGGCCAAAGGCAAAGACAGCTCTTATAAAAAAGAAACTCCAGGAAGACATGACTTTAGCTAGAAAAATTGTTCAGCATACGCTGGCTGTGAGAGCAGCAGAAGGTATTCGGGTTAGGCAACCCCTGGGAAAACTTAGTGTTAAAGGAAAAAAACTGGATCCTAAATTAGCATCCTTAGTTGTAGAAGAGGTAAATGTGAAAAAAATTGTGTTTTCCTCTTCTTTAAAAACAGATGTTGAGCTCGATATAAATATTACTCTGGAACTTAGAAAAGAGGGTCAGGTGCGTGAGATTATTCGTCATATTCAGAGCATGAGAAGAAAGGCTGGGTATAAACCATCTGATAGAATACGGCTTAGATATTCAGGAAACAAAGAACTGCAAAATCTTATTGGTACCAACTCAAAACAAATAACTCAGTTAGTTGGAGTGTCTGATATTCAAGTGGGGGATCGCCCAAAACAGGTCTTTGACGTGGAGCAGGACTTTCTCTTGGAAGGCATGAAACTCTGGATGGGTATTCGCAAATTCTAATGGCAACATATTATCGCACACCTGGAATTATCCTTACTTCTTTTAACACTGGAGAAGCTGACCGTATTTTTGTTGTGTTTACCGAATTATTTGGTAAGATACGGCTTCGTGCGGTTTCACAAAGAAAAATCACTTCAAAACTCAGAGGTGGGTTGGTCTCTTGTGCCGTTGTGAATCTGGAGTTTATTCAAGGAAAAGTAGGGAAGACTCTTACTGCAGCTGAGGTTGAGATTCATTATTCTAATATTGCAAAAGATATGAAGAGATTGAGAACTGCTTTCAGTATTTTTCGTTCTATGGATGTTCTACTTTCACAAGAGCAGGAAGAACAAACAGCTTGGCGTTTAATAATGAATAGTTTGTATGCGTTGAATCAAAAAACTCTTGATGTAAAAACCTTGAATCTTCTCCCATATCACTTTTTATGGAATCTTGTTTCCTTAACTGGATATAAACCTCATCTTAATTCCTGTGTTTCGTGTAAGGGAGGAGTGGAGGATAGAGATGTTTTCTTTCATGCAATAGACGGAGGAATTAAATGTACGCAATGCGCTGCATCAAAAGGCATAAAGCTGTCTCCCGAAACTTTAAGACAGCTGCGTAATATGTTAATTTCAGATACAGCTTTTCTTTCTAATACCACAATGCCCCTTTCTGAGACTAGGGCGTTTCGTCAGGCATCGCGGAATTACTTAGCTCATGTCTTGGAGCGAATTTCTTAATCTGGTAGAATAAATAAATGCGTTCAAGAAAAAAAATAAAACGTTCGTGGATTATTGCAATTTCCGTTCTTGTTGTTATTGCAATAGCAGCTTTTGTATGGCAGCAGAATATTTTTTCAAAAGAAGTATTGCGGCTTGAGATTTTAGCGCCTGATGAGGCTGACATGGGCCAAGAGGTTGTCTATACGGTGAAGTACAAGAACAATGGGAATGTAAGATTGGAGAATCCTATTCTTATCTTTGAGTATCCAGGGGGAGCGGTATTTTTGGAGGGAGATTCAAGACGCGTTACTCAGGAGTTAGAAGATATTTATCCTGGACAGGAACGAACTATGGAGTTTCCCGCCCGTCTCTTTGGAAAGAAAAATGAGGTTAAGGAAGCCAAAGCTCAGATTACCTATACTCCAAAGAATCTAACTGGTCGCTTCTCAGCTGAAACCACGGCTTCCACCGTCATTTCTTTTGTGCCCCTGAACTTTGAACTTGATCTTCCTTCGAGGATTGAGTCAGGACAGGAGTTTGAATTTTCTCTAAACTATTTCTCAAATTCAGAGTATCCGCTTTCTAATATGAGAATATCAATTGACTACCCAGATGGATTTACTTTTAAAAGCGCCTCCCCTACATCCATTGGAGATTCAGAGTGGTCTTTGGGCCTTGTAAACAGAGCTGAGGGTGGACGTATTACCATTACCGGATCTATTGAAGGGGAATTGAATGAGGCGAAGATATTTGAAGCAAGAATCGGCAGTTGGGAAGACGGAGACTTTACATTGTTTAAGGAGTCAGTCAGAGGAGTTGAGATTGCGGTTCCTCAGATGATTATTTCACAACGCGTGAATGACGAGGTAGGATTTGTAGCCTTACCTGGAGATACCCTGCATTACGAGATTTCTTTTAAGAATGTTTCCGATAAGAACTTAGAAAATCTGTTCTTGGTGATTAATCTTGATGGTCGCCCTCTTAATCTCTCAACTCTTACATCAACATATGGGGAATCCCAGCAGGGAGGAAAATCTATTCTTTGGGAGTCCCGCGATGTTGGGCGCTTAAGATTTCTGGGAAAGGGCGAGGAAGGAAGAGTTGAGTTTTGGGTGAATGTTCTAGAGGAATGGGAACAGTTTAGTGCTCAAGATAAGGACTTCTCCATAAAGACAACAGTGGTCTTGTCGGACATTAGAGAAGAGTTTAAGGTTCCCGTATCTTCCAAGCTTTTAATTGAGCAGACAGGAAGATTCCAGGATGAGGTCTTTGGTAATCAGGGGCCCCTGCCTCCGCAAGTCGAAACTTCAACTACCTATACCATTACTTGGACAGCTTCTAACTCATATAATGATGTTAATAACGTAAAAGTAAGGGCGTCTTTGGGGCAGGGAGTGCAGTTGTCTGGCAATATCTTTCCTCAAGATAGTTCTCTGGTGTATGATTCAGCATCTCGTGAGGTTGTCTGGGATGCAGGAGATATTGTAGCGGGGAGCGGAACCTTTGGTTCGGCAGCTTCGGTTTCCTTTCAGGTCAGTTTTACCCCGCAAGAGTTTCAGGTAGGCACTACCCCAGAGCTTATTTCAGAGGTAAGGATTACGGGAGACGATATCTTTACCAATAGACTTGTTTCCTCAACTGACGAGGCAATTACCACAATACTTGAAGATGACGAAAGTATAACAGACGGAAGAGTGCAGTAGTTTTGACTCTTATCTCAAGCGGGGAGAAGTGATGATATTTTAATCACATCCCCCTTCTTTTAGGTTACTTTAAGTAGAATAGATATAATGAAGACAGTTTCATTTCCATCCATCCTAATAACCTTAACAGAAAATAGAGAATAGGTTAAAACATTAAGTAAAAGAAAAGAGAGAGTCAGAGCCACTTCGAATTGTGGATAACTCTCTCATTTTTGTCCGCGGATTCAAGAATCAAAAGACAAGAAGTCAAAAGATTCAAGGGAACAAGAATTTAAGGTTCTACTGCGGTACGAACGCCGACGCCGAGCCACAGAAGTCGGGGGCCTGGACAATCTGGTATGTGCCGAACCCGACCCCGTCGCCGCCGAAGAAGAAGTACGGCGCGCTGTTGAACTGGCCATCGGCACCCGGAGCGTATTCCTCTCCGGCACAGTCGATCCAGAGATCGTTGAAGTGCTGGAAACGTTCCGAGTGTGTCAGGAGCATGATCCCGATCGCGAAGGCTCCGAGGCCGAACTCTGAGGCGTTGAAGTCCTCACGAGCCAAGCGGACCGAACGGCCCCTGTGATGGAGCCCGAACTGGGCCGGTATCACGAGGATGTCGTGTTTTGCTTGCTGTTCGCCCAGCTTCTGGAGCATCATCACCGTGCGCCCGCGCTGACGGAGCCAGTTAGGGCCAAGCCGGTCTTGGCGGTAGTTGTAGAACTTATCGTTTCTGGTCTGCTTGATCAGGTCCAGAACCTTCTGAACAGCCTCGCCGTTGGTTGACGCGATCAGCTCCCACCTTGGGATAGCGAACCACCCTTCGGCGCCCTCGGGTAAGGCCTGGCTGGCGATGCTCTCGTCGAACGTGGCGTCCTTGAGCTCCGGGAAGAGTTCACGCAGAATCGCTACTTGCTCTGCGATCCCCTTGGGCGTGTAGCCCGAGAGGTAGCCGTAGTTGGACTTTACCTTCTCGTCGGCGTACTGGTTGCTCAAGGAGAGCTTCCGTATGCCGGCAATGACGTGCGCATGGAACTCGTCGCCCCGCTCAATGAGGTTCTGGATGCCGTCCTTGTCAAGGCCGACCTCCACGAGTGCGCGCTCGGCTGCATCCTCCATAAATCTTAGGTACTGCTTCTTTTGTCCTGACGTGATCGACGTTTGTGTCGTCATCGTTTTTTCCTTTCTTCTTGCCGGCCTAGATGTTTAAGGGAGTTTCTCCCGCCGACAGGTATAACAATAGTGTACACCTAATTGTATGATTTGTCAACTTTTGGTGTACATTTACTTTAAATCTGGTAAAGTAATCTTTATGGATGGCCTTATGCAGAAAATCGTATCGTTGGCTAAGCGAAGGGGATTTATCTTTCCTTCCTCTGAGATATATGGGGGAGTTGAGGCCTTGTGGGATTATGGTCCACTTGGCGCCTTACTAAAGAACAATGTAAAAAAAGAGTGGTTAAAGACATTTGTGCAGGGAATGGACAATGTGGCCTTGATTGATGGGTCTGTTTTAATGCATCCAAAGGTATGGAAAGCATCGGGACACGAGGAAAACTTTACTGATGCGCTAGTTGAGTGTAAGGGATGCCATTTAAGATTTCGTGCAGATTACATGGAGGAAGGCAGATTTGTCGGAGAAGGAAAGGCAAAGGCAAAGAATCAATGCCCTGCATGCGGGAAAAAGGAGTTTACCTCTCCCAAGAACTTCAACTTAATGTTTAAGACTTATTTGGGTCCAGTTGAGGATGAAAAGAATATTACTTATTTAAGACCAGAAACCGCTCAGTCAATGTTTACTAACTTTAAGTTAGTACAGGAAACCATGAGATTCAAGATTCCTTTTGGTATCGCTCAGGTTGGAAAGTCATTTCGCAACGAGATTACAACGGGAAACTTTACTTTTCGTTCCCGTGAGTTTGAGATAGCGGAGGTTGAATATTTTGTGAATCCAAAAGACGCAGATAAAGAGTTTGATATATGGGTTAATAAATGGGAGCAGTTCTTCTTGGATATGGGATTAAAAAAGGCAAACTTGAGAAGGTATGAGCATCCTAAAAAGAGCTTGGCTCACTACTCAAAACGTACCGTGGATATTGAATATAAGTTTCCTTTTGGTTGGGCAGAACTTGCCGGAATAGCAAACAGAGGGGATTTTGACTTAAAACAGCATGCAAAAGGCTCAGGAGAAGATCTTCAGTATTTTGACGAAGCAACAAAGAAGAAATATTACCCATATGTCATTGAACCTACTCTAGGAATTGAGAGATTGGTCCTAGCTCTCCTAATTGATGCATATGAGGAGGTGCAGGGAGGGAGAACTACTACAACAGAGTCAACAAAAGAGGCTGAGATTATGTTAAAGCTGAAAAAGAATATAGCTCCAATACAGGTGGCGGTCTTCCCTTTAGTAAAGAACAAGCCAGAGTTGGTAAAAAAGGCAAGAGAGGTTACAGATATTCTGCAAGAGCATTTTGAGGTTCAGTATGACGAGGCTGGGGCGATTGGAAGAAGATACAGAAGACAGGACGAGATTGGAACCCCGTATGCAATAACTGTGGATGTGGAGTCTTTGGAGAATAATGACGTTACGCTTCGGGACAGAGATACAATGAAGCAAGAACGCGTATTGGTTTCAGATCTTGTTGAAACACTCTCAGTCAAGTTTAATGCGTAAGATAACGCTTCCAAACGGTCTAAGAATCGTCACGGTTCCGCAAAAGAGCACAAAGACCGTGACTGTTTTAGTATTGGTGGGTACGGGCTCAAAGTATGAGAACAAGACAGTGTCTGGTATCTCCCATTTCTTGGAACATATGTTCTTTAAAGGGACTACAAAGCGCCCAACTCATCTTGAGATTTCAGAGTCTTTAGATCAAGTTGGAGGAGTATTTAATGCGTTTACGGGAGAGGATATTACGATGTATTTTGCTAAGGTTGATTCAAGACACTTGAGTTTAGCCATTGATTGGGTCTCTGATATCTTTTTAAACTCTAAGCTTCCTAAAGGCGAGATTGAACGAGAAAAGGGAGTGGTTATTGAGGAGATGAATATGTATAAAGATATGCCAGGATCTCATGTTCAGAATCTCTGGAGAAGACTTTTATATGGAGATCAGCCAGCTGGTTGGGATATTATCGGAACAAGAGAAAGTATCTTGAATATCTCAAGGAAATCTTTAATTGATTATGTATCTCATCAATATGTAGCTTCAAATACAGTAGTTTGTGTTGCTGGAAATATTACAACAAAAGAAGTTGAGAACATAATAAAGACAAAGTTTAAAGGAATGCCAACAACTCCATTTATGCAAAAGCCAGAAGTAATTGATCATCAAGATACTCCGGGAGTTTTACTTGAGTATCGTAAGACAGATCAGACACACATTATGCTTGGCGCAAGAGGATATAACTTGTTTCATAAAAAGCGCTATACTCAGAGTGTTTTAGCTGTGTTATTGGGAGGCATGATGAGCTCTCGGATGTTTGTTGAGATAAGAGAGAAACTTGGACTTGCCTATTCCATTTCTACGGCAGCGGAAGCTGATCCAGATGTTGGATTTTTCGTCACACAGGCAGGCTTGCAGAATGAGAATGTAGAAAAGGCAATTGGCACGATATTAAAAGAATATAAAAAGGTTTCTACCTCTTTAGTTTCTCCAGATGAGCTTAAAAAGGCAAAAGAGAATATGAAAGGAAAGATGGCGCTTACCTTGGAGTCGTCCAACGAGCAGACTATGTTTTATGGTTTGCAAGAGATTTTACAAAAGGATATTTACCTTCCTGAGAAGATTTATGATAAAATTGATGTAGTATCAAGAAAGGATATAAAGGCACTGGCTAAAGAGCTGTTTGTGCCAGAAAAGATAAATCTCGCCGTGCTAGGTCCATTTCAAGATACAAAGAAATTACGAAAGCTACTGCGTATATAACTTATGGCATATATTGCAAACAAAGGAACATTAGATATTACGTGGAGTACAATCCTTAAGATTTCAATTGCAGGACTTGCTTTGTATGTAATCTTTTTAGTGAAAGATATCTTAATTTGGGTGCTCTTTGGATTTATCATCTCAATTCTGTTCGATCCTTTAATTGATTTGCTTCAACGGTTTCGTATCCCTCGTGTTGTTGGAGTGATTGGAGTATATCTTTTCATCTTTGGTTTTATTGCTTTAAGTATCTTTGCCACAGCCCCGTTCTTTTTCAACGAGATTGATAGATTTTCGCAGCTCATCCCTCAGTACTTTAATACCGTAGCTTCCCCATTAGAGGGGTTGGGGATTGAAGCTTTTTCTGATGCACAGACATTTTTGAATACCATAGGTCAGAATATAGAGGGGTTGGGTTCTAGTGTGTTTTCTGCGCTCTTTGCAATATTCGGAGGATTATTCTCTACTGTCTTTGTTATCTCAATTGCCATCTTTCTTTCTATTGAAGAGAAGTGGATGGAGCGAAGCATCCGGCTACTATTTCCAAAGCGGCAAGAGGCTCTTGCTTTGAATGTGTGGGAGCGTTCTCAAAGAAAGGTTTCAGGATGGTTTCTCGCAAGAGTATTAAGTTCTTTGTTCGTTGGAGTGGCAACTTACTTTGCTCTGCTGGTCTTGAATGTACAGTATCCTGTTTCCCTTGCCATGTTCTCTGGAGTTTTAAACTTCATTCCTATCGTGGGACCTCTGTTTGCAGGAGCCCTTATTATACTTGTTGTTTCTTTGGATTCTGTATTAAGAGCTGTCTTTGTGGCTATCTCCTTTATCTTAATCCAGCAGATTGAGGGCAACATTTTAACCCCGATTCTCACCAAGCGTTTTATTGGTCTTCCTCCGGCAGTTGTCTTAATCTCTTTGGCTATTGGAGGTCAGCTCTGGGGAGTTATGGGGGCTATTTTAGCCATTCCATTGGCTGGCATCTTCTTTGAGTTCTTGCGGGACTTTCTAGAGAAAAGAAAGGCAGAAAAAGAGAAGGCTGTTGTCTTGTGAATACGCTCTATATTGTTGCCACCCCCATTGGAAACCTTGAGGATGTAGGCTTAAGGTCTCTTCGTGTTTTAAAAGAGGTTGATTTAATACTTTCAGAAGACACAAGAGTAACCAAGCGATTACTAGTACGGCACGATATTAAAACTCCTTTGGAGAGTTATCATCATCATAGTTCTGAGTCTAAATTAAACAGCATTCTTTCTTTATTAAAAGAAGGAAAGGATATTGCCTTGGTATCAGACGCTGGAACCCCTGGGGTTTCAGATCCGGGGAACAAACTTGTAGAAGCGGTATATAAAGAGCTACCTGATGTGGCCATTGTTCCAATTCCAGGTCCGTCTGCAATTACGGCTTTAGTTTCGGTGGCTGGCATTCCAACAGACTCCTTTCTCTTTTTAGGATTTGTTCCGCAAAAGAAACGAAACAAGTTTTTTGAAGAGATAATAAACTCTCCCCATCCTGTTATATTTTTTGAGTCGCCTTATCGTATACAGAAAACTCTAAGAGAGTTATCTGAGAAAGGAGAGGATTTACAGGTGGTTATAGGGCGTGAATTAACCAAGAAATTTGAAGAGATAATACGAGGTCCTCTTGACCTGGTGGCAAAAAACATGCAAAACAAAGAGGTGAAGGGTGAGTTTACAGTACTTATCTTTCAAGAAAAATGAACAAGTTTTATATAACAGCAGCAATCCCATATGTTAATGCGCCTCCTCATGTTGGCCATGCTTTGGAATTTATACAGGCAGATGTTATTGCACGTTCTCACCGTCAAAAGGGTGAGGAGGTTTTGTTGTTGTCTGGAAGCGACGAGAATGCAATTAAAAATGTTCAGGCAGCAGAGCAGGCTGGTGTTTCGGTGGAGGATTTTATTAATAAGAACACCAAACTATTCTCAGATCTTTCGGGAGTATTAGGAGTACAACTTGATGTATTTCAAAAGGGAAGTAATCCAGATCATCATACATCTAGTCAGAAATTATGGCAGTTATGTGATAAGGCAGGAGATATTTATAAAACATCATATAAAGGTTTATATTGTGTGGGATGTGAGACATTCTATACTCTTGTCGAACTTAATAAAAAGCAAGAGTGTCACGAGCATCTAGGTAAGAAGTTAGAAACAATTTCTGAAGAAAACTACTTTTTTAAACTTTCAAAGTATCAAAAGCAGTTGATTGCACTTATAGAGAAAGATGAATTTAAGATTATTCCTGCTTCAAGGAAGAATGAAGTTTTATCTTTTCTTAAAGAGCCCTTAGAAGATATTAGTATCTCAAGAACAAATGAGCGTGCAAAGAACTGGGGAGTTCCTGTTCCTGGAGATGATTCACAGAGAATATATGTCTGGTTTGATGCCTTAAATATCTATCAGTCAGGAGTAGGGTTTGGGCTTAATGAAAAAGAGTATAAGAAGTGGTGGCCAGCAGACCTTCATGTAATTGGTAAAGGTATTATTCGCTTTCATGCCATTTACTGGCCGGCCTTTCTTTTATCTGCCGGACTTCCCCTACCAAAGAGTATTTTTGTACATGGATACATTACTGTAGATGGCCAGAAGATGTCAAAGTCCTTGGGTAATGTCATAGACCCTGTTGAACTTGTAGAGAAGTATGGGGTAGATGCGGTTAGGTACTTTTTCTTGCGAGAGATACCAGCATATGATGATGGAGACTTTAGCTATGAGAAGTTTGAGACGCGATATAACGCTGACCTTGCGGGAGGATTGGGTAATCTTGTTTCAAGAGTTCTTGCAATGGCTGAAAAGGAAGGAATAAAAGAACCAAAGAGTATAAAGAACTCCGAGCTCAAAAAAACAATAAAGATAGTAAAGGAAGATGTAGATTCAGCATTAGAAGACTTTAAGTTCCATGAGGCCTTAGAGTCAGTTTGGAGTTTGATTCATGATGCCGATCGCCTTATTGAGAAAGAGCGTCCATGGGAAGAGTCAGACAATCAAAAGGAAGTGATTGGGGATTTGCTCTTTGTAGTATCTCATGTTGCAAAGTTTCTGGAGCCGTTTCTTCCGGAGACATCAGAGAAAATTATCCATCAACTCCAGAAAGGTAAGGGCGATTCTCTCTTTCCTCGACTTAGCTAAGTTTCAAAAAAAATAGTCCACTCACTCGGAATGGACTATTGCGCTTAACACACTTTGGGTTTTAGGCTTCACCATCTACCCAGTTAGCATCAGTCTCAGGGAGGGTAGTGAAGTTGCCTTTTGAGTCGGGCACTTCGGCATCGACCGCAAAAGACATGAGCAGCTGCATTCGTTCCCCTCTAGGGAGGTGCTCCCTTATTTTTTCTTTGCAGAGTTCTTCAAACGCAATCAGTGCATCTGAGAAACTCGCTGGGGCTCGATGTATGCTGGTCGACGCCCTTGAGACTTGAATATCGCATCCCAGGCCACTCTCTGTGAGGCCCATCCGGTCTGATGTTTGGAAGAATAGCTCCGCGGGTCCCATTTTATCGACCCCAGTAATGTTTGGACCCAACACTTTTGCTTGAGCTTCATCCCTCAGATTAGTGAATACGGCCGCTAAGTCATCAAGCGCCTGAGCGAGCTTTGGGAACTTGATTGAGTCTACGGTTGCAACCGTAGCTTTCACTTTCATCTTCTTGCTCCAATTCTGTTTGGTATTGCTTGGTATTTCCTATCGCTGAGTATTTTCTTACCATATAATATGCAAAAAGTCAAGAAGTATATACTCCATTAACCCCATTAAAGTTTTTACAAGTCCTTGACAGGAATATTGGAATGCGTATACTAAAGCATATGAATTTTATTACCAGCCGACATCATCACGTTTGGCATAAGCGACACTCTTTGCACAAGGGCTGGTTATTGTAATTCTTTCTATTTTGGTTATATATCCACGGCCCTTTCAGAGGGTCGGTTTTCATTCTGCTTGAGTTGAAGTGCCTCCGGGATCGATACCGGAGGCTCTCCAGGCCAAGGAGATGAAGTCCATCTTTCTTGCATATAACTAGAAGATCACAGCCTGGAGTGATCTGAGAAAGGAGTTCTCTTAATGGATAAGGGACACTTCCACAGCTACAGCCGAGGCTGGTAGTTAGATAAAGGGTCGGCGGGGAGAAGATCTTTCTCCTCGCCGGCACCTCATACCCATACAATATGATCAATACAACTACTAAAAAGGATATTACAGAGATCCTAAGGAGTCTTGTTGCCTTTCAGACGACAGCAAAGAATCCAGAGGTGATACAGCAGGAGTTCACATACATTACTTCTTTCTTTGACGATCCTGTGTTTGAGACAAAGATGTTTGAGAAGGATGGTAAATATTCACTTTTAGTATCTGTAAAAGGATATGATGCACTTCGACCATCAATCTTGCTGAATGGTCACGTTGATGTGGTTCCGGCAGACACGGAAGATCAGTATACTTTAAAGATTATGGGGACTAAAGCTATTGGGAGAGGAACAGTAGATATGAAAGGAATGGTTGCAGTTCTTATTCTTGTGATGCAAGAGCTAGGTAGAAAGGAGAACCCCCCGAATGTTGCTCTGCTCTTGAACGCAGATGAGGAAGTAGGGGGTAAAGATGGTGCAGGGTACTTAGTGCGTGAGATTGGTCTGCGACCTGAGTTTGTGCTGTGTGCAGATGGGCCCTCAGAAGACATCTTGCGTCTCACCACCAAAGAAAAAGGAGGAGTATGGATTGAACTTACGGCCCAGGGTAGAGGTGCCCATGCTGCATTTCCATGGAAGGGAGAGAACGCCATAGATATAATTATTGGGGCAGTTAAGAAGATTAAGGAGTTTGTCGGGGAGATGGAACCTGAAGTGTGGAAGAGCACCGTGAACATTGGATTAATTGAAACCTCGAATTTCACTCCCAATAAGGTGCCAGCAGACGCACGGGCAGTACTGGATGTTAGATTCACGGAGGATTTGGCTTCTACCCCAGATGAGTTGTTTGAGGCTCTACAGAACCTTGTTCCTGAGGTGAGTGTTCAAGTACTCGATAAGGTTTCAATGTTGTTTGTGGATGAAAGTAACCCTTTTGTTCAGCGATTCAAACAGGTAGCAGAAGAGGTGAGTGGGAGAGATGTACCGTTAGATTTTGCTCATGGTGCTACAGATGCCAGATACTTTGGAGAGATTGGAGTACCGAGTCTTATCTTTGGGGCTGTTGGAGGAAATATGCACGCGGCCGCAGAATGGGTGGATCTTGAGAGCCTGGATATGCACAAGGAGATACTCCTGAGGTTTTTGAGCAATCCACAGCAATCCTCTTAATCCCTTATATTCTTTAAAACCCTTGTTTTCTTTGGGATATTTTCCAGTACAATAAGGAGTATGCTTATTGATACACATGGACATGTAAACTTTAATGCGTTTAAGGAAGATGCAAAGAAAGTTTTAGAGAATACTCTCAAAAATAATATTTGGGTTATTATGCCAGGTTCCCAACTCTCTACTTCAGAGAGAGCTGTGAGAATAGCAGAGGAATACAAAGAAGGAGTATATGCGGCTGTTGGTATACATCCCATTCATCTTGGCAAACGCCGAGTGGATTCCTTAGAAGTAGAGTCAGAAGAGAGCTCAGAGGAATCTTGGCGTACATTTGAGACGAGAGCCGAAGAGTTTGATTTAGAATCATATCGTTTGTTAGCTAAAAGCAAAAAGACGGTAGCCATAGGAGAAGTAGGGTTGGATTATTATTATCAGCCAAAAGGAAAAGCCAGGAGATCGGAGATGAAGGTGAATCAGCTAAAGATATTACAGCAACAAGTAGAGTTGGCTTTAGAGCTTAATCTTCCTGTTATCTTTCACTGTCGAGTTGCGCATGATGACTTAATTGCCTTTATTGGCGATATACAAAAACAACATAAAGGAGTTTTAAGAGGAGTTATACATTCATACACTGGAACAAAAGAGCAGGCAGACAAGTTTATGGAGCTTGGAATGTATATTGGTCTAAATGGCCTTATCTTTAAGGATGTTGCAGCTCTCCCAGACCCTATAGAGGTTATCTCGCATATTTCATTAGAAAGAATTGTACTTGAGACTGATTCTCCATATCTTACTCCTCCTCAATCTTTGACAGAGAGGAATGAACCCCTAAACGTAAGATATGTTGCGGAACGGGTGGCTGAAATTAAAAAGTTTCGTGTTGAAGAAATAGCTAAAGCTACTACTCAGAACGCCAAAAATCTCTTTTCTCTTTAGAGAGAGTAGTATTTTCCCTTATGCTTGATGAGCTTGTCTTTTACTAAGGAATCAATAATCTCTCTTGGAGAGTAGGATGTTTGTTTAAGTTCTTTTGTAAGGAATTTTTGAAGAGCTGTGTTAGATACTGAGGTTTCAGAAAGAAGAAGCTGTATGACCTTAGTGCGAAATGACCGCAGGGATCCCTCAAATTTGCTTTGCCTGTGGTAGTGTTGGCTCTGCCTGTTAATGCTTTTGTCTTTTAGTTTTATAGCTCCATAATCAAAGAGGGCATAATGCCATTCCCTTGGATTGTCTGTATATACAGCTTTTTGAGCAATACTTTCAATCTCTTTATCTGAAACATTTTCTTTTCCTTGAAAGAAGAAGTGGAGATATACTCTGCGAATATTGGTATCAATAAAGGCATCTGTGTTCTGAAAGGCAAAGCATGCAATGGCACGTGCAGTATATGGACCAATACCAGGAAGTTTTTGGAGTGTAGCTGCGTCTCTGGGAAATGGTTTCTTGGACAAGATTGTTGCCGTTTCTTTAAGGTATAAAGCCCTTTTCCAGTACCCAAGTCCTTTCCATGTAGAAAGTAATTTTTGTTCTGAAGTATTGGTTAAATCTTCAATAGTGGGAAATGCCTTGAGAAACTCCTCATACTTTTCTAACACCCTGGAAACCTGGGTTTGATGAAGCATAATTTCAGACACAAGAATTTTATAGGGATCTTTTGTATTTCTCCAGGGGAGATCTCTTCGATTCTTTTTGTACCAAGTAAGAATATGTTGCTGAAATATTTTAATTTCCATACATATACTTTACTAAATTAGGCGTAGACAAAACAAGGGCAAAAGGGTACAATTTTGACTATGCAATACAATCCTCAGAAGGTTGAGAAAAAGATACAAAAGCTTTGGGAAAAAGAGAAAATATGGAAGGTTAATCTTTCTAAACCCAAAAAACCGTATTACAACTTGATGATGTTTCCATATCCTTCTGCCGAAGGGCTACACGTAGGAAACGTCTATGCGTTTACTGGATCTGATATACACGGAAGATTCAAAAGGATGCAGGGATATGATGTTTTTGAACCCATGGGCTTTGATGCTTTTGGGATTCATTCTGAAAACTTTGCTATTAAGCAGGGAATTCATCCTAGTATTTTAATAAAGCGTAACGTCAATAACTTTAGGAGGCAGTTAAAACGCATGGGCGCCATATTTGCGTGGGAGAATGAAGTAGATACTACCCACCCTTCATATTACAAATGGACTCAGTGGTTGTTCTTGCAGTTGTATAAGGCAGGATTGGCATATCGAGCAAAGGCTCCTGTTGATTGGTGTCCTTCGTGTAAGACTGTTTTGGCTAATGAGCAGGTGATTAATGGGAAATGTGAGCGGTGTGATACTGAGGTTATACAAAAAGAAATGGAGCAGTGGTTCTTTGGAATTACCAAGTATGCAGACAAGCTTTTGAAAAACCTTGAGTGGATTGACTGGTCAGAAAGAACAAAGATAGCTCAGAGAAATTGGATTGGAAAGTCAGAAGGACTGATTGAGAAATGGAAGGTTGGAGGTCTTAACCTCACCTTGGAAACCTTTACCACATGGCCTCATACTACGTACGGAGCCACCTTTCTTGCCATTGCTCCTGAACACCCGATTATTGAAAAGCTCATAAAAGGGACAAAGGTTGAGGAGGGTGCGAGAAAGTTTATTGAGGGGGTTCGAAGAGAGAAGCTCAAGGATACTGCTTCCATTGAGAGGAAAAAGAAAGGGTTCTTCGTAGGATGGAACGCAATGAATTTTCTTACTGGAGAAGAGATACCTATTTACATTGCGAACTTTGTGGTTATGGGTTACGGAACCGGGATAATAAAAGGCGCCCCAGCGCATGACCAAAGAGATTTTGAGTTTGCCAAGCAGTATAAGCTCCCTATTATTCTTGTTGTGCGGCCTAAAGGCAATAATCTTACAGTAGACAAGCTCAAGGAAGCATATATAGGTCCTGGAGTCATGACCGAGGCCACTGGTAAGTTTGCAGGGATGTCAGATAATAAGGCACGTAATGCGGTGGCAGAGCATAGTATTGAATTAAAGCATGCCAAAAAGGTAGTGCAGTACCATCTCCGCGACTGGCTAATCTCTCGCCAGCGATACTGGGGTCCTCCTATCCCAATTATTTATTGCAAAGAGTGCGGAACAGTACCGGTACCCGAAAAAGATTTACCTGTTAAGCTTCCGTATGTGAAAGATTTTAGACCCAGAGGAAAAGGAGTTTCTCCTTTGGCTTCTGTTCCTTCATTTGTAAAAACTAAGTGCCCTAAATGCAAAAGGGAAGCTGAGCGTGAGACAGATGTATCTGATACTTTTTTGGACTCTGCCTGGTACTTTCTCAGGTATCCTTCTTCTGGGGATGTAAAGAAACCTTTTGACAGGAGATTGACTAAAAAATGGCTTCCCGTAGATATGTATATTGGCGGACAAGAGCACGCGGTCTTACATCTTCTCTATTCTCGGTTTACCACCATGGTGCTTCATAAACTTGGCTACATTGATTTTGAAGAACCCTTTAAGAAATTCCGTGCTCATGGTCTATTGACAAAAGGCGGAGCAAAAATGTCAAAGTCCCGTGGAAACGTAGTAAACCCCGATGAATACTTTGATAAATATGGAGCTGATACAGTGAGAATGTATCTTATGTTTTTGGGTCCCTTATCAGAAGCCGGAGATTGGTCAGACCAGGGGATTGTTGGAATAAGAAGATTCCTCAATCGGCTATGGGAATATGCAGAAACCTTTTCTAAAAAGCCAAAGACAAAAAATGATGAGCTTGAGCAGATTAGACACAAGACTATTAAAAAGGTTACCTTAGACCTTGAGAATTTGAGATATAATACTGCGATTGCAGCTCTTATGGAATACTTAAATGCAATCTCAGCTAAGGATTCCGTTCTAAAAAAAGATCTTAATACTTTACTTATACTCCTTTCTCCCTTTGCCCCTTATATTGGAGAGGAGTTATGGGGAAGACTAAAGAATCAAGGAAGCATACATAATCAAAAATGGCCAGAATATGATTCTTTCCTTGTAAAGGATGTTCAAAGTCGGCTAGTGCTTCAAGTCAATGGAAAGGTTAGAGATGTAGTTGAGGTTTCCCCAGATATTACGGAATCTGAAGCAAAGCAGTTAGCATTAGATTCAGAAAAGATTAAAAAATGGGTGGGTGGAAAAAAACCCAAGCGGGTTGTTGTTGTTCAAGGACGATTGGTGAATATTGTAGTTTAATTGTTTCTATGTGTGGAATTATTGGATATATTGGGAATAAGTCAGCGACACCTCTGATTTTAGATGGTCTGAGAAAACAAAGCTATCGAGGATATGACTCAAGTGGCATTATTGTGTTTGAAAAAGAAAAACCAGAACTTGTTAGGGCAGTGGGAAAACTAGAGGTTTTAGAGGAAAAAGTTCAGAAGTCTGACTTTAAGGGAACAGTAGGATTAGGACATTCAAGATGGGCAACGCATGGAGAGGTTACAGAAGCTAACGCGCATCCTCACGCTGACTGTAATAATAATATCTTTGTAGTACACAATGGCATTATTGAGAACTTTATGTCTCTTAAGAGACAGTTAGAGGAGAAGGGACATGTATTTCACTCAGAAACCGATACAGAAGTCCTTCCCCACCTAATTGAGCATTTTTTTAAGGGTGACTTGCCAAAGGCCGTGCGCCAGGCACTTTTATTGGTAAAGGGGAGTTATGGTATGGCCGTGGTGGCTAGGGATGATCCTGGAAAGATTGTTGCTGCCCGAGTATCCTCCCCTCTTGTTATATCGGTAAATGACTCTGGAGGATTTGTTGCTTCTGACCCGTCTGCCATTGTTTCTCATTCAAACAAAATGGTGTTTTTGGATGATGGAGAGGTTGCGGTTTTAGAATCAGGTACTTTTACGGTTACCGATCTTCATAATATTAAAAAAGAAAAAGAAATTACAGAACTTGAATGGAGTGCAGAGGAGGCACAGAAAGGAGGACATGAGACCTTTATGTTAAAGGAGATTTTAGAGCAGCCAGAAAGCATACGAAATGTTATTCGCGGACGCCTTCTACCAAAAGAAGGAGCGGTAAAGCTTGGAGGATTAGAAGAAGTGGAAGAGAAGTTGCGGGGCATGAAGCGCATTCACATTATTGCGTGCGGAACTGCGTTCTTTTCTGCAATGACAGGAAAATACATGATTGAGGAGTATGCTGGTCTTTCATGTGAGGTTGATATTGCTTCTGAGTTTCGATATAGAAAGCCAATCGTGAGTCCAGATACCGCCTTTCTCTTTATTTCGCAATCCGGCGAAACTGCAGATACATTGGCGGCGTTACGAGAAGTTAAGCGAAAGGGTGGTCTGACTCTTGGTATTGTCAATACAGTGGGATCTTCTGTTGCGCGTGAGATTACGGCGGGTATTTACAATCATGCCGGTCCTGAAATTGGAGTTGCCTCAACAAAGGCTTTTACTTCCCAACTCGTTGCCCTAGCTATGCTTACGGTCTTTTTGGCAAGACAAAGAAGTATGTCTCTGGTGTTGGGAAAACGCATTGTGGAGGAGATAGCTCGTCTTCCAGATTTGGTTAAGCAGGTGTTGGGGCAGAAAGAAGTAATTGCACAATTGGCGCAGAAATACGCTAGCTTTTCAAATATGCTTTATATTGGCAGAAAGTATAACTATCCTATAGCCTTGGAGGGAGCCTTAAAGTTAAAAGAGATTTCCTATGTGCATGCTGAGGGATATGGGGCGGGGGAGATGAAACACGGCTCCATTGCCTTAATAGACGAGAACTTTCCCACTTTAGCTATCTGTCCTAGTGACAGTGTGTATGAAAAAATGATTTCTAATATTCAGGAGATAAAAGCACGAGGAGGTTCTATTATCGCTATAGCTTCTGTGGGAGATAAAGAGATAGCAAATCTGGCTGATGACGTTATTTATATTCCAAAGACCATAGAGATGCTTACTCCAATTCTTTCCGTACTTCCTTTACAGCTGTTCGCATACGAGATTGGAGTTAAGCGCGGGTATGACGTGGATAAGCCACGTAATCTTGCAAAATCAGTAACGGTTGAATAGATATGAAAGAAAAAAAACGCATTGTTGTAATAGGAGGGGGAACAGGAACGTATACAGTTCTCTCAGGATTAAAAAAGCACGAAGTGGAGCTTTCGGCCGTGGTATCAATGGCAGATGACGGAGGCTCAAGCAGAATTCTTAGGGAAGAGTTTGGTGTGCTTCCTCCGGGCTCTGTGCGCCCTGCATTAGTTGCCCTCTCAAACGCTGAAAAGTCAGTTGCTGATCTTTTCTCCTTTCGTTTTTCCAATGGCAGTTTAAAGGAGCACAATATAGGAAATCTTCTTTTAACTGCTCTTGCACAAAATCTTGGAAGTTTTGAAAAGGCAATTGAGGAGGCAGGTAAGATATTGAATATAAAAGGAAGAGTTATTCCTTCAACTTTAGAGAATGTCAGATTAATGGCGGAGTTGGAGAATGGGGAAGTTATAAAAGGTGAGACAAATATTGATATTCCAGCACATGATGGAAATCTTAAAATTGAAAAAATCTGGTTAGAACCTACATGTAAAGCAAATCCCAAGGCAGTTGAGGCAATTTTAGAGGCCGACGCCATTGTTATAGGTCCAGGGGATCTTTTCACAAGTATTATTCCTAATTTTCTTGTTGATGGTATTTCAGAGGCATGTAGCAAGACCAAGGCAAAGAAGATATATGTATGCAATATTATGACAAAATTTGGAGAGACATCTGGTTTTTCCTCAAAAGATTTTCTAAATACCATTGAAAAATATCTGAAAGATGGTATTCAATATATGTTGGTTAATACAAAAACTCCACTGCCTGAGCGTATCAAAACATATGAAAAAGAACAGGCAGAGTTTGTTGTGTATGCGCCAGAGGATTTTAAGGATTCATCTATAACTATCGTAGAGAAAGATTTACTTCGACCTAATGGATTTATTCGACACGATTCAGATGTTTTAGCCCAATCAATAATGAATATATTGAAATAATTATATGCAGGCTGTTATTTTTGCTGCAGGAAAGGGAATACGTATGCGTCCCCTTACGAATTCAACACCAAAATCCCTTTTATCTGTAGGGGATACATCTATTTTAGAGCATAATCTATCTCAACTTGCAGGTTTGGTGAACGAGGTTATTCTTGTTGTTGGGTATAAGGGTGAGATGATTGAGTCTAAGCTTGGTGACTCATATGGCGATATTAAGATTAAATATGTATGGCAGAGTACGCAAAAAGGAACGGGTGACGCAGCTCTTCAGGCCGCTCCTTTTCTTGATGAATCCTGTCTCTTTTTAAATGGAGATGATTTGTACCATAAAGATGATATCGCAGCTCTTTTGAAGATTTTTCCTGCCATTATGGTGGCAGAGTCAGAACATCCAGAGAACTTTGGTGTTATTACAACAAATGGGAACAGAGTTATAGAATTACTTGAAAAACCAGAGAATCCTACGAGCAAATTGGTGAATACGGGAGCCTATCATCTTCCCAGCTCTATCCTCAAGGTATCAATTCAAAAGTCCGTGCGTGGGGAATATGAGTTTACAGATTATGTGAAACAAGTTTTACAAAACTCTTCTCTTTTCTATTCTGTTGCAGAAAAATGGTTTCCTATTGCGACTCCAGAGTCTCTTGATGCCGCTGAGAACTTCTTGACCAGGTAGAGTGATATGGTATAAAGGATGTAGATCTTTTGAGTAGCAGGAAAGGCTTTTGGGTTTTAGCATCCCTTCCTCCTCCTTTTCTTGCTATTCTTCTAGGATGTCTTAGACTTTGGTACTCGCAGGCACGCGGCGTGCCAACGCGAGGCAGAAGTTCAGAGTCTAGGTTCATCCCTTCCGATGGAGGGTGGTCTGTTATGGGAGAGTTTCTCGCGGCGACTTTCCCTCGGATATAACAGATCACCCTCCTCAAAGGTCTTCCCTTAAAAGGTCTTTTTTTTTCTCCAAAAGCACATATAATAGGAACATGGATACTTGGAAGATTAAAGAAACGAATGTGGATTCAGTAGTTGTTGCCTTACAGCAGGGAAAGGTAATTATCTGTCCCACAGACACTGTGTATGGGTTAGTTGCTGATGCGACAAATAAAGAGGCGGTTGAGAGGATATTTACTATAAAGGGACGGGAGCCAGGAAAGGCATTCCCTATTTTTGTAAGAGATATTGAGATGGCAAAGGAATTTGGAGTTGTAGATTCTTCTCAAGAGTCATTTATGAAAAAATATTGGCCTGGCAAGGTAACGGTTATTGTAAGAAGCAGAGGAGTATTGCCAGATGTTACAGGAACCACAGAAAAGATAGGTATGCGCATACCAGGGTATCCTTTTTTACAGGAGATATTAAAGAAGATTGATATTCCTTTGATTGGAACCTCAGCTAACCTCTCGGGAAACCCGCCCATACTGAGTGGGCAGAAAGTTATTGCGGAGTTTGCAGGTCGCAAATATACTCCGGATGTTGTGTATGACGCAGGAGATCTTACTTCCTCTCCCCCCTCTTCTGTGGTAGATTTTATACATCAAGCAGCAATTATTAGGAAGGGATCTGGGAAGATACAATGATAGCCCCCAATACATTTGTTCACTACTTTGACTATTTTGTAAAACGGGACGTAGATAAGTTCTTTATTGCAGTTGCCATTCGCAATCTGGCAATGGGAATGGTCTTAGTTTTTGAGGCGGTCTATATCTTTTTATTCTTTAACCAAACCATAGCTCCTGTCTTCTTTTTCTTTGCGGCTCTCTATCTGTTGTACGGATTGTTTGTGGTGATGGGGGCTAAGGTTATATCAAAGATAGGGCCAACGCGCAGCATTTTAGTCAGCTACTTTCTGTACTTTATATTTTATATCTCCCTTTTTCTCTTTTCCCAGTC
This sequence comes from Patescibacteria group bacterium, assembly GCA_024239055.1. Taxonomy (GTDB): domain Bacteria; phylum Patescibacteriota; class Minisyncoccia; order Minisyncoccales; family UBA10102; genus JANBVJ01. The sequence goes on along the minus strand of JANBVJ010000001.1, from coordinate 402,740 downwards.
TTTCTTCTTTGTTCCATTGGCAGTTGTAGCGGGGGCTGCAGGAATGGCTTTGTACTGGCCTTCTTTCCATATTGACTTTGTAAGGTTCTCCTCTACTTCTCATCGTGGAAAAGAAGTAGGGAAGGTGAATGTGGCGGCCTTGCTTCCTATGGTAGCCAGTCCTTTTATCGGGGGTTGGATTATAACAACCCTTGGATATCCTGCATTGTTTGTGGCTGTACTTATAACACTATTGGCTTCTGCTATTCCGCTTATGTATACGAAGGAAACCCACGAGATGTATACAGATTCCTATAGAAAGGTCTTTGGAAAGATATTCTCAAGGGAACGCTGGCGCGCAAGTTTAGCCTTTTCTTCGGTAGCCTTGGAGATAGCGATAAACCTTACGATATGGCCTCTCTTTATGTTTATGGCAGCCATTACCTTCTCTCAGATTGGAGGGATTACCTCTTTTTCCCTGTTGATTTCAGCTCTCTTCATTCTCTATATTGGGAAGCTTTCTGATACCAAGGATCGCTCGTGGCTGTTAAATATTGGGGCTATCTGGACATCTATTGCATGGGTGATGAAGTACTTTGTGCAGACGCCATTTGATGCCTTCTTGGCCCAGACAGTCTACAAGACCTCGAGGGCTGCGGTAGGTATTCCATTCTTTACCTTCTTTTATGAAAAAGCAGGGAGCTTAAAGGAACAGGCTGATGAGTTTATCGTCTACAGAGAGGTGATTAATGGAGGGGCAAAGTTTATATTCTTTGCATTACTTGGAGTCCTATTTCTTGTTGTTCCTAGCTTTCCGCTTGGCGTCATATTCTTTGTTGCCGCTATAGCTGTTCTCTGCTTTATGTTCTTGCAGAATAGTCCTACAATGAGAATAAAATAAATTACTATGTTAGATAAGATAAAACAGACGGATCCGGAGGTATATGAGTTGATAGAGGCTGAGATAGCACGGCAGAAAGGGGGATTAGAGATGATTCCCTCTGAAAACCATACTTCCTCATCAGTATTGGAAGCTTTGGGTTCTCGTTTAACAGATAAATATTCTGAAGGGTATCCTGGTAAGCGTTATTATGCAGGTAACCAGGTAATAGATAAGATTGAGAATCTAGCTATTAACAGGGCAAAGAAGGCTTTTTCGGTCCCACATGCAAATGTGCAGGTGTATTCTGGCTCTCCTGCGAATACCGCAGTATATCTTGCGGTATGTGAGCTGGGAGACAAGGTAATGGGATTGGATTTGCCAGATGGTGGGCATTTGACTCACGGATGGAAGATAAATATCTCAGGTAGATATTTTAAAAGAGTTCCCTATCATGTAAAAGAAGACGGGTATATTGACTTTGAGGAGGTCAGAGCGTTAGCTCAGGAGCACAAGCCAAAACTTATCTGGTGCGGGGCTACAGCTTACGTAAGAGAGTTTCCTTTTGAAGAGTTTGCTAAGATTGCAGACGAAGTTGGAGCATACTTTGTTGCAGATATAGCTCATATTGCGGGACTTATAATAGCTGGAGCTCATGTAAGTCCGGCTCCGTATGCCCATATTATTACAACTACAACTCACAAGACTCTGCGAGGTCCCAGGGGAGCTATGATTATGGTTACAGAAAGGGGATTGGAGAAAGACCCTGAGTTGGCAGATAAGATAGATGCAGCTGTCTTCCCAAGAGGAGTACAAGGGGGACCTCATAATCACCAGACAGCAGCCATTGCCGTAGCCTTGGGTGAAACTATGACTCCAGAGTTTTCTGAGTATGGAAAGCAGATTGTAGCTAATGCTAAGGCTCTAGCTGCAGCCTTAATAGATAAAGGAGTGAAGTTAGTTTCAGGCGGTACTGACAACCATATGATGCTTGTTGACCTTACCAAGTACGGAGTGGGCAACGGAATCTTTGTGCAGGAAGCTTTGGATATGGCTGGCATTACCGTAAACAAGAATACTATACCAAAAGACCCTGGGTCTCCTTTCTACCCAAGCGGAGTAAGAATAGGAACTCCAGCTATTACCACAAGAGGTATGAAGGAAAAGGAAATGGAGCAGATTGCAGGCTGGATAGCTGCAATAATTGAAGAAGTTAAGGATTATCAGCTTCCCAAGGGAAAAGAAGCCAGAGCCGCGTATTTAAAGGAGTTTGATGACGCTACAAGCAAGAATGAAACAATACTTTCAATTAAAAAAGAGGTTACGCAATTAGCTGAGAACTTCCCTCTTCCACAATGATAGCTCGTATTCTTGACGGCAAAGAAGTTGCCTCTCATATTCTCTCTCGTGTGAAGAAAGAAGCTAAAGAAGCTTCCCTTGAGTTAGCTGTAGTTCAGGTAGGCACGCATCCTGCTTCTGTAACCTATATTGAAAGAAAGAAAGAGATTGCTTTGTCTCTTGGTGTTTCATTTAAGCTATATAAGTTCCCAGAGGATATTTTACAACAGGAGCTAGAGTCTGAAGTAGAGAAGATAGGTAATACTTCTTCAACTACTGGTATGATTGTTCAGCTTCCTTTGCCTTCTGCATTTAATACAGAAGCTGTACTTAATAAGATTCCAGAAGAAAAGGATGTTGATGTTCTTTCCGAAACTGCATTTAATAAGTTTCAGAAAGGGGAGCTCTCTATTCTTCCTCCTACTATTTCAGCTATTGCTGAGATACTGCTTCATTATGAGATTCCAGTACAGGGAAAGACTGTTGTTATTGTAGGAAGGGGGAGATTAGTTGGACTTCCGGCTCAAATATACTTTGAGTCAGCAGGAGCTAATGTTATTGTTGCTCATTCTCAAACAAGTGATCTTGCAAAAACAATACAGCAGGGAGATATTGTTGTATCTGGCGTAGGAAAGGCAGGATTAATAACAGGGGAGATGGTTAAAGAGGGAGCTGTAGTAATTGATGCTGGTATTTCAGTTGAGGGCGGAGTAACTACTGGAGATATAGATACAGAAAGCGTAAGTGAAAAAGCATCCTATATTTCTCCTGTGCCAGGAGGAGTAGGTCCTGTTACTGTGGCTTGTCTGTTCTCTAATCTTCTTTTACTTTCAGAGTAATACTAAAACAGGGTATATTCCCTGTTTTTTGGTGCCTGGGGTGGGAGTCGAACCCACACGAGATTGCTCTCATAGCATTTTGAGTGCTACGCGTCTGCCAGTTCCGCCACCCAGGCTGAAACAACCTAGATTATACAGAATTTAGGACTTATTGTAAAGCTTTTATGAAGCTGGATTTAGAGTTATAAAATATATGATTGAGGACTCAAAGTCGCCAAGAAGGCGATTTTTTGATAAGATAAGAATATGGCGAAGCAACTTTTTCCAAATGAAAAAATAATTATCACAAAATATTTTGATGTGCATCAAGATTGGGATGTTTCTATTCCTGGTTTTTTTATTATCGCCTCAAAAACAGGAAAGGTTTCTTTGGATGAATTTAATAATGAAGAGGCAGATGAGTTTTTCAGTTTGGTTAGAAAATTAAGAAGAGGTATGCGAGAAGTTTTAAGAATTGAAACCGTATGCTTTTTCCAAGATGAAGGAACACATCATTTATTTCACTTATGGATTTTTCCTCGATATGAGTGGATGAACAAATTTGGTGAAAAAATTGAATCAATAAGACCTATCATTAACTACGCGAAGGAAAATATGGCAAATGAGAAGGTTTTATCTGAAGTTAAAGAAATGGTCAAACAAATGAGAGATTATATGAAGCCAGACTCAAAGTCGTAAAATATATGAGCGGGGACCCAAAGTCGCCAAGAAGGCGATTTTTTGATAGACTATTGATATGAAGCCAGTCATATTTAAAAACAAGAGACAAGACATTTTTGGCATTTTAGATATGCCAAAAGCTAAAAAGGAGGTGCCTCTCGTGGTATTTTGTCATGGCTGGACTGGAAATCACTTAGGCACGTGGAATTCCTTTTTTAATCAAGCTGCAAAGGGTTTAGTAAAAGAAGGGTTTGCCGTTTTGCGCTTTGATTTTCGTGGAAGCGGAGATTCTGATGGGATTTTTGAAAAGCAGACTACTTCTTCAATGCTTAGTGATCTGAATGTAGTTATCAATCAGACAGTTAAGAAAGAGGGAATAGATAGAAATCGTGTTGCTCTAATAGGACATAGTCAGGGCGCATACATAGCTCTTTTGCATGCAGCAAAAGACAAAAGAGTGAAGGCTCTTATCTCATGGATGGGAAGGATCTCAGATTATAAAGATTTTGTGTCCAAGATATGGGTTGAGGAGGCAAAACGCAAGGGGTACATTGAAGCTTGGGCGGGGTATGAGGTTAAATACAATCCGTTTATAAAAGATACTTTTAAGTATAATTCAGAAAAGGCGCTTTCCAAGTTAAGAATTCCTTTTGGTCTTTTATATGGGAAGGCTGACGACACGGTTCCAATATCAGAAGGGGAGTTGGCAAAAAGACTTACAAAAGGAAAAGCGGAAATAAAGATATTGCAAAATCTTACACATGATTTTACTGGCAAGCAAGGTATTCAAAGAGAAGTTATTTCTATAACTTCAAAGTGGTTGAAGAGATGGCTTTAATGGATTAGTCTGATAATCACTGTTATGCGACAGAAGATTGTCAGGTAGGGCGTTACTTATGAGAACTACACTCAGAGTTTGAGCACTGTACCTTCTTGTTTTTTTCTATTAAGAGAGAATCACACTCTTTACACTTTGTTCCAGTAGGCCTGTCCCATAAGGCAAAGTCACACTCAGGATATTTATCACATCCGTAGAATGTTGTTCTTCTCTTTGTTCTCTTGGCAACAAGGTTGCCTTTCTTACACTTTGGGCAATCAATACCCAGGGTGTTTTCTTTTAGAGGGGCGGTATGCTTGCACTCGGGGAAGCCAGAGCAGGCGTAGAACTTGCCAAAGCGACCAAGGCGGATAAGAAGCGGCTTTCCACATTCAGGACACTTCTCATCTGTTTCTTGAACTGAAACATCTGACTTTTCCACCTCCTCGTACTTTTCTTCTAAGATTTTAGCAAAGGGATCGTAGAACTTCTGTATCATAGGAACCCATTCTGTAGTTCCTTCTGCAACCTTATCTAAGTCGTCTTCCATAGTAGCTGTAAACTTTATATCTACAATACTAGGGAAGTGCTCTACTAAAAGATCATTAACAGTTGTTCCTATCTCAGTAGGTTCAAAGCGCTTGTCATCGTTTTTCTCAACATAGTTTCTATCCTGGATGGTGGAGATAATAGAAGCATAGGTTGAGGGTCTTCCAATACCTTCAGACTCCAACTCCTTAATTAAGGAAGCTTCGTTATACCTTGGAGGAGGCTGGGTAAAGTGCTGTAAAGGATTAAGCTTATTTAAAGTAAGTGTTTCTTCTACTTTTACTTCTGGCAGTTCTGCCTGCTCAAATCGCATAGGGTATACTTTTAAGAACCCATCAAATAGCAGAATCTGTCCTGTTGCGCGGAATGTATAGGATTTGGCCTCAATATCTATTGTTGTGGCGTTAAAGACAGCTTCCTTCATCTGGGAAGCAGTAAACCTGTTCCATATTAAGGTATATAGCTTTATCTGATCTGGGCTGAGCTTAATTGCAGAGGGTACTTTTGCAGGGTCAGACGGCCGTATTGCTTCATGGGCTTCTTGAGCTCCCTTTGACCTGTTCTTAAATCTTCTTGGTCCTGCCCAGTACTCCTTTCCATAGTTTTTAGTAATAACCTTTTCTGCTGCTGCAAGAGAAAGGGAAGAAAGGTTAAAAGAGTCAGTTCTGTGATAGGTAATAAGTCCTGTTTCATAGAGTTTCTGGGCCAACTGCATTGTACGACGGGCAGGGTACTTGAACTGCTGCCATGCGGTTTGCTGGAGAGTTGAGGTGGTAAAGGGAGGAAGGGGATTACGCTTTCCTTCTTTTATCTCTACATTTGAGACAGTATAGGCAGCTTCCTTTAGGTTTGTAAGAATGGCTTTAGCATCCTTCTCTGAAGTAATTGCCATCTTTGCAAGAGCCTTTGCATCTTCTTTTGTAAGTTGCGCTGTAAACTCTTTCTTAGTTGTTTTTTGTTCCAGGTCAGCCTCAATGCTCCAGTATTCTTCTGGCTTGAATGCCGCTATCTCTTTTTCTCTTTCTGAGATAAGGCGCATTGCAACTGACTGCACGCGTCCTGCAGATAATCCCCGTGCTACCTTCTTCCATAGGAAGGGAGATAGTTTGTATCCTACAAGACGGTCTAATATTCTTCTGGCCTGCTGGGCATCCACAAGGTCCATATTAATGCTTCTGGGATTCTCAAGAGCTTCCTGAATTGCTTGCTTTGTAATCTCGTGAAACACAATGCGTTTTGGGTCGTCTAACTCCAAAGCTACCTTTAGGTGAAAGGCAATAGCTTCCCCTTCCCTATCTTCATCAGTAGCTAGAATAACCTCTGTGGCTTCTTTAGCTGCTTTCTTGAGAACGTTTACCGCCTTTCTGGACTTGGTTGGAATAACATAGGAGGGCTCAAAATCCTTTTCTACATCAATGCCGAGCTTTGACTTTGGCAGATCCCGGACATGCCCAAAAGAGGATTGGACATCATAGTCCTTCCCGAGAAATTGTTTAAGGGTAGCTGCCTTCGTAGGACTTTCTACTATAAGTAAGCGCATTGTCTACGTGTTCTTGTTATGTTTATATAATCCTAGTGTTCGTGCCCGTTGCTCAATACTAGACCAACTTCGGTTTAAAAGGGCGGAAAAAACTGCATCTTTCGTTAGGACAAGGTAGGACTCTGTGAGAATCTGATCCTCCTGGGGCGTATACTTTTTCTGACGTTTTATCTTTATACTTAAACATTGTTGAGCTATTTGAAACTTTCTGTCAAGATATAAGTCGGCATCTTCGTAGAGATACTGTATAATTTCTTTTGCGGGGTTTGTACGATAGTTGATACTAAAAAGATAGTGTTTTCCGTCTTTTGACTTCGTTAGTCGTGCTATTTTAGAGTACATATCTAATTTTATAAGGAAATGATTTTGGAGGAATAAGATGGTTCTTTTTCCTCCATAGACACTTAATTTAGGGTAGCCTTTCTTGTCGATTGCAACACTTCCGTCTCCGTCTACTATGCCTCGGATGAAATCTTTCGTAAATTTAGGAGGCAGCTCCGGAATTTTTTCACGAAGGCTTTTCCTATAAGAAATACTTAGGGATTTAAGATCGTCAACAATCTTTTGACTTGTAATGCTTAAATAAGCAGCATTCTTATGTAGAGAGATTTTATGTTCTGAGTCGAGTTCTTTTTTGATTTTTTCTAGGATATCAATGTCGCTTTTCTGTACTCCAAATTTTAGTGAATCACTATATCCGTTGTATGTTCCCTTAATAATGCATCCATCAGCTAATATAAACCCAAGAATATAAGCCATACGAGAAGACCATTTTTGAAAATAAGCTTCATTTACTTTCATTCTTGGTTTTTGCCGATTGCGTTTCAACTGAAGTCTTTCTCCTTGTGCCATAATTGCCAGCCAGGATCTTTTAGGTAGAAGGCTTAAAAGTTCTTCTTTGGATGTGTTGATAAAATTTTTACGAAGTATAGAATTTTCTTTTACCTGCCACAGTTTTGCTGACGGTATTCCCAAATCCTGTGCTTTAACCACAATTGTCCCCTTATTCCGTTTTGGGAATAATCTTGCTAGTTCCTTAAGGCGCATTTGCGGGTATAGATTCCTCAGGAAACGGACTTCTTTATCTGTCCAATATTGATACTTTTGTTTTGATGCCGTAGCTCTCATTATATTAGTATAGCAGTACTATGTTAAGCTTTCAACAATTACAAGCTTCATACGATAACTAGTGTACTGATTATTTTATACATTGCAAGTTATTGTACCATCTTTTATTATTTCAATCTTTCCACTGCTTGAGATAACATCTGGCAGAACAGATTCAACCCTATTGTATTAATGGAGCCAGACTGCTCTTTTCCTAGTATGTTTCCAGCTCCTCGAATCTCAAGGTCTCTTAGAGCCAGCCTGTATCCAGAACCCAGTTCTTCGGCTTCCTTTAGAGCTTTTAGGCGAAGTCGTGCCTTTGGCGTCATGCGCTTTTTATGAAAGAAGTGTGCATAGGCTTTTTTATGGGATCTCCCGACTCTTCCCTTTAATTGGTAGGCCTGGGCTAATCCAAGTTTTGCCGCATCATCCACAATAATGGTGTTTACGTTCTGGATATCCATACCATTCTCAATAATAGTGGTGGAGAGCAGGATATCAAACTCTTTATTTCTAAAGGCATCTAATACCTCAATGAGTTTTGCCTCATTCATTCTCCCATGAGCTATCTGTATCTTTGCTTTTGGAACAAGCTTTTCTAAATTTCCCTTTATCTGCTCTATAGTTCCTATTCTGTTATGGAGAAAGTATATCTGACCTTTTCTGTCTAATTCTTTTTCGATTGCTTCCTTTATCTTATTCCCGTTCCATATACCAATTATAGTCTTTACTGACATTCTGCCATCAGGTGGCGTTTGAATGGTACTTACCCCTTTTAAAGAAGAGAGTGCCATGTATAGCGTTCTTGGAATTGGAGTTGCAGACAGAGACAGAACGTCTAAGGAAGAGCGGAGTTCTCTAAGTTTTTCTTTTTGTTTGACACCAAACTTTTGTTCGTCATCTATAACAAGTAGGCCCAGATTGTTGAACTTCACGTCTTTTGAGAGAAGGCGATGTGTTCCTATTACAATATCTATTTTGCCTTCCTTTAGGTCTTTAATTATTTTTGCCTGTTCTTTTTTAGTCTGAAGACGGGAGAACAGGGCTATGTTAATTGGAAGATTATCTAGACGTTCTTTGAAGTTTGAGTAATGCTGGTGGGCTAAGATTGTTGTGGGAGCTAGAAGAATTGCCTGGTATCCTGACTTTACTGCCCTGGCCATAGTTCTTAAAGCAATCTCTGTCTTTCCAAAGCCAACATCTCCTGCCACGATACGGTCCATAGGAGTACTAGATGATAAGTCTTTATTTATATCTGATAGCGTTTGTATCTGGTCTGGTGTTTCCTCATAAGGGAAAGATGCGGCAATCTTCTGGTCAAGTTCGTCTTCTGGTGTATAGGGGAGGCGAGATACCATTTCTTTTTTCGCGTAGAGCTCCAATAACTCCTTTGCTAATTTCTCAACCTCTTCTTTTATTCTCCTTTTTGTCTTCTGCCAGAATGGAGATCCTAGTCTTGCAATATGAGGGTCTCGAAATCCTACATACCTTGAGAGTTTTCTTTCTAGGCCCTTGGGGACGTATAGTTTATCTTTTGAAGCATACTCTAAAGCGTAATATATTAATTCATCTTCTCTGTGCTGTTGCGTAGTGAAACCTGTAAACTTTCCTATTCCATGATCCAAGTGCACGAGGTAGTCACCATCCTTGAGATTTTTAAGATCTGAGAAGAGCTTTTGTGATTTTAATTTCTTTTTTAAGAGTTTCTTTGATGCCTCTTCATTTTCAATAGATAACGCTAGAGAAAGTATCTCTTCAATGCGGTTTCCAATAAATTCTATTTGAAAGGCATTGTCAGTATTAATGGGGAAGACCTCTACAGTTCCACCAACAACACTGAATTCTCCTGGTTCTTCTATATGGAGTACTTTTTCATATCCTAATTCGTCCAAGCTTCTTAAAAATGCGGATTGCGAGATCTTTTCATCTGTATGTATAGGTAGGAGATTATCTTGAAAAAAGCTCTGGTTCTTTCTTGCATTAACTATCTTTATTTTATTCTCCTCAAACCAAAGATTCCCCTTTTCTAAAAAGTAGGGGGTGATTCCGGCAATCAGAATAGCTTTGTTCGTACTTGACAATTCCATTCAATATGAGTATAGATGGAAGTAGATCATCTGTCAAAACCCTATCATTTCAAGAAAGGAGACGATATGCTAAAGCAGATATTTAAATGGCTTGATCGTTTCCATTCTGAAAAGGCCATAGACATTGAGGATTCTGTAAAAGTGCGCATTGTCCAAATTAAATTTGGTTGGTGGGCGTTTGTGGAGTTTAGTTTTCCATGCAGTATTTCTAAATGTAGAGGAATGGTGTTTGGTTCAGAAGTTCTTGCTAGTCGCGAAGTACTCGAAACCATTGAAGGTGTCGTGTTTCAGGGTCCAGTTTTAGATTGGACAAAATGTCGGGGTGGCGAGATTCGTCATTTTTCGTGGTCACCACAGGAAATCAGTGCAGTTATTGAAGAAGAAGTTCGTTCGGCGGGAGGGGCACAGGGGCTTAATGTGTTATACGGAAGCTTCTAAAGGGAGGGAATCTAATTCTCCCCCTTTTTTATTTAGATATGATTTCCTTAATAGTTTTATTAAGGAGTTTTTGTTCCTCTTCAGTGAATTTTTGAAGCACGAATTCTTCCGTATTATCAGGTTTTCCTTGTTTTGGCTGAATACCGATTCTTATGCGATTGAAGTCTTTTGTGCCAAGCGCCTGAATAATATCTTGAACACCTTTGTGTCCTGCAGAACTGCTATCTTCGGCAGTCTTTATTTTTCCAAGAGGTATATCAATGTCATCATGAATCACAGTAAAGTTTTTATCCTGCTTTATTAGTGACTTAATTGGAGAACCTGAATTATTCATGAAATTCTGGGGTTTTGCTAAAAGAACTTTATTATCATTAATAATACCTTCTGAAATAAGAGAGTTGTGTTTTTTTGATAACTTAAATTCTCCAAAGCCGTTTGCTTTTGCAATTGCGTCAATCGCAGCAAATCCCGCGTTGTGGCGGGTTCTATTATATTGAGTTCCCGGGTTTCCAAGTCCTATAATTATCATAATAGTATATCATAAACCAATCTTGCTAAGAGGGGAAATGACTGGTATAATTCACGCAGATTTATTATGAAAAGTAGATTTACTGGATTTTGGGAGATAGGTAAGATTCTTATCATCGCATTCCTTATTGTTATTCCTATCAGGGCATTTTTATTTCAGCCCTTTTTGGTAAGGGGAGCTTCTATGGAGCCGACTTTTTTAAGTGGCACCTATTTAATTATTGATGAAATTTCCTATAGATTTTCTGAGCCAGCAAGAGGCGATATTGTTGTGTTCCGTTTTCCTCAGGATCCTTCCCAGCGGTTTATAAAACGCGTGATTGGTCTGCCCGGAGAATCCATTGAGATAGAAGATGGAAAAGTGGTAGTGTACAGCAAGGGGGAGGAGCATCAAGATGCCTTTGTACTTGAAGAACCATATCTTTCTGAAAGTACACCCGGGAATTCAAAAATAGAACTTTCAGATAAAGAGTATTATGTAATGGGAGACAACCGCAGCTTTTCTTCAGATTCCAGGTCATGGGGATCAGTTCCGGAAGAAAATATTATTGGAAAAGTATTTTGGAAAGTATTTCCTTTGTAACTATGGCAAGAAAACCACGCATACAAACACCAACAGGGATGCATGACATCCTTCCAAAAGATCAGCCGTATTATCGCAAGGTCTACGATGTAACAGATGAGATTGCCAGGTTCTACGGTTTTGAGAGAATTGACACACCGGTTGTTGAGAATTTTGAGTTGTATGAACGGGGGACAGGAGTTAGTACGGACATCGTGGAAAAACAGATGTTTACTTTAAAAACACGGGGAGGAGACAACTTGGCTCTCCGTCCTGAGTTTACTCCCGGTATTACGCGTTCATATATTGAGCACGGAATGCATAATCTTCCCCAACCAGTAAAGCTTTACACTTACGGTCAGCTCTTTCGCTATGAGCATCCTCAAGCCGGGCGCTTTCGACAGTTCAGTCAATTTGACTTTGAGGTGTTTGGAGAGGAAAGCCCTGCAATTGATGCCCAGATGATACAGATATTCTATGCTATTCTTTCGGGACTGAAGTTCAAGAATCTTATTATTAAGATAAACAGCATTGGGGACTCTCAGTGTCGTCCTTATTATAGAAAGGTGCTTTCAGCATTTTTAAAGTCCAATCAGCATGTCCTATGTGCAGATTGTCGGCGCCGCATGAAGCAAAATCCTCTGCGCGTTCTGGATTGTAAAGAAGAAAAGTGTCAGAGAATACGTTCACAAGCTCCCCAGATGATTGACCACTTAAATGATGAATGCAAAAGGCACTTTAAATCTGTTCTTGAGTTTTTAGACGAGACAGAGCTTCCTTATCACCTAGATCCTTATTTGGTACGGGGACTGGATTATTATACCAAAACGGTCTTTGAGATATTTACTGAAAAGTCAGAGGATGAGGAGACAGGTTCGCAGTCAGCTCTGGTTGGAGGAGGCAGGTACGACAGTTTAATGAAACAGCTCGGTGGACGGGATATTCCGGGGTTGGGAGCCGCAGCCGGAGTTGAGAGAATAGTTTCAGAAATGAAAGAGAGAGGGGATGTAATGGATGTTTCACAACCCAGAGTTTTTCTTGCGCAGCTCGGAGATCTCCCAAAGAAAAAGTCCTTAAAACTTATGGAAGAATTAAGAAAAGCCGATATTGATGTGGGAGAATCACTGGGGCGGGATTCTCTGCGGGTTCAGCTTGGTCGTGCCAATCGCATGAGAGTTGACTTGGCTTTAATTCTCGGACAGAAAGAGGCTCTGGAAGGAAATATTGTTATTCGTACAATGTCTACAGGAAAACAGGATACGGTAAAGCTTGAAAAAGTAGCAGCTGAAATTAAAAAGCGTTTGAAGCGCAAGTAACATGGCTTGCACCTTTTGTTCAATTGCAGCAAAAGAGATTCCATCTGATATCATTTATGAGGATGAGAGATTTGTTGTATTCAAGGATATTCATCCAAAAGCTCCTTTTCATGTTCTTGTTATTCCAAAAGAACATATAGTTTCTTTAATAGAAGCAAAACAAGACCATAGTGCTTTAATGGGAGATATGGTGTTTCTTGCAAAGAAAGTTGCTGAGGATAAGGGGTTTAATGGATACAAGCTTCTTATGAATGTTGGAAAAGAGGGGGGTCAAGAGGTTGACCACATACACCTTCATGTGTTAGCAAGTAAAGCATGAGTTTTGAAATTAAAAAACAAGAAAGGGAGAATGCGCAATCCTTGGTGCGCCGTTTTTCAAGACGCTTGAAGAATTCAGGTATTCTTATACGCGCCCGCTCTTTGCGTTTTCGAGATCGTCCAAAGTCAGACTTTACCAAAAGAAAGGCAGCTTTGCGACGTATTGAAAAGAGAGCTGAGTATGAACATCTATCAAAATTGGGATTGGTAGAGAAAAATCAGAGAAGAGGACGAAGATAATCTCATGGAACTCAGAGAGCAAATCAAAGTAGATCTCAAGGAAGCTATGCTCGCAAGAGAAGAAGAGAAGGTCACAACCCTTCGCCTTTTATTTGCTTCAGTTCAGAATAAAGAGAAGGAAAATAGGTATGCCCTATCCAAAAAGAATCCTGATGCGACCTCCCAACAGTTAGATAAAGAGAGTCAGCTTTCTTCAGAAGAATTACTGGATATTATAGGAGGGGAAGTAAAAAAGAGAAGAGAAGCTATTGAGGCCTTTAAAAAAGGCGGGCGTCAGGAAATGGCAGATAAGGAAAAGAGAGAACTTGATATCTTGGCTGCATATCTTCCTGCCCAGCTTTCAGAACAGGAGATTGCGGTCTTAGTAACAAAAGTCATTACTGAGGTAGGAGCTGCAGATATAAAAGACATGGGTAAGGTTATGGCTCAGCTTTCTCAAGAAACAAAGGGTAAGGCAGACGGTGCTCTTGTAAGTAGAATTGTAAAAGAACAACTTGGTTTATAATGAAGGAACATTCCTTTTTTAATAAGAGAGCGTGGATGGCTTTACTTCTAGCCATTATTTTGGTTGTGGCCGGAGAACTTGTCTTGGCCTGGCAGTATCAACGCCTGGAGACAGAACGTCTGCCACGAATTGAGCAGGAGTTAGCTCAACGCAATGCGAAAGATATTTTAATTGTTTTTCTTCAAGCAAGACTTGCAGAGAATGAAGACAGGGCACGGGCTTTTCTTACAGAGGTTTCTGTTTTGGAACTTGAGACTAATCAATTTGAACTCTCTCTTCCATTTGATTCATTTGAGATTCAATCAACCACATCTTCTGATACGGGTTCCTTTCTCTTTCAGACGGCGTTCTTTGATGCTAGGGGTATTATGGTGAGTTTGGAACTTATTGAAATTGTAGAGATACTAGAGGAGTATTACGTAAACTCCATTCAGATTGCAGGATAACCTCATTTGCATGATTGAGGTTAATAATCTTACAAAGACAGTAATTTCTGAAACTCATCTTAAGCGAGTTGCTTTATATGTTTTAGAAAGGGAAGGAAAGAAAGATAAGGGACTATCTATCGCTCTTGTTTCCTCAAAGCGTTCTCAAGAGTTGAATAAAATATATCGTGGAAAAGATGAGGAAGCTAATGTTCTTTCATTTGCACAAGAAGAGTTTGGATTAGGAGAATTAGTTATTTCTCCGGTTGTAGTTCGCAAGGACGCAAAAAAGTATGATATACTATTTACAAGCGCAATGACTTGGATGGTTATTCACGGAATATTGCATTTACTGGGATATACCCATAAAACAATGGAGAAAAAAGAAGAAATCTATAGAGCTCATTTTCAATGAAGCAGAATATAATCATTGGATTAGATATTGGAACCTCTTCAATTAAGATGCTGGCAGCAACTCCATTGGAAGATGGAACAGGACTTGAGATACTTGGATTTGTAGAAGAACCCTCATTTGGAGTGAGGAGAGGAGTTGTTGTGAATTTAGAGGAGGCTACGAAAGCGGTTGTGGTAGCTAAGAATCGTTTGGAATCTGTCATATCAAAAAAGATTTCAGAGGCCTTTATTAGTATTGGAGGAAGTCATTTATTTTTGGCGACTTCCAGGGGAGTAGTTGCGGTGTCCAGGGCTGACGGACAGATTTCACAAGAAGATGTGGATCGTGTGTTGCAGGCGGCTCAAGCCCTATCTCTAGAGTCCAATAAAGAGATACTAGACGTTATACCCAAAGAGTTTGTAGTAGATGGAGTCACAGGGATTAAAGAAGTGGTTGGTATGCGGGGGGTGCGGCTGGAGTCTGAGGTTTTGGCAGTTTGCGGTTTTACACCTTACATTAAAAATCTTACTTCTGTTGTTTTGGCGTCGGGTATCGAGATTCCAAATATGATTCCAACCTCTTTGGCTGCGGCCGCTGCCGTCTTAACCCCTCATCAAAAAGAACTAGGAGTTGCTGTTTTAGATATTGGGGCTGGTACAACGGGTCTAGCGGTCTTTCAGGAAGGAGATCTCTTACATACAGCTATCTTTCCAATTGGTTCAGAAAATATAACTAACGATATTGCAATTGGCTTGAGAACAGAACATGATGCGGCAGAACAAATTAAAAAAGAATATGGCACGTGCATGCCATCCCGTGGCAGAAAGACAGAAAAGGTGGAGATGGAGGGAGCAGAACCAGTAACATTTACGCAGCACTTCCTTTCTCATATTATTGAGGCACGAACCAAGGAGATTTTACAACAGGCGCAAAAAGAGATAAAAAAGGTTACAAAGCACGGGGATTTGCCTGCCGGTGTTGTGCTTTGTGGAGGGGGAGCTAAGCTTCCAAAGATTGTAGACCTTGCCAAAAAAGAGCTGAAACTTCCTGTTAAGATAGGAACTCCACATAACGTTGTTACTGCTCAAGATGATACTGCCTTAATGACGGTTCTCGGACTTGTTATACAGGGAACTGGTGACTATGAAGGAGGAGACGGTATTCCCGGCATTGGATTTACGGGGTTTTTGAAAAAGGTATTCGGGGTATTTATTCCTTAATCTACGCATAATATGTCATCTACAAATATTAAAGTAATTGGTATTGGGGGAGGAGGTGGAAACGCAATTGACCGTATGATGCAGTGTAAAGTAAAGGGTATTGAGCTCATTGCAATAAATACGGATATTCAGGATTTAAAAAAGGTTCAAGCTCATAAAAAGCTTCATATTGGAAATGAGAGTACGGGAGGCCTGGGAGCTGGTATGAATCCGGACTTGGGGAAAAAGGCAGCTCAAGAGAGTTTAGAGGAGATTTCAGAACTATTTAAGGATGCTGAGATGGTATTTTTAGTAGCGGGCTTAGGAGGCGGAACCGGTGGCGGAGCAATTCCTGTAATTGCAGAACTAGCAAAAAAGCAAGGAATACTAACTGTAGCTGTGGTCATTAAACCTTTTTCTTTTGAGGGTTCCTGGCGCATGAGATTAGCAGACAGGGCTTTGGATAATCTCAAGGGACGAGTGGATACGCTTTTAGTAATTCCAAACGACCATATTCTTGAAATGTCTGATGAAGACACACAGGTAATTTCAGCTTTTTGGAAGGCAGAT
Organism: Patescibacteria group bacterium; assembly: GCA_024239055.1. Taxonomy (GTDB): domain Bacteria; phylum Patescibacteriota; class Minisyncoccia; order Minisyncoccales; family UBA10102; genus JANBVJ01. Next base: position 386,449 of record JANBVJ010000001.1, on the reverse strand, counting down.
GAGGTTTTGCGACAAGCAGTACAGGGAATATCTGACCTTATTACGCTTCCGGGCATCATTAATGTGGACTTTGCTGATATGAAGTCAATAATGAAAAACTCGGGGCGCGCTGTATTTGGGACTGGGAAAGCAAAAGGGGAAAATAGAATAGAATTGGCTTTAGAGCAAGCCCTAAATTCCCCACTCCTTAATCTCTCAATTGAGGGAGCTAAGGGTGTTCTGTTTAATATGGCGGGGTCCAAAGACATGAGTTTGGTTGAGATTAATGAAGCTGCCAAGATTATAAAGAATAAGGTCTCTCCTCAGGCAAAGATAATATTCGGGGCCTTGAATGATAAATCCTTAAAAGCAGGGGAGATAAAGATTACTGTTATTGCTACGGGCTTTCATAAATGAGTGCGGCTCAAGTCGTATTTGTTGCGGCTTTAGGATTTGTTGCGGGAGTTGTATTAAATGCCTTTATAGATATGAGTCAGCCTGTTATGCTGGCTCTTTTGATTCTTGGGATTTTTCTTGTAACCCTTTTTTGGAAGAAACCGAAAGTTTTTGTTGCAGGAATTGTTCTTCTTTCTGCTCTCTTTGGTATATGGAGATATGGAATTGCAGACATATCGCGTAATAATGATATACCCTATTTGGGAGAAGAGATTTACTGGGAGGTAGAGGTGGTTGATGAAGATGTGGGAGCTGAATATACGGAACTTGTGGTACAAGCAGAAAAGATGAATGGTAGAATACTGCTGCGTACTCCAAAGTATCCTGAGTATTATTATAAAGACGTGTTGTTGGTTCGCGGAGTATTGGAGCAGCCCCCGGTCTTTGATGGTTTTGATTACCGTGCATTTCTTTCTGCAAAAGATATATATGCCATTGTATTTCATCCGCAGATAGAATTGGTAGAGCGAGGTCAGGGAAGTTTTGTATCTGGTATAAAGGGACGACTTGGAGAGGTAATTAATAAATATCTTCCTCCGCCGCACTCTGAGATTCTTGCTGCTATGATATTGGGAGACAAGGGAAGGATGTCAGATTCTCTCAAGGAAAAGCTTAATATTACAGGAGTCAGGCATATTACAGCGGTATCTGGCATGCACGTTGCCATTTTATCTGGAATTGTACTCTCCTTACTTTTGGGCCTTGGCTTGTGGCGGGCGCAAGCTACTGTTCTTTCCATCATATTTATTGTTTTATTTGTTATCTTGACGGGCTTTCAGCCTTCTGCCATACGGGCAGGTCTTATGGGAGGGCTCGTTTTATTTTCGCAAAATATGGGTAGGACAAATGTTGGAGTGCGCATGCTTGTCTTTGTGGGAGGCGCTATGCTTCTGTTTAATCCTCTCTTTATAAAAGATGTTGGATTTCAGTTGTCGTTTTTGGCGGTACTGGGAATTACTTTGTTTCTTCCTTTAGCAAGAGAGTTACTAAGGTTTGTTCCGGAGGCATTCCAGTTAAGAGATGTTTTGGGCATGACAGTTACGGCTCAGATTTTTGCTCTTCCTTTATTAACTTGGTACTTTGGAGGGTTTTCTGTTATCTCTTTTATTACTAATCTTCTAGTTGTCCCCCTAGTCCCGTTTATTTTAGGACTTGGATTTCTCTTTATGATTATGGGAGCTGTATGGGGAGGCTTTGGATATCTGTTATTTCTTCCAGTCTTTTTCCTCTTAGACTACGTTGTAAGAATTATTGAGTTTTTCTCTTCAATACCAGGCGCTTTTCTTTCCTCATCCATGTTTTTGTGGGTGGTCTTAATTTTGGTATATATCTTACTGGGGTATGCCATATGGAGGTGGCATAGGAAATATGCATCTCCTTTCTAGTTTTCTGGTATACTTATTAAATGTCCAGTATGCTTTCTTTCCCTAAAGGATTTCTGTGGGGTTCAGCTACCTCGGCTTTTCAGGTAGAGGGAGGGATTGAAAAGGCCGACTGGTCGCAGTTTGCCCCGGCACAAGATGCGGCAGATCAATATCATTTATTTGAGAAAGATTTTCAACTTCTTTCTAGTTTGTCTCAATCTGCCTACCGTTTATCTATTGAGTGGTCCCGTATTATGCCAAAAGAGGGAGTGTTTGACGAGAAAGAGATAGCCCATTACAGAAAGGTATTGGAGAGTCTGAGAAAAAAGAACATTACTCCAATGGTAACGCTTCATCACTTTACCACTCCATTATGGCTGGACAACAAGGGAGGATGGGCGGATAAAAAGGCAGTGGATTATTTTGTCAGGTTTTCAGAAAGAATGGTTAAGGAGTACGGAGATTTAGTTGGCCTATGGGTTACCATTAACGAGCCCCTAAACTATGCTTTGCTGGGATATTTAATAGGCAGGTGGGCGCCGGGCAAGAAGAATCCTTTCTTATTCTTTCAGGTTTTGGGAAATATGGCTCGTGCACACAGGGAAGCTTATAAAGCAATGCATAAGGCAAAGAAGAATATTCAGGTAGGTATTGTGCAGAATATTGTCTATATAGAAGCTTTTTCTTTCCTCCCGTGGGATAAAGTTGTTGCCGGCATTGCACACTTCTTTCAAAACAGATGGTTTTTAAACAAGGTGAAGGATTCTTTGGATTTTATTGGAATAAATTATTACTTTCATTCAAGGATTCTATTTCCAGGAATACAGATAAATAAGAATGAAGTTGTTTCAGATCTTGGATGGGAGGTGTACCCTGAAGGCATCTATCATGCGGTAGTAGAGATAGCTAAGTATGGGCTTCCTATATATATAACGGAGAACGGGTTGGCTGACGCAAAAGATACACGACGCGAAGAGTTTATAAAAGATCATCTTAAATGGTTGCATAAAGCGATTGAAGAAGGAGCTGATGTAAAAGGATACTTTCATTGGTCTTTTATTGATAACATTGAGTGGGAGAGAGGGAGAGATCCGAGATTTGGTTTGGTGGGTGTGGATTATACCACTCAAAAGAGAACTCCAAGACCTTCTGCTTTTGTATATGCTGATATATGCAAGACAAATAAAATAGAAATATAATATGTGGTTAATTGTTGCAGTTGTTTCACATTCTTTGTTCGGTATTGTTGCGTTGCTGGACAGGTACCTGCTTTCTGGTCCTATTCAGAATCCAAAGTTCTATACGTTTTTAGTTGGTATGCTTTCTATTACCTTTGCTCTTCTTTTGATTCCACTAGGATTTGTTGATATTCCAGAGTTCTCAACTTTACTTGTTGCAATTATAGCTGGAGCACTGCGGCTTGTGGCGCTCTTTGCCTTTTTTTCTGCCTTGAGGAGATTTGAGGCATCTCGTGTTGTTCCTGCGATAGGAGGGTTTCTTCCAATTGCAATTCTACTGCTCACCTTAATCTTTACGAGGGAGGCAAATCTGGGAGGATTGGATATTCTCGCCTTTGCTTTGCTCGTTGGGGGATCTATCTTAGTGAGTATGGAAAAACGTTTCTCTGTGACGCAGGCAAGCATTACGATTTCTTTTATCACAGCTTTTCTTTTTGCCTCTTCTTTCTTCCTTGCAAAGTTTGTCTATGAGGTGCAGCCCTTCTGGTCTGGATTCTTTTGGATGCTACTTGGTGGCTTTATGGTAGCCCTGCTCTTTCTCTTATTTAGAGAAACAAAGGAAGGAATAATTAAGATGTTCTATCTAAAGAATAGACGAAAGGGTTCTTTTGTTCCCATGTTTATCTTTTTCCTTAATCAGGGAATGGGCGGACTGGCCTTTGTTCTGCAGAGCTGGGCCATAGCCTTAGTACCCTTTGGGCTTCTTGCCTTTGTGAGTGCGCTTGAGGGTGTAAAATATATATCCCTCTTCTTTATTGCGTGGTTCTTATCAATATACTTTCCATCAATTCTCAAAGAAGAGATTTCCAGAAAGATACTGCTGCAAAAGATATTGTCTATTATAATCATTGGAGCGGGACTATTATTGCTGGCTGTATGAAAAAGACTCTTCTAATTCTTTCGCTTTCCTTGCTGGTTGTTTTTATGGCGGCCTTTGTATATTTATTTGTGGGTTCTTCTACTCCCGCAGGCAATATTGCCTGGGGTGTTAACTTCTCTATAAAGCATGCAAGGGCAATGGGTATTGACTGGGAGAAGACATATGAAGCCTTATTGGATGATCTTGAAGTGAGAAACTTTAAGGTAGCAGTTCACTGGGATGAGATTCATCAAGAAAGACGTGAGTTTAGTTTTCGTAATCTAGACTGGCTAATGGAACAGGCAGAGGTACGCGGAGCTCAAGTACTGCTTGTTGTTGGTATGAAGACCCCAAGGTGGCCTGAGTGTCATGTGCCGGGCTGGATAGAGGATTCTTCAAAAGAAGAGCAGCAAATAGCTATTCTTGCAATGCTTAAAGAAACCGTGAATAGATATAAAGATAATCCTGCATTATCGGGTTGGCAGGTTGAGAACGAGCCCTTCTTTGTATTTGGGGAATGTCCATGGAAGGATGATACTTTTCTTTTAAAAGAGGTGGAGCTTGTACGGTCCCTTGATCCAGAGCATCCAGTTATTATCTCAGACTCAGGTGAGTTTTCTTTCTGGATAAGGGCTGCTCAGGTAGGGGATGTTGTAGGAACCACTATGTATAGAAAGGTCTGGTTTTCAGAAATTGATATGTATGTTTCCTATCCTTTTCCGTCTGTGTTTTACGCAAGGCGAGCCGGCTTAATAAAAACATTATACGGAAAGAAAGTGATTGGCGTTGAGGTGCAGGCAGAACCATGGGGGCCTGAGCTCTTATATAATATTTCTGTAGAGGAGCAGAAAAAAAGTATGGATTTAGAGCGCTTTGTCAAGAACATTGAGTTTGCAAGAAATACTGGACTTGATACTTTATATCTTTGGGGAGGAGAGTGGTGGTATTGGTTAAAAAAGGTAAAAGGGGATGATAGTATGTGGAATGAGGCAAAGAAAGTGTTTGATGAGAGTTAAGGTCTCTGCTACAATTTCAGGGTATGATAAGTATTATTATTCCTACCTTAAATGAAGAGAAATATCTTGGCAAGCTTTTAAAATCCATCAAAGAACAAGGAAGGGATGACGTGGAAATTATTGTTGCCGATGCAGATTCTCAAGACAAGACACCAGAGATTGCAAAGAAGTATGGATGCAAGGTTGTAAAAGGAGGACTTCCGGCCGTAGGAAGAAATGCCGGCGCTAAGGCAGCAAAAGGAGATATCTTGATCTTTGCTGACGCTGATGTTGTCTTTCCAAACGACTTTTTTAAAAAAGGACTCTTGGAGTTTGAGGAAAGAAAGCTGGAGGTGGCTAGTGTTATGCTTAATTTAGAGGGAAGGAGTTTTCAATTGCGCATGGATATCTTTTACAATATTCCCATTCTTCTGCTTGAGAAGATTCTTCCTCATGGAGCTATGACAATAATTGTCAGAAAGAAGATATTTAATACAGTCGGGGGATTTGACGAGAGTGTTATGTTTGCAGAAGATCTGTATTTTGTTCGTGAGGCGGCAAAGAAAGGAAAGTTCGGGATTTTGCGCTCCATAAGGATTCTTACTACCCCAAGGAGATATTTAAAAGACGGAGCCTTTTCTACTTATGTAAAGTTTATCTTAGTTGAGTTTTATATGTTTTTCCTAGGACCAGTAAGATCTGATATATTCAAGTACAGGTTTGATCATTACCACAAAGAGTAATGAGAAAAAAGATCTATTTAGATTATGCCTCCACCACTCCTTTAGACAAGGATGTGTTGAGAGCTATGCTTCCATATATGAAAGGAGAGTATGGAAATCCATCCTCCTCGCATGTCTTTGGGCAGCGTGCAATGGCAGGCGTAGACAACGCCCGTTCTATCGTGGCGGGATTCTTGGGGTGTGAGTTAGAAGAGGTTGTGTTTACAGGGAGTGCTACGGAAGCTGACAATATGGCAATTAGAGGAGTTGCTGATAAAGAGAAGCCACATGTCATAACAAGTGTTATTGAGCATGAGGCAGTGCTTGCTCCATGTCAGGAGTTAGAAGCTCAGGGGTTGGCTACTGTAACATACATAGGTGTTGATGAAGATGGGATTGTTAACGTGAAGGATGTGGAGAATGCCATTAAAAAGAATACAGTTTTAGTTTCTATTATGTACGCTAATTCTGAGATTGGGACAGTACAACCTATAGCTGAGATTGGCAGGATGCTTAAGAAAGTAAATACAAAGCGCACAAGAAAGATTCTCTTTCATACAGATGCCGTGCAAGCCGTCAATTACCTGGATTGCAATGTTGATTTACTTTCAGTGGATCTTCTTACCCTTAGCTCTCATAAAATATATGGACCCAAGGGAGTTGGAGCTCTTTATATTAGGTCTGGGGCGGAGATTGACCCTTTGGTTATTGGAGGAGGTCAGGAAAAAGGAATGAGATCAGGGACTGAGAATGTGGCTGGCATCGTTGGATTTGGAGCAGCTCTTTTAAAAGTGCAGGATCCAAAGATAAAGCTTCATAGAATAAAGATTCGTCAGATGCGAGATGCGCTGATTAAGAGTATTCTCAAGTTAATTCCAGAGGTTCAAGTAAACGGATCTTTAAAGAATCGTTTAGCGAACAATGTGAATGTTTCTTTTAAAGACGTTGAGGGGTTTGAGGTAGTTGTGGCATTGGATCAAAGAGGAATTGCCGTATCCACGGGTTCTGCGTGTTCTGAACGAAGGCATGAACCCTCGCATGTTTTACTTGCTTTAGGGCGTTCAGGAAAGGACGCTATGTCTTCATTACGCATGACATTAGGGAGAGGAACAGATAGACAGGATATAGAACATGTTATGAGGATTTTAACGAAGACAGTTGAAAGACTCAGGAAAAAGAGGGTATAATTAATAAATAGTTTTTAATCTCAGTACCGTGTCTAATTACGAATTTCCCGAACTTCCCTCTATACTTTCAAAAAAGAGTTTAACTGGTAAAAAGAAATCTACATGGATGCTTGCAGGTGTATTTTTAGGTGCGTCAATCTTTGGATTAATTGGAGGATTTACTGGAATGTTTTTATTTTCTTCTCTTGGAATTTTGGGAGACAGTATTCCCAATATTATTCAAGAGCGCATTATTGAGAAAGAATATATTCCGCAAACCTCCCAAGAGCAGAAGATTATTGAGGCGGTAAAATCTGTTTCTCCGGCAGTTGTCTCTATTGTTATTACCAAAGACGTCCCAATTTTAGAGCAGTTCTTTGAAGACCCTTTTGGGGATATTTTTGGCGTACCCTCACCTTTCCAGATTCCTCAGATTAGACAACGTGGCGTGGAAAAGCAGGAGATTGGGGCAGGATCTGGATTTATTGTTTCTACAGACGGCTTGGTTCTTACCAACAAGCACGTGGTTTTAGATGAAGATGCTGAATACACGGTATTTTTAAACAACGGAAAGGCTTACCCGACAAAGGTACTTGCCAAGGATCCTGTGCAGGACTTGGCTATTCTTCAGATTGAACCTGAGCAGGAAGTGAATGATGACGGACAGTTGGTTCCCGTTGTATTTCCTTCAGTTAAACTAGGGGATTCAGATAGGCTTCAGATTGGACAAACCGTCATTGCCATTGGTAACGCGTTAGCTGAGTTCCGGAATACGGTTTCCGTTGGTGTTATCTCAGGGCTCGGACGCACTATTACAGCTTCTGGCGGAAACTTTGTTGAGACTTTAGAGGATGTTTTGCAGACGGATGCGGCAATCAACAAAGGAAATTCAGGAGGCCCAATCTTAAATCTTGCGGGAGAGGTTATTGGAATTAACACTGCCACTATATTAAATGCCCAGAGCATTGGTTTTGCCATTCCTGTTAATAAAGCAAAAAGGGCTATTAGGCAGGTTCAGGAAACTGGAAAGATTGTCTATCCGTTTTTAGGAGTCAGGTATACACTCGTTACGCCAAAATTACAGACAGAGCTTGATCTTCCTGTAAGTTATGGAGCTTTTCTCCGTGATGGAGAAGGAGGTCTTGCGGTGACTCCTGGATCTGCTGCAGGTACGGCAGGGTTGAAGGTTGGGGATGTGATCTTGGAGATAAACGGAGAGAAGATTACTTTAGATAACTCTTTGGCCAAGATAATACAAAAGTACGAACCGCAAGACGAGATTGTCATTAAGGTGATGCGAGGGGATGAGGAGAAGATATTCCGTGCTACATTAGGGGAGCGGTCGGAGTAGGAAAAAACAGAACGTGAGCCCATTTTTAGTTCCTGTCGCATAAATTTATTAAACCACGGCTTGATAGCGTTCATCAAATCGTGCTATTGACAAGGTTTTTTGTATGCTATAATAAAGTATATATGCGATGTTCAGACGACATAAAAGCCTAGTCTAGGGATCTTTGCGTTTGATTGTGGGTTCTACTTGGAAGGAATCCTTGACAGCTTGTTTTACATCAGTAAGCTTTTCTACATGGAATTCTGCTCTAAGATTTAAGAGCGGATTTTTAATTTCATTCTCTTTGAAAAATCTCAGACTCGATTCGGCTGTTTCTTTATCTGCAAGATATTCCCTTCCATCTTCTGGCTTTTTCTCAAGATCTTTTTTAAACTGAGAGTTGCTTTTTTTATCTCTCAAATATTCCCATTTTCTTGCTAAGTAATAAGCGAGATTATTTTTAATTAGAGCCGTTTCTCTCATAGTATCATCAATTTCTAACCCTGCAATTTTATCTTGAGCATCTCGTGTACTTACTATAGCCTCTTTGATCTCTTCATATGCAAGTTTACCATTTTTGCTGCCCTTTCTAACTCCATGATATGTTGTACGGAATATTCGCATATGCATTACTCCCATATTAATATTCATTTGAGCACCAAGAATCTTGCGTTCTTTTTCAAAACTTTTCTCGTTGCGTTCATCGAAATGTGTAGTTACAAACTTATAAGCAATAGTTGCTGTGGCAATTAGAAACGCAAGAAGAAAAGTAAGAATACCCAATACTATTTCTCCATCTATTTTAACGATAGTATATTGAGAAGGATCTAAATAAGGATTAATCGTCGCAGAAAGTCCCACTGCAGTTAGAACACCGAGTATAAGAATTATTAAATATAGTGCATTATTCATATACCCATATTTTCCTGCAAATATAGCAATTCGTCAAATACTCTTTAAACTTATATATGCTATGGTCGAATACTCACCTTTAATTTCCTCTTGATTTCCTTCTATCTTGTGCTATAAGTAGGATATGAATAGTGGTAACTTTACCCACAAGGCTCAAGAGGCAATCTTGCATGCTCAAAACCTGTCTCAAGAACGAGGACAGCAGCAGGTAGATGCCCTTCATTTGTTATCTTCTTTAACTTCTCAAGAAGGGAGTGTAGTCTTGACTGTGCTTCAAAAGCTTGGGGCTGATGTGAATGGAATAAAGGAGAAGGCAGATACTGCTATGTCAAAACTTCCAATTTCAGCTGGGGTACAGGTGTTTGGGCAGTTTTATCTTACTCAGGATTTAGCTCAAGTCATGGAGCGCGCTCGTCAGGAGAGTTCCAAAATGGGAGATGAATATATCTCAGTAGAACATTTGTTTTTAGCTCTTCTAGATACAGATACCAAAGCAAAGGAGGTTTTAGATAAGGTAACTCTTCTGCAGGGAGGAGGTGAGAGTAATTCTGAGATTGAGTTTAGTAAATTGGATTATAATACGGTTTTAAAGATGTTAGCTGATATTCGAGGTGGGATTAGAATTACAGACCCAAGCCCGGAGTCAAAATATCAGGTGATTGAAAAGTACGCACGTAATCTTACGCACTTGGCCCAACAGGGTAAGCTGGATCCTGTAATTGGAAGGGATAATGAAATTAGAAGATTGATGCAGGTTCTTTCACGTCGCACCAAAAACAACCCTGTTTTAATTGGAGAGGCCGGAGTTGGAAAGACAGCGGTAGCTGAAGGCTTGGCTCAAAAGATTGTTCGGGGGGACGTGCCAGAGTCATTGAAAGAAAAAGAATTGATTGCTTTGGATTTGGGAGCAATCGTGGCTGGAACAAAATACAGGGGTGAGTTTGAAGATAGAATTAAAGCATTGCTTTCAGAGCTTGAGCGCTCAGGAGGGAAATACATTTTGTTTATTGACGAACTGCACACCTTGATTGGTGCTGGGGCGGCAGAAGGTGCAATTGACGCTTCTAATCTCTTAAAGCCTGCTCTTGCGAGAGGGGAGTTGAGGGCTGTAGGGGCAACAACATTACGGGAGTATCAGAAATATATTGAAAAGGACGCTGCCTTAGAGCGAAGATTTCAGCCGGTGTTTGTGGTGGAACCCTCAATTGAAGATACTATTACTATCTTGCGCGGCATTAAAGAAAGATATGAGCTTCATCACGGGGTCGGAATTAAGGACGCGGCCTTAATTGCCGCAGCCAATCTTTCTGCCCAGTATATCGCAGACCGTCAGCTTCCAGATAAAGCGGTGGACTTAATGGATGAATCTATGTCTTCTTTAAGACTAGATATGGAGTCAGAACCCGCTGAACTGGATAGTTTACGCCGTGAGATTCAGAAGTTTGAGATTGAAAAGGAGGCATTAAAGAATGAAAATGATCAGTCTAAAAGGCTTAATGTTATTGAGCGCTCGTTAGCCGACCTTCAAGAGAAAGCTAAGGGCATTGAGGCAAGATGGACTACTGAGAAAGAAATTATTGACGAGATTAAAGAGTTAAAGCATAAGATGGATGAGGCAAAGTTTACCGTGGAGAAAGAACAGGGAGCTGGGAATCTGCGTACGGTAGCAGAGCTCAAGTACTCTACAATTCCAGAGTTTGAGAAAAAGATACATTTATCTGAAAAGCGCCTATCAAAGTTCCAAAGCAATCACCCTATTTTAAAAGAAAAGGTTGGTGAAGAGGATGTAGCAGTTGTTGTCTCTCGATGGACAGGTATTCCTGCTATGCGCCTCTTGGAAGAAGAGGCAAAGAAGTTAGAGAAGATGGAAGATACCTTAAGAAGAAGGGTAATTGGCCAAGAAGAAGCAATAAAGGCGGTATCTAATGCAATTCGCAGGAGTAGAGCGGGAGTAGCTGAGGAAAACAGACCTCTTGGCTCCTTCTTATTCTTGGGTCCTACTGGCGTTGGAAAGACAGAAACGGCAAAAGCGTTAGCCGAGTTTCTATTTAATGACGAGGCATCTTTGGTGAGGTTAGATATGTCAGAATATATGGAGCGCCACACAGTTTCCAAGATGATTGGCTCTCCCCCAGGATACGTTGGGTATGACGAGGGTGGACAGCTGACTGAGAAGATTCGGAGGCGTCCCTACAGTGTGGTTTTATTGGATGAAATAGAAAAAGCGCATCCTGATGTTTTCAATATTCTACTTCAGATTTTAGATGATGGGCGTCTTACTGATGCCAAGGGTAGAGTTGTTTCTTTTGAGAATTCAATTATTATTATGACTTCAAATGTGGGTTCCCAGCACCTAGCTGATATGGCGCCACTTGGATTTATTGGAAATGCGGCTACCGCAGCAAAACAAGATGTTAAAGACAAAGTGATGACCGCTTTGCGTGAGCGCTTCCGTCCTGAGTTTTTGAACAGGGTGGATGAGACCATACTATTTAACTATCTTTCAAAGAAAGAGATAGCTGAAATCGTGGACCTTGAGCTTTTAAGAGTGGCAAAGCGCATGAAAGCCAAGAATCTGGAGATTCAGGTGAGCAGTAAGGCAAAGGAGTTTTTTGCAGAGAAAGGGTTTGATCCGAATCTCGGAGCGCGTCCATTAAAAAGAGTTATTCAGCGCTTGCTCTTAGATCCACTGGCTTTAAAGATAGTGGCAGGGGAGGTACAGCCTGGAAAGAAGATTATTATTGATGTTGAAAAGGAGAAGATTGTATTTGAAGGATTAGTTAAGCCAATGCACATTACAACACCAAAACAAAAGGTGGTAAAAGCTGAGGCAAATAAATGAGAGTAAATATTCTAGGATTATTGCTGGTATTTATCTTGGGAGCCGGGGGAGGCATGTGGGCCCAAGCTGTTTTATTGCCATATATGTCTTCACAATCCGGATTTCAGGGTATGCAGTTTATTAAGGATTGGAACGCAAGAACTCTTGTTGTGAGTCCTGTTTCAGAAATAGTGGTTAATGAAGGAGAAGCCTTGGTTGCATCTTTTGAGAGAACAAAGAACGTGGTTGTTGGAGTTAAAAGCACATCTGGTGCTAATGTGATAGCGGGTTCCGGGCTTGTTGTTACCTCAGATGGCCTTATTGTTACCTTAGCGAGTATTGTTCCTACCGGGTATGTAACAAACATTTATTTGAATGAAGATGCTGATGCAATTTTAGCGCGTGTAATAAAGCGGGATGTTCTTAACAATCTTGCCTTGTTAAAGATTGAGAACGGGGGGCTTCCTACGAGAGGTTTTGGTAACGGTAACGATACGAAGCTCGGCTCAAGAGTATTTCTTTCTGGCTTTATATTTATTCAAGGTAAACTTCAGAGATTTGTGGATCAAGGTATTATAACGGCAACAGGGGAGAGTGTATTCCAAACCACAATGGATAGAAGTATAACAACTGGATTTCCTATCTTTGATATTGAGGGTAAAGTACTTGGGCTTGGATTTAATAAAGGAACTAGAGTAAGCGTATTCTCATCTTCACTACTACGTGAGTTTTTAGGGTTTTAAGTTTATAGATGTAAGTTTGACAGTTAGTTTAATAGATGTTATATTAAAAATACCTTTTGTATGATTATTTTTTTATGAATGTGAATTCAAAAGATAAGGCAAAAGTAATTCGACAAGTGCAGAATTGAAAAGTTATAAATGTGGTATAAAATGAAGTATGAAAAGTAAATTTATTATTGGTGCTGTAGGAATTCTCCTTGTTTTTGGTGGGATTCTTTTATTTTTAAACAAAACAGAGGAAGAAGAATTTATTTTAACACCAACAAAATGGAGTCAAGAAGAAGATTATAAGATTAGTGAAACTTCAGAAGGGACTATTGTAACAAATGAAAGCGCTGGATTTAGATTTAAAGTTCCAGATGGATGGAGCGTAAAAGGTGAACAAGAGGACGATGAATTTTGGATTGCTGCATTTAGCCAAGATGTAGAATTCCGTGATGAAGTAGTTATAGCGAAAGGTTGCGGAATTAATGTGTCATTTCAAGATATTTCAGATTTTGTAGAGGTTAATACTATCAAAGGAAGGATGGCTGACTTATATGATAATGAAGATATAATAAAGGTAAGTAATTATGATGGTTTTCAAGTTGTAGATCGTTATGAGGATCCAAAGATATTTAGTAAATACGGTACTCATATTGTAGTATTAGTGCCTTTAAATAACGAAGATATTCTTAGTATATCTACTATATTATTTAGAAATAACTGCGAAGCAGACTTTCAGAAATTACTTGAAGGGTTTGAAATTAATTAAGAAAAGATAGAAAGATTTATGATGCAAAAAAGATTAGCAATATGTTTAGTTATTGCTAGTTTTTTTGTTGCTCCTATTTTTGTTAGTGCACAAACACAAGAAGACTTTGTTTTGTCTTCTTTAGAAAGTTGGATGTTTTTACAACCTATTTCTGATCAATTTAGCAATCAAAATGTTGTACGCTTTGTTGATTTAAATGGAGAACAACAAGCAGCCTTATTTACATTACGCGCAGCAATAAATCAAGAATATTTAAGATTTTTACCTGGTTTTATTACAACAGAGACTATTAAGATTGCAGTTAAGGTAGCAGGTTTATTAGTAAGTATTCCAGAGACAACGGTCAAAGAATTATTAACAGAATTGGAAAAACAAACTATTGAGAAGGCAAATGAGATTGCACGAGATTGGTTATTTACAAATGAGATTCGTACATCGAGTGGCAATCTTGTTTATAAAAAGACAAGAGCAGAATTTCAATATATTCTTTCTTTTAAGAAAATAGAGTCAGGAGAAGGGAAGATTGTGGTACAATTTTCTTCTCCAGAGAGTTTTAATCCAGGACAATCTACTGCTTCATCAACAATAGGAATTCCATTTTTTGCTGACGAACTCCCTTCCGATGGTAGAGTGAGGCCGTCTGTAATTACTGTTATTGCAGAAGTGAAATCTGAAGGTAGAGGGTGGGCAATTAAATCCACTCCTAGAATGCAAGTATCTATTGAATTTCCAGATGAAGTACCTAAGTTAGAACTTTCTAAAGATTTACCATACCCAATAGAAGAACAACGTACAAAGCTTATGAATTATTTGGTTAGCGCAAGGAAAGTAATTGATGCATTAGAGAATATGGGCATTGATACTTCTGCAATAATAGGAAAAATAGCAGACACAGCCTACAATTTTATTTATAATGTTTCTGAGTTTATTTCTAAGTTAACTATTAGAGGAGGTGCTGGTATAGTATTGGATAACAATATTAAGATTGTAGATGTAAATTTAGAAGGTCAATTTAATGAAATTATTAAAGAACAAGTTGAATTACAAGAAATTCCAACCCAATTGGTTTTAAAAATTGAAAATACTGATGTAGTTGATATAGAAATTGTTGAAAAAAAGATAGTAGAAGATATAAAAATAGAAGAAGAAGTTAAAGCAGAAGAGATAAATGATGTTAAAGAAAGTGATCTTAAGATTGTTCAATGCGAGATACCTTTATATGAACCTAAATTATCTTCAATTATATTTAATGAAATCGCATGGATGGGAACAACAAATTCTGCGAGTGATGAATGGATAGAATTGAAAAATATTACAAATCAGGAAATCAATTTGGCAGGTTGGCAGTTGATGGATAAGGCTAGGCAGATTAGTGTTATATTTAAAAAAGAACACACAGTTTCTGCCCAAACCTTCTTTATTTTAGAAAGAACGGATGATACCTCTATCTCTGATGTATTAGCTGACATAATTTATACCGGGGCTCTCAGTAATACAAATGAAGCACTATACCTTTTTGATGGGGACTGTGTATTGCGAGATAAAGTCATCGCAGAATCAAAATGGCCAGCTGGCTTAAGCTCTGTACGCCAGACCATGGAGCGACGAGCAGATAATACATGGCAGACGAGTAGCGGTACCGATGGCACACCTAAAGCACTAAACAGCAGTGGTTATGTCGAGACGCAGCAGCCCCCTATAAGTACTTCTAGCGGTAGTGTAAGCACTGGATCTGGCGGAGGAGGTGGAACTCCCATTGCTGTTGTGACATATTCTAAGATTCTCATTTCTGAGGTTCAGGCAGAAGGAGAAACAGTCAAAGATGAATTTGTAGAGTTATACAATCCAAATGATAGTGATGTTGATTTGGATGGATGGGCATTAAAAAAGAAGACTTCTGGCGGTACAGAGTCAAACCTTGTGAGCGCATCTGCGTTTTCTAGAACTATTCCAGCCAATGGATATTTCCTTATAACTCCTCAAATTAATGAAGACGGAAGTGTTAATTTTACTGGAGCAGAAACTCCAGATCTTTATTATTCAGGTAAAACATATTCTTTTGCTAAAGATAATACAATTTTACTTTATAATCCTAATGGAGAATTAGTAGATAAAGTGGGATTTGGATTTGCAGAAGATTTTGAGAATTCAGTTACAATGAATTCTTTAGAGAATCAATCTATGAATAGGATTTGGGATGAAATTAATGGAACTTACTATGATAGAGATGATAATTCTATAGATTTTGAAGTTTATAATTCTACTACGCCAAAAGCAAAAAATACAAGCACAGAGCCAGAGTCCGAGCCGGAACCTGAGCTAGAAGCACAAGATATTACTTCGCCCCAGGTTTCTTTTAGTATTCTTTCTGAAACACAATCAACCGTATATTTTACTCTTTCATGGACTGGAGAAGATCCTATTGGAGAAACTGAGCCGAGTGGATTAGATAAATTTTATCTCCAGTACAATGTTACTCCAAATGCAGATGGGGTTTTTCTTCAATATGAGGAAAACGACATATGGCAAAGTTGGCAGCAAGATCAAGCAGGAGAACTTATTTTAGATGCTACTACAACGAGCTTAAGTCTTTGGGGTCAAAACGGAGTAGAATATAATTTTCAAATAAAAGCCAAGGATGTTGCAGGAAATGAAAGTGCGCTTTCTACTGCTCAAACACAACTTAGCTTAGCTAAGTCTGTAGTGATTAACGAAATTGCCTGGATGGGAACAGATGCAAGCAGCAGTGATGAGTGGATTGAGTTGTACAACGCAAGCGAAGAAGAAGTTGATTTGAGCACGTGGTCTATATTTGGCGCTGATACCGGGCAATGTATAAACTTTTCAGAGGCTGATAATTATAAGGAAGGCGGAGAGAACCCAGGGTTTATCATTGCGGCTAGTGAATATTTAATATATGCCAATAATGAAAATACCGTCATGGAACGCATTGGAGGATTAAGTGTGAACATTGCTGACGTGTGGGACGCTACCATAGGATTGAATAATTCATCCCCAGGTATACTTAGACTTTTTAATCAACAAGACTGTGTAGATGGATTGATTGATGAAGTGGGTTTAAGTACTGGCGCTTGGTTTGTCGAAGATAATGCAAAGAAGCAAACCATGGAACGTATTGAAGCAACATCATCTGGTTCAGATGCTTTGAATTGGTCTAGTAATAACCTCATTACGCATAATGGACGCGATGCAGATAATGCATACATTAACGGAACTCCTGGACAAGAAAATAGCCTTTCTCTTGCCGAAACAGAAATTCAGGGTTTGCGCCTAACAGAGTTTGATAGTGTTACTCTTACGCTTTTAGGAAGTCCTTATTCTATTTTAAACCCCCAGATCATTCCAGGCGGCAAGACTCTTGTGATTGAACCAGGTGTTACAGTTAACTTTAAGTCAGGGGGTGGTAGTTTGAGGATAGATGGTACTTTAACAGCTATTGGGCAATCAGAAGAAATAATTACTTTTCAGTCATCAGATTCTGGTTCATGGTGTGGTATGTATTTTACTTCTACCTCTGTAAATTCTGAAATCACTTTTGGACTTATAGATAATGCTTCCTTTCGAGCATCTGGCTGCTCGGTTACAGGTCCAAGGTATTCAGTTTGGGTGGAAGATAGTGATATCACAATAAATAATACGGCTATTCAAAATGGAGATCTACGATATAAACTCCACCTCGACAACTCGAATTCTACACTTAATTCAGTTACTATCTCTGGGGCAAACAATCCAAGTGATCCCGATGCTAGTGCTATTCTTATTACAGGAGGCAGTCCCACGATTACAAACTCAACTTTTTCTAATAATCATATTGGAATATGGAATAAGTTTCCGTCTGGTACGCCAACTATTCAGAATAATACTTTCACTAATAATAAGTATCCCATTAAATTTAGCAGTTCGGCTGGAACAATTTCTGGTAATACGGCTTCCGATAACACCTATAATGGTATTTATATAGAGGGAGCGGCTACCACAGATTTAACTTGGCAAGCAGGGACATTACCATATATTGTCAGTCGGTTTACAGTGCAACAAGATAAGAAACTTACACTTCAGGCTGGTGTAGTAGTAAAGTTTGTAGCAGATCCAAATGGTAAGCCAGATTTTATTGTACAAGGTATGCTTACAACTCAAGGTACCTCTGAATCACCAGTTATTTTTACTACTGTTAGTGACGATAGTGTTGGTGGAGCTACACTTGGAGATGGAGGAATAATAACAAATAGTTGGAGGTATTTACAATTTACTTCAACTAGCACCGGATCGGTATTAACAGACACGATTCTCAAATTCGGTGGAAATAGGAATAATGAAGGGACTCTCCATTTAGATAATAGTGATATCACATTAGTTAATATAACTATTCAAGATAGTCTTAACTCCGCTATTTATTCTAATGCAAGTACAGTGACTGGATCTAATCTAACACTCACTGATAATACATATGGTTTCTATATGCAAGGAGGGATATGTCCATCTATTGCAAATATTACTATAACCGGAGGAGAGGATTTCCATCCTTCCTCTCAGTGTAATCCTTAGTGATTAGGTAAGTATACCCTCAAGGCACGTAATACAAAAACCACCCTATTAGAGGTGGTTTTGTAATCTCTATTATTTCCCGAGACGTTTGCATTCCCTACACAACCGATTACCGCTACCTTCTCCGCTTTCATAGTTTTCCTTCTCAATGTTGTTGCCAGTATTGCAGTCGCTATCCTTATGATAGACTTCAGCCTCTGGTTCTGTAGAATGCCATGGGTTTTTCTTGGCCATGGACGTGTATTTGGGTTTATTATACGACCTTTAAGAGTTTGAGAAACGAAAAACTCGCTTCCGTAAAGTGCGGCACCAGCGAGAAAGATTTCACCCAACGGCTTAATCTCCTACTGATTGCGACATCATTAGCTGATGCCGCTCCTTACAAAAGCGAGCTTATAATAAGTCAGTGCAAAATTGTGTTCCGTCAAGTTCAATCATTCAGTAATGATATCGCATATCCATGATATCATTTTGCAAAGAACCTTGTCAATGATACAATGGGATTGTGCCACAGGAATCGACAAAGAAGTCTTTCTTTGTCGATTCCTGTGGCATAAGCTAAATATGTTGTGGATTATTAGTAAGAAATAAGGCTAAAACTTGACAAGGTTTTATAAATGGCATATGCTGGTGGTGTCATTCAGGAAAGGCCACGCTTCGTGGCTTTTTCTATTTTTACTCAATTTTTTTCTCAATTCTTTTTTTCCAACTATTAATTTCAATAAAGTTTACATCTTTATTACTTGTTAAATTCCTTAATCTACGCGAAAGGCGTCTATTATTAAATGCATCTTTTTTATTGCTGGATATGAATTTAACCGATGCACCCTTTTCTACTAATTTTTCCATTAGATAAGCAAAATCTCCGTCACCAGTAAATATAAGCATTTCTGCATTAGGTTCAACCAATTCAAGAGCATCTACTGTAAGCTCAGAGTCGCAGTTTGATTTTTTATCATAACCCATAGGTATATTTCTTACATTTATTTCGTCACACTTCGAGCATTTAATTGTAATAGGTTTATCTTTCCTTCTGTATAACATAGTAGTTTTGGTCTGCATTTCATATCCAAGTGTATCCAATGACGCATATTCCTTTTCTGTGTTAACATCTCCAATTTCTATTCCTGCATAGAAAAATATCTTCTCACAAGACCAACGTTTCTTTAAGTATTCATATAATTTAACCCAATCAATAACAAAGTTATGTAGTTGTTCTACGGTATTAATTGTGTTGTAAACATCAATAAAGGCAAAACGCTTTTTTTTCTCACTCATAACTAAATTATAAAATTTTAGTGACTATATGTCAAACAAAACCAAAAAAACCCAAAGAGGGTTCTAGGGTATATTAGTTTCTCAACAATTCTTGAAGTTCAATCTTATCCTTTATGCTTCTTGTCAAATTCTTCCTGTTTTTCTTCTTTATTCATATTAATATCTTCTCGCAAATATTTTTAGTTGTCAAACCTTCACGTGTTCAGAGGGGATACTTACCCTTTTGACCTTACTCTCTTTCTTTGATATACTTTTTTTATTGACCTATGAATAAGGGTTTTTTTATTAAGCTTACCTTTGCCGTCATAAAAGTCCTCGACGTGTCCCGTGGCGACAAGGAATTGAAGCGTCAAATACAGGAATCTGCAGAGAGTATCTTGGCAGATGTTCTTGTTATTGGTGAAGAAAGTCCTATTACTTCACAGCAAAAGTATAAAGTTGCTTTGAGGGTGCAAGAGCACATTGATGCCTTAATGCATCGACTTGGTCAAGCAAAGAAGCAAGGAGTTATAAGTCGTGGAAGCTTTACAGTACTTGAGAGAGAATATATGAGAATACAGGCATGGATTGCAGGAGTGCTACTTGTTTTGCCAAAAGAACAAAAGAAAGAAAAGGAAATTAAACCACAATCACAGGTATTGGTTGTAAAAAATCAGAGTCCAGTATCTCTAGTAAAAAAACCAGAGCAGCATTCTAAGGTATCTGACAGGCAAAAAAGAATCCTTGAGATATTGAAAAACAAGGATAAGGCTCAGGTCTGGGAGCTGCAAAAGATATTTCCGCAGGTGACAAAGCGTACTCTGAGGCGGGATTTGGATGATTTACTTCAGCAGAATCTAGTAGTCAGAACAGGGGAGTGGAACTCAGTTTCATATCAAATTACGTAAATTTGTTGAAAACTGTGGAATACATGTGTATAAAAGTAGGACAAACCCATATTGATAGGACATTATAGTCTTTTCTCTTATGTCCTACCTTACAGACCAATGAAACAACAACAAGAACAATTTAGTATAATATATGACGAATATGTGCCCAAGATATATAGGTTTATTTACCTTAAAGTAAGCACAAAAGAGCTTGCAGAAGACTTATCTTCTGATGTGTTTATGCGTGTTTGGAAGGAGTATACGAAGAAAGATATTGACAATATTCAGGCATTCCTGTATAAAGTAGCAAGGAATGTCCTAGCTGACCATTATAGGGTGCAAAAGGTGAAAGTGGTATCTGTAGAGAAAGTTACGACTATTCTACTTGAAGAGAGCTCACTGGAGCATGATGCTACAATTAGCTCTGATATGGAGCAGATTAGGAAGGCACTTTTACACCTAAAAGATGATTATCAAAACTATGTGATCTGGAGATACTTGGACGAGCTCTCTGTCTCTGAAATAGCTCAGATTACAGGAAAGTCCGAGCCAAGCGTTAGAGTAGGCGTACACCGCGCCCTGAAGGCTTTAAAGGGGCATATGGTAGAGAAATAGGTGTAACAAAACCCTTATTTTTACGACATAATATAAAGAGCATAAACTCATGACCGATAAGGAACTTAAAGCTAAAATTTCCCTCTTAAATAATATAAAACCCAAACAAGATTGGGTTGTTTTGACAAAGAGCAATATATTAGGAGAAACACCTGCATTTAAGCCTTATACTCAGCCATTCTCAGTATTCTCAGATATTGTTTCTACCTTTAAATTAGCTACAGCTAGGCCTGCTCTTATAGTGCCTGCTTTAGCCTTAATTGTCGCTGGTGGGGTCATGCTGCAGGTTGCTTCAACTAGTCTTCCAGGAGATACCTTGTATCCAGTAAAAGTTGCCTTATCTAAGGCAAAAGTAACGCTTTTGGCCTCAGATGAAACCAAAGCTATTGCTCATCTTGGATTGGCACAGAATAACTTGAATGACTTAAAAAGAGCAGTTGAGGAGAATAAGACAAAGAACTTGGCTTCTGCAATACAGGTATTTGAGGATAATATTGCCATTGCCTCAAAGGAAATTCAGGAGCTTGTGGAAAACCAGTCCTCTGGCGCTTTACAGGCAACTATAGAGATAGTACAATTACAAAAGGATAAAGCTGTTGTGGAGAAGATCTTAGGTACCGTAATCGGAAACGAGAACGGAGAGTTGGAAAGTGCAATTAAGTTGCTCGTGGAAAACGAGCTTTCTGACTTGCAGCAAAGAAGCCTAACAGAAGAGCAAGAGGCTTTGCTTGCAGAAGCCCTTGCATCATATGAAATCGGAGAGTATGGGACCGCACTGGAAAGTATTTGGCGGGTCTCAAACAATTAATTTGAATACGGACTCCATTTATTTTGGAGATTGGAATATTATAAGTAAAGGTCGAAGCTTAAACTCCTAGAAATTAATCTTTTTGGGAGACACGAAAAACTATAAAGGTCGAATAACGATCTTTAAAGGTCTAACAAATTAAAAATCAAATAACCAAAAATGAGTAAATTTAAGAAACGAATTTTAGTGACTGGAATTGCTGTAATGGTTGTAGCTGGAATTGTGGCACCTGGTGGAGCGCAAGCAGTAACCGCTGCTGAGCTTCAAGTCCAGATTACCGCACTCCTAGCTCAGATTGAGGCACTTCAGTTACAGTTAGCAACGATTGACGGAGGTACTACAGGTACGGTTACGGGAATCCCTTCTGGATTCACGTTTGCTCAGAACCTTTCACAAGGATCTAGCAATACGGACGTAATGTATCTGCAGATTTTACTAAACTCAGACGCTGCTACAAAATTAGCGGATTCAGGAGCTGGTTCTCCTGGGAATGAGACCGAATACTTTGGCCCTATTACAAATGCCGGAGTTATTAAGTTTCAGGAAAAGTATACCGCTGATGTCCTTACTCCTGTCGGATTATCATCCGGAACAGGATTCTTTGGTCCTTCTACAAGAACTAAAGCAAACACCTTAGTAGGTGCAGGTGTTGCTGTAACACCACCTGATGACGGGACTACTCCTCCTGTTGTTACAACACCAGGAGTATTAAGCGTTAGCTTAAGCGGTCCTGCCGGTTCTATCATTGCGACAAACCAGGGAACCGTGACCCTTTTGAACATTGTTCTTACTGGTACGGGAACAGTTACAGGAGTAACATTAAAGAGACTTGGTTTCTCAGCTGATACGTCACTGAGCGCCGTATATCTCTTTGATGGCGATGTCAGACTTACTGATGGAGCATCAATTTCTTCTGGAAGTTCTGTTAACTTCACAGATCCAAATGGTCTCTTTGTCGTAAATGGCGTAAAGACTGTTTCTGTGAAAGCAAACATGGCTGCAACTGCTGGTGAAACAGTTGGACTTCAGTTAACTGACATTACCTTGTCTTCTGGTACGGTAAGCGGAGTACCAGTTACTGGTAATCTTCATGCCATTGCAACCTCCAATTTGGCGACTGTTACTATTGCTAGCCCCGTCGGCTCTGGAGCCACGGATGCTGGAAATGACATTCTAGTATGGCAGGGTAATCTAAACAGTGCTACACGTAATGTTACGTTTAGCCGTTTGGCACTGCGCCAGATCGGCTCTATTAACACATCAGATATTGGCAACTTCCGACTCTACATAAATGGAGAGCAGGTTGCGCAGACTGATAGCTTGAGTGCTGATCGCTATGCTACATTCAGTTTCAGTAAGGTACTGACAACTGGAAACAAGACCGTTAAGGTGCTTGCTGATATAACTGGCGGATCTGGCAGGACTGTTCAGCTGTCACTTCGTGGCAACTACGACCTTGCCATCCTTGATTCACAGTACAATGGTAACGTTGTAGCTACGTATGCAAATGGATTTCCATTCAATCCTTCCGCCTTTACGGTTGGAGCAGGAACTATTACTGTTGTAAAAGCAGCAGATTCTACATCCACCAACATCATCTTAGCGGGTACCGATGTTTCGCTAGGAACGTATACATTCACAGCATATGGTGAGCAAGTTAAAGTAGAAACTCTACTTGTTGACTTTACGTATGTAGATACAAGTGCAGGAGGTAATGTAGTTACCTTAAGAAATGGAAGACTGTTGGTGAATGGTTCACAGGTTGGTTCAACAACCACCCTTGATCCGGATAGCACAGGAACTTCCTTTACAACAAACTTTGTTGTAAACCCAGGAAGCCCTGCGACTGTTGAGGTTAGAGCCGATGTCTTTGACAACGATGGAACTCTTGCCATTGCAGCAGATGACACCATTGTTGTTATTCTAAGACAGGGTACAACGAATGCTGTTCCTAGTGAGTCATTAACTCCGATTAATGTACCTTCATCCGATCAATCAGCTAACACGCTTACTGTAGCTTCCGGTACATTGGCATTAGCTTCTGACACCAACTACGGAAACAGAAACGTTATTGTTCCACAAACAGCTTACAAGTTAGCTGACTTTAGTCTGACTAACACTAACGTAGAGGGGGTGAATGTGAACACACTTACACTTTCCATTACGGGATCACCTGATACCTTTACGGAGGCTGATTTGACAGATGTGTACATTAAGTACGGGTCTAGCACAACGCCTATCAGGTCAACAATTTCTGACCCTCAAGCGTTCTCTGTAACGTTTCTAATGGCAAAGAATGAGGTTATGCCAATTGAGGTATACGGAAACATTCTTTCAGGTAACGTTACTGCAACAGATGACACCATCATCAATGTTGGAGTTACAGCTACCACGGTTTCTGGTCAGACAGCAGACGTTTCAGCGACACCCGGTCAAACTTTGACCGCACAGACTTCAGGAACCATTACCGCATCCCTGAACTCAGGCAGAAGTCCTGTAGCTCGAATTGTATCTGACAATCAGACAATCGACGCTGCAGTGTACAACTTTGCGACGGTAACCGACAGTTATGTCATTACTGACATGACAGTTACTGCTTCAGATGCAACTGCCATACTAAACGTAATTCTTAAGAACGGAGCCACTGAATTGGCAAGAAAGCCTGGCGCTACATCAGTAACGTTTAGCGGATTGAATATTGCGGTACTAGCTGACAGCATAGAGACCGACTTGACCGTCGCTCTAGAGCTTGGAGGCGTTGGTATCTCAGCCGGAACAACCGGTGCTAACATTCAGGTATCTCTTGAAGCCGCAACTGCTCGAAGTAACGCTACGGGAACTTCAGCTGCAATTTCTGGGCTTGGCAACAACATACTTAGCAGCGCTAACTACGTGTATGCTGTAATCCCAACCATAGCCAGACAAGCGGTATCCTCTACGTTGAATACCGGTACGGTTGAATTAGCTGAGTTCACCATCAACGCTGACGGCGGAACCCTAGGTTGGCAAGAACTGTACTTTACAGTTACCAAGACCTCGGGAACCGGTGAAGTAACCGTTACCAACGCTACTGTATGGGAAGGAGGTACCGAAGTTGCAGGTGCTGACACCATTCTCACCTTAACCGATTTGGATGCATCAGGAAGCATTGCATTTATCGCCACAAACGAACAGCAGGTAAGTGGTTCAAAGACATATACTTTGAAAGCAACGTTTACTGCTACTAGCATTTCATCTGGTGACAACTTCAATACCACTCTTGGAGCTACTCCATTGAGCTTTGCTAGTTCAGATACCCTATCTACTGTTCAGGGTGCGGGTAACTCTAGCTTAATATGGACAGATAGATCTGCTTCTTCTCACGGCGCAGGAACTTCTGACTGGACCAACGACAATTCGGTTTTGTCCTTGCCGCTCGATACCTGGACGCTTTCCAGAAACTAGAGCATTTCCTGATTGGATAGTTTCCCGATAGCTCATAATCGGCAAAGCCCCGCTTCCTTGTGGCGGGGTTTTGGTTTTAAGCGTTTTCTTTGTATAATGGAAGCTATGAACTCAAGAAGAATATTAGGTTTTTTTGTTGTATCTTTTCTTGTATTAATGCCGCTGATAACGCAGGCTGAGTTTGTTGGACAGACCGCCAGTTTCAGTATTGATCAGGATTACGATGTATCTGAAAGAAAAGAGATACCCGCATCCTTGGTAAAGATTTCCTCCCAACTTCTTTTTTATGTTGATGACGAATGGTGGGGTACTCAAAATCCATTTGAACAGTCAGAGGCACGAAAGGTGCTCGATGCGTTAACCGCGGAGTTTGGAGGTAAAATATATCCTCAGCTCAGATTAACCTTTGGAAGCGAATGGAAGCCGGGGATTGATGCGGATGAAAGGATTACGGTGCTCTTTCACCCAATGAAGGATGGAGCCGGGGGGTATACTAATTACGGGGATGAGCTTGAGAAGGTGCTTAATCCAAATTCAAACGAGAGAGAGATGGTATATTTGAGCACTGACTTTATTAGAAGCCCAATATTAAAAAGTCTGCTCGCCCATGAGTTTGTTCATTTAATAACATTCAATCAAAAAGAAAGATTATACGGAATAGCTGAAGATATCTGGTTAAACGAGGCACGGGCAGAGTATGCCGTTACCCTGTTGGGATATGATTCTCCATATGAGGGAAGTAACCTTCAGAGAAGGGTCAATGCATTCCTTACAAAAACAGATACTTCTTTACTCCAATGGGATGGAGAACCACATGACTATGGAGCTGTAAACTTGTTCTCCCAATATATTGTGGATCAGTATGGGCTGGAGATTTTACGGGATTCTTTAAGGTCAGATACCGTTGGTATTCAATCTATTGAAGAAGCACTAAAGAAGAATGGATTTGCAGAGACTTTTGAGGAGGTGTTTACTGATTGGACAATCGCTTTATTGATTAATGATTGCGATGCTGGAGTCCGCTATTGTTATCAAAGTTCTTCGTTAAAAGATTTTAAGGTGGTTCCACAGACAAACTTTCTGCCGCTTTCAGGGGAGAGTACACTTTCTCTTGTACAGAATACAAAAGATTGGGCTGGGAACTGGTATCGCATAGTTGGAGGCAAGGATAATCTCAAGATAGAATTTCGGGGAAACCCGCAGGTAAATTTCAAGGTTCCATATGTTGTGCAGGATATTTATGGGAATTCCTCGGTTGCATTTTTACAGCTTGATAGTACGCAGAAGGGTGAGATAGAACTGCCGAATTTCAATAATAGTAAATCTATTACTATTCTTCCTTCTATACAGACCCAAACAATAGCCGGGGATGCATTTTCCGATTATCAGTTTGTTCTTATTATCTCAAGCACTCCAAAGACACCAGATCAGGAAGAGGAACTCAAAGAAGAGCTCTTAGAGCGTATTGTAATCCTACAGGCGCAACTTGCGAGCTTACAGGCGCAGCTGAACGCGATTCTGTTTAGTAGGGGAGATTTCGTATGTCAGGAGTTTACACAAGATCTCTTTTGGGGAATGCAAAATAATGTAGCAGTTAATTGCCTCCAGCAGTTGTTAAAGGGACAGGGGCAAGATATCTATCCCGAAGGTATTATATCTGGCAATTTCCTCAACCTTACGAGGACTGCCGTTATGCGATTTCAGGCAAAATATGCCGCAGAGATATTAACGCCTCTTGGACTTACAGAACCCACAGGATTTGTTGGAGCCTCAACTCGTCAAAAACTTAATGAGATTTTAGAATTCTAGGGAAGTGTTTTGAGAAACGCTTCTACTACTTCTCGTGCTTCTGGTTGTAGTTCTAATACTATAAGAGCTTCCCTACGTGCATTTGCGTAGTCGCCAACTATCTTATATGTGCTGGCGAGGGCACTATGATATTGTGGAACATCTGGTTCTAATTCTATGAGTTCTTTATTAATTCTGATGAGTTCTGAGAAGTTCTCAAGGTGTACATATGCTCGGATGAGTTGTTTTAAGGAAGACGTGGAGTGGATATCAAATCCCATTTCTTGAGCCATATCAATATCTTTTTTTGCTTGCTCAGATTCATTGAGGAATATTTCAGATAATCCTTTAAGCCACCAACATATTCCAGTGTTGGAGTCTAAAGCTATGCATGTATCAGATTTTTCTTTCGCAATTTGGAAATCTCCCGCAACTATGTATCCCCTAATCCATTCAATATATACTTCTTGACGCTTTGGACTGAGTTCATTAGCTTTTAAGAATGCGTTGTTCTTTTCTTGTGTTAAATCCTCAATTTTTTCAGGAGATAGATTTGGTAGTATTCCAATTCTTGCTTGTTCCAGCATAATATTTATTGATGTTCCAAGAAATATCCAATTTCTGGTGAAGGTGGGACGAGCCTGAGTGGACTCTTTTAAAAGTTCATACCCTCTTTGATTATATTCAGGTGCTTTTTCTAAATCTATGTTCCCGCAAGAATTAAGAATATGTGCATATCGAAAGCTTGTGTATGCATTAAGAAAAGTATCTTTTTGTATGAAAGCTTCCTCTATTGTTTCAATCGCAAGATCACATCCTTCAGCACTTATGAGACTTTCTGCTTGATTTATTTTCGCATTTATTTGGAGTGGTACAATACTATACTGCCAGTTAAACCATATAAGAAAGACCGCAAGACTTATCAGTATGGGTTTTTTATATCGGAGTAATTTATTCGGTGCTTGTTCAACTTCTTCTTTGTTTGATAAGTTATGAATAAGAAATAATGAGTAGGAGATTAGAAGGAATGATATTAAATAGGTAGAGAAGGTATTAAAAGCAAAGAAATTACCTATGAGATATCCAATAAATGCTGCTTGAATTCCATGGATGATAATTGTATGTTCCGGACTTCCTTTTTTTATTTTTTGTAGTTGCCATAGAAGTACTATAAATAACGCAAGAAAAAGGATTAATGCAAGAACACCAGATTCTACTGCAGTACCAATGAAAGTATTATGAGCTTTATCCCACCAGCTATTTTCGCCTTCTGGAATATACTGAATATTTGGAAGAGAGGGATCGTAGTGTTTATCAAATGCGATTGAGAAGTTTTCTGGACCGTATCCAAGTAAGGGCCTCTCTTTTATTGCTTCAAGCCCAACTCTCCATGTAGAAGGACGAGGTTCATGTGTTAAAAGGTCAAGATTCATTCTTTCAGTAATTGGGTGCAGTATCTTGCTTTCTCGAATAAATCGAGGGAGTTCCTCTTGTGCGTTTACATAATATATACTTCCAATAAGCAGAGTCAATATTAAGAGAACAACACTTTTTGCGGCCACAGACTGTAATTTTTGCTTGAAAGGATAAGAGAAGAGAAAGTAAGACGATGCAATGATTAGTCCAAGATATACGGCTCTTGTTTGTGTAATGATTACAATAAACAAAAAGAGAAAGGATGAGGCAATATAAAATACCTTCTTTAATTTATTCTGTTCTTTTAAACCAAAGGTAATAGATGGGAATAAAAGCAGAAGGGCGTATATGGCGAGCATAATTGGACTTCCTAGGGTACTTGTAGGTCTACCAGCTGATATAAGTGTCTCAGAAAATAATCCCTGCCACTGTATAATTGCCACGGAACTTATGAATATTCCTACGATAATGGCGATGTCCCAAAGTATTTTCCAGTGCCTAAGTTTGAGCAAAAAGAAGGCTAGAAAAGCGATAATTCCATAAGAGATAAAGTTTATAAATCCTCCGGAACGAACTGGATTGCCCCAAAGACTAAAGTTTGGATCAATAGAAAATATAGTTGAAAGTAAGTATGTTATAAAAAGTCCGGAAAGCAGCCAAAATCCTATACTTTCTTTATTTTTCCAATGTATAGGTCGAATAAAGTCAGGTTTGTAGAAAAGAAAAACACCAAATATAAAAATAATAAGAGAAAGTATTATTCTAAATGAAATAGTTTGACCCCAGTTAGGGGGACTAAAAAAATTAGGTAGTTCTAAGGCTGAGAGCGCAAGTGTAGAAAAAAGACCAATTAAGAATAATTTATGAAGTAATTGTGTATTCATGGAATTAAAAGATTTCTTTTATAATAGACAATATATATTGTAATGTCTATGTAATAATTACGTTTAAATATAGCATTTGTTTTGAGTTCTATTTTGTGGTAAAGTTGGTTTTATATGAATAACTGTGAAATTTGTGCATTTAGGAATCCAAAGGCAGTAATATCTGCAATTATATTAAAAGATAATAAGCTTCTTGTATTTAAGCGTGCTGAAGATCCTTTAAAGGGTCACTGGGACATCCCAGGTGGTTTTATGGATGAAGGAGAGAGTCTTGAAGAGGCAACACGAAGAGAGATAAAAGAAGAGACTGGAATTGATGCAAAAGAAGTTACATTTATTAAGACATTTCCAGGAATTACTGAGTGGGAGGGGAATGACTTTCCTGTATTAAATTTCTTTTATTTAGTAGATATTGGAGATCAAGAGATTCAACTTAATGATGAAAACAGTGAATTTGATTGGATTTCATTAGCTGAAGTTAATCCAGAGAATATTGCATTTGAGGCAAATCAAAGGTGTGTTCAGTGGCTCAAAGACAATTTTGCATTTAATATTGAGAGAGTAAAAGAACTTACAACTCAGTTGGACGATTCAGCTATTGTAAAAGAGCAGTCTTTGTATAGAGCAATCTTAAGTGGATATGTAAGTAAAGAATATGATGGAGATACATTAATTGGTATGGGTTGGATATTTCCTCGTCAAACAATGTTAAGAAAACAGGCAGTTGTTGAGGATATGATCGTAGATGATGCTTATCGAGGGAGGGGATTAGGAAGAAAGCTTTTAGATAATCTTGTTCAATGGGCAAGACAAGAAGGAGTTGAGATGATTGAACTTACTTCAAATCCAAAAAGAGAGGCTGCAAATGGATTATACAAAAAGTATGGGTTTGAGCTTCATCCTACAAATCATTATCTATATAAGGTGTAGCGTTGTTTAGTGGGAGGCAAAACGTAATAATCTCAACATATGAAGATTCTTGTTACAGGAGGAGCTGGATTTATTGGAAGCAATCTTGTTGATCGTCTTGTTTCTAATGGAGATGAAGTTATTGTTGTTGATAATCTATCTACTGGAAAGAAAGAGAATATAAATTCTAAGGCTAAGTTTATTCAACTAAATACAAGTAGTAAGGAGATGGCTGAAATTATTGAGAAAGAAAAGCCAGAAATCATCTATCATCTAGCAGGCCCTATTCATTTGAGAAGAAGTATAGATGATCCATTATTTCAAGAAAATCTGAATATTTTAAAAGAGCTCAAGCATCTTTTAGATGCGGCTCACGAAGTTTCAGTAAAAAAGTTTATTATGATCTCTTCAGGGGGAGCTGTGTATAGCGAGGCTTCTGTGATTCCTACTCCAGAAGACTACCCTGCTCATCCATCTTCTTTATATGGAGTGATGAATCTTGCCTTAGAACGACTACTTCAAGATTACGCAGAAACATATAATCTACCGTATATTATTTTGAGACTTAGTAATGTCTATGGTCCTAGGCAGTGGGAGAGTGGCATTATTCCGTCTGTCGCCACCAAGATGTTACAAGGCCAGCAGCCTATCATTCATGGAGACGGCACAACTACCCGTGACTTTATCTTTATCTCAGACGTTCTTGAGGCATTACGCCTGGCAGCAGACTCTGGAAAGACCGGTATCTTTAATGTGGGGAGTTCACAGGAGACGAGCATGACAGAAGTATTCAAGATTATTGCACAGCGTCTCAGCTGGAAGGGCGATCCTATATATGAAGAGTCTTCAGATGCTGGGGTATCACGTAATGCACTTGATCGTTCAAAGATACAAGAGGAGTTGGGATGGAAGCCACAAGTATCTTTTGAGCAGGGGATTCAGCAGACAATACAGGCTCTTCAGGAGAAGAACTAATTGGCACCTTCTGTCCCTTATTGACACTTTGTTAGGCAAAGGCTATACTTGATATATGCAAGACATTGAACCAAATCAAATCTATACAAGTAAGGAGGCAGGAGACTTCCTGCGTCTGAGTGAGCGCACCATGAAGCGCTTCTTAAAACAGGGAATCATTAGAGCGAATAAGGTTGGCGGGCGATACCGAATCTTGGGGCGTGAGTTGTTGCGTCTCGTATCTCCTGATGTCGAACAGAAGGCAGAGGACGTCTATATGGGCATTAAAGGAAAGACCCAAAAAACAATTAAAGACTGGTAAAATTATGAAGATTATCGTTACAGGAGGAGCTGGATTCATTGGTTCCCATTTAACAGATGCTTTGATTAATGCAGGTCATGAGGTAGTAGTTGTAGATAACCTCTCTACGGGCAAAAGAGAGAATGTTAACGAACAGGCGAAGTTTGTGGAGTCAGATATTACTGACTTCCCCTCACTTTTGGAGATATTTGAACAAGAACAGCCGCAGGGCGTCTTCCACCTAGCTGCCATTCCTCGTGCTCCTCTCTCAATTGAGGATCCAGTGGGCACCTCAAAAGCGAACATCCTTGGCACGGTGAATGTTTTGAAGGCCGCAGCAGACGTGAAGGCACAGCGTGTTGTCTTTGCCTCTTCCTCATCCGTGTACGGGGATCAGGCAACCATGCCCTTGAAAGAAACCATGATTCCAGCTCCAATCAGCCCCTATGGATTGCAGAAGCTGGTTGGAGAGCAGTTTGCCAAGGTATTCTCTGACCTGTATGAGCTTCCTGTTGTCTCCCTGCGGTATTTCAGCGTCTACGGACCCAGAATTGATGTGAACTCTGACTACAGTCTGGTGCTGGGAAAGTTTCTCAAGCAGCACAAGGAGGGCAAGCCCCTTACCATCTTTGGGGATGGAACGCAGACAAGGGCATTCTGTTATGTGGACGACGTTGTTAAAGCAAACATACGAGCTATGGAGTCTGCAGCAATACAGGGAGGAGAGGTTATTAATGTGGGCGGTGACACGCAGACCTCAATTAATGAATTGGCAGAGCTGATTGGTTCTGAAACTACACACCTTCCCGTGAGAGTCGGCGACATGCAGCACACACAAGCAGATCTCAGTGAAGTAAAACGTCTCTTGGAATGGGAGCCAGTAGTTTCCTTTTCTGAAGGCGTGAAGCGGACAATAGAGTGGTTTCATTCAGCTAAATAACAATATCAACATGAAAGACAGATCAATTCATACTATGAAGATAGGAATCGCAGGAGTAGGAATGGTTGGGGGAGCCATGGCAGAGTACTTGCAGACCGAGGGAAGAGACCCTATCTTGTACGACATACACAAGAAGATGGGTTCTATGGAAGAGCTGAACACAGCTGACATTGTCTTTATCTGTGTTCCCACGCCGTATGTAGAAGGAGAAGGATTTGATCTCTCTATTGTTGAGGGAGTCTGTGAGGCTCTTGAGGGGAGCAAGATTGTGGTTATGAAGTCCACCGTTGTGCCAGGGACCACAGAGAAGCTTCAGAAACAGTATCCCTCCCACAAGTTTCTATTCAACCCCGAGTTCTTAACAGAGCATACAGCAGAGCAGGATATGAGGTATCCAGACAGGCAGATTATTGGGTATACCAAGCAGAGCTATACCATTGCTGGGGATCTGCTGCAGATACTTCCCTTAGCCCCCTATGAGGCTGTTATTCCAGCCACAGAGGCTGAGATGGTTAAGTACTTCGGGAACACATGGTTTTCAATAAAGGTGACGTTTGCAAATCAGATACATGACTTATGCGAGAAGCTTGGCCTGAATTATGACTCTATCATGGAGGCTGCGGCAGCTGACAAGAGAATCGGGCGCTCCCACCTGCAGGTAGTGCACAAAGGATACCGGGGATACGGGGGAAAGTGCCTTCCAAAGGACATTCGAGCATTGATTCAGTTTGCAGACGACATAGATGTTGACCTCGTGCTCCACAAGGTGGCTGAAGAGTATAATAACAAGCTCATGGAGCAGCAGGGGATTGATGATCCTGAGAAGTTTTCAAAGAGAGAATAGATGGAGAAATTGGGAGATAAAACCCTTGCGCTGTTTTTTACCAGAGGTGTCTCTTTACAGACATGGAAAGATATTGGCGGGATCGATAGGGAAATTCTGCTGTATAAGCATCTTGCCAAGCACTTCAGGTCAATCTTTTTTTTCACTTATGGAGACGGAAACGATTTGAAATATCAGAATATGCTACCTCAAAACATTACAATTGTTCCACAAAAGTATCGTATGCCTTCAAGCATATACAGTTTTCTTTTGCCCTTTCTGTTTCCCAAAGAGCTGGGCAAGGCAGATATTATAAAGACAAACCAGATGCATGGAAGCTGGGCTGCGGTCATTGCAAAACATTTGTATCATACGAAACTCGTTGTACGATGCGGATATGAATGGCTTGATGTGATTGAAAAAAGAGAATTAGCTAAATGGAAATTGAAACTTGCTTATCTTTTGGAAGCACTTTCATACAAGAACGCGAATAGAATTGTTTTAACGAGTCAAGGGGACAAAGAATTTGTTGAGGATAGATTTAATATAGAATCCTCTAAAATTCAAATTATTCCAAACTATATTGATTCAGATCGTTTTAAACCTGATGGAAGAAAAAAAGAAAAGAACAGAATTATTTTTGTCGGGAAATTAGAAGAGCAAAAAAATGTTTTTAGTCTTATTGAGGCTGTATCTACGCTCCCAGTAAAACTTATTATTGTCGGAAATGGTTCCCAGAGAAAGGAACTCGAAGATTTTGCAGTCAAGAAAGGAGCCAATGTTGAATTTAAGGGAAATATTCCTCAAGAAATACTTGCTAAAGAATTAAATAAAAGTGAGATATTTATCCTTCCATCTTTATATGAGGGACATCCAAAAGCGTTGCTTGAGGGGATGTCTTGTGAGTTGCCCTGTATTGGCACAGACGTTGGGGGAATAAACAATGTTATTACACACAAACAAAACGGTTATCTTTGTAAGCCAAACCCTCAAGATATTGGAAAAGCAATAAAAGATGTACTGAATGACAAGCAGTTGCAGGTAATTATGGGAAGAAATGCACGAAAGGAGATATTAGAGAACTTCAGTGTTGAAACAATATTAGAAAAAGAGTTACAGCTGTATCAAGAACTTTTATGAAACGAATTTTTGAAAATATAAGATACATAGAACGTATTTTTTCCTACACTGGGGTATCGAAAGTTTCCATTTTCTTTCATTACCTTCTGTTAATTTTCTATAAACTCACTGGGAAAAAAGAAGTGATAAAAAAGATACATGGTAATAAAATGATATTGGATTTGCAAACAAAAGGTGTATCAGGAATTCTTTTTGTGTGTGGTACGAGAGAAATATTGGACACTTGGGTAATGCAGCAGGAAATTGAAGATAATATGCATGTTTTGGATATTGGAGGGAACATTGGCTATTATGTTCTTTTGGAAGCATCTTTATTAGGTGAGCAGGGGAAGGTTTATGTTTTTGAGCCAGATCCTCGGAATATTGAGATATTAAATAAGAACATAGAACTAAATAATATTTCTTTAAAGGTAGGCGTGTATCCGTATGCTGCTGCAAAGGAAAACGGTGTACAAACATTTCACTTGGGGAAAAGTTCGAACTTAAGCACTTTTGTTGAGAGAAAGGGTATTCTTGATTCTATTGAAGTGAAATGCAAAAAACTTGATGATTTTGAACATATACAGAAAGTAGGGTATATCCGCATGGACATTGAGGGATATGAGAGCATGGTGATAGACGGAATGGATGAGTTTTTAAAGACAGAAAAACCTATGAAATTACAGATAGAGGTTCATCCTTCGGTTTATAAAAAAGAAGGATTTAATTTCCAAGAACGGCTAAGAAAGTTGGGAGAAATGGGATTTTATGTAAAATACCTTATTTCAGCAGGTGTTGCTGAGCCAGAGCAAATTACAAAAAAGGGTTACAATCCTATACGAACTGTCCAGGAGGGTAGATGGGATCATGGTCTCTATAAAGATATTAAAATGGGTGATCTTATAGAGTTTTTGAATAATGAGGCAAAAATAGTAAGGTCAATTCTTTTAGTACGAGGTAATAAAATAGGAATAAGATAAGATGGAACAGACGAAAAAAACATTTAGTATACGGGCATTGCTGAAAGGACTGATAGAACGGAATAGAATGGTGCATCAATTGTCTTTGAAAGTTCGACTTGTTCAAAAGGCATTACTGCGCTATCACTTTAGCATTGAAAAACTGAGACTATTTTTGCAGGTATTCCCTTATACCATGATTGGATTTGAACGGTTATTCAATGTTTATGATTTGTCAGAGAAAGTCGAAGAGGAAAAGCTTGAGGGTGCGTTTGTTGAATGTGGGGTGTGGAAGGGTGGAGCTGTTGCGGTAATGGCGTACGTGACAGAAAAAGCTGGTTCTAAGCGTCATACATGGCTTTTTGATTCCTTTGAGGGATTGCCTGAACCTACCATTAAAGATGGAGAGAGGGCGCAGACCTATTCTGCAGGAAATAAGTCGGGAACCTTAGTTTCTGTTGGAAGATGCGTGGGACCGCTTGAATATGCTCAAGAGTTGTTCTTTGATGTTTTACATTTGCCAAAAGAGAGCATTCATATGGAAAAGGGATGGTTTCAAGATACTTTACAAAAAGCAAAGAGCAGGGTTGGCTCTATCGCTATTTTGCGCATGGATGCTGACTGGTATGAATCCACAAAATGCATATTGGAAAATCTTTATGACAACGTAGTCCCTAAGGGATACATTATCATAGATGATTATAACCATTGGGAAGGATGCAAGAAAGCAGTAGACGAATTTCTGTTGAAGAGAGATTTACGTCCTGTACTGGTTAACATTGACTCAAACGCAATATATTTCCAAAAACCATAAAAAATATATGAACTTCTATACTTCAAGAGAAACAAGGCAAGAATGGATTGTAAAGAACTTCCCTGAGATTTTTCAAAACATCAACAGTGTTTTGGATGTGGGATGTGATCAGCGCCAGATGCTTGAATTCCTTGAAAAACATATAAAATATGTTGGTATTGACGTTTCAGATGGAGCAGACATTCAAATAGATTTAGACAGCACAAAAGCACTACCTTTTTCTGATAACGAATTTGATGCGGTGCTTGCATTGGATACCTTGGAGCATTTAGAGGAGTTTCATTTCATTTTTGATGAACTATGCCGCATTTCCAATAAATACATAATTATTACCTTGCCCAACCCCCTTTCCCAGATTCCTTGGAACTATTTTATGGGAAGAAAACATGCGCATACACTTGAAGAGAGAAAGAAAGAGGGGACATATACAAAACCATATGGTTTGCCTCTGGAAAAACCAGAAGACAGACACAGATGGTTCTTTAATACAGAGGAATCTATCAATTTCATAAATTATAGAGCAGAAAAGAATGGTTTTAATGTCCGCGATATTGGATATTCAATTGACTATCAGAGCAAACTAAAGAAATTCATCAAATTTGTTCTGGCAGGATTTAGCAGGAAAAGGATGCTAAACTTTTTTACCGATTCAACCATATTTTTATTAGAACGGAAATAAAATAAGAATAAAAACATTTCGTATATTGAATTATGCCCAACAATCATGAAATAACAATTAAAACAGCTTCTCTACAGGATTTAAAAGAGAAAGAGAGAGAACGCATTATTGAGTTAATGAATGTGTTTGTAGAAAAACAGGGCAGAAGAATTTCTGTAGCAGATGTTGTTCGTACTATGGAAAGGCCAGAGTATACCTTGATTACAGCTGTGACAAAACAGGGAATAATTGTCGGGGCTGTGGGATTAATTGAGATTAATTTGTTTACAGGGAAGACAGGTATTTTAGATGAGTTGGTTGTAGACCCAAAATTTCAGAGCCGGGGAATTGCCACAAAATTAATAGAACATTTGATTGAGTTAGCTAAGGAGAAGCGTATGAGTCATGTAAAATTAGATATTACATCAGAAAATTCGGCAAATAATCTCTATATGAAAATGGGATTTGAGAAAAAGGACGATAACATATATAAATTATATTTATTTCATTTATATAAATAACATATGAAACAGAAAAAAGCTTTAATAACAGGAATAACAGGACAAGACGGTTCTTATCTTGCAGAATTCCTGCTTAATAAAGGATATGAGGTACACGGGATAAAACGCCGCTCTTCTTCTTTTAATACCGAAAGGATTGATCATATCTATCAGGATCCACACGAAAAAAATGGTAATTTTATTCTTCATTATGGAGATATGACGGATGCGACCGGTTTATTACGTATTGTCCAGAAAATTCAGCCAGATGAGATTTATAATCTCGCCGCTCAAACTCACGTACAGGTTTCCTTTGAGATGCCAGAGTATACTGCTGATGTTGATGCTTTGGGAGTTGTTCGATTGTTAGAAATAATTCGCACTCTCGGTTTGACAAAGAAAACAAAATTTTATCAGGCCTCAACTAGTGAGTTATTCTCTGGCCTTCCAGGAGAGGCGCCACAGAACGAGAATACCCCGTTCCATCCCCGCAGTCCTTATGGGGTAGCAAAGTTGTATGGTTATTACATAACTGTAAATTATCGAGAGGCATACGGTATTTTTGCCTGTAATGGAATTCTTTTCAATCATGAATCTCCAAGGAGGGGAGAAACATTTGTGACGCGGAAAATAACTCGAGCAGCCGCCCACATCAAATTGGGCCTGCAGGATACAGTGTATCTTGGGAATCTTGATGCAAAGCGAGATTGGTCGCACAGTAAAGATTCTGTGGAAGCTATGTGGTTAATACTCCAACATCCAGAGCCAGATGATTACGTTATAGCTAGTGGACAACAGAGATCAGTTCGGGAATTTTGTGAATTGGCATTCAGAGAAGTAGGCATTGATTTGGATTGGCAGGGGAAGGGGATAGATGAGCAAGCAATTGATAGAAATACCGGAAATGTTGTGATAAAGGTTGACCCAAGATATTTTAGGTCGGCAGAGGTGGAATCTTTACAGGGAGATGCCTCAAAGGCAAGAGAAAAGCTCGGCTGGCAGAATAAGACTACTTTTCAGGAGATGATCAAGGAAATGGTCCGCCATGATCTAGAAGAAGCAAAAAAGGAGGTTCATTTAAAAGATGGAGGGTTTCACATAGGGACAAAATCCAATGATTGATTTGTCCACAAAAAAGATTTTAGTTACTGGAGCTCACGGATTTTTAGGGAGCCATTTGGTAAAGAATTTGGTTGAGCTGAGAGGAGTTGCACAGAGTCAGTTGACTCTTCCGAATTTCAAAGAACTTGATTTGCGTATATGGGAAAACTGCCAAAAGGCAGTACAGGGGCAGGATATTGTGATTCATCTTGCGGCAAACGTTGGGGGGATCGGACTTAATCAAGAAAAACCCGGAGAGTTGTTCTATGACAATGCTCTTATGGGAATTCAGCTCATGGAGGCAGCCCAGAAAGCCGGGGTGGAAAAGTTTGTGATACTAGGTACCATTTGCGCTTACCCAAAAAACACCCCAACTCCTTTTCAAGAGGAAAATCTTTGGAATGGTTATCCGGAAGAAACAAACGCTCCATATGGCTTGGCAAAAAAAATGCTTTTGGTTCAGGCACAAGCATACCGGGAACAATACGGATTTAATGCGATTTATCTTTTGCCGGTAAATCTGTATGGTCCAGGTGATAATTTTGACCCTCAAAGCTCTCACGTTATTCCTGCTCTCATTAGAAAGGTAGGTGAAGCAAAAAAACAGGGGAAGAATTTTATTGATGTATGGGGGACTGGAATGCCGACAAGGGAGTTTTTGTATGTTGAAGATGCCGCAGAGGCGATTTTACTGGCGACAGAAAAGTATAACCATTCAAACCCAGTAAATATAGGTTCTGGTGTAGAAATTTCCATTAAAGATTTAGTAGAACTGATTTGCAAGATCATGGATTTTCAGGGGGAAGTTCGGTGGGACGCATCAAAGCCAGACGGGCAACCTCAGAGAAGGTTGGATGTAGGTAGGGCAGAGAAAGAGTTTGACTTTAAAGCAAGCATGAATTTTGAAGAAGGGTTGAAAAAGATGATTAAGTGGTATCACGAAAATATTACATGAAGGTTGTTTTTAATACAAATTATAATGCAGCTGGAACCAAGATCTGCGTTGAAGACATGATCCCAAAGTTTGAAAAAGCAGGGCATGAAGTGGTGCGGAATGATTGGGATCATTACGAGAAGTACGATTTGATTCTTTTTATGGCTCCTGATTCTGATGTTGCGAGGGCAAAACGAGCAAACCCACGCGCTATTGTAGGTATTATGGATCCAAAAAAGATTGCTGGAAGGCAACCAGAGACAGAGAATCGAGGAGCAGATTTTCTTTTAGTCGGCTCTGTTGGACAGCGGGATTTCTTTTTAACGTACAACAAGAATATTGTTATTTATTATATGTTTTCTGAGATGAAAGAAGTTTCAAAAGAACACATACAGAAAGAAAAAATAATTATAGGGTACCACGGCAACAAGATACATCTAAATTCAATGGAGGAAATAAGTAAAGCCCTTGATGAACTCTCAGATAAATACAATATAGAGCTTTGGGCAATGTACAACATTGAAAGTAGGGGGAGGTGGACAAAAAACGTACCAAAGAAATGTAAGGTAAAGCATATTCAGTGGTCTGAAGAACATTATCATAAGTATTTGACTCAATGTGATATAGGAATAGTTCCAGCAAAGATTCCTATTAATCTTGGATTAGGGAGACTTGCAACGAGGATGCCAAGCACCTTTTTGCGTAATTGGTTGCGTTACGATGAAACAGATTACTTGATACGTTTTAAATATTCTACAAATGCAGGAAGGGTTTATCCTTTCAGTCAGTTCCACATTCCAGTAGTGGCGGACTTTTTACCGCCGTATGCTCAACTTATCCAGGATGGTCACTCTGGTTCTCTGGTGTATTCCAAAGAGGGATGGTATGACGCATTGGAAAAACTAATACAGAGTCCTGATTTGCGTAATAAAATGAGCAGCAATTTAAAGAAGTATATTGATATTAATTGTTCTCCTGATATTAATTTTGAAAGATTTTTAGAATTTATTGAAACAATAAAAAATAACATAAAGATAAAATGATTATTCCAAAAATAAAAAGATTCATTAAAAGTAATCCAAGAATGTATAGATTTATTCAAACTTTAATTAGAGTTATAAGAAATTCAGTTCCTTATTATTTAAGAAGATATAAAAAAGATGCCTTTCATGGAGATAAAGTATGGCAGGATTTGGTAAGTGAATTATCAAAAACTTTTGATTTCACATCTTTTGTAGAGACAGGTACTTTTAGGGGAACTACGACTTTATTTCTTTCAAAAGTATTTCCTAAAATTCCTGTATTTACTATTGAAATTAGAGAAGATCTTCTTAAGGAAAGCAAATGGCGTTTGAGAAAATCTTTCAATGTAAAAATTATAAAAGGTTCATCTTCCGATATTATTCCACAGATTGTTAAAGAAAATAAGTTAGGTAATTTTCCATTCTTCTTTTTAGATGCTCATTCAGGTCCAATGATCCCTATTAATAATGAATTAAAGGCAGTTAATCAACTTCAAAAGGCTATTATAATGATTGATGATTTTGAGGTATTTGGTAATCCTCAATTTAAATTTAATTCTTATACTATGGAAGATGGCAGTAAAATAAATTTGGGTATTGATTTTATAAAGGAAAATGTACATTTAGATAAACATCGTATTTTAGTACCTAATTATTCTCTTGCAGAAGCTGGAAACATACCTCCGAATAAATTTAGGGGTCATATAATTATTTGTCAAAATTTAAGCGAAGAAGAGTGGAGTAAGATTTTACGGCTTGAAACCGTTAGGCATTATTATAAAATTTGATAGTAAGAATGAAAAAAGAACTAAAGAATGCTTATTTTGTATTCAGAGGTCGTATTAGAGGAGCTATATTTTTGAGACTTTTTAAGAAAAAGGTTGTTAGAAATTATCAGAAGTATTGCGATATCAAACAAGGACATGCTTTGTTATATTATAAAACAGATCCTTTTGTATTTAGGGGTATAGCCGATGATTATTCTCATGTGAACAACTGGCATATCCTTGAGATTGCAAAAATTCTTAACAAATTGGGTTTTTGGGTTGATATTATTGATAGGACTGTTAAGAATATTGATACAACGAAACTTCAAGATCAGTATGATATCTTTATTGGGGCTGCTCCAGCCGCCTTTAAAAATTATGAGGCAATTTCAGGGCATATTAATAAAGCAACAAAAATACTTTTCGCTACATCTAGGGAGACAACTGTACATAATGAATCCTTACAAAAGAGGCATGATTATTTTTTACAGAGGCATCCTGATGTTTTATTGCCGAAGCTGGGCTTTCTAGAAAACTTTGATAAAGAAGAGACTATTAAGAATATCGATGCAATATTCTATCTGGGAACCAATCTTTCTATGGAGGATTACCGCAGTTATGGTAAGCCAATGTATAAAGTTTTTGATTCTACAGATCCTCGGATTGTATTTGATTTGGAGAGCTTAAAACAGAGGAGTCAGAAAAAGTTTTTATACTTTGCTGGGACCAACAACATTTTAAAAGGACTTGATTTGCTTATTGAAGTGTTCAGCAAGCTTCCTGATTTGGAACTCTTCATCTGTACACCAGCCAAAGAAAAGAA
The DNA here is from genome assembly GCA_024239055.1 of Patescibacteria group bacterium. GTDB lineage: Bacteria > Patescibacteriota > Minisyncoccia > Minisyncoccales > UBA10102 > JANBVJ01. The sequence continues at coordinate 344,818 of JANBVJ010000001.1, read as the reverse complement.
ATTTGAGGCATTTTACAGAGAAACTTTAGCAAATTCTCCCAATATCCACTGGGTTGGTTTTGTGCAGGTTGCAGGAGATAAATTCCGTGACTTAACCTCTAAGTGTGGATACGTCATTTTACTCTCCTGTACGGAAGCTGAGGCTTCTTCAGTGACAAGTTGTATGAGGAGAGGAATGGTACCTGTGGTGTCTCCAGGTGCGGATATTGACGTGAAAGATTTTGGCCATCTTATCAAGGATATTAGTTTGGAATCGTTACAATTACATCTTAGTAAAATATCAAAAGAACCAAGAAACATTTTCGTAAAAAGAATGTATCAAAGTTATATGGACTCTTTTAATTATACGCAAGCAAAATTTTCAGAGAGCTTTGAGAAGGCGCTCATTAATATACTGAATAGTAGGAGTAAAATGTTTGGGGAATGAATATGCTTAATGTAAGGAAGAGTAAAGAGGTAAGTTTATGATGATAGTAGATATTTTACGGATAATAAAACAACGCCTGCAATCAAAGGTTACAGAAGGAAATCTTTTGTGGCGGTTGTTAGTATTTCCAGGCAGATTCAGCCGGTATAAACTTAAGCTTATCTTAGCTTACTTTGAGTTGTATTCGCTAAGAAAATCTTTAAAGTCAAAGCTTTCTGGCAAGAAGTTAAAGAATAATGAAGTTACCATTATTATTACGTCAGCTGGAAGAAAAGAGTATTTACAAAAAACCATTGAAAGCCTGAGAAAGTATTTTCAGTATGATGATAAAAAAACAAAATGGTTTATCATTGATGACTACCCCGAATCTCAAGAGACACGCAGCTATATTGAAAACCTTAAAGGATTTGACCTTAAGCTTTTAAATACGAAGAACAGGGGTCTTGGCTATTCTCTTAACAGAATTTACAGCGAAGTTGAAAGCGAATTTGTTTTTCATTGTGAAGACGACTGGGAATTTTTACGTCCAATTCCCATAATGAAGATGATGACATTATTAAGGCAGGATTCTACTCTTGGTCAGATATTGGCATATAGAGAACCCATCAATCAGCGAGAATATGTAGGAGCCAAAGAGAAAGATAAAGGATACGCTGAGTACAATCGTATTTTTGCTTTTAATCCCTATCTTACAAAAATGGAGCTATTTTTGCGCTTTTATCCTTTTGCTTTATATTTCACAGCGTATGAGTATGCTCTTAAGGTTCGAAAAGGAGGATATAAAAGTGGTATTATTGGATACCATGAGGCGCCATATGTTCGTCATTTAGGAGCGCATCGGCGCGCTAGGATAAAATGAGAAATCTTTCCCCCGCACATATTCTCTTGTTAGTAGAGAAAGTCAATCATGCTTATCTTCAGTATTATTCGGGGACTGGATTGGTGCATCTAAGAAGACTCTTTCGTTATCCAAGAAATTTTGTGATGCGTGGACTGTCTAAGATTGGATTTCTTGACCCTGTAAAGCCAAGAAGTGCAAAGACATTTTGGGGAACCGATATATTCGTGCTTTTACCAGATTCTGATGCAGGGTCCTTGTATTATTTTGGATTTCTTCCCAATAGAGAGTATAAACTCACAAGATTTTTGATTCAGCACCTAAAGTCCAGTGATGTATTTTATGATGTTGGTGCAAACTATGGATTTTATGCAGCTCTTGCAAAAAACTTTATTCAAGAAGGGGAAATTCATGTATTTGAACCCCATCCCTTACTTTTTCCTTGTATACAAAAAACCATGGAAAATATCAGTAATATTTTTTTGAATAATTTTGCTCTTTCTAATAAGAAAGGACTCATTTCTTTTTTTGATGCCTATGGAAAAAGACATAGTGGTGGAAGTACGATTATGAAGACGGTTGCAGAGCAGAGGCCTCAGTATTACCAACAAATAACAATACAGGCAAGCACCCTTGATGAATATGTTAAAAAGCATACGCTCCCCACAATAATCAAAATAGATGTGGAAGGTGGAGAGTATAAGGTACTGAAAGGATCTGAAGCAATGATTCGGCATTCCAAACCCCTGATTATAACCGAACTTTGGGGAGGGGAGAATTGGAGTATATATGCCCAACCTGTCTTGGACCTACTTGATAGTTGGGGGTACATGCCGCATTCGCTTGATAAGGAAGGAAATCTGCATGTGGAACAGTTTTCTCAATTAGAAAAAACAGTCAGTCGTGTATCTTATGATAATGTGGTTTTTCTTCCAAAATAAAAATTTATAATGAATCTTCAGGATTTAAAAGAGGTAAAAAAATTCACTGTATCTTTAGTAAAAAACTATTCTAAAGATACCTTTATTCTTGGATTTCCTCAGGTTGTTGTAATTTCTATTACTTTAGTAACGCTTCCTATAATTTTAGCAAATCTATCCATTGAAGATTATGGAAGACTCCAATTTGTGTTTGCCATACAATTATGGCTTACTGCTTTAACAGCAGGTCATATGACCACTGGAGCACAGAGAGGAGTTGCGCGAGGATTGGAGGGAACATTTCTCTTTGCTTTCTTTTCCCGCCTTAAGCTTATACTCCCCATAGGATTTTTTGTATTGTTATCAACGCCCTTTGTATATTACGCAGGGTTTCCAGTTTTTGCTTATCTTTTAGTTGTGATGGGTATCTATCTGCTTATTGGATACCTTGCAGGAGTGAGTTATACGTCAGTATTTATAGCAAAAAAACAGTTTAAGGAGATAGCAATATGGAGAATCGTTGCTACTGTGGTTACTCTCTTTAGTACTGTTGTCGCTGCAGTACTCACTCATAATATTATTATATACGCTATTGTGTATTTTGGAGTTACTAGTCTGACAAGTTTAGCGGGTTTTTTGTATGTAGTAAAGAAAAATCATTTATTTTGGGCTTGGAGGAAAGGAGACATTGATAAAAAACCCTTTACATATGGCATCAGTATGATTCCAGCAGATATTATACTGCAGACGTCTCAAAAAATTACTGATTTTATTATCGGTTCCTTTTTTGGCTTTGGCAATCTGGCTATATTTTCTGTAGCACGCAATCTAGAAAGACAAGCCAGAACCCCCGCTAAATTATTGCATAATCTTTTGTATTCCGATTTTTCTAGAAATGAGTTGAGCGGAATTATTCAAAAAGTACACTTAAAGCTCAGAGTATTATTTCTTCTCTCTACTCTTTTTACCTTAGGGATAGCTCTCGTGGGTTCTCTGTATATCAGTTTCTTTTTACCTCCATTTTACAAACAAGCTGTACTGTATTTCTTAATACTAAGTTTAAGCTTGCCTGCCGTATTACTGCAGACCATATTGCATACGATATTAGCTACAAACCTTCGTCATAAAGAATTGTCAGCGCTGATTATTACATCCAATGTCTTTCAGATACTTTTTATTGGAATAGGTGGATTATTCTTTGGTATTATCGGAGTCACCATAGGGCTCGTATTAGGAGCATGGTTGAATTTTGTTCTTTACTATTTTATGACAATAAGACAGATAAAGAGGGTATAAATATAGTAATTATCTATGGTAAATCTAAAGGTCTCCATTATTATCCCAACATATAACCGCGCCCATGTATTGCCTCGGGCTATTTCAAGCGCGCTCACACAGACTGTTCAGGATTTTGAGATCATTGTTTCAGATGATGGTTCCACAGATAACACAAAAGAGATTGTTAAGGCATACCAATCTCAAGATGCGAGAATTCAGTATCTCTACCAGGAGCATTCTGGGGGGGCTGCTTTGCCAAAGAATGCAGGTATTCAACAAGCAAAAGGCGAATACATTGCGGTTTTGGATTCGGATGATGAGTGGATGCCAGAGAAGCTTGAAACACAACTTAAGCTATTTAAAGACTCCATCAATCCTAAGCTGGGGTTTGTAGGATGCGATGCCTGGTTTGTCGATTCAACAAACACACAGATATACTACAAGATTCCAGAATATTCCAATGTGTTTTCCAATATTCTTATTCGAGACTACATGGGTCCTGGAAGCTGTATTATGTACAAAAAGAAGGTGTTTGATGACGTTGGATTATTTGATACAAATCTGAAAAGCTCACAGGATAGGGAGATGAGAATCAGGTTAGCCCAAACGTATGATTTTGCTGTGGTGCATGAAGCCTTGGTTGTGTATCATATTGGAAATGACAATATTACATCAGCTCTTCAGTTGGAAAAGCGAGAGAAAGACTGGGATTATATTTTCAAAAAGCACAAACAGTGGTATACAGGAAACTCTCGTATCTATAGTGCAAAATTGCGGTATGATGGAACACAGTATATGCTGTTTGGAGATACTGGGAAGGCAAGGAAGGCATTTCTTCGTTCCTTGAGGGTTAATCCTTTTAATATTAAGAGCATCTTGTATTTGTTGCTTTCCATTCTCGGGGTTGGCTTATATGGGAATATTGCACGAGGAAAGATGCGTATGAAGGGATTGTTTAATCAATAGTCTATGTATAAGATTGTTCATGTGATTTCTGGTCTGAATATAGGAGGAGCTGAAACTATGTTGTATCGGCTGCTTTCAAATATGGATGAGACCAAGTTTTCCTTGGAAGTCATCTCATTGACGGATATTGGGCCAGTAGGAAAGAAGATTCAAAAACTCGGCATTCCGGTGCGCTCCTTGGGGATGGAGTCAGGTGTGCCAAATCTCTTTGCCTCATTTCGTCTTATTCGCTGGCTTAGGGCAAGTTCTCCAGACCTTGTACAGACATGGATGTATCATGCAGATTTTATGGTGGGGCTGGTAGTAAAGCTTGCAGGCATGTCTATGCCGGTCATCTGGGGGATTCGACAGACAGAATTGAAGTGGAAGTCCATGAAAAAAACCACTGTGTTTATTGCAAAGATAAATGCCTGGTTGTCTCACTGGATTCCAGAAAAGATTATTTGCTGTGCTGAGGCTGCAAAACGCGCCCATGCCCTACTCGGGTATGATAGGGAAAAAATGGTTGTCATCCCAAACGGATTTGACCTTCAGAATTTTCACCCAGACGACGCTGCCAGAAGATCAGTGCGCTCAGAACTCGGCCTTTCAGACGACACCATGCTCATTGGCCTGATTGCACGCTTTGAGCCAATGAAAGACCATAGAATATTTGTACGGGCAGCAGGATTGCTTATTGAGTTTCCTGAACTGCATTTTCTCTTGAGTGGAAGAGATATTAATTGGGAGAACAAGGAGTTGGTAGAATGGATTATGGAAGCTGGCATTGAAAAGCGTATTCATCTGTTAGGGAATAGAGATGATATTGCTCAAATTACATCGGCATTGGATATTGCAACTCTGTCTTCTCTGCAAGAAGGGTTTCCTAATGTTGTGGCTGAAGCCATGGCGTCTGGCGTGCCGTGTGTTGTTACGAATGTAGGGGATGCAGCCCGCATTGTTGGGGATACTGGTATTGTGGTGCCTCCGCGCAATACCCGCGCACTAGCAAAAGGATGGAGGGAGTTGCTGCATATGTCCAATACAGAGCGCCGTTCGCTTGGGGCTCAAGCAAGGCAGCGGGTCCAGGATAACTATTCTATTGAAAGTACGGTACAAAAATACCAAGATTTTTATATTAAGGTGTTATCTCAAAAAAACAGATAATCTAATTCCATGAAGCTTTTACAGATTACCACGGTTGATACAACCATACAGACATTTCTGATTCCCCATCTGCAAATGTTCCAAAGGGAAGGATATGAGGTTGAGGTCGCATGCAGGGTCACAACCTTTAAAGAAGCAATAGAGAATGCAGGGTTTACGCTTTTCCCTATTTCTTTCAGCCGCAGTATGCTCAATCCCCAAAACCTTATTGCGTTCATTCAGATATTTGTTCTTATGAGAAGGCAAAAGTATGATATTGTGGCAACAACAACGCCTGTGGCGAGTGTTCTTTCCAGGATTGCTGCAACCCTGGCTGGTGTTCCCTTGATCATTTACACAGTACATGGGTTTCATTTTTCTTCAAATGGTAACCTTTTAGTGAACGCCTTCTATGTTATCATAGAGAAGGTGGCCTCTGTATTTACCGATGGAATTATTACAACAAATCAGGAAGATTATGAGGCAGCGCAGAAGTTGTATCCAAGAGACAGGGTATTCTTTATGCATGGGGTTGCCATTAGTGCGGATTTCTTTCAACAAGCCAATGTGAGTAAAGCAGACAGAGCAGCTGCACAAAAGCACTTGGGCATACAAGACAATGAAAAGGTTGTTGGCATGGTTGCTGAGTTTAATCCTGGCAAGAGGCATGAGGATTTTTTTGAGGCGGCTCAGATACTCATACAAGAACGCATGAGTGTGAAATTTGTGCTTGTTGGAGAGGGGCGCCTGAGAAAACGGTATGAGAAGCTTGTGGAGCAAAAGGGTATTGGTGGGTATTTTGTCTTTACTGGATTTCGAGAAGATGTACGTCCCATACTTTCTCTTTGTAATGTATTGGTATTGCCTTCTATTAGAGAGGGGCTACCCCGTTCAATTTCAGAAGGCATGGCAATGGAGATTCCAGTTATTGCAGCTAACGTGAGGGGATCAAAAGATGTAGTTCAAGACGGAGTAAATGGATTCTTAGTTGAACCCAAAAACCCGACTGCTTTAGCTGAAGCTCTCCGGCGCATCTTTAAGAACGATGCACTTGCTCAGAGAATGGGAAAGGAGGGGAGACGAATTATTCTCAAGCGGTTTGACGAACCAAAGGTCTTGAAAGAAGAGTTAGCTGCATACACGCAGCTTGTCAAAGATGTGCTGTAATTCATAATGATGGAAACGAAACCAACATACCTACTTTTGTTCTTGCTTGTTGTAATTGGAGCAGCTTTTCTTGTTGAGTTGGCGTTAGGTATAGGCTTGATGATGCTTTTTCTATTGTCTGCTGGAACGTTTGTTGTCTTGAAAAGAATAGGAGTAGTACGAAAACATCTGGTGATTCTCTTTATGGTTGTCTTTCTTGTGCATTTAGCCGCAACCCTCTTTATTCACTATGCTGAGTTTTATCCTTTTGGCGGAGGGGAAGGAGACCAGGGAAGCTATCACGCAATGGCAGTTGTAATATCAGAGAACTTCAGGCAGGGAGATTTCTCCTTGAGTGGAATTTCTGAGACCCTTGGTCTCCCCCACTATTATCCTGTCGTAGTGGGAGGACTGTATGCTATTGCCATACCAGATTTATTGGTTGGCCAGTTATTTAATGTATGGCTGGTTGCCCTTTCTGTGCTGCTTGTGTATTTTATATCCCTTGAGATTGGAGCTTCTCCTAAATGGGCATTGTTTTCAGGATTGCTTGTTGGGATATATCCAAGCTATCTGTATTTTGGCAGTCTTCTCTTGAGAGAGGCACTGGTTGCGGTTCTTTCCCTATTCGCACTACTGTTCATTCTAAAGCTTATGAAGGGATTTTCTTTCAAGTACTTTTTGGTCTTCTATGTTGCCGCAGCCCTGCTTGTGCATTTCCGTTTTTACATTGGCTTTGTCCTTATTCTGACATTTATTCTTGTCTGGCCGTTTGTAGAGCGACTAAACCTTAAAAAGAAAGTCATATATGGGGCACTGATTCTTGTTCTGTTGGGATTCCTTCCTCAATTTTCTGGGTTTGGCTATTACGGGAGTACGATCATTCCTTCTTTTCTGAATCAAGAGAAAATAACATATATGAGAGAGATAGTATATCCATATTCTGAAGATGCAACCAGCGGACGGGGCTCTACTGTAGTGGTGAGAACAGGGTTTGAGAATCCCCCTTCTTTTGCGAAACACTATCTTATTTCTTTCCTCTTTGTTGCACTTGGCCCGCTTCCTTGGCATATTATTCATCCCCGTCAGTTGTTCGTCTTACTAGAAGTAATTCCATGGTATGTATTTTCCTTTTTCATTGTCCGGGGAATTGTCAAGTTGAGGTATACCTGGAAACGCATTCTCCCACTTGTACTATTTTCTCTCGGGGTGTTTGCGGTGGTTTCTCTGTTTATAGATAACTTTGGCATATATACAAGACTTCGCATTCCGGCATTTATTGCTCTCCTGTCTGTGGCGTCTTTGTATCTCTCTTCGTCTCAGCTGTTTTCTTTCCTTGAACAGAAGATGAATATGATATGGAATAATGGTACAAAAAAATATGAAGACACCTAGAGTTTCAGTATTAATGTCAGTGTACAATGGGAAGGCATATCTCAGGGAGGCAGTTGAGAGCATTCTTTCTCAGTCCTTCACAGATTTTGAGTTCATTATTACCAATGACGGTTCCACAGACGGGACACTGGATATCCTGAAAGAATACGCGGCTAAAGACAAGCGCATTCAGATTGTCAATAATCCAAAGAACATTGGACTTACCAAATCCTTGAACGAGGCAATCTTAAAAGCAAGAGGGGAGTATATTGCCCGTATGGATGCAGATGATATATCATATCCCGATAGGTTAAAACTGCAGGTTGAGTTCTTTAACTCTCATCCATCATACGGTCTGGTCGGTGCCTGGGGTATTGAGATAGATGATAAGGGAAATGAGGTAAACCGAAGAAAGCTTCCTACTAAGCCAGAAGAGCTAATGCGAGCTCTTATTATCTACAATCCTTTCTTCCATTCTTCTATTATGATTCGAAAGTCGGTGTTTCAAGAGGTTGGGGTGTACAATGGAATGTGGAGGTATGCTCAAGATTACGAGCTCTATTTCAGAATTAGTACGCTGTATGATATTGCAAATCTTCCAATCTTTTTGACAGCCCAGCGGCGTTCGTCCCTTTCCGTTACAGAAAGCAAGAACAAGGAGCAGGCATTCTTTGCGGTACGGGCACGCAAAAGAGCTTTGCAGGAACCCTTGTATTCAAAATGGGCATATTTTTATCTGCTCCGTGCATATATTGGCTACCTGCTTCCCCGATGGCTTAAAAAGCTGATAAAAAATATATGAGTACCATCACAATAGCTCTGGCAGCAAAAACAGAAGTACAAGACATTGCAAGGATTCACAAAGAGGAAATACAAACAGGGTTTTTAAGCTCTCTGCCCCTTGCTTTTTTACAGACATTGTATGAGCAGATTATTGCATCTGATTCTGCTTTTTGCGTTATTGCAACAAAGGAGGATAAGGTTGTAGGGTTTGTAGCTGGTGTTACGAACCTTCGTTCATTCTATCTGTACTTTCTTTTCCATGCACTGTTTTCTGCAGTGTATATACTTGTTCCCACAATCTTTTCATTACACAGAATCAAGAATATGTTTGAAAGCGTTGCATATCCTGCAAAAACACATGATCTTCCTACGGCCGAGCTTCTTACTATTGCGGTAAGAAAAGAGTTTCAGGGGACAGGTGTTGCAAACAAAATGCTTAAAGTGTTTATTCAAGAAATGCGAGGGAAGGGAGTGAAGGTGTTTAAGGTGCTGGTGGGAGAAATGCTCACTCCTGCAATTAAGTTTTATGAAAAGTCTGGGTTTGAGTATGTTACTCATATGAATGTACACGGGGATAAAAGATCTCTTATCTATGTTTATTCTATTAAATAGCATGATATTCGCACTCGTTTTTGTTGTATCACTAATCCTTTCTCTCTTGCTGATTCTTGTGTTGCGGGCAGGGGCTCTCAAATACGGATTTGTGGATATTGCTAAGGGGGACGATTTAAAGATTCACGGTACGCCCATTCCATACATTGGAGGTATTGCCCTGTTTGTGAGTATTACCATATCTGTAATTGTCTTTTATCTCGCACAGAGCTTTCCTCTTCAGGACATTGCGGGATTTCTTACAGCTTCCTTTGTAGTGTTTCTGCTTGGTCTTTGGGATGATATACAGTGGAAGCATATTTCTTCAGCACGACCAAAACTCAAGCTCATATTACTGCTTTTTACACCTATACTTTCAGCATTTCTTTTACTGTATTTTAGTGGAATGACAGTTTCACTTCTTTCTATATTAGTTGTTGCGTTGTATATCTTTGTATTTATCAATGCAGTGAATTATCAAGATGGGATGGATGGGTTGGTAGGAGGAATGACTTTAATTTCTTTCCTTGGATTTTTATTTTTGAGTATAATAGTTGGAAATATTTTTGCTGCAGCTACTGCATTAATTATTATTGGAGGACTTGCAGGATTTTTATTCTTTAATTTTCCTCCAGCCCGTATTTTTATGGGAGATTCTGGAGCTTATTTGTTAGGCTTCTACGGAGCTATATTTATCTTGCTTTTTTCCAATTTTAGTGTAATACAGAGTGTGTTTGGCGCTCTCTTAATTATGGGGGTTCCACTTTTTGAGGGTATATTTACTAATTTAAGGAGATTAGCTAAGGGTAAGTCAATTACCTCAGGAGATCGTGATCATACATATGATATATTTCTCAAAAAAGGATATTCTACTCACATAACCTTATCTATATTTTATACTCTCCAACTCCTACTTACTATTGTTGGTGTATGGCTAATATTATGAAAATTCCATTATCACAACCAGATATTACAGCAGAAGATCAGCAAGTAGTTTTAGAGGTGCTTAAGACTCCAACTTTGAGTATGGGGCCAAGATTGGTTGAGTTTGAGAAACAGATGGCTGAATTAGCTGAAAGAAAATATGCTGTAGGAGTAAACTCTGGCACCTCGGCCTTACATTTAATTATACGTTCTTTGCAAATTGGTAAGGGGGACGAAGTAATTACAACTCCATTTTCATTTATTGCTTCTTCAAATTGTATTTTATATGAAGGAGCAACCCCAGTTTTTTGTGATATTAAAAAAGATACACTTGCTATTGATCCTGAAAAAATTGAGGAAAAGATTACACCAAGAACAAAAGCAATTCTTGCAGTAGATGTTTTTGGTCATCCAGCTGACTGGGATACTATTTTAGATATTGCCAAAAAGCATAATCTTAAAGTAATTGAGGATTCAGCGGAAGCGGTAGGAGCAAAGTACAAAAATAAAGCATGTGGAAGCTTTGGAGATGCTGCTGTTTTTTCCTTTTATCCAAATAAACAGTTTACTACAGGAGAAGGGGGAGTTGTTCTTACAGATAATGAAGAGATAGCCGAGCTTTCTCGTAGTATGGCAAATCAAGGACGCAGGGTAAAAGATGGCAAGTGGCTGGAACATGTGCGTCTTGGATATAATTATAGATTACCTGAAATGCAGGCTGCCCTAGGAGTTGCTCAATTAAATAGATTTGAAGAGATTCTTTTAAAGCGGACTAAAGCAGCTGAAATATATAATAAAGCACTGCAAAATATTACAGGAGTTCAAATTCCTTTTGTATCTTCTGACGTTACAATGAGCTGGTTTGTATATGTTATTCAACTTGCAGATTCATATACGAAAGATCAGGGGGATAGAATTATTGAATATCTTGAAGACCAAGGTGTGCAGAGTCGTCCATACTTTACTCCAATTCATTTGCAACCCTTCTACGTAGACTCATTTTCATATAAGAGAGGAGACTTTCCTATAACAGAATATGTGAGTGATAGAACTATTGCCCTTCCATTCTTTTCAAATATTACAGAGAAGCAGATTGCATATGTAGTAGATGTATTGGATAAGGCAATAAAACACCATGAATAATATTCTACAGAAATTTATACAGCGTGCATCTATTAAAAGAACTTTGTTTTTTATTACAGCTGATATTATTTTAATTACAGTATCTGTACTTCTTGCATTTTTACTACGTTTTGATGGAGTTGTTCCTACTATATATTTAGATGGAGTTTTTCAGTGGACACTTGCTACTTCTCTTGGAGTTGTTTTGCCAATGTTATATTTCTTTGGGCTTCATTCAATATCTTGGGTGTATGTAAGTACAAAAGAAGTCTTTTCTTTATTAAAAGCAGTTACTCTTAGTTTTATTATTATTGCAGTGACAATATTTCTTTTCAGAGATAATACTTTTGTAGAGTTTCCACGCTCTGTCCTATTAATGTCTTATATGCTTGTATTTATAACTACAGGTGGCTTAAGACTGACAAAGCGGGTTTATCTGCAGAATATATCTAGTATTGGTGATAAGTGCAGAAGGGTTTTAATTGTAGGAGCAGGGGATGCAGGAGAGCAACTTGTTAGGAGCATAATATCAGGACAAGGAAAGTATCACCCAGAGTGTTTTGTTGATGATAAGGATAGTAAAAAGGGGGAGATTATTCATGGTGTTAAAGTAGTGGGGAAGATAGATGATATTCCTAAGGTTGTATTGTTTCATAATATTGAAGAGATTATTATTGCTCTTCCTTCTGCCGGTTCAGATGTAATTAAGAAAGCGGTTGATCTGGGCAGACAGGCAGGAATTCAGGATATTAAAATTATTCCTTCACTAAATGAAATTATTGGCGGAAAGATTTCAATGAGTAGTGTGCGCGAAGTTCGGGTAAAGGATCTTTTGCAGAGAGAGTCTGTTGCAAGGGACACCGAGCTTATAGAATCATTTATAAAAGGAAAGATTGTTCTTGTTACTGGAGCAGCTGGTTCTATTGGTTCTGAGATAGCTAGACAAACCGCATCATTTCAACCGTCTCTTTTAGTTCTTATAGATCAAGATGAGACTGGCATTTTTCATATCTCAGGGGAGTTGAAGCGAGTATATCCAAACGTGAAACTTGAGTCTGTGGTTGGAGATATTGGGGACGAGATAAAGATAGATAAGCTTTTTGCAAAGATTAAGCCTAACATTGTCTTTCATGCAGCAGCATATAAACATGTGCCATTAATGGAATTGGATGCTTTGGAGGCTGTAAAGAATAATATTGGAGGAACAAAGGTAGTTGCAGAGAGTGCTTTGAAATATAATGTAGATAATTTTGTATTTATTTCTACTGATAAGGCGGTTAACCCAACTTCAGTAATGGGAGCAACGAAGCGCGTAGGGGAGATGATATGTGAAGTATTGAATCAAAAGAATCAGACAAAGTTTTGCTCAGTTCGATTTGGTAATGTATTAGATAGTAGAGGAAATGTTGTTTCAATATTTGAGGAGCAAATTAAAAGAGGTGGTCCTGTAGTAGTAACGCATCCTGATATGCAAAGATATTTTATGACTACTCCTGAAGCTTGTCTGCTAGTAATGCAGGCAGGGGCTATGGAGAAAGGAGGTGAAGTTTTTGTTTTGGATATGGGAGAACCTATTAAGATTTTAGATTTAGCTAAAAATATGATTAAACTTTCAGGGTTTGAGTCAGATAAAGATATTCCCATTGTTTTTACAGGATTAAGACCAGGGGAGAAGTTATTTGAAGAGATACTTACAGCAGAAGAGGGTACAATTAAAACTCAGAATCAAAAAATATTCGTAGCACAACTTACATCAATTAATCCATCTATATTAGAAAAGGTACTTGTTGAACTTATGCGTATATCTGATCCCTCAATTATTATCCGTATTTTGAAAAAACTCATTCCAACATACACTTCAAAATTAGATGAATAGTTTTCTTTAATTTTCTGTGTTGACAAAAGAGTAAAAATAGCATATAATGGAACCGTGAGAGCTGTTCGTCTTCGGATGACTGCTTCACGTAAGTCGGTAAAAGACCCCTCGGGGTCTTTTGCTTTTTATAGAGATTTTGCTAGTATAAATACGAATCGGGAGGCAGCACTCACATAGACTTACAAGTTGGAGTTTAACGCTCCCGGTTCATTGGGATTTATGATTATGGAACTTTCAGAATTACTGCCTCAGGTAGAAAGGAATGTAGCGTTGGCTCCCCTTACAACCTTTAAGATTGGCGGGCCGGCACAGTATCTATTTGAAGCAAAAACAACAGAGGATATAAAAGAAGCAATAGGGGCAGCCACAAAGATTGGAATGCCGTTTTTTATTTTGGCTGGAGGTAGTAATGTTCTTGTTTCAGATGAAGGCTTTAACGGCCTGGTAATTCTTATGGAGAATATGGAGTGGACTATTGAGAGCACAATAGTTACAGCTGGAGCCGGAGTTTCTGTCTCCACCTTAGTTAAAGAAACAGGCAATAGGGGATTATCTGGCCTTGAGTGGGCTGGAGGGCTTCCTGGCTCTGTAGGAGGGGCTGTACGTGGCAATGCAGGAGCCTTTGGAGGCGAGACAAAAGACAATATAGTGAGTGTTGATATATTAGATGAGAATAAAGAAGTACGCATATTATCAAATAAAGAGTGTGAGTTTGGATACCGAAGCTCAATATTTAAGAAAAAGAACTTGATTGTGTTATCTGCCACATTTGAGTTGAAAGAGGGTAATAAAGAGGAAATTGAGAGAGTTGCGGCCTCAAACATTAAACATAGAGAAAAGTACCATCCTTTAGAGTACCCGAACGCAGGCTCAATGTTTAAGAACTCTGATTTAAAGAATGTGCCCCATGAGGTTCAAGAACAGTTTAAGGACGCGATAAAGGTAGATCCCTTTCCTGTGCTTCCAACAGCAGCCTTAATAGCTGAAGCCAGGTTGCAAGGGATGAAAGAGGGTGCAGCACAGGTTTCAGAAAAGCACCCAAACTACATTGTGAACCTTGGAGGAGCTACAGCTAAAGATGTCCTCTCCCTTACTAAAAAGGTAAAGACTATTATAAAAGACAAGTACGGGGTGGAATTAGAAGAAGAAGTGCAGTATATTGCATAGATATGGCAAACATATTTAAAGCTATTCTTGGGGATGCAAATGAGTCATCCATAAAGAAGCTGAATCCTAAGGTTGCAGAAATAAATGCATTGGAGCCAGAAATGCAGAAGCTTTCAGATGTGCAGTTAAAGGAAAAGACAAAAGAATTACAAGAACAATTAAAAGAAGGAAAGTCATTAGACGATGTATTAGTTGAGGCTTTTACTTTAACAAGAGAGGCTGCTGTTAGAACTTTGGACCAAAGACATTTTGATGTTCAATTAATTGGAGGAATTGTTCTACATCAAGGCAAGATTGCAGAAATGAGAACTGGTGAAGGAAAGACTCTTACTTCTACACTAGCCATTTATTTGAATGCTCTTGAGGGAAAAGGAGTTCACTTGGTTACCGTAAACGATTATCTGACAAAAAGAGACACAGTCTGGATGGGTCAGATATATCATGCACTTGGAATATCTGTTGGATGTATTGCTCACGATTCCTCCTTTGTTTATGACCCGGATTTTAAAGGTTCTGAAGAGTTAGATGAAGAAAGGGATGATGTAGGAGGGTTTAAGGTGCAAGAAAGCTATCTGCGCCCCGTAGAGAGAAAGGAGGCGTATGCAGCTGATGTAACGTATGGCACCAACAACGAGTTTGGCTTTGACTACTTGCGAGACAATATGGCCTATTCTTTAGAGGCTAAGGTTCAGCGGGGGCACAATTACGTGATTATTGACGAAGTTGACTCTGTGCTGATTGACGAATCAAGAACTCCTTTAATTATTTCAGCTCCAGATAGCGAGAGTTCTAACTGGTATGCTGACTTTGCAAGATTGATCCCTCAGTTAAAAAAGGATGAACATTACCAGATAGATGAGAAAATGAAGGCCGTAACATTAACGGAAGTAGGCATAGATAAGGTGGAGGCGCTGGCAGGAGTTAAGGATATTTATCAGGAAAAGGGGATTAAGTATTTGCATCATCTAGAACAAGCTTTAAAAGCGCAAACACTATTTCAGCGAGATAAAGATTATGTAGTACGAGAAGGGCAGGTTATGATTGTGGACGAGTTTACTGGACGTTTATTGCCCGGGCGCCGCTTTTCTGGAGGTCTGCATCAGGCATTGGAAGCAAAAGAAGGCGTGCAGGTTCAGGCAGAATCCATTACATTGGCTTCCGTTACCTTTCAGAATTACTTTCGTATGTATAAAAAGATTGCAGGAATGACGGGTACTGCAGCCACATCAGCAGAAGAGTTTCATAAGGTCTATCATTTAGATACTGTTATTGTTCCTCCAAACAAACCCATTATTCGAGAGGATAAGCCCGACCGCGTGTACAAGACAGCTAATGGAAAACTTCAGGCTGTGGTGAAAGAGATAAAAGAACGCCATGAAAAAGGGCAGCCCGTGCTCATAGGTACGGTTTCCATTGAAAAGAACGAACAGCTTGGAAGGTTATTGACCAGAGAGGGCATTCAGCACAAAATCCTAAATGCAAAGCAGCACGAGCAGGAGGGTGAGATTATTGCCCAAGCCGGTCGCCTTTCAGCAGTAACAGTAGCGACAAACATGGCAGGAAGGGGAGTGGATATTGTGCTTGGAGGCAATCCCGCTTCAGAAAGTGAGGCTGAAAAGGTAAAAGCAGCAGGAGGGCTGCATATTATTGGAACAGAAAGACATGAGGCCAGACGTATTGATAACCAGCTGCGAGGAAGGTCTGGTCGTCAGGGAGACCCAGGGTCTTCTGTATTTCTAGTATCTTTGGAAGATGATTTAATGCGTATCTTTGGAGGGGATCGCATTAAGGGCATGATGGATAAGATGAATATTGCAGAAGATCAGCCTATTGAGTCAAAGATAGTTACCAATGCCTTGGGTTCAGCCCAGTCAAAGGTGGAGGGTATGAACTTTGACGCAAGAAAACATCTTTTGGACTATGACGATGTTCTTAATCATCACAGGGAAGCTGTATACAAAAAGAGAAATGAAATACTTGAGTTAGCTGAGAAAAAGGAACTAAAGCCGTATCTTATAGATATTGTTCTTTCCCAGAAAGAATATTCTGAACAAACCTATATGGCAAAGGAAGAAGAACTCGGAGAGGAACGTATGGCGGAAGCCGAGAAGTTCGTACCTTTAAAGGTTATTGATTCCTTATGGATGGAGCATTTAGAGAACATGGAGCAGTTAAGAGACTCAGTCAGACTGCGTGCTTATGGGCAGAAAGACCCTCTTGTGGAATATAAGTCAGAAGGACATCGTATGTATAAGGATTTGCTTTCTAATATGGATAATATGATTGCGCATTCCTTAATGCGTATTCAGGTAAATTCTCAGAACAGGCAACCACATTCTCACGTTACGGTTTCACAATCAAGAGCAAATAAGATTGGAAGGAATGATCCGTGCCCCTGTGGTTCGGGTTTGAAGTACAAACGGTGCGGTATGATTAATTCGCCACAGCATAAAGGATAATATTTCATGAATAAAAAAAGAATTGTAGTTGTCTCAGGCGGGTATGATCCTATTCATATTGGGCATATTCGTTTGTTTAAAGAAGCAAGGAAGCTTGGGGATGAACTTGTAGTTATTTTAAATAATGATAATTGGTTGTTAAAAAAGAAAGGATTTGTTTTTATGCCACAAGATGAGCGCAAGGAGATTCTAGAGGCACTTTCTGCTGTTGATAGGGTAGTACTCTCACAACATCCATCTAATCCAGAAGATATGAGTGTTGTAGAGGACTTAAAGAGAATACAACCAGATATTTTTGCTAACGGCGGGGATAGAGTTAAAAAGAATATTCCAGAGGTTGCTGCATGTGAGGAGGTTGGGTGCGAAATGGTATTTAACGTTGGAAAAGGAGGTAAGGTGCAGTCAAGCTCTTGGTTACTCAAGGATTTTAAGAAGGATAAATAGGTATGCTCCTTTTGATTATTCTCTTTATATTAGCAATCCCATTTTTGATTATTCTGGGGTTCTTTCAAGTAATAAGGATTGGGTTTGAGAATCTTGGTATAGCTCCAGAATTTGTTATTGGTATTTTAGCTATTATGCTTTTAGGTTCTTTAATAAATATTCCATTAGGTAGAAGAAGGATTGTAGAGGTGGAAGAAACACATTTTTTTGGTTTAATAAGAAAAAAGAAGTTTATTGCCCAAGGCTTATCTATTAATGTTGGTGGAGCCGTTATTCCCTTACTTATCTCTTTATATCTTTTAACAAAGGTTCCTCTTGAGTTGGTTGTTATTCCCATTGTATTAATGACCGCAGTTTCTTATTACTTAGCTAAATTCATTCCAGGTAAGGGTATTGCAGTCCCAGCTCTTCTTTCTGCCGTAATTGTTGCCGTAATTGCCTTTGTGGCAGCTCCCGGATATGCCCCACTTGTTGCTTTTATCGCAGGAACCTCTGGAGTTTTAATAGGAGCTGATTTATTACACCTTCCACGTGTGATTAAAGAAGGACAGGGAATTCTATCTATTGGGGGAGCCGGAGTGTTTGACGGCATCTTTCTAATAGGTATTATTTCAGCTTTACTAGCGGGATTATAGGTGGTAGGATATGAAAGATGAGAAAACGCAATGTTGTTATTCTCTTAACTCTTGTAGCGGCATTAGCTGTGGTGGCCGCAGCTTTTGATTACCCTAGCTATACAAATAAGGTAATTGATTCTTTTAATACACAAACAGAAAGTTTTTCTGTCATTCCAGTTGTCTCACACATTCCTGAGACTCCTTTTAAATTAGGCTTAGATCTTCAGGGAGGTATTCATTTGGTATATGAGGCAGATCTGTCAGCTATTGCTTCTTTTGAGTATGACGAGTCAATGGAAGGACTAAGAGACGTTATTGAGAGAAGAGTTAACTTGTTTGGTGTTACAGAACCCTTAGTACAGACCGAGGGTTCGGGAGATTCCAGACGCCTTATTGTAGAGTTAGCCGGTATCGTAGACCCTGCTCTAGCTGTTCAGATGATAGGACAGACTCCATTCCTAGACTTCCGGGAACTTACTCAAGAAGCCAGAGATGCACAAGGAGACGAAACAGCTGAGCTTACAGGAAATCCGTTTGTAGTAACTAAACTCACAGGAAAGTACTTAGAAAAAGCCTCTATTGATTTTGATAATATTACACAACAGCCCCAGATTCTTTTACAATTTGATGATGAAGGTTCTGAGTTATTTGAGGAGATAACCGCACGTAATATTGGCCTGCCTCTTGCCATTTATCTTGATGGCATTCCTATCCAGTCTCCCATTGTGCAATCAGCAATTTCAGGGGGTTCAGCCCAGATTACGGGAGTCTTTACATTACAAGAGGCGCGTCAGATAGTTCGTGAGTTAAATGCAGGAGCACTTCCAGTACCCATTACTCTGTTATCTCAATTAAGCGTAGGGCCTACATTGGGAGCCATTTCTTTGCAGGAGAGTTTAAGAGCAGGAGTAATAGGACTTATATTAATTGTTGTATTTTTAATTCTTTTTTACCGTCTACCAGGGCTTTTGGCGTCTCTGGCATTACTTATGTACATGGCCTTTGTACTTGCCTTTTTTAAGGGTATTGGAGCCACATTCACTTTAGCTGGCATAGGAGGACTTGTTTTATCTATTGGAATGGCGGTTGACGCAAATATTTTAATCTTTGCGCGACTCCGCGAAGAGTTGCGGGACGGCAGAAGTTTTGGGAGTGCGGTGGAAGAAGGATTCCGCAGGGCATGGCCATCTATCCGGGATGGTAACATTACTACCTTATTGGTAGCTCTTATTCTATTTTGGTTTGGTACATCATTTGTTCAGGGGTTCGCCTTAATGCTTTTTATTGGTGTTATTTTAAGCATGTTTTCTGCAACCATTATTACAAAGAACTTATTAAGATTATGTTCCACAACTACTATTACCCGTTTTACATGGCTGTTTAAATAATATGTTTGTACAATACGGAAAAATTCTCTTTTATATCTCCTTGTTCTTTGTTGCTGTTTCTATTGCGGCTTTGGCTGTCTTTGGCCTGAATTTAGGAATTGACTTTACGGGTGGTAGTATTATGGAAGTTTCCTATGAAAACGATAGACCTGAGGTAGGGGAAGTTCAAGATATACTTTCTGATTTTGAGCTTGGTTCTTCATATGTTCAACCCATAGGGGAAAATGGAATGTTGATTCGTACACCGTTTCTCACAGAAGACGTGCACCAGCTGGTATTGTCTGCTCTTGGGGAGGGAGTGGGAGAGATGAGATTTGAGGCCATAGGTCCTGTTATTGGAATGGAATTAAGAGGTAAGGTTTTTATGATGGCTTTCTTGGCCTTGTTCGCAATTGTGCTGTATATCATTATTGCCTTTCGGCGAATGGCAGAACCTCTGCGTTCTTGGCATTATAGTGCCGCTGCCGTTGTGGCACTGCTTCATGACTTTTTAATACCTATGGGAGTGTTTGCTTTCCTGGGAGCATATTTTGGAGTACAGTTTACCATTCCCGTTGTCGTTGGTTTGCTTACTGTACTTGGGTACTCTATTAACGACACAGTAGTGGTATTTGACAGGATACGAGAAAACTTACAAAGAAAAGTAGGAACGTCATTTCAAGATACCATAAACATATCTTTGCGTCAGACCATTTTGCGTTCTCTGAGTACTTCTTTCACAACACTCCTTGTTTTAGTCTCTATCTTTGTTCTTGGGGGTGAAACCTTGAGATACTTTGCTTTAGCTTTGATTATTGGTGTGATAGCTGGTACCTACTCTTCTTTGTTTGTTGCTCCACCCTTATTACTCCTCTGGGCTCGCCTTAGGAAAAGAAGTTGACAATATAGGTAATTCTGGTTATACTCAATAAATGACACATAACTATTCAAAGTGTTCTGAAATACTGATTGTAGATCTAGATACCCGGTCAAAAGATATTATTGTCCGGAGATTTGGCTTGAAAGATTCTTCTCCTCAAACCTTGGAATCTATTGGGAATGCCTATGGTATTACCAGAGAGCGTGTCCGACAGATTGTGGAAGGGGGATTAAAGCAAATCAAATCAGTATTTAAAGGAAAGAAAGGGAAAGACGTAGACCCCATCTTTCGTCACTTTGAGAAAACTTTAAAAGGAGCAGGGGGTCTGAAAAGAGAAGATATTCTTGTGAGTTCTCTTGGGGAGAATGACGCAAATCATATTTTGTTTCTTTTGAATCTGGGAGAGCCATTTACAAGACAGTCAGAAACCGGACAGCTCCATTCTTTCTGGACTCTAAAATCTGATATCCAAAAGGATGTAGAGAGTCTTTTAGATAAACTTATCCGTGGTTTTGAAAAACAGGGAAGCCCAGCAACTATTGCTGAATTGGCTACTTCTCATAAAGAAGATGTTTTACTTTCTTCTCTTGAAGTTTCAAAGAATATTCTTGAGGGCTCTGATGGAAAATGGGGGCTTAGCGTGTGGCCTGAGATTAATCCTAAAGGCATTAAAGATAAAGCCTATTTGGTTCTGAAAAATTCAGAAGCACCACTCCACTTTACTGAGGTTGCCAAACTTATTGACAAGCTACAGGAGCTTTTAAGTGTAAGACCCGCACTGGCTCAGACCGTGCATAATGAACTAATCAAAGACGATAGGTTCGTACTTGTTGGCAGGGGAACCTATGGTTTGCAGGAATGGGGATACAGTCCTGGAACTGTGAGAGATGTTTTATGCTCTATTCTCAAGAGCAATGGTAAAGCTCTCACAAAAGATGATATTATAAAGAAGACCTTAGAACAGAGACAGGTCAAGGAGAGTACAATCGTTATGAATCTTCAAAACAAGCAGTACTTCGTTCGTAACGCTATAGGGAGATACCAACTTCGCACATAATAATAAAGAATGGAACAATTTCAACCCTTGCTCATTTTCATCTGGCAGACATTTCTTGCCTGGTGGTGGCTTATCCTACCATTTGTTTTGTTTCATCCTGCAAAGTTTATGTGGCTGTGGTGGAGAGAAGAGTTATTTTGGAAGCGCGTCAATTTTAAGATTTATGAGATAAAGATTTCTCGGGATGTTGAGAAACCTATTAAGGCAATGGAAAGCGTTTTTGCAGGGCTTTGGCAGTTGTATGACCCTCCTAATCCAAGAGAAAGATGGCTTGAGGGACAGCGCCTCTTAAGTCTTTCAATCGAGATTGTCTCCACAGAAGGGGAGGTACATTTCTATCTGCGTATTCCCGAGATTGCAAAGAAACCAATGGATTCTGCCATCTATGCTCAATTTCCCGATATTGAGTTAATTGAGGTGGAGGATTATACAAAGTTCGTACCCCAAGACATTCCTAATAAGGACTGGGATATGTGGGGAACTAACTTTCAGCTTGGCCGTGAGGATGTTTATCCAATTCGCACCTACCCAACGTTTTTTGAGGAGAACCCAGAGGGTAAGGAAGAAAAGCGTCTGGATCCCATGGGTATTCTTTTGGAAGCATTTTCAAGGATGGGAAAAGGAGAGAATCTATGGCTTCAGATGCTTCTAAAGCCTATTACTCCTGAAGATAATAATTATCCCGCACGTGGGCAGGAAGTTGTGGATAGGTTGGTAAATCGTCCAGATAAAAATAATAAAAGCACATTTATGCAGGATGTTGGGGCGGTTTCTTCTACAGTCGTAACTGGCAACGCTCCTATGGAAAAGAAAGAGGAAATTCGTGAGCTCATTCCACCTGAGATGAAACTAACTCCTGGAGAACGGGATATTGTGGGTGCCATTGAGAATAAGATTGGAAAATATGCATTCGAGGTGAATCTCAGGGTTATTCATCTTGCAAAGCGGGAGGTATTCTTTTCTGCCAACAAGGCTCTATTCTTTTCTTACTTTACACAGTTTGGAACAGCAAATATGAATTTCTTTCTGCCGTTATCTGTGACGGGAACAAAAGTGAAGACTCTGTTTTTCTGGTTTTTGGATTCCCGGCGAGCCTTTTTAAAAAAGCGCAGGCTCTTTCGTTTATATACCAAACGTTTAGACCCTTTGTTTCCTAGAGCGGGAGGGATGTTTATTCTGAATATTGAGGAGATGGCAACTATCTTTCACTTTCCAGGCCAGATGGTTTCCCCTCTTTCCACGCTTCCGCGATTGGAATCAAAGAAAGGAGAGGCGCCTCCGGGACTGCCAACAGTAGAAGAGTGATATGAGTGATATTACATTTTTTGGAGAGACAACCTTTCGCAACACCCGAAGGAAATTCGGTATTAAGAGAGACGACCGTCGTCGTCATTTTTACACTGTAGGAAAGACAGGTATGGGAAAGACTGTGCTTTTAGAAAACATGGCCATACAAGATATTCAGTCAGGAGAGGGCATGGGCTTTATTGATCCTCACGGTGAGGCTTCAGACAATCTATTAAACTTTGTACCGGCGGATCGCATAAAGGATGTTGTCTATATTAATCCCGCTGACATGGAGTATCCCATCGCATTTAATGTTATGGAGGAGGTGGATCCAGAACATCGGCATCTGGTTGCTTCAGGGTTGATGTCTGTGTTTAAGAAGATATGGCCTGATGTATGGTCAGCCCGTATGGAGTATATTTTAAACAACACTATTTTGGCTCTGCTTGAGTATCCAGGTTCTACCCTGTTGGGAGTGAACCGTATGTTATCTGATCCCTCATATAGAGAAGAGGTTGTTTCAAAGGTGCAGGATCCCATGATAAAGGCTTTCTGGACTCAAGAGTTTGCCAGGTACACCCAGCGCTTTGAGGTTGAGGCTACAGCTGCCATTCAAAACAAGGTGGGTCAGTTTATTTCCAATCCCTTAATAAGAAATATTGTGGGGCAATCCGAGTCTTCCATTGATATGCGCGAGATTATGGATGGGCAGAAGATCTTGATTGTCAATATCTCAAAAGGACGCGTAGGAGAAGATAACTCACGTCTCCTGGGGGCTTTAATTACTACAAAGTTGCAGTTGGCGGCCATGTCCCGGGTCCATATGCCAGAAGAGAAGAGAAAAGATTTCTTTTTGTATATTGACGAGTTCCAGAACTTTGCCACAGAGTCATTTATTAACATTCTTTCAGAAGCCAGAAAGTATCGCTTAGCCCTAACCTTGAGCCATCAGTATGTAGAGCAGTTGGAAGACGGGGTAAAGGAGGCGGTGTTTGGTAACGTTGGTACCCTTCTTTCTTTCCGGGTTGGAGCAGAAGACGCTGAGTTTTTGGAAAAGGAGTTTTCTCCTGAGTTTTATGCTCAAGACTTTGTCAACTTAGGCAAGTACAATATGTATGTGAAACTTATGATAGATGGCTTGTCCGGACGTCCATTTTCAGCTGAGGGATTAGCTCCTTTTCCTCAAACCGCAGAGTCAAATAAGGACGCCATTATTGCTTATTCAAGGGAAAAGTACAGTACTCCGTTAGCTGTGGTAGAAAAGAAAATTGCTTCATGGTCAGAAGCCATGGATGTAAGGTCAGATGCAGCTTCCGCTGTGGCTTCTAATCCTTCTTTTAAACCTCAGCAACAGCTGTATGATGCCAAATGCGCGACTTGCGGCAAGGACACAAAGGTGGTCTTTGAACCTGATGGCAAGCGTCCAGTTTACTGCAAGTCTTGCCGTAAAAAGCAGCAGGCGGCAAAAGAACAGAATAATAAGGAAAAAGAGTCAAAGAAATCAGAATCTGTCTCTTTGTCTGATGCCATGGATGGAAAGCCAACATTCTTTCATCCAAATAGTAGGAAATCTAGAGAGAACCTGCGGCCTCAAAAAAAAGAAGTGAACAAGTCAGAGCTTAGAGAAGTACTCAGAGAGTCTTTGGAGAAAAAGAATACTCCAAAAGAGGGAGAGGATGTAAGGCGTGGTTCTCTGGGTCCTG
This sequence comes from Patescibacteria group bacterium, assembly GCA_024239055.1. Taxonomy (GTDB): domain Bacteria; phylum Patescibacteriota; class Minisyncoccia; order Minisyncoccales; family UBA10102; genus JANBVJ01. The sequence goes on along the minus strand of JANBVJ010000001.1, from coordinate 320,467 downwards.
GAGAGACTGTGTATCTATGAAAAAGTTATCAGATCTAGAGGTTGAAGGCAAGGCTGTGCTGCTTCGCGGTAGCTTGAATGTGCCGCTTGGTAAAGGTGGCGAGATTTTAGATGATTTTCGCCTGCGTTCTTTACTTGCCACAATACAGAATTTAACAAAGGCAAAAGCAAAAGTTGTAATAATTGGGCATCTAGGAAGACCAAAAGGAAAAGATGAGAAACTGAGTCTGCGTCCAGTGGCTGTAAGGTTAGGCGAACTTTTAGGCAGTGAGGTTCAATTTTTTGGGGATTGTATTGGAGAAGATACGGAGGCAAAAGTTCAGGATTTAAATCCTGGTGAGGTTTTGGTATTAGAAAATCTTAGATTTTATAAGGAAGAAAAAGAGAATGATCCTAGATTTGCCGCTTCTCTTTCGCGCCTTGGCGAAATATATGTAAATGACGCCTTTGACGTGAGCCATAGGTCTCATGCTTCTGTTGTAACCCTGCCAACTCTCTTACCATCTGCTATTGGGATTCAGTTTGAAAAAGAGATTGAGGTATTAAAGAAGCTCTTGGATAATCCATCTCATCCTTTGGTGGTTATAGTTGGAGGTTCTAAGGTTGCGACAAAGGCAGCTTTAGTAGACAAGATATCTAAAGTAGCAGATACTGTTTTGGTGGCAAACTTAGTGGCGGAAAGCATAAAGAAAGATAATATTGTGCTTTCCAATCCTGAAAAGGTTGTTACTGCGCAAGACGCAGTGGATGAAGGATTGGATATTGGTCCAAAAACTATAAAGCTCTTTTCTTCTTATATTGAGAAGGCAGAGACCGTATTTTGGTCGGGTCCCTTGGGTAAAGTAGAGCAGGAAAAATACCAAGAAGGTTCGCGAAAGATAGCTGAAGCCGTAATTGCATCTGGTGCTTATTCAGTAGTTGGAGGAGGGCATTTAGATGCGTTCCTGGGTGCTTATGGATTCCGCGATAAGTTTTCCCATACCTCAACTGGAGGTGGAGCTCTAATGGCCTATATGACTGGTGGGGTATTATCTGGATTAGAAGTCTTAAAGAAGTAATATGCAGAAAATAAAGAATCTTACGAAAGCGGCAGAACGTATTAAAAAAGCAGTTGCAGATAAGGAACGCATTATCTTGTATGGAGATTCAGACTTGGATGGTGTTTCATCTGTTTTAGTGGCAGAACAAGCCATAAGGAGTATTGGAGGGAGTATTGAGACCTTTTATTTTCCAGACAGGGAGAAGGAGGGGTATGGAATTACAAAGCTGGCTCTCGAAACTTTTAAGGGTCTGCCTCCGGCTCTCCTTATTGCATTTGACCTTGGTATTGGGAATGTTGAGGAGATACAGATAGCAAAAGAGATGGGATTTGACGTTATTATTGTGGATCATCATATCGTACCTGATGTTCTGCCCGAAGCCGACATTATTGTAGATCCAAAGCAGCCGGGTGATAACTATCCTTTTAAAGAGTTTGCTGCTGTAGGGTTGTCTTATAAGTTAGCCCATGAAATATTGGGTAAGGATATTTCAGATTCCTTAAAAAACAGTATAGTGGAGCTGGCTCTCTTGGGTACAATTTCTGATATGATGCCGCGGGAAGAGGACAACATTACAATTATACAAGAGGGTATGGATGCTATTGGAGAATCCTGGCGTCCGGGTTTGCAGGCTTTCTTTGAGATGTCAGAGTTTGCCAGGATTGACGGTAGAGAGGCAAGGGTGGAGGAGATTATTACAGTTCTTAATGCAAGGGAAGTTACGAATGGATTACCAGGCGCCTTTCGTGTGCTTACGGCTCCCACTAAAGAAAAAGCAGAAGAGATCATTAACCTACTGCTTGAGCAAATGCGAGAGAAGAAAGAAGAGGTCTGGGATATTGTACTTTTGATGCGAGAGCGTGTTGAAGGTAAGGCTTCAGATTCTGTAATTCTTGAGGGTACAGATTCTCATGACTTTTATCGTCTAGGATCTGCTGCTTCCATTCTGACAAAGGAGTATCACAAGCCCGTTTATTTGTATAAAATAGCGGAAAAGGAGAGTCTTGGTTCAGCCCGAGCTGAAAAGGGATTTAATACCGTGGAAGCCATGAAGAGCTGTGCAAACTTATTGGAGACATATGGGGGACATCCTCCGGCATCTGGCTTTCGTATTAAAAACGAGAACATAGAGAAGTTTAAGAAGTGTTTGGAAGACTATGCAAAACAAAACTGATTACATTATATATACTGATGGGGGTTCTAGAGGAAATCCGGGTCCCTCAGCTCTTGGAGTTGTCATTAAGAATTCTAGCGGTGAAACTATTGAGGGCTACGGGGAATATTTGGGAGAGGGAACAAATAACGAGGCTGAGTACAAGGCTCCGATCTCAGGGTTAAAGAAGTTAAGGTCCATGATTGGAAAGAAAAAGGCAAAGACTGCAAGCGTGGCAATGATTGGGGATTCTGAACTTATGGTAAAACAACTTAATGGTAAGTATAAAATTACAGACTCAAGGATGCAGCAGTTATTCTTGGAGTTATGGAACCTGAAGGTTGATTTTCGTGAGGTTACATTTCAGGCAGTATCTCGTGCAGAGAATAAAGAGGCAGATTTCTTTGTTAATCAGGCCTTGGATGCAGAAAACAGGAATGGCTCTCTTTTCACTTGACTTTTAGTATAAACCTTGTATAAGGGATAATAGTATTCTGACCCAAGGAAGGAGGGTGTAATGATTCGGATAATTCATTGGTCCTGCTCTTCTTGTGATTTTCTGAATAAAGAGGCGTCATATCAAGACTGGGGACTTCCAAAAGAACGAATTACAGCAGTAGTTAGAAGTGTTCGATCTGAACATAATCGCATCTCTTTGGACTGTAAAAATCTGCAGATACTAGTTAGAGAGAATGGACAAGTGTTCCATTTTTGGGAATTGGAGGAAATGGTGGAAGGTTTAAAGACCTGAAGGGGCATTCAATAATGGATGCCTCTTTCTGCTTGACAGAGATATTATTTTGGGGTATTATGTAATTGCCCAAGTAGGCAGGTGATTGCTCTTCTTTATTGAAGAGAGGAAGGTCCGAACACTTATTCTCCAAAAGGAGTCTAACAGGTAGCGGGTAATACCCGTCTGGAGTAATCCACGAGGTGCGAACAGTGACGCTGAAATTTGAAAAGATTTCAGTATCCAGTTTACTGGATAAATCTAAATGGTAACATTTAGGGTGAAACGGCTAAATCCTTACCCAAGTGCAAGAGCAAACCGAGAATACAGCTTTCATGTTGCATATCTCGTGAAAAGTGGCTCGCATGAGCTTGAAGGCAACTTCAGGCCAAGATAGATGATCACCCATCCCCATTAGGGGAGGACAGAATTCGGCCTATAACCTACTTGGGTTTTTGGTTGCCTAGGTATTGACAAATTGTGAAATTAGGTGTATAGTATTTCTATACTTATCGGTGGGATATACTCCCTTAAACATTCAGACCGGCAGGAATAAGGAGAAGAGAGATGAGACCAGAAATATTGGTCAAGCACATTAATAATCGGACGAAATCCAGCTTCGGGTATTCCTTGGACTACAAGCCCCAGAGCATTTTGGGGCAGGTCAAGTGTCTGCAACAGCTGTTTCCGGGCTTGGGTTCAGCTGATGAGCAGATTGCAAACCAGCCGCTCCCAAGTAACGCCGAAGGATGGTTTGCCATCTCAAGGTGGGAATTAATCGCTTCAACTTACATTGAGGCAGTGCGGAAGGTTCTGGGTCTAATAAAGCAGATCCGAGGCGAGAAGTTTCACAGCTACAGTATGGATGGGCTTGACATCAATCACCTGCGTCAGCACAGACGCACGGTGGCGATGTTCAAAGAGCTGGGTAACCAGCAGATGGGACACGATATCCTCGTGGTGCCAGCCCAGTTCGGGCTTTATCACAAAGGCCGTTCAATTGATGAAGCTCGTGATGCCTTCAATCCTTCAGAGTTCGGTCTCGGAATCTTTGCGGGCATCATCATGTTGCTGATGCATTCGAAACGTCTCCAGCACCAGGACGATCTCTGGATTGACTTTCCCGGTGACGAATACTCTCCGGACGGCGATGGTGAGTTCAGCGCCGCGCCGGAACTCGACTTCAGCATTGACAAGGTTGGGTTCGGCTCACGTTCGATTGAACTCCCCGACGACTGTAATGGTTCAGCGTCGGCGTTCCTTCCAGGGGTAGAACATTAAGCTCTCGTTCTCTCGAATCTTTTGACTTTTTATCTCTTGATTCTTGAGCCCTCGAGCAAAAAATGAGGGAGTTATCTACACATTGTGTAGCTCTGACTCCCTCATTTCTTTTTTTATTAGAGTAATTCATATAAGATAGGGTAATGACACTTAAGGGATTATTGAACTCGCAAACCAATAAGGTAACGTATGCTGCGGGCATCCTATTTGCAGCTTCTCTAACAGCCAAACTCTTGGCTTTGTTTCGAGATAGGTTGTTAGCTGGAACTTTTGGAGCCGGAGAACAGTTGGATATGTATTTTGCGGCATTTCGTATTCCTGACTTTCTCTACAATATTCTCATTATGGGCGGTCTTACCGCTGTTTTTTTGCCTGTATTTGCGCAATATTTCAACAAGAATAAGGATGAGGCATGGAAGGTAGCAGCCAACATATTTAATATTGTCTTTTTAGTACTTATTGGGTTTTCCGTTGTACTTGGCATATTTGCTCCTTTTTTGATGCGTCTGGTAGCTCCAGGGTTTTCTCCTGAGAATCAGGAGACCGCAGTTCTCTTAACCCGTATTATGTTCTTCTCTCCTATACTCTTTGGAGCTTCCTCTCTTCTTTCAGGACTCTTGCAGTACTTTGGGAGGTTTTTTGCATATTCTTTAGCTCCTGTTATGTATAATATAGGTATTATTATTGGAATTTTTTACTTTGTTCCTCTTCTTGGAGTAATTGGTTTGGCCTGGGGTGTTGTTTTTGGAGCTCTATTACATGTTGCCGTTCAAATTGTGCCTGTTTTAAATTCTGGTTTTAGATGGAGGTTTATGCTGGATGTTTCTCATGCCTCGGTGTCTCAGATTATGAAACTTGCCCTACCAAGAACCATTGGAGCTGCCGCCTATCACGTTAACTTGATTGTGATGACGGCGATAGCTTCAACTTTGGCTGTGGGTTCCATTGCAGTCTTTAGTTTTGCCGACAACCTCCAGTATGTTCCTGTAAGTCTGATTGGAATATCTTTTGCCGTGGCTGCATTTCCCGCACTCTCACGCTCCTTTGCTCAGAATAGAACAGAGGAATTTGCTAGGTATTTTTCTTATGCATTTTCTAGGATTATCTTTTTTACGGTACCCATAGCTTTGTTAGTATTTATTTTGAGAGCTCAGATAGTGCGTGTTATCTTTGGAACAGGTGAGTTTGGCTGGGAGGCAACTCAACTTACAGCAGCATCCCTTGGAGTCTTTGCTTTAGGTATTATTCCTTTGGCTCTTATTCCTTTATTGGTGCGCTCTTTCTTTTCTATGCAAGATACCAGAACCCCTGTAGTTATTAGTATTTCTTCTGTGATTTTGAATATCCTGCTGGCCATTTTCTTTGTTTCTGTTTTTTCTACTACAAATGTATTTAGTAGTTATGTGATTTCTGCGTTGGATCTTACTGGCGTAGGGGACCAGAGGATTCTTGCACTTCCCTTTGCTTTATCCTTAAGTGCTCTCTTTCAATTCTTTCTTCTATCTATCTTTCTTTCTCAAAAAACTAAGATAGTATTCCTGCCTCATGTATTTATTACTTTGAGAAATGCAATTATAGCTGGAATTCTAACAATCTTTTCTGCTTTCTTTGCACTACGCATTGTGCCTCTATTTATTTCTTTAGATACGTTTTTTGGAGTTTTATTACAAGTTGGAGTTGCGGGGACAATTGGTTTTTTAGTATACCTTGTAGTGTCATACTTTTTAAAGTCCCAAGAACTTCTTGAGATTGTAGGAAGGTTACTAAAGAGAAATGAATAATATAAGAAATTTTGTCATTATTTCTCATGTTGACCATGGAAAGTCTACCTTGGCAGATAGATTTTTGGAGTTGACTGGGGCTATAGATAAGCGAGAGATGCGAGAGCAGTATTTAGACCAGATGGAGTTAGAACAGGAAAAGGGTATTACTATTAAACTGCAGCCCATACGACTAAAGTACGGGGAGTATATTTTAAACCTTATTGATACCCCAGGACACGTGGACTTTGCTTACGAAGTTTCGCGTTCCATGGCGGCGGTAGAGGGAGCTATTTTGCTGGTGGACGCGACCAAGGGTATTCAGGCGCAGACTCTTGCTAACTTACGTTTGGCGCAACAGCAGGGATTGAAGATTATTCCCGCTGTCAATAAAATAGATGTAGCTTCAGCTGATGTTGTAGGCGCTGAAAAAGAAATAGCCTCCTTGGTTCCAGCAAACAAGGTTTTTCGTATTTCAGCAAAAACCGGAGAGGGAGTGAAGGAATTATTGCAGGCTGTAGTGAATGATATTCCAGCTCCATCATCAGGTGGGAAGGAAACAAAGGCCTTAATATTTGACTCAAGGTATGATGCCTTTTTGGGTGTTGTAGCGTATGTAAGGTTAAAAGGAGGGGAGCTTAAAGCAGGAGATAAGTTGCGCTTTATTGCTCAAAAGACCTCAGGAGTCGCAAAAGAAGTAGGCTATGTAATTCCAAAGGAAACCCCTTTCCCTGTTATCTCAGATGGAGAGATTGGATATGTCGCTACCGGAATCAAGGATGCAGGAGTTGTTCGTATTGGAGATACCATTACTTTAGTATCTACTCCTTCTGCAAGTGCTCTGAAAGGATATACCCAGCCAAAGCCAGTTGTCTTTGTGAGTTTTTATCCTCAGAATACAGACGACTTTGATGTATTAAAGGACGCGGTAAACAAGCTGCATCTTAATGATCCATCGTTTGTTTCAGAACCAGAAGCTCATGAAGCCTTGGGCAGGGGATTCAGGTGCGGATTTCTCGGAGTTCTGCACTCAGAGATTATTGCTGAACGCATTCAGAGGGAGTTTTCAGTCCCTTTGGTTATATCCCGTCCATCTGTAGAGTTTTCAGTTACAGACAAGAAAGGAAAAGAGCTTTCTATAAAGACCGCAGTTGATTGGCCAGATCCAACGCAAATTGAGTCAATTAAAGAACCCTGGGCACAAGTTGAGGTTATTACACCAGCCTCCTTCTATCCAAAAGCATTACAGCTTTTAGAACAAATAGAGGGTACTCAAAAGGATATTGTGTACTTGAGCGAAAAGACGGTTCAACTTGTGTATGAGGCGCCTCTGCGTGAGATAATTATTGATTTCTATGACAAGCTAAAATCTGTAACTCAGGGTATGGCCTCTATGGATTATGAAATTATAGATATGAGAAAAGGGGACTTGGTAAAACTTGAGGTTTTGATTGCAGGAGAGATACAAGAGGCCTTTTCAAAGGTGGTTCCAAAGGTGAGCGCATATCAAGAAGGAAAGACATTGGTGGCAAAGTTAAAAGAGGTTCTGCCCGCCCAGCAGTTTTCTGTTGCCCTGCAAGCTGTTGTTGGAGGTAAGGTTTTGGCGCGCGAAACCATAGGGTCAAGAAGACGAGACGTGACAGCTTCCTTATATGGAGGGGACGTGACGAGAAAGAACAAGTTGTTGGACAAGCAAAAGAAGGGGAAAAAAGAGCTAAAAGCAAAAGGAAGGGTTATTATTCCTCCTAAGGTGTTTTTGGACGTATTTAGGAGTTAGAAGTAAGTGTTGTGAAAACAGTTATCTTATTAATATTTACTATATTGCTTTTTGTAACTCTTTTAGGAGGTTCATTTATTTTCTGGCAAGAAAAGTTTACAGCTTCGCCAGTGCTTAGTAATGTTCTTCCTATTGCATCTAATGTAGTTGAAGAACAAACTGTTCTTCTTTTTGTAGGAGATATTATGTTAGATAGGGGAGTAGAATTCTATATACAGCAACATGATGATTGGAGATGGCCATTTTTAAATGTGAAAGATATCTTTCAGAAAGCTGATTTAGTATTTGGAAATCTTGAGAGTGTTATCTCAGATAAAGGAGAAAAGGTGGGAAGTATGTATTCTTTTCGAGCTGATCCAAAAACAATGGAAGGATTAGTGTTTTCTGGTATTGATGTAGTTTCTGTTGCAAATAACCATAGTATAGATTATGGACCGGAAGCCTTTGTTGACAGCTTGGAAAGACTAAAAGAAGCAGGAATAGATTATGTGGGAGGGGGAGTAACAAGGAATGAGGCTGAAACTGTCGTAGTAAAAGTTATAAAAGGAACTACAATTGGTATAATAGCTTACAGTACAAAGGGTTCGCCTCTTTGGCAGGCTGGAGAGAATAGTCCTGGTATTTCTTGGATGGATTCCACAAGACTTTCTCAATTGAAAAAAGATATTGAAGTAGCTAAAGAAAATGTAGATATTTTAGTCGTTTCCTTCCATTTTGGAGAGGAGTATCAAAAAGAACCAAGTATGACACAGCAGATTCTTTCAAAAGCCGCTATTGATGCTGGCGCAGATTTTATTATTGGGCACCACTCACATGTAGTTCAACCAGTAGAACAGTACAAAGATAGCTGGATAGCGTATGGTTTGGGTAATTTTATCTTTGACCAGAATTTTTCTCCAGATACCATGGAAGGTTTAGTGTTGAAGGTTGAGGTAGAAAAACAAGGCATAGTTAATGTTATTCCTTTGAGAGTGAATATTTCTAAAGAATCTCAGCCAACTATTTTAATTAAATAAATTAGGCAACTAAAATCTAGATGTATTTAGGAGTTGAAAACTCCCTTGATTTCTTATAGTATAGGGAGCAAAAGGAAGCCCAGCATAGATAGTGTTACAATACTGGCTATGATAATCCAGATGACTCGAAGAAATTTCTTTGACATCATATATTTTACATGATAGCAAAAAGAAGTAGTAAACGTAAAGAGAAGTGGGAGAAGATACAGAATATATTCTTTGTAAGTATATTTCTTTTAGTGATTCTGGGTATTATTGGATTCTTTATCTACAACAACTTTTCTATTAATAGTAGGCGTTCTGATTTAGAACAGAGAAAGCAGGAGCTTCAGGCACAGTTATTAGAGCTTCAATTACGACAAGGAGATCTTGAGGTCAAGATTGAGTACAATGATTCAGAAGAGTTTCAAGAAAAGATATTGCGAGAACAGGGATTATTCCAGAAACCAGGGGAAGAGGTTATTACCATACTTCCTCCAGATGAAAAAGAAGAGATAGATAAGGGAGAGAAAGAACGTGTCTGGTGGAATCCTATCACATGGTTCTAGCGGGTGTAGTACAGTGGTAGTACGTTAGCTTCCCAAGCTAATGACGAGGGTTCGATTCCCTTCACCCGCTCATGAAGATGTGCCAGCGTAGCTCAGTGGTAGAGCAACTCTCCCGTAAAGAGTAGGCCATCGGTTCGAATCCGATCGCTGGCTCCAATATTATAGCTTGACCTAAACCTATTTTTGTTTTAAGAATAAGTTAGGTCCTTCACATAGGTCCTGGTAAATTGCCAGATGGGTTCGCCCAAAGGCATAAAAAGGAGTTCAAAATGGGTTCGCCCAACAACGTAATAGTGAGTATTGAGGATTGGATTCTTGGTGTAGAACCAAAGGTTCATCCTGATCTTTCCGCAGAGGAGTCTACGGGCATTCTCTTGGAGTTTGTAGAACGTTTCAAACACTGTCTGCGGGCTCTTGCATTAAGACCAATAAAGGATCAACTAGGGGGTTGGTTAAGAGCTGAGTTTCCTGATGATCGTGTGTCACCAGAAACAAAATGTCTGCTTCTGGTTTCGGAGCATCGATTCTTTGGTAGTGCGTCTAAGAATGGCTATTGTCTTTTCTTGACCCGCAATGGAAAATTCGGTCTATGGAATCAGAAAAAAATCGGTACTATTTACTTAATTAACGAAGAGGATCTGCAGTCGTTTTTTGAAGAGGTATCAGACCGTAGTATGCTTTTGCGTGATATCGTACATAGACTCTTACGGGATCTTCGTGAGGTAGTTGAGAGGCGTGAGGGGGAGCTTACTCAACTAAAACAGCTTCTAGAGTGGGGCGAAACAGTCAATGTAAGGGTCTTATAACAGAGCATCCTATGGAGGTAAGTCCCAATCACACTATTTGGTTGGGACTTTTTCTTTTTTCTTGATTTCACCCTCTTTTTTGACTACAATGACTTAATGCAAGATATTTCAGAGACACTGAAAGAATTACAAGAGAAACTCCTCCATTTGGAGGACTGTCTTTGACTTGCCAGAAAAGAAAAAGAGAATAGAGGTAATTGAGAAGGAATCGCAAGATGCAGAGTTTTGGTCAGATCCAAAGAAATCTGGTAAGTTGTCGCAAGAGTTAGCTGGCTTAAAAGAGGAGGTTGAGGTAATAGACGTATTGAAGAAAGAATTTAAAGATGTAAAAGAGCTTTCTGAAATTTCAGAAGAAAAAGATATTGCTTTGCCGCTTGAGAAGTTAGAAAAGAAGGTTGCAAAAGAAGAGTTTCGTACATTTTTATCGGGCAAGAACGATAAGGGAGATGCTCTCTTTACTATTACGGCGGGAGCCGGAGGTCAGGATGCCCAGGATTGGGCCTCAATGCTGCTCCGTATGTATGAGAGATACTTTAATAGAAAGGGATGGAAAGCTCAGGTTCTACATCAGTCATTTGGAGATCCCGGTCCCGAGGGAAGAATAGGTGTAAAGCAGGCGGTATTGGAGGTAAAAGGAAAGTATGCATATGGGTATTTGAGAAGAGAGAAGGGTGTACACAGATTAGTTCGTATCTCTCCTTTTTCAGCCAAGTCCCTGCGTCATACCTCTTTTGCTTCCGTAGACGTGATGCCAGAGTTGTCTTCAGAAGAACAGAAAGAAATTGCAGTAAAGTCAGATGATTTAAAGATAGATACCTTTCGCTCTTCAGGGCCAGGAGGACAGAATGTGAATAAGAGAGAGACAGCAGTGCGTATTACACATATTCCAACTGGTATTGTGGTTGCGGCGCAATCTTCTAGAACCCAAGGGGAAAATAGAGAGAAGGCGATGCAACTGCTCTACTCTAAGTTATACTTAATGCAGGAAGAGAAAAGAGAAAAGGAGTTAGAAGAGGAGAAAGGGGAAAGAAAGGCAATTGAATGGGGGAGTCAGATACGCTCTTATGTCTTACATCCATATAAGCTGGTAAAGGATCATAGGACAGATCAAGAGGATAGTAATGTGGATGCTGTCTTAGACGGGAATTTGGATGCATTTATTGAGTCCTCATTACGTATTTCATGATTAGATTTGAAAACACATCAAAGATATATGGTAAAGATACAGCTGCCATAGATAGAGTATCTTTTGAGGTAAAAAAAGGAGAGTTTGTATCTTTGGTTGGAAAGTCCGGGGCTGGTAAAACCACACTCCTGCGTTTATTATTACGTGAAGAAGATCCTACCTCGGGAAAGGTTCTATTTGACGACCAGGATATTGCTGAGATTCCTTCTGGTTTCATTCCTGACTTTAGAAGAAGAATAGGTACGGTATTCCAGGACTATAAGCTTCTGCCTATGAAGACGGCATACGAGAATGTAGCTTATGTTATGGAGGTTATGGGAGCAAGAGGGGGGGACATTGATAGGGATGTTTCAGAAGTATTGAAGTTAGTGGAATTAATGGAGAGGGCTGAACACTTTCCAAATCAGCTGTCTGGAGGAGAAAAGCAGCGGGTTGCTATAGCACGTGCCTTGATTCACAGGCCAGATGTCATTGTGGCTGATGAGCCTACGGGTAATCTGGATCCCTATCATACGCAGGATATAATAAAGTTATTGGCGACCATAAATGGACTTGGGACAACTGTAATTTTAGCTACTCACGATAAAGATGTCATTAATCGTTTAGGTAAGAGGGTTATTACCTTGGACGACGGAAAGGTTATACGGGACGAAGAAAGAGGAAAGTTTATTTTGTAACATGTTTACCGAATTTAAAAGAATCTCAAGATTTGGATACCAGTCTTTTATGCGAGATAGGGGCTCTTCTGTTGCTACAGTATTTGTTATGGTGATAGCCATCTCTTTGGTTACGTTCCTAATGCTTTTTCAGGGGACTGCCGCCTTTGTCATTACTTCGCTTGAGTCAAGGGTGGATATTTCTACCTACTTTTTAGATACTGTCTTTGAAGAAGAGATTCTGCAGGTAAGGGATGAATTAGTAAAATTAGATGATGTAAGAGATGTTCAGTATATATCAAAAGATAAGGCTCTAGAGAAGTTTTTAGAAGAGCATAAGGGGGATGAGGTTATCTTGGCTTCCCTGGAGGCTGTGGGAAGTAATCCTTTATTGTCTTCTTTGAATATTCGTACTTGGGATTCTAGCTCATATCTTAAGGTGACTGACTTTCTAGAAGAATCCTTTGGAGGATTAATATCCAAGGTGGATTTTGAGGAGCGGGAACCCGTAATTCAGAGGTTGGATGGTTTAACTTCCGGTATTCAGACTTTTGGCATCTTGTTTACCATTATATTGGGAATAGTTGCCGTACTAGTAGCGTTTAACACTATACGACTTGCTATTTACAGCACCAGAGAAGAGATTGAGGTGATGCGCTTAGTTGGCGCTTCAAACTGGTTTATTAGAGGACCTTTTGTAGTACAGGGTGTTATTGTTGGTATCGTGGCCGCTATAATATCTCTGCTTTTGTTTATTCCCGCCACTTTGTTCTTGTCAGGTCCTTTGGAAAACCTTATCTCTGGCTTTAATATCTTTAGCTACTTTTTATCTAATATCTTTGTCATTTTCTTAGCCCAGCTTCTTGTAGGAGTTATATTAGGTATGATTTCCTCTGCAATTGCTGTAAAAAGGTATCTAAAGGTGTAGATTTTCTCTTAATTTTGTGGTATAAACTATTCATTGCCGGATCGTCTAGTGGTAGGACTCCGCACTCTGGATGCGGTAACCTAGGTTCGAATCCTAGTCCGGCAGCAAAGTACGGTGTTTCCGCTTTAGGAACGTCAAAACATCGTTAAGAACTATTCCAAAATTATACATAAAGATATGAAAAGAATTGAGTATAGAATTGAGGGTATTGAAGCAAAAGACTTCAATGAAGAAAAAACAATAAGAGAGATAAAAGAATTTCTATCGAAACTTGGTTCAGAAGGATGGGAGCTTGTAGAAATAAGACCTACCTTACAACAAGAAGGATCATCATTAAGTGGCAAGAGATTAGTAATGAAAAAAGGTCTTTTAATACTTAAAAAAGAAATAGAATAATATGGTTAAAATAACTTCATCCGAAAATCAAAGCGAAGAAACAAAGTCTGTCAATCCTAAAAGAAAAGTGTCAAAACGATTACTAATTATCGGTGGTATATTTTTATTTATCTTAATTGGTATGATTGCAGGTAATGGAGATAGTAATGCTCCAACACCACAACAGAGTGGAGATAGTAATGCTTCAACACCACAACAGGAAGAAAAAGCTAGTGCTTCACAAGCGTTTATTACTGCACAAGGATATATAGAATCTATTCTCAAGTCTCCCGCTTCCGCTGATTTTCCTTTACTTGACTACAATTCTGTTGAACTCGGTGGCGGTGAATGGATGATTGAGTCTTATGTGGATGCACAAAATAGCTTTGGGGCACAAATAAGAACTGAGTGGATCGTAGTACTTACTCACACAGGTGGAAATTGGGCAAATAGTAGTAATTGGGATCTTGGGGAACTGATTTTTGACGGCGAGATTGTCTATCCTTAGAGGTGTTTATAAAAACCAAAGGTGCTCAAAGAACGTCATTGTGTTAAGGTAAAATTAAGCTAAAATCCTTATTAAATACTTGGTTCTAGCTCGAGGAGGCCAGCAAATTTTAGAGGGTTTACATACTCGTGATACTTGGATAAAATGAAATATGGAAAATAATTTTTGTAATAAAGGACAAAGCTTTGTTGGCATAATTATTATCTCAGCCATTACTGGATTAATAATAATCGGTGGTTTATATTTTTATTTTTCAAAACAAATTCCAGAAATACCTGAAATTACCAAGAAGTCAACTGAAGAAGAAACGACTAGCCCAGCCCGCCCTTCAGTAGATGAAGTCGCCCCGCAATTAGATAAGATAGAATCAAATCAGCGCTCGCTTATTGAAGCCCTACATCAGGCAGAGATGTTCCTGGAGCAGGGACAAGGTAAGGAGGCCTACGATGTGTTGGATGCTTTTGACGAAGAACTATATGAATTCTTTGTTCTTTTATCTAATCAAAAAAATATAGAACAAGGAGTTTTGGGGAATGAAGAGAGAATTGAGCGTATTCGAAAGGCAGAATGGGAAGTCTATAACACGTTTTACGATGAAAAGGAGGTGTTTGGTCAGACTCCCGAACTCATTCAAAAGTGGAGCGACATTGAGAAACGGATAACAGAAAAGTTGAAAGATTCAATGGTATCTGCTGCAGAAGTTATGCGTTTGGAGTACTGGGAGGAGATACAGGGACAGCAAGGGAGTTGGATGCCTATTCCTGTTATTTTCGCTCAGGAACCGTTAGCTCCTCAGGTTATCTATATCGCAAGGTATCCCGACCCAATTGATCCTGGAAGCTCGGGGTGTTTTAATTATAGTTGTTCGAAATATGAGAGCTGGGCTGAACTTTCTACCGGTAATCTGCGGGAACAAGATCGGAATAATGCAGCGGGTACCTCTACCATCGAGATTAATATTACGAGTGGGGAAAACGGTAAAGAGCTAGCGCTTGATCCGGTGAACAGAAGGGCAGAATGGCTAAATCCTCAGAAAGGAAAGTTTGGTCTTTCCGGCGGGAGGGACGCATCTATTAATCCCTTTGAGATGTTTCAGCAACAACTCCAATCCGAACAGTATGAGATGAAAGGGACGGAAATTATAGATGGACAGGAGGTATACGTCTTGATACATACGATCTACAAGCTTGATTTTACTAGGATTTACGTGAGTGCGGCGACCTATCTTCCAATTCGCGAGATACTTTATACCGAAATAATCGAGGTTAATCCTACTGGAGTAATTCATACGGGGGAAATAGAGAAAAATACAAATATAATCATTGAAGGAAAATTTATTGAAAGAAATGAGCTTCCTTCGGATTTCTTTGAACTGAAAATCCCAGATGGTTATCGCTTGGAAGATTTTGTTCCATTTGGGTAGTGGTTCTTTTGCAATAAAGAGGTTCTAACTTCGTTTAGTGCCCCCAGCAATTGACAGAAGATATAAAATATAGATATGGAAAAATACAATAAATTAGTGAGAGACAAGATTCCTGAAATTCTGGACGGGAAGAATGTTCTATATGAAAAGAGAATAGCTTTAGATAAAGAATATAAGATTGAGCTTATTAAAAAACTTGATGAGGAAATAAAAGAATTCTATGAAGAATTAGATCCAGAAGAACTTGCCGATGTTCTAGAGGTAATTGAAGCTTTAAAAAGACTCCCTGAATATCAACAAGTAGAAAACATAAGAAGTAAAAAACTTAAAGAAAGAGGTGGTTTTGAAAAGAGAATAATCCTTAAGGGAGAAAAATAACTGAGTCTGAATAATTACAAAATAATCGCCATCCTGGCGGTTTTTTGTTAGAATACTCCTATGTTAATTAAGATTAAGGTTTCTTCAAATGCTTCAAAGAATGAGATTACTAAAGAATCTGAAGATAGTTTTAAGGTTGCTGTAAAAGCAAAACCAATAAGGGGTGCAGCAAATATGGCGGTACAAGAGATTATCGCTTCTTATTTTAATATTCCAGAAGTAAATGTTAAATTAGTAAAAGGATTTAAGGATAGGAATAAGGTATACAGTGTTAACTTATGAGTAGACTTCAACTCTTTAATACAGAAACTGGAAAGAAAAAGGTATTTTCTTCAATTAATAATAAGGTTGGTATTTATGTATGCGGTATTACTCCATATGATGTTACACATTTAGGGCATGCCTTTTTATATACTTCTTTTGATGTCTTAGTTAGGTATCTAAGATATCTTGGCTATAGCGTGACATATGTTCAGAACATTACTGATATTGATGACGAGATCTTAAAAAAGGCAAAGGAACTAAAGAAGAACTGGAGGGTACTGGGTGAGGAGAATGCACAGGGTTTTTTTGAGGATCAGAGGTGGTTGAATAATATATCTCCAGATCATATGCCGCGGGCAACAGACTATATACCTGAGATGATAGTAATTATTCAAAAGCTCATTAAAAAGGGATTTGCATATGAGAGTGAGGGGAGTGTGTACTTTTCTGTTGAAAAAGATAAAGAGTATGGAAAGCTGAGTAAGTTTTCAAAAACAAAGATGCTTTCTATTGCGAATGAAAGGGGTAACAATCCTGATGACCCTAATAAGAAAGACCCTATGGATTTTGTCTTGTGGCAGGCAAAAAAGAGTGGAGAGCCTTCATGGTCATCCCCATGGTGTCAAGGCAGGCCAGGATGGCATATTGAGTGCAGTGCCATGGCAGAAAAGTTATTGGGCAAGACCGTAGATATTCATGGAGGAGGGGGAGATTTAATCTTTCCTCATCATGAGAGTGAGATTGCGCAATCGGAGAACGCAAACAACAAACAGTTTGTGAGATTCTGGATGCATGCTGGTATGTTAAAGTACAAGGGAGAGAAGATGTCAAAGTCCTTGGGTAACATGGTGTTCATTTCAGATTTGAAAAAGAAGTACTCAGCTAATGTTGTTCGGGTTTTCTTGCTTTCTCATCACTACCGGTCTGTATGTGAATGCCTTGAGAGTGCTATGGAGAATGCAATAAAAACAACGGAACCGTTTAAAAGGGTATTCAAGAAACAATCAGGTCAGGGAAAGGTTTTATCTGTTGCCTCATACGAGAAACGCTTTTTTCAAGCCTTAAATGATGATATAAATACTCCTGCGGCACTTAAGGTATTAGAAGAGCTTTCTGAAAAGATTCTAAAGGATAAAAATGATACCAATATTGCACAAGCCAAGGCTTTTATGGAGACGGCTCTGCATATTTTGGGTCTTGAGGTAGAACTTGCATAATCTATGACAAAAAACATTAAAACACCAAAAAAGGTACTTTGCGTATTTGCACATCCAGATGACGTGGATTTTAGTTCAGCTGGAACTTTAGCTAAGTGGTCAGCAAAGGGAAGTGAGATTACACTTTTAGTATGCACAGACGGAAGTAAGGGGTCTCAAGATTTAAAGATGACATCTGCAAAGTTGGCTAAGATTAGAATGAAAGAGCAAAGGGATGCAGGTAAGATATTAGGAGTTAAAGATGTTATCTTTCTTTCTCATAAGGATGGGGAGTTGTTTGTGGATTTAAAGCTTAAAGAAGATATCTCCAAGATTATTCGCCAGGTAAGGCCGGACGTGGTTATTACCACAGATCCTTTGTTTTTGTATTCTACTAAAAGAGGATTTGTAAATCACTCAGACCACAGGGCAGCAGGGCAAGCCGCAATTGATGCCGTCTTTCCTTTGGCGCGAGACAGGTTAAACTTTCCTCATCATGAGAAAGAGGGCATTGGACCCCATAAGGTAAAGACTCTTCTTCTGGTTTCCTTTGAGGATGCAGAGCATTATGAGGATATTACTAAAACTATATCTAAAAAGATTGAGGCCTTACAGCAACACCGTAGTCAGGTTGGCGGGAATGACTTTGCGCAGCGTATGCGAGAGAGGTCAAAAATGTTCAGTAAAAAGTCTGGTTTTCAATACGCAGAGGGTTTTAAGAAGATAGACTTAGCTTAATACCTATGTCCCCAACTAAGGAATGGTGTTTTGAATAGAATAAATAGAAGGACTGCAACTACAACAACAGCGGCTAATATAAATGGAAAAGCCATACTGTAAGCAAAGAGAAACCCTCCTAAAACAGGTCCAATAAGGCGCCCTAAAGATTCAAAGGCGGTGGCTGTTCCCATAGTGACTCCTTGTCCTTCTGTTGTTTCTTCTGAAATTAAGGCTGTAATTACAGGACGAGAGATAGAAGAACCAAAGGCGGCTATCGCAACGGCTAGATACAGGAACATTGTCGCAGTAGGAAGAAATGGCATTATAAGAAATCCAGCCCCCATAATAAGGAGACCCCAGGCTATGGTGAAGTGTTTTCCAAGCAAAGAGGTAATACGAACAAGCAGGAAGAGTTGAACTATTACTGAAACCGCTCCCATGACGACAAATAAAATTCCAACGTGTGCTGGGTCTAGATTAAATTTGTCTATTCCTAAAAGCGGAACAGCAACCTGATTATTTGAGAGGGCGAATGACCAGAGAAAGGAGAGGATGAACAGCGGGGCGAGTTCGGCGCGCAGGCCAAGCCAGATTCGTTTTGTGTTTTGAAATAGGAATCCTTTGCCAATATGCACAGAGGATATGACTTTTTCCTTTAGTGATTCTGGAAGAAAGAGGACGACGAAGATGAAGTTTAAAAGAGCAAGTGCGCCCGCTGCGTAATAGGGTAGTGAGATGGAAGTTTCAGCTAGTATACCTCCAATTGCAGGTCCAAGTATAACTCCCAAAGATAGAGCCGCTCCCAGTCGTCCCAGGGCTCGAACTCTGTCTTCTGCTGTTGTAATATCAGCAACATATGCACGAGCTACAGGAAGCGTGGCCGCGGCAAACACTCCCTGGAGGAATCTTGCCACAAAGAGAATGGAGAGGTTGGTTGCCGCTCCAAATAAAAAAAAGCTACCTGCAATACCAATCAATCCTCCTGCAATAATGGCTTTTCTTCCATAGCGGTCAGATAATATACCCCAAAGCGGCGCAAAAATAAATCCAGCTAAGGCAAAGGAAGCGGCTAGAAATCCAATAGTCATGTCGCTTACCTCAAATGTCCTTGCATACATGGGCAAGAGCGGGAAAACCATAGTAAAAGCCACAATGTTAACAAACACTGCCATGTACAGCAGTACAAATTGTGAAGATAGATGTCTCACAGTCTTTCATTATACCGTAAAATAGACATTTTAGCAATTCTGGGGCATTTATCTTTTCTTGATTTGGTGATATAATTGTATAGAAATGCTTGGATTCTTCAAAAAACCACTTGTAATAATCTTTTTAATTATTGTTATTACTGTTACTGCAGTAATAATTTTACTTACTCAAACTTCTCCTCCTATTCCAGAATTGGCAAAGGTTCAGAGAGGGGATGTGATAGATGAGGTGTCAATTACCGGACGTGTACAGTCAGCTGAAGACGTAAATTTGGCTTTTGAAAAGACTGGAACAGTCGGAAGGATAAATGTAAGTATTGGAGATAAAGTTGCAAGAGGTACAATGCTAGTCTCTTTGACAAATAGTGATATTGCCGCTCAGTTGCTTGAGTCAGAAGCACAACTTGATTTTGAACAAGCAAAGTTAGATGAATTGCAGAAGGGTACGCGATCTGAAGAGATTCAGGCAGCTCAGGTTGATTTGGAAAATGCAGAAAGAAAAGCAGAGGCTGATCTCAGAGATATATATAGTAGTTCTCTCCTGGTAGCTCAGGGAGCCGCCAGTGAAGCTAAGATTGCTCTGCTGGATGTGACAGATATACAGTATACTTATCTTACGGGAGTTGATCAGGATAATCTGCGATTTACAGATGCCAAGGCCGTTGCTATGCAGGCGCTTTTTGGCATAGAGAATGGCGGATGGTGGTCAGGTAAATCTATCAGCGTTTTGGATGGTGGTGTATATGGGCAGGTTGAGGCGGCAGTCCAGGATCCGACATATGAAAATATTGATAACGCATTGAGCCAAATGGCAGTGGCACTCCAGAAGGTTAAACAAGCACTGGAAAAGGTTCCCATAACTAGTGACTTTAGTGCTGCACAAAAAACTATTTTAAGTTCAGCAAAGAGCAGTATAAATACAGAGATTGCTGCTGTTGCAAATACTCAGCAAAACATTTTAATACAGAAAGTGACAAATGAGAATGCAATCGCAACAACAAAAGCAGCTTTGATTCTCAAGGAAGCTGGTGTAGTTCCAGAGAAGATTACGGCCCAACAAGCCAAAGTTAAACTGGCACAAGCAAGTGTACAGAGTATTCAGGCACAACTTTCAAAGACAGTTCTTTCAGCTCCATTTACCGGAGTTGTTACAAAGCAAACAGCAAGGATAGGTGAGATAGTTGTCGCAAACGAGGCTGTTGTCTCTTTGTTGTCAGAAGCCGCCTTTGAGATTGAGGTAAATATACCGGAAGCCGATATTGCAAGGATAACAACGGGAAACAAGGCTAGTGTGACATTAGACGCATATGGAAGGAGTGTTAAGTTTGAGGCTGTAGTTCAGCAAGTGGATTTAGCTGGTACCTTAATTGAGGGGGTAGCAGTTTACAAAACTATATTGCAGTTTGTTGAGGCAGATGAGCGTATCAAGTCAGGTATGACCGCAAACGTCGATATTGTTGCCGATACCGCAATCGACGTTATCTTTGTTCCTCAGAGAGCTGTTATTTCAAGGGATGATAGACGCATCGTTAGAATTGTTGTAGATGGGAAGATAAAAGAAGTGGCAGTAGAGATTGGACTGAGGGGCTCGGAAGGAACTATTGAGATTATTTCTGGCATTCAGGAAGGGGATGAAGTTGTAGTCTTCATTGAAGAATAATGGCACTCCTTGAAGTACAAAATCTAACAAAAATATATAAGAATGACGAGGGAGTGGAGACACCCGCCTTGCAAGGGGTGTCTTTTGAAATTAAGAAGGGTGAGTTTGTTGCTATTATGGGGGCTTCCGGTTCCGGAAAGTCAACATTACTCCATATACTGGGATTCTTGGATCATCAGACAGATGGCGAGTATCGCTTTGACGGGAGAACTATTGATGAATACTCAGAAACCGACTTAGCTCATATGAGAAACGAGAAGCTGGGTTTTATATTCCAGGCATTTAACCTCCTGCCCCGTACCTCTGTTCTAGACAATGTGAAGCTTCCCTTGCTGTATTCTGATATTCCGGAAGCCGAGTGGAATGAGAAAGTTGTCAACGCAATTGAGAGTGTTGAACTTTCCCATAGAATGGAGCATGAGCCTTCCCAATTATCCGGAGGGGAAAAGCAGAGGGTAGCAATAGCTCGTGCTTTGGTGAACAATCCTCAGATTATCTTTGCTGACGAGCCTACCGGGAACTTGGACTCAAAGTCAGGCAAGGCAATTCTGGAGATTTTACAGAAGTTGAATAAGCAAGGACATACCGTGGTTTTAATTACTCACGAGACCTTTATTGGAGAATACACCAAGCGTGTTATTCGTCTTTATGATGGAAAGATTATAAACTCATGAAGATATCACATACTGTTAAAATCTCTGTTATTGGACTAAAAGCGCACGGCTCCAGGTCTGCTCTTACTATTTTGGGTATTGTGATTGGAATTACCGCCATTATGCTTATTATGTCTATAGGAAGTGGGGCTGAAAATCTTATTGTCAGTCAGATTGGCGGAATGGGAGTAGAAACTATTGCGATTCGTCCGGGGCAGGAACCAACAGGCCCCAGTGACTTTGCTGACACTTTGTTTGCAGATTCCTTAAAAGAGCGGGATGTAGAAGCCCTAAAAAAGAAATCAAATGTTCCAGGTATTGTTGCTGTAGCTCCAGCTGTTGTTGTCCCAGGATCCATATCCTGGCAAGGAGAGGTATTCCGTCCAATGATTATGGGATGGTCAGCTGAGTTTTTAGGTGAGATGTTTGACGTGTATCCGGCAAAAGGAGTCTTCTTTGACGATATAGATATTCGACAAAAAGCCGCGGTTGCGGTTATAGGATATGATGTAGACAAAGAGCTATTTGGCGAGGTTAATGCAATAGGGGAGAATATAAAGATAAAGAACAAGAACTTTCGGGTTGTTGCAGTACTTCCTCAAAAAGGTCAGTCAGCGTTTATGAATATTGACGAGGTTGTTTTAATACCTCCGACAACAGCCCAGTCCTACCTGCTTGGAATTGATCACTACCATGAGATTATTGTAAAGGCGGAATCAGCTGAAGTAGTCCCCAGAACAAAACAAGACATTGAGATAACTTTAAGACAGCTACATAATATTGATGATCCTGAGAAAGATGACTTCTTTGTCGTCACCCAGCAGGGTATGGTGGATCAGGTGAGTACCATTATTCAGATATTAGCTTTGTTTCTTTCTTCAGTGGCCGCTGTTTCCCTTATTGTCGGTGGAGTTGGAGTGATGAATATTATGCTGGTTTCTGTTACCGAGCGTACTCGTGAAATTGGATTGAGAAAGGCACTTGGCGCAACTAATCAAGACATTCTTACTCAGTTTCTTTTAGAATCCATACTGCTTACCGTAATCGGAGGTGTTATTGGTATTGTTCTTGGGAGTTTACTTGCATTCATTACTTCACTTGTTTTAAGTAGTGTTCTTGATCTTGATTGGGCATTTACTTTTCCGATTTCAGCGGCAATATTAGGTATGTCCGTAGCTGCCTTTGCAGGATTGGTATTTGGTATTTATCCTGCGCGCCAGGCATCAAAGAAGAGTCCGATTGAAGCCTTGAGATATGAGTAAAATAAAAGTTGTCTCTTTTATACGGTCGTCGTATAATACATATAATTAACCTAAATAATCATGTTTGAACTTACGGGAAAAGTTGCTCTAGTTACTGGAGCAAAACAGGGAATGGGAAAAGCTCATTCTATTGCCTTAGCTCAACAGGGAGCATTGGTTGTTGTAACAGATATTAATCTAAAAGAGTGTGAGGCTGTTGCAGATGAAATTACCTCCAAGGGTGGGAAGGCACTCGCTCTTAAGATGGATGTTTTAAAGTCGGGGGAGATACAAGAGGTGTTTAACAGGGTAATAAAGGAGTTTGGGCGTCTTGATATCTTGGTGAATAATGCTGGTATCTTTATACCAAAGCCTGCCATAGAGTTAACAGAAGAAGACTGGGATACCATGATTGATATTAATCTTAAGGGTCAGTTTCTAGTTGCCCAGCGGTCGGCAAAAGAAATGGCAAAGCACAAATGGGGACGCATTATCAATATTTCCTCCGTAGCTTCCGGGCAGGTTGGAGTAGGATTTGCGGGTGGCGCGCATTATACAGCTTCCAAGGGTGGGATTATCGGAATGTCAGAGACCTTAGCTTCTGAATTTGCTCCTCTTGGTATTACCGTGAATGTTATAGCTCCTGGAGCAATTGATACTCCTATGGTGGCTGCATCCAAAATGCCAAAAGCCGCAATGGACGCTATGCTTTCACGCATTCCATTAAAACGCATGGGAAAGCCAGAAGAGGTTTCCGCAGCAGTCATATTCCTTGCTTCAGACGAAGCTCAATATGTTACGGGGACTGTTCTTTATGTAGACGGTGGATGGCTTGCTGTATAATAGAATAATATGAAGATTGCTTTTTTTAAGTTAAAGCCATCAGAGAGAAAATATATTGAGGCAAACAAGGAGTTAAAAAAGCTCGGATGTGAGTTTTTATTTATTGATGAAGCAATTGATAAGGCATCTTTTAAAAAAGATGCAGACGTTGAGATACTATCTACCTTTAGAACTAAAGTAACTGCAAAGACCCTCTCATACTTCCCAAACTTAAAGTTTATTGCAACTCGTTCTACGGGGTATGACCATATTAATTTTAAGGCGGTAAAGAAGCTCGGCATTACGGTCTCAAATGTTCCTTCATATGGGGATGAAACCGTGGCCGAGTATACGTTTGGACTTATACTTGTTTTGGCACGTAAGATTGCAGATGCATATGACCGATTGCGAGATCAGGGAAAGTTTAGTATTGAGGGTTTGGATGGTTTTGAACTCAATGGGAAGACGTTGGGGGTTATTGGAACAGGAAGAATTGGAAAGAATGTTATTCGTATTGCAAAGGGTTTTGAGATGAATGTTGCAGCTTACGACCTATATGCTGATAAGGCTTACGCAAAAAAGTTAGGATTTGAGTATGTATCTTTAAAAAAACTCCTTTCTGTTTCAGATATAGTTACCCTGCATGTTCCTCTTACAAAAGAAACAAAGCACTTAATTAATGAGAAAACATTAAAGTTAATGAAGCCTACCGCTTATCTTATTAATACCGCAAGAGGTGGATGTGTAGATACCAATGCCTTAGTTAAGGGCCTTAAAAACAAGGTCATTGCGGGAGCAGCATTAGATGTTTTAGAAGAAGAAGGAGCTCTACAGGATGAGCTGGGGTTTCTTTTAAAGGGTGATGGAAAAAGAGAAACTCTATCAACACTCCTTGCCAATCACATATTCATTGATCTTCCTAATGTTATTGTAACTCCACATAATGCTTTTAACACAAAAGAGGCTTTACAGAGGATTTTAGATGGAACTATTGAGAATATTGTTGGGTTTATGAAGGATAAACCCATTAATGTTGTTTCAAAGTAAATTGACAAAATAGCTCTACGTCTTTACACTAGAGTATTATGCCAAAGGCAGTTAAAAAGGCTCCACTTAAGAAAAAGAAGACAGTTGTAAAGAGGCGCTCTCCAAAAAAGAGTGACCTGGACTCAGCACGCCGCATTAAGATGCGCATACTTGGAGTTGGCGGGGGAGCGGGTAACATTATATCAGAGGTGTCTTTTGGAGTTTCAAAGGTTGATTTTGTTGCCGCCAATACAGATACTCAGGCATTAAAGGGCATCTCAAAGAAAGTTAGGTCTTTTGCCTTTGGGCAAGAGTTTACGCATGGATTAGGAGCCGGTATGGATGCAAGAGTTGGGGAGGCCGCAGCAAAAGCTGAAAAGGAGAGAATAAAGAAACTTTTTGAGGGGCAGGATTTTTGTGTCATCGTAGCTTCATTGGGCGGAGGAACGGGTTCTGGAGCTACTCCCATATTTGCAGAAGCCGCCAGAGAGTCAAAGTGTATAACTATTGGTATCTTTACCCTTCCATTTAGCTTTGAGGGAGAAAAAAGACGTCAGATTGCAGAATCTGCTCTTGAGCGCTTAAAGCCATTATTAAATTCATATGTTGTAATTCCAAATGAGAAGATATTTAATGTTATAGACAAGAGCACTCCATTACCAGCAGCCCTTTCTGTAGTGAACAAGCGTCTGGCTGATTCCCTTGAGGGTTTAATTGAGACTATATATCTGCCGGGGTTGATTAATGTGGACTTTGCAGATTTGAGATCAGTTCTGGATGGAAGAGGTCGTCTGGGATATCTTAATAGTATTCAGGCATCTGGAGAGAATAAGGCGCAGGAGGGTTCAGAAGATGTTCTTAATTCACGTCTTGGAGAATATGGTATTTCTGGAGCTGATCGCATTCTCTTTAATATTACATCTGATAAAAGTCTGCGAATGCAGGAGGTTGCTGAGATTTCAAAAACTATTTCAGACAGTAATCCCAGGGCGCGTATTATCTTTGGTATCTCATTTAGATCTGACTTTAAGAATAAGCTCCGTATAACTCTTTTAGCTATAGGTTGTAATGATAAAAAAGAGGAAAAAGAAGCTTTAAAGAAGAAGAAACCAAAAAGAAAGAAAATTATTAAGGAGCCAGAAGAGAAGAAGGAGGAAAAGCCCGAGCCTGCTTTAAAACCAAAGAAAAAAAAGGTAGTAAAAAAAACGGCAAAGTTAAAGAAAAAGGTGCCGCGTAAATCAAAACCTGCGCCATCTCCTCAACAATCTCCTGTTATGGTGAGAAAGAATGCTTTGGATTTAAAAAAAGAGGTGGATGAGGAATTAAAGAATATAGAAGAGGAGGAGAAGAAGTGGGATATCCCTTCATTTCTTCGTAATCGCTCTCAAGGATAGGTATGCTTATTACAAAGGCAATTATTCCAATAGCTGGTTTAGGAGCGAGATTTTATCCTATAACCAAGGCATTTCCAAAAGAGCTTGTACCTCTTCTAGACAAACCTCTCATACAATATGCAATTGAGGAGCTTAAGGCAGCAGGAGTTACAGACGTCATTTTTATTGTAAACACCAATAAAAAGTATATTCTGGAGTACTTTAAAAAGTCTCCTGCTTTAGAAAAACTACTACAAGATAGAAAACAGGCGGAACCCTTAAAAGAACTAAAGAAGATAGATGACTTGATGCGGGGGCTTACTTTTACGTATATAAATGACAAGCCCTTGGGAGATGGTCACGCAGTACTTCAGGCAAGAAAGATTGTTAAAGATGATCCTTGTTTTGTCGTATATCCAGATGATGTTGTTATTTCCAAGATTCCATGCGTTCAACAGCTGGCAAACGTCTTTAAGACCTCAGAAAAGCCCGTGCTTGGTCTATTCCGTCTGCCAGACGAGAAACTTTCTTCTTATGGCGTGGTTTCCCAGGAACCCATTGCCAGACGCCTTGGAAAGATAAGAGGAATAGTAGAAAAACCCCAGTCAGGTTCAGCTCCCTCTAATCTTGCTATTGTCGGACGCAGGATTATTACTGCAGAAGTCTTTGATTATTTAAAGAAGGCCAAGCCTGATCAGAAGGGGGAGGTTAATCTTACAGAAGTATATTCTGATATGGTGAATCACGGTAAAGTTGTCTATGGATATGAGGTGGACGGAGAGTGGCTTGAGTGCGGGGATAAGGAAAATTGGCTTAGGTCTACCTTGTATCTTTTACAGAAAGATCCAAAGTATAGTGAAGGTAATTCTCTATAAAAAAACTAGATGCCAGTTTCCATTACCGCTATTGCATATCTTGCCGGACTGATCTCTTTTATTCTATTAACATGGAGGTTCTTTTCTTACGCTAAAGCTGAGAATACCGTGACCTCACGTATGTTCTTTTATTTCAGTGCTTGTTTCACAGTGTTTTTGGCCATTACTGCTTTTGTTACTCTGTTTTTATATGAGAGCAGTTCCGCCCTTAAGTTTGCTGTAATTACAGCTGCCTTTTTTCAAGGATTAGGCATGTCTTTTTTGGGGTATATGATTGTTTTTTTAAAGATAAAAAGTATTTCTCCAAAGATTGGATTTGGGATAATCTTTGCCATTACCATTCTTTCAACTGTGCTTGCAGTTTTTCTACCCTATGAACCTATTTTTGACGAGGTTGCTTCGGCCGTTCAGTGGGCTATTCCTTTAGGTGTCTCAATTCCCAGGGCAGTTGCCTTTTTCCTAACCTTTTTGCCTATGGGCTACATATTTTTTCAGCAGTCATCAACAGCTTTAGAGCCTCATATTAAGATTCGCGCACTGGGACTTGGATTTATTATGTTTCTTGCCTTTGCAGGAAGTTTCTCTGATTTTGTATTAGAGCAGATGCTCGCTCTGGGTCCTCGCTCTTCTGACTATGCCTTTGCCATTGTCTTTGGTCTGTTGGTTGTTATTACAGTATTTACGCAGACAAAATTACCTTCATATGTGAAAAAAGTATGATTTGGCAAGTAAATTATTTAATGTATAATAAATACTATGACACGCATTGCAATTAACGGTTTTGGAAGAATAGGACGTCTTTTCTTTCGGCAGGTAGTTGAGAAAGGCGGATTTGAAATTGTAGCAATAAATGACTTGGGGGATATTGAACAACTAGCGTACCTTTTAAAGTATGATACGGTTTATGGCAGATTTTCTGAAAAGGTTGAGATAAAAAAGGATAGCATTGTCGTTGGAGGAAAGTCTATTAAGGTATTTTCAGAAAAGGATCCGGTGAAGCTTCCATGGGGAAAACTTAAGGTGGATGTGGTTGTTGAGGCAACTGGCGCATTCCGTTCCTATGGTTCAGCAAAAGTGCATCTGGCATCTGGAGCAAAACGAGTAGTCATTACGGCTCCCTCCAAAGACGAAGATACAAAGGATTCAAAGACCATACTCGTTGGGGTTAATGATAATGAGATTGACTCGGCCACTATTACCTCAAACGGTTCCTGTACTACAAATGCCGCAGCCCCGGTTATTGAGATTTTGAGAAAGAATCCTGGCATGCTAAAGGCAATTCTGAATTCCTCTCATGGGTATACAGCCTCTCAGAATTTGGTGGATGGTTCGTCTAAAGGAGAGGATGTAAGGCGGGGAAGGGCAGCTGCTCAAAATATTGTTCCTTCATCCACGGGAGCTGCCATAGCCGTTGCCCGAGCTATTCCAGAACTTGAAGGTAAATTTGACGGTATTGCCCTGAGAGTTCCTGTGTTGTCGGGTTCCATTGCAGACGTTACCTTTATTTCAAAGAGAAAGACATCAGTGAAAGAAATAAACAGTATTTTAAGTAAGGCCGCCAGTTCAAAGAGATGGAAGGGTATTCTCAAGGTCACAGAAGATCCCATAGTCTCAGCAGATATTATTGGGGAGCCTTATGCGGCTATCGTGGATTTGAATCTCACAAGGGTGGTGGATGGAGATTTGGTAAAAGTACTTTCTTGGTATGATAACGAGGCTGGGTATGTTGCAACACTTGTTTCGCACCTGGAAGCTGTGGCTAAGACATTATAATGATTATCCTTTTTTCTTCGCTCTCCGCTCTTTCAGCTCTTGTTATAGCTTCTATCTGGGCTTTGGAATTTAAGAGGGGTTCTGTAAAAAATAAAAAGGTCCGTGAGATTACGGGTTTTATTCGTTCCTCAGCAAAGGCGTATCTTGCTCGTGAGTATCGTGCTATTGCTGTTGTGGCGGCAGTCATATTCGTTGCCTTATTTTTTTTGTTCTCCTGGAAGGTAGCCGCAGGATTTTTAGTAGGGGCCATAGCCTCAGCCGCAGCGGGTTATATTGGCATGATTGTTTCAGTACACGCCAATGGAGCTGCAGCGGAAGCTGCGGGAACTTCTGAGGTTTCAGCCTTTAGAGTTGCGCTTCGTTCGGGAGCCGTAACCGGTTTTATGGTTGCGGGACTGGCTCTCTTGGTGCTAAGCCTTTTTTACTATTTTATAGGAGATTTTATGGCTCTTATAGGTTTGGGATTTGGAGGAAGTTTAGTATCAATATTCGCAAGAATTGGAGGAGGTATTTTTACGAAAGCAGCTGATGTGGGAGCTGACCTAGTAGGTAAAGTTGAGGCTGGTATTCCAGAAGATGATCCAAGAAATCCCGCTGTTATTGCAGATAACGTTGGAGATAATGTAGGGGATTGCGCTGGTATGGCAGCTGACCTCTTTGAGACCTATATTATCTCTTTCCTCTCAGCCATGCTTTTGGGCTCTCTGCTATTTCGCGGAGTAGAGGCGGCCATACTCTTTCCGTTGGCTGCTGGAGGAGTAGGTATTATTGCTACCATGTTAGGCGTATTCCTTTCCCGTCTTGTACCGTATACCAAGGTCATGAAGAGCTTATATGCCGCTGTTATAATCTCAGTGATTCTGGCTATTATTATGCTATTTCCCATAATCTACACGGTTTTTTCAGATAGTATGGAGTATTCTTTCTTTCAACTGTATGGAGCTGTTTTAATTGGATTTGTCTTGGTGATTGGTATGTTTGCTATTACCGATTATTACACATCAAAGGAGTTTAGGCCTGTAAAGCGGATTGCCAAGGCTTCTTTGGGCGGACACGCAACAAACGTAATAGCAGGGCTTGGAGTTGGATTTGAGGCAACTGCGGCTCCCGTTATTCTTATTGCAGCTGGTATTTTCTTGAGCTTTTGGTTAGCTGGTATCTATGGCATTGCTTTAGCTGTAGTTGGCATGTTATCTCTAGCTGGTGTCGTGGTTGCGGTGGACGCATTCGGCCCTGTGGCTGATAATGCAGGTGGAATTGCTGAGATGGCAGGGCTTCCTGAAAAGACAAGAGAGGTGACAGATTCTCTGGACTCAGCTGGAAACACCACGAAAGCCGTTACCAAGGGATATGCCATAGCTTCAGCTGGCCTGGCGGCACTGGTACTCTTTGCTGCATTTAAAGAAGAGCTTTCTGTGTTAGCGGGCAGAGAAATTATCTTTGCCTTGGATGACCCGAATGTTATTATTGGACTATTTTTAGGAGGAGTAGTGAGTTATCTGTTTGTTTCTCTTTTAATGGCTTCTGTGGGCAAGACAGCACAAGCCGTTGTTGAAGAAGTAAGGCGTCAGTTCCGTGAGATTCCAGGGCTTCGTGAGGGTAAGGCAAAGCCGGATTACGAAAAAGCAGTGGATATTGTTACCAAGGCCTCTCTGCGTGAGATGGTACTTCCTGCTTTACTTCCGATTGTCTTTCCCATTGCAGTAGGCTTTATCTTGGGACCTGAAGCCTTGGGAGGATTGCTGGTTGGTGGAATTATTGTTGGTATTTTCCTTGCGCTTTCTATGACTTCAGGCGGGGGAGCATGGGATAATGCAAAGAAGTTGATTGAGGATGGAGAGCACGGAGGCAAGGGAAGTGACGCACATATGGCAGCGGTAACCGGAGATACTATTGGCGACCCTTTTAAAGATACAGCAGGACCCGCTATTAACCCTATGATTAAGGTTCTTAATATTGTAGCCTTACTTATTATTGCCTTTATTATTTAATGGAAACACTAAAAGATTATTTTACAAAGGCGCAAAAGGAAAAGTGGGCGGTTCCTCATTTTAACTTTTCTACTCTTGAGCAGTTGAACGCTATTGTTGAGGCAGCTCACAGTGTAAAGGGTCCTGTTTTGGTTGGGACCTCTGAAAACGAAAGTAAATTTGTGGGAATGCAGCAAGCTGTAGCCTTAGTAAAAAGCTACAGAGAGCAGGGGATTGCGGTATTCTTAAATGCAGATCATTTTCGTTCAGTTGAGTTAGCAAAAGAAGCTATTGATGCTGGATACGATTCTGTAAATATTGATCTTTCCAAGGAGTCTTTTGAAAAGAATCTTGTTGGAACAAAGGAGGTAGTAAAGTATGCAAAAAAGAAAAAGGTTCAGGTGGAAGGCGAGTTAGGGTATCTTGTTACCGATTCATCTAAGATTTACAGTGAGGAGGTCGCAATTCCAGAAGAGAGTTATACAAAAGTACCCGAAGCTGTGCGATTTGTGAAGGAGACCGGAGTTGATAGATTTTCTCCTGCAATCGGGACCATTCATGGAATTGCAGCAAACACTCCTCGCCTTCGTCTTAATTTGGCAGAACAACTTGCTGAGGCTTTAAATGTTTCTTTAGTATTGCATGGAGGTTCTGGAGTTTCAGATGATGATATGAAAAGAGTTATTGCATCTGGTTTTAATAATATTCATATTTCTACGGAACTTAGAATAGCCTATGGCGAGAAACTGCGAAGTACGCTCAAGAATATGCCAGAAGAAGTAGCTCCTTATAAGTATCTAAAAGCTCCAAGGGAAGCGGTTGGAGACTTAGTGCGGGATAAAATGAAGCTATTTTCAGCCTCAAACGTTCTCTGACTTGATTTTCTCTTTTATTTGAGTATTATAAGGAGTCATGGAAACACTTTCTGTACAAAAACGGGATATAGTAAAAAAGAAGCTGAATGTTTTAAGAAAGCAGGGTTTTATACCAGCCATATTATATGGTCCAAAACTTGAACCTATGGTTTTGTCAGTTGAGCAAAAGCAGTTTGATAAAGTTTATGCGCAAGCCGGAGCGTCCTCTTTGATAAGTGTTGAGTTAGATGGAACTGAGTTTCCTAGTCTGATTCATGAGGTTCAGAAAGATCCTTTGTCAGGCATTCCTGTGCATGTTGACTTTTATCAGCCAGACCTTACTAAGGAGATAGAGGTTACTGTTCCCTTGGTATTTGAGGGTGAAGCCCCGGGAGTTAAGGAACTGGGTGGAACACTACTCAGAAATATTCAGGAGATTGCAGTTACTGCTCTCCCCCAGAATCTTCCCCATGAGATTGTAGTTCTTGTGCAGGGATTGAAAACCTTTGAGGATAGAATTCTGGTTAAGGATATTGTTGTTTCAAATGATATTACTATTTCAAGAGATCCTGAAGATCTAGTAGCTCAGGTTATTCCCGCAGAAGATGTAGAGGCAGAACTTGAGGTTCCAATTGAGGAAGATGTAGCTTCAGTTGAAGGAGCTGAGAAAAAGGAAGAGGAGACTGAGAGCGAAGAGGAGGCAAAAGAAGAGGGTGATTCTGGGGAGAAAGAGGAGAGCGAGAAAGAGGAGAAAAAAGAAAAGTAATTTTTTAAGTTCTTATGGTACGGAGGAACGTATTCAAGATTATCATTCTACTCTTGATTGTATCTGGATTTTTTATTCCAGATGCTTTTGTTTCAGCTCAAACTCAACAACAAGAGCGCCAATCTTTAGAAGAGGAGCTAGAGCGTTTGGAAAGAGAGATTCAGGAGTATGAGGATAATATTGAAATTACTAAACAGCAAAAAAAGTCCTTACAGAATGAGATTTATATCTTGCAAAATAAGATTAGAAAGTTGGACTTGCAGATTTATCGGTCAAATAGGTTAATTAATGACCTCAGGGTTCAGATTGACGATACCGCAGAATCTATTATAAAGACACAAGAAGATATAGCGGATATACGTCTGCAGTTGGGGAAGATTCTACAGCGTATTTACGAGGAAGATAGAAAGACAAAGCTGGAAGTTCTACTAGTGGGGGATCAGCTTTCTGACTTTTTTGATAACTTAATGGCTTTGCAAGCCATCAATGAAAAGAATAAAGATCTTCTTTTTGATATTGAGGCCCTGTATGAGTATTTGGGAGGTCAGAAACAGGCTTTAGAGTCAGAAAAAGTAGATGAGGAGTATTTGGTAAAGATTAGCCTATTGCAGAAAGAAGAATCCAAATCAGCACAGAGCCAGTCAGAAAATCTTCTTGAGGTTACAAAAGGCCAGGAGTCGGAATATCAAAAGCTATTGCTTGATAAAAAAAAGCAGGCAGCTGAGATTCGCTCACGTATCTTTGAATTGATTGGAGTTCCAGAAGCTCCTACTTTTGGAGAAGCTTTAGATATAGCAAATGTTGTTTCATCTCAAACAGGTATTCGTCCTGCCTTTCTCTTGGCTGTCTTAACACAGGAATCTAATCTAGGGAAAAACGTTGGGAGGTGCTATTTAAAGAATACCTCTAACGGAAGCGGTGTAGTTGTTGCAACGGGTATTGCCAGATCACGTGTCATGAAACCAAGCCGTGATATTCAGCCATTTTTGGAGATTACCGGAGAGCTGGGACGCGACCCATTAAACACTGCGGTTTCCTGTCCATTAAGTTATGGATATGGCGGAGCTATGGGTCCAGCACAGTTCATTCCTTCCACATGGATGGCTTATAGAGATGAATTCAAGGATATTTTAGGTAAACCAGCCGATCCTTGGAATGTAAGTGATTCATTTTTAGCTTCTGCTGTATACCTTGTGGATTTGGGTGCAAACAGAGATTTATATGGAGCTGAATGGTGTGCTGCGGTATCCTACTTTTCTGGAAACTGTTCTCGTAAGAACCAGATAGCGTATGAGTTCTACGGAGATAGCGTGAGAGCAATTGCCAATAGGTACGAGGAGGATATCAAGACACTTGAGGAATAAAAAAAGACCTTAGGATGTATATCTAGGGTCTTTTGAGGCTTTCTTTACAAACTCCTCGTCGGAGTTTTTTGAACGCTTGGCTTGATCCCGGCAGTCTTCCAAGAGAAGTTCTGTAGCTTCGTCCACAATAGGGTCTGTGTTGTTTAGAAAGCGCTGGAACTGTATTTCTCCGAATAAATCTGCTGGCCTACCGTGAGTTCTACCTGGGGCAGAGATTTCTTTCTTCCGTCCCCATGACATCCAATTAGCACGACACGGAAGACACAAAGCCCTATTTTGTTTTTTAGTGTTTCCTGGTGGTGCCCATTCAGCTAGATTGTTACAGCGAACACATGGCCATCCTTGCGCTATTACTTCAGAGTTTGCTGTTAAATCGGATGCGCGAAATGGTCTATTGCGCGCCTCGCGAATCAGTTCTATGCCTTCTTGAGCTTGCCCTGCTAAGATGCCTGCATCTTTTTTAGATATAGCACCTTTTTCTATGTAGTCCTTAATACTACGTTCATGTTCATTTTTGCAGGAGAGTATGATGTCCTCTATCGCATCATCTTCTATTTTTGTATAGAATTTGATTTCAGGAGAACTACACACAATACAGCGGATTTTACCTTCCATGTATCTTTCCTTAACTTCAGTTTGAAAAGAGCAAAATTATTGTACCAAGGTTTTTCAAAAAATCAAATGAGTTTGTTTAACTTACCTGGTTCTTTATACTTTCGCAAGTTCTTTTACGATGTCGTCTAAGCCTCCTCCAAGTATCTGTTCCATACCGTGCCATGATTTCTTTATTCTGTGGTCGGTGATGCGATCTTGAGGGTAATTATATGTTCTTATTTTCTCAGATCTTTCAGCACTTCCAATTTGGGATTTTCTTTGTGATGCAACTTGAGAAGATGTATCTGACTCCTGTTGTTCTAAAAGTCTTGCAGATAGAATATTTAAAGCATTTTCCTTATTCTTTAGTTGATTTCTCTCTGTTTGGCAGGTCACCACAATGCCTGATGGTTTGTGGGTTATTCTAATTGCAGTCTCTCTTTTGTTTACGTTCTGCCCTCCTTTTCCAGAAGCCCGGTATGTATCAATTTCAATATCGTCTGTCTTTATTTCTATCTGCTTTTTTTGAGCCACAGGAAGCACGGCTACGGAAGCGGTAGACGTATGAATTCGTCCCTGTTTTTCTGTTTCTGGTATTCTTTGTACTCTGTGTACTCCAGCTTCATTATGGAGTTTTGCGAAAGCCTCTTTTCCCTTAATCTCAAAGGAAACTTCTTTTATTCCTCCTAATTCGGTGTTGGAAAGGTTTAATATGGTTGTCTTCCATCCCTGATTTTCCGAATATCTGAGATACATAGTATAGAGGTTTGAGGCAAAGAGAGCTGCTTCTTCACCTCCAGTTCCAGGACGTATTTCCATAATTAAGGAAGAAGGGGATTCATTTTCTCCTTTTAGCAATATCTCTAATTCTTTTTCTGCCTGTTTTTGTTTATCCGTTAATGAGGTTAACTCTTGCTCTGCCATAGAAAGTAGTTCTGCGTCTTCGTTTGCCGAAATAATCTGCTTTGATTCCTCAAGTTTCTGGTTCAACTCTTCCAGTTCTTCTGCTTTCTTTACTATCTTTTCTAAATATCCACGCCGTTTTGATATATCTTGAAACTTTTTCCAGTTTGAAAGCAGCTCGGGGTCTCCGAGCTGTTCTGTGAGAGTATTAAATTCTTTTCTGGCTTCTTTTAATTCCATTTTATGACTTCTTTTTCTTTGATTTTTGCGCTTGCTCCATTCGTTTTTGGAACTTCTGTACCTGGCCTACCTTATCTAAGTTTCTTGCTCCTCCAGAATAGAAAGGATGGCATGTGGAACATACCTCAATCTCAATAAGTTCTTTTGTAGCTCCCATCTCAAAAGTGTTTCCGCATGCACACTTCACTTTTGCCTTGGGAAAATATGTTGGATGAATATCCTTTTTCATATGAAATACCTTACCATGTTCTTTAATGGTAATCAACTATTTGACGGAATGAAGAAATTTTGATAAAGGTAGTATGAACGCAGCAGGTCTAAATTGGGCTGCGTGAGCACTTAATAAGGGTCCGCTGAAAGGCGACACCCAAAAAAAAGGAGGACTTGCAATGGATGCAACCCTTAAGCAGGCAGGAAAGATTCTGGAGTTACTTAAAGATACACCTCGGGAGCAAATTCAGGCATTGGTTAAATCTGGACTCTTGGCCGATCTTCGTGATGGAAACACTGAGGTGGTTAATCGAGATGATTTCCGGAAGCTTCTTGGACTCATCCCGCTGGTTTTTGATCACATCGGCATCGCCACACTCCCAGCGGCTATAGAGCCATTTATAGTACGAGAAAAATTCGTACCAGGAAGTACCCCGGTAATGATTCCTCGGATAATGAGCGACTTCTCAGAATTCTTCCTTGACAAGATTGAGGATCCAATGCCAGAGACTACGATTCGTTACTCAGAACTTACGGAGTCAGCTTGGTCTAACGATTCAATTTTGGAAAAGCTTGATAAAAATGCTGAGACTACACTCGGCATGGTATTCGCGCTCATGGAGCTCCAGAAGAATGGCGAAGAAGGTATTCTCCTCACTTACGACGACAATCGGCGTAATATCTTCTATATCCAGAATCAATATTGGAGGCTTTATGAGGTGCTTGTCCACTGGAATTGGGACGGCTGGATCGTGAATGCACAACTAAGCATAAAGCGAACCTTGCATGAAAAAGGCTGCCGTGTGTTCTCCCTTATTTCCTAGAGCTTTGTCTCTGGGAATCTTTGTCCCTGGCTTCGCAGAATTGCAAGCTGGGGGCATTTTTTATAGATTTGTTTCTAATAATTGTTTAGTTCTTGATTCCTCATCTATTTAGTGGTAGAGTATTTTTGTATGGCAGTAGATACTAAACCAAAAACTACAGAACTTTCCCTAGACCCTCAGATTAAAGAGATGATGGAGGTGGGTTTGCATTTTGGGCATAAGACCTCAAAAACACACCCAAATATGCTCCCGTTTATTGAGGGAGTTAGAAACACTATCCACATTATTGACCTGGAAAAAAGTAAAGCAAGGCTTAATGAGGTTTTAGAGGCACTTGTTACATTGAGAGAAGAGGGGAAGGTAATTCTTTTAGTTGGTACAAAGGTGCAGGTAAAGGATATTGTAAAAGCACTGGCTGAAGAGTTAAACTTTCCTTATGTTTCAGAAAGATGGATTGGAGGAATGCTCACGAATTTTGATATCATTACAAAGCGCGTAGAAAGATTGAAAGAACTTGAAGAGAAAAAAACGGGAGAAAAATACAAGGAGCTTACAAAGAAAGACAGAGCCCGTTTTGATAAGGAATTATCAAAATTAGATACCAAGTTTGGTGGGATTAAGAGTTTGGAAAAGCTTCCAGATGCTGTATTCATCTTTGACGTAGATTGGAATGCGTTAGCTGCCAGCGAGGCAAAGAGAAAAGGAATTCCTACCTTTGGCTTGGTTGATACAAACATAGATCCCAATATTGTGGATGAGGCAATTCCTGCAAATGATGACGCAATTTTGGCTCTTAAGTATGTTGCTGACCAAATCAAAGAAAAGTTGGGAAGTATAAAACCAAAAGAAGAAAAAAAAGAAGAAAAAGAATAGCATGGCAGATTTAGATAAAGTAAAAGAGTTAAGAGAAGCTACGAGTATCTCGTATGCTGAATGCGCAAAAGCCTTAAAAGAGGCTGGAGGCGATATAGAGAAGGCAAAAGAGGTTCTTCGTAAGCTTGGAAAGAAAGTTGCAAGAAAGAAAAGCTCTCGCGTAGCAGGAGATGGGATTGTGGAAGCATACATTCATTCTACTGGCAAGGTCGGAGTACTTTTAGAACTAAGGTCAGAAACCGACTTTGTGGCCCGCGCAAAAGACTTTAAATATCTGGCTCACGAGATTGCCATGCAGATAGCTTCTATGGATCCGGAGGATGTAAAAGAGTTAATGGCGCAAGACTACATTAAAGACACCTCAAAGAAGATGAAAGATTTGGTTGATGAAGCGGTGGCAAAGTTAGGTGAGAACATTGTAGTTCAGCAGTTTACACGCTTTGAAATCTAATGGTTATTCCTGTTTCATCTTTTATACTTGCAGTAAGCTTTATAGGTATTCTTGGTATTGTTCTTCCAAAACTTTCCCGGCTCCGCGAACTTCCCAAAGATGACTGGGGATTAAGAGAAGTAATATCTGATGCAACAGATACTCTTGCAAATTCAGAGAAGCTGCAGCCATTAAAGCCAGAGAAGTTGCTCCAGAAGGCCTTGAGCAAGACCAGAGTATTGGCTCTCAAGACAGATAACAAAACATCAGCGTGGTTGGAGAATCTGCGTGAGCGTTCAAAAGAGAAAGAAGGTAGATTCAAAGATGCTTATTGGAGTCAACTTCGTGAGGGAAAGAAGTCTCAAAAGGAAGAAAAGTAGGCCAGCGTAGCTCAGTGGCAGAGCAACTGTTTTGTAAACAGTAGGTCGTCGGTTCAAATCCGTCCGCTGGCTCCATATATTTCTTGACAAGGGTGCTGTGATGTATATAATGATTAATACATGGATAATTAAGCTTATTTAACAAACCTATGTAAAAAAAACGATATTCAATCTTCTTTAGAAGACCACTCTCCAAGGTGTTTATTTGAATGTCTTGGAGAGTTGTTTTGAGAGATAGAATCAGATGAGATAGTTATTTGAAAACTTAATATACACACTAGTGTTGATTTTTAAGAGTTGTTTCAATTCTATTTATTTGAGAGTTTGATCCTAGCTCAGGATGAACGCTGGCGGCGTGGATAAGGCATGCAAGTCGAGCGCTTTGATTTATCAAGGAGCGGCAGACGAGTTAGTAACACGTAGGGAATCTACCCAGTTCTCAGGGATAACCGGTCGAAAGATCGGCTAATACCTGATGGTCTTGCTTCTTTTAAGAGATGTAAGTAAAGGTCCGCCGGAACTGGAGGATCCTGCGTCCTATCAGCTTGTTGGTGGGGTAATAGCCTACCAAGGCTTTGACGGGTAGGGGGCGTGAGAGCGCGTTCCCCAACGAGGGCACTGAGACACGGGCCCTACTCCTACGGGAGGCCGCAGTCGAGAATATTGCACAATGGACGAAAGTCTGATGCAGCGACGCCGCGTGCGGGATGAAGGCCTTCGGGTTGTAAACCGCTTTTATAGAGGAAGAATCCTTCGGGATGACTGTACTCTAGGAATAAGGGGGTGCTAATTCTGTGCCAGCAGCAGCGGTAATACAGAACCCCCGAGCGTTATCCGGATTTATTGGGCGTAAAGGGTCCGTAGGCGGTTTGGAAAGTCTTTAATTAAATACCAAAGGCTCAACCTTTGGAGTGTTAAAGAAACTTCCAGACTAGAGGGCATTAGGGGCTGATGGAACTGATGGTGGAGGGGTGATATCCGTTGATATCATCAGGAACACCGAAAGCGAAGGCAGTCAGCTGGGATGACCCTGACGCTGAGGGACGAAAGCGTAGGTAGCGAAACGGATTAGATACCCGTGTAGTCTACGCCGTAAACGATGGATACTAGCTATGTGAAGTGTCGACCCTTCATGTGGCGAAGCTAACGCGTTAAGTATCCCGCCTGGGAAGTACGGCCGCAAGGCTAAAACTCAAAGGAATAGACGGGGACCAACACAAGCGGTGGATCATGTGGCTTAATTCGTCACTAAGCGAGGAACCTTACCAGGACTTGACAGGATAGCGACGATTTTTGGAAACGAAAATCTTCTCACAAGGACGTTATCCCAGGTGCTGCACGGCTGTCGTCAGCATGTACCTTGAGGCGCTCCGTTAAATCGGGCAACATGCGCAACCCTTATCCTGTGTTTTATATGTCACAGGAAACTGCCTAAGACAATTAGGAGGAAGGTGAGGATGACGCCAAGTCAGCGTGGCCCTTTGATGTCCTGGGCTGCACACATGATACAATGGCACCGACAGCGGGTCGCGAAAGAGTAATCTGGAGCTAATCCCACAAACGGTGTCTCAGTTCGGATTGGGGTCTGAAACCCGACCCCATGAAGTCGGAATCGCTAGTAATCGCGTATCAGCCATGGCGCGATGAATATGTTCCTTGGTCTTGTACTCACCGCCCGTCACGTTAAGCAAGCTGGGAATGCCCGAAACACCATTTTATATGGTACTAAGGCAGATTCAGTGAGAGGAACGAAGTCGTAACAAGGCACCGGTAGCGGAAGCTGTCGGTGGATCACAACATTTTTTTTGGATTGTCGACCCGAATCGGTTTATGAGAATTCTTAAACTGATTCAGATGGCATGGTCAAGTGCCTAAATGTCTTGACCCTCCATTTTATGGAGCTAGAATTGAAACAACTTTTAGGAATCAACGGAAACCAACCCTTTACGAAGGGTTTGTTTTCTTGTATAATCCCTTATAGTTCTTTTTTGGGGCGTGTAGCTCAGCTGGTTAGAGCGCATTCCTGATAAGAATGAGGTCGAAGGTTCGAGTCCTTCCACGCCCACCACCGTACTGGTGTGAAAAGTACGGCCACGTCTCACAAAGTGCGCACGATGTGAGAGAAGGGGCCTGTAGCTCAGCTGGCTAGAGCACTTCATTTGCAATGAAGGGGTCATCGGTTCGAATCCGATCAGGTCCACAAATACAAAAGATCGCCATTAGGGCGGTTTTTTGGTATGATCTCTTTTATAATAGACAGAGGAAATTGTTGAATAATATTATACTATGAGTTAGTATAAAATATGGATTGCTCCAATGCCGTAAATAAGACAAGGTCAAGTATTGCACTCGTTGTTACTATAAACAAAAAAGGAAAAAGTTCTGGAACTGGTACAGGTTTTGTATTTTCTAAAAAAGGAGTTTTAGTTACTTGTAATCACGTAGTTAGAGGAGCTGAGTCTCTTCTCATTAAGTTTCCAGAAGGGGAATATATTAATGCAAAAGTAGTAGTTCGAGATGATGAGCACGATCTTGCCCTTTTAAAATTTGAAGATGATACAATAGAACCACTTATACTTGCGGATGTTTCGGTAGTTAAAGAAGGAATGCCAGTGGTATTTTCTGGGTATCCACTAAATTCTAAAATTCCTATAACTCATCAAGGCATACTCTCTGCTATAACTAAAGATGCAGTAGGAGTAGTTACATATCTTATCGATGGCACGGTTAATCTTGGAAACAGTGGATGTCCTTTAATGAATTCAGATGGCGAGGTAATAGGTGTTGTTAATGCGACAGGAAGAGAGAGGGGTAAAATTTTAAAAAAGGTAGAAGATATGGAGTTTGGTGCATTATCCCTACACGGAGTAGATGTTGTCGAAATTTACACCGCGCTGATAAGAAATCTGCAACTTGGCGTTGGATATGCAGTACCAGCTTCTTATATTCCTGAGCATAAAACTTTAGAAGAAGAAAAGAATGGGTAATATAATATTTATATTCAAAACAAACGGAAATTACTTGGGGTTTATCGAGGGTGGTTTTGTGTTTTCAAGAGATGGCGTTTATTTAGGTTGGGTTGACGGTAATACAGTTTGGGATTCCGAAGGAAATTTTCGAGGAGTTATAGCTAATGATAAAGATATGAATAAATTTATAATAAGGGATAGATTTGCTCTTTCTCCAGTTTCTCGAACACCAAAAACAGCTCCAGAAAATCCAAGTATTCCTGATCCACCAAGGAATATTGTTCCTGTTTCTTTTGGAGTAAGTATGATTGACTCTTTTTAAAATTCTATCACTCCAATGCGAAAAGAAAGATTCCTTTGCTTTTTTGATAAGGTAATTTATGTATAAGTGAAAGAACCAAGATCTTGGAAGAGTTGTAGCTCTGCAATAATCTGGTTCCAACTGAATCCGATTTGGTCCACAAAAACAAAATATCGCCATAATGGCGGTTTTTTGGTAGAATGATAAAGATGAACCGTGATTTTGAAAAGTACCAGGTCTCCTTAAAAATACTTTTGGAAAGAGATAAGAAGTTTTTATTTTTGAGAAATACAAAAGACGACCATTTGGATTTACCGGGTGGCCGTATTGATAACATTGAAGGTGATATTCCGCTTGAGAAAATATTGATCCGGGAGGTAAAAGAAGAATTGGGGAGTAAAGTGAAGTATAAAATTGGGAAACCCATTGCTGCTCACTATCGTAAATCTGCTAATCGTAAAGTCCCAGTGTTTGTTATTGTATATGAGGGGAAGTACATATCAGGGAGTATCAAACTTTCTCCAGAGCACAGCAGCTACTTTTGGGCATCTGTAGATGATCGACTCAAGAGAAGTGACTTTTGTGATATGGAAGAGTATCAGGCTTTTAAAAGATTTCTTGGCGAGTAAAGTTTTTTGGTAAGATAGTTTTATGGATGTAAAGAAAACAATAGAGACAATGAAAGAATCACAGGCTCTTGTGCAGTTTTTTGCTGAACGTAACGCATGGAAAGATATTCCTAATGTTGATAAGTTCGATCATTTACACGAGGAACTTATAGAAATGTCACAGCACCTGAGATATAAATCAGAGGAGGAAAGGATTCAATTT
The DNA here is from genome assembly GCA_024239055.1 of Patescibacteria group bacterium. Classification (GTDB taxonomy): domain Bacteria; phylum Patescibacteriota; class Minisyncoccia; order Minisyncoccales; family UBA10102; genus JANBVJ01. The sequence goes on along the minus strand of JANBVJ010000001.1, from coordinate 278,583 downwards.
GTTAAACAGAATAAAGATATTTTTGTAGATGGTATTGGAGATTTGTTTTTTGGACTCTGCCGTCTCGCAAATCAACTTGATGTTGATGTCGAGGAGGCATTCAATATGGTAAAGGATGAAATCCTTGTGAAATATGACCATAAGGATTCTGAGAACAACATTGTGAAGAAATAGACATTAGTTCATCGTATTCTTTAAGAGATTTTACTAATTGGTTCCAACAGATTCCGATTTGGTCACAAACACCAGAGAATCGCCAAGCAGGCGATTTTTTGGTACAGTGTGATTATATGAAGCAAAGAGTTTATGTTGTTCACGGGTGGGATGGCTATCCAGAAGAGGGATGGTTTCCTTGGCTAAAACAGGAATTAGAGAGTAGAGATTTTGAGGTATCTATTTTTACAATGCCCCATCCAGAGAACCCAACTATTGTGGACTGGGTTGGGTTACTTAAAGATGAAATAAAGTACCCAGATGAAAATACACATTTTGTTGGACACAGCGTAGGTTGTCAGACTGTGCTACGATATTTAGAATCCATTAGTCAGAAGCTCCCATATTTTGAGGCTGTGGGGAAGAAATATAGAGAAAAATCTTTATCGTATAGTAAAGTAGGGAGTGTCGTTCTTGTTGCTCCTTGGATGACTCTTACTTTAGAAGCGATGTCAGATGAAGAATCTAAATCTATTGCAAGACCCTGGATAGAAACTTCTATAGATTTTAGAAGAATAAAGAACGCCGCAGAAAGCTTCACTTGTATCTTTTCGGAAGACGATCCTCTTGTTCCATTTGAAGAGAATAAAGAGTTATTTGAGAAGGAACTCAATGCAAAAATTATAATTGAAACTGGCAAAGGGCATTTTAGTGGGGATGATGGGTTATCTGAATTACCCTCAGTATTAGATAATTTGTGAGTCAGTAATGTGTTTAAGATTTAGGTCCTGTTCTCTAAGTCTGCGTAACCCTTCCAAGCCAACAATTCCTCTATAATCTGGTTCCAACTAAATCCGATGTAGTCCACAAAAACAAAATATCGCCATAAGGGCGGTTTTTTGGTATAGTAAGATATATGTCTGATATTGAAATTGAAATACAAGTTAGGATTGAGAACAGTAAACCACTCATTGAGTTTTTGGAAAAGAATGCTGACTTTCAATCGGAAAAACATCAAGTAGATGAGTATTTTTCTCCGGCTCATCGTAATTTTATTGAGGTTCGTCCAATAAAAGAGTGGATACGGCTAAGAGATTCAGGCGGTACATACTCAATAAATTATAAGAACTGGCACTATGAAGAAGATGGAAAAAGCAACTATGCTGACGAATATGAGACGGAGATAGGGGATTTAAGTAAATTAAAGAAGATACTAGACGTTCTTAATTTTAAATCAATCGTTATAGTTGATAAATTAAGGAAAACATGGATGCATGAAGATTATGAGATTGCATTAGATACGATAAAAGGACTTGGAGATTTTGTAGAAATTGAGTACAAAGGTAAGGATGAAAATGTAGATCCTAAAAAGATTACAGAAGAAATGGTTGCATTTCTTAAAGATATTGGCTGCGGGAAAATAAACAGGAACTATGTAGGTTATCCATTTCAATTATTATTTCCAAAAGAAGTAGAAAATGAAGAGTACTGAATCATAAAGTGTATGAGAACAGCATTTATTATTCACGGTTCTTCTGGAAGTAAAGATACTCATTGGTATCCGTGGTTGAAAGAAAAACTGGAAGAAAAAGAATTGCAGGTTTTCTTACCACAGTTTCCTATTGAAGAAGATAAACAGACTCTTCAGAATTGGTTGGATACTCTTCGTCCAATGAAAGAACACCTATCAGATTCCATTATTGTGGGTCATAGTCTTGGAGTACCATTTATACTAAATGTTTTGAATCAGTGGGAGGTAAGTGCTCGGGCAACTTTCTTGGTTGCAGGATTTTCAGGACATCTTAAAGCGGAAGGGGAGCCAAATCTTGATGATTTTGCTGAAAGAGATTTTGATTGGAAAAAGATAAAACAAAATTGTAAGCATTTTTCCGTAATTCATTCCGATAACGACCCTTATATCCCCTTAGGGAGAGCGGAAGAACTTGCAAAGAATCTAGGGGTTAACGTAACTTTAGTAAAAGGAGGAGAACATTTTCAGGCACAGTCAGGATTTCAGACTTTTCCGTTACTTTTAGAGAAGATTGGAGCTGAGCTGCTGCCAGGTTCCTAATTCCTGAATTATTTGGTTCCAATTGAATCCGATGTAGTCCACATTTCGCAAAAGATCGCCTTTAAGGCGGTTTTTTGGTAGAATATAGTATAGATACGAATTATTAATTACATATTATTCTATGCATCATATTAAAGAGAGGGGATTGAGTATGGTTTTAATACTAGTTATTGTAGCTGTTGTTATTGTTGGAGGATTTATATTCTTTTCCTCTCAACAGTCAGAAGAAGATCAGCAAGTCGTTATAGAAAATCCACAAGAAAATATGGAACAAGAAACAAAACTTAAAATTGAAGATATAAAAGTAGGTGAGGGAGCAACTGCAGAAGCAGGAGACCAAGTTACGGTACACTATGTTGGTACGTTTGAGAATGGAACTACATTTGATTCTTCAAGAGCAAAGGATACGCCATTTACATTTACTTTGGGAGTAGGACAAGTGATTCAGGGTTGGGATGAAGGGGTAGCTGGAATGCAGATTGGAGGCGTAAGAAATCTTACTATTGCACCTGAACTTGCATATGGAGCTGGAGGAATACCTGGAGCGATCCCACCAAATTCAACATTGTACTTTGAAGTAGAACTGATAGGAATTCAAGGGAAATAAAAAAACTGGTGGAGAAAGTTAATATCATATGAGCTTATTAAAGAGACTATTTTATACAGGAAAAGGGGATAAGGGTGTTTCTGAGATTGAAGGAAAGAAGATACATAAAACTTCTTTGGAGATTGAGGCTGTTGGATTTTTGGATGAGGTTAATAGTCTATTGGGATTGGTAAAGACTCAGAGTTTGCCTAAAGGACATAAAGATATTTTAGAGCAGGTACAGGAGAATCTATTTATTATTCAGGCACATGTAGGAGTGTTAATGATAAGGAAGTTTACAGCTCCTCCATTTTCTTTAAAAAAGGTTAAGGAAATTGAAAAACTCATTGATGGATTTGAAAAGAAGGTAAAGCCAGAGAAAGGATTTATTATTGCAGGTTCAAATGAAGCTTCCTCTTGGTTGGACTTTGCTCGCTCTGTAGTTCGTAGAGCTGAGGTTGTTATGGTAAAGTTAGATAGGCGACACAGGAAAAAGTTGGAGCCTTCAATCTTAGCTTACTTAAATAGATTGTCTTCTTTGTTGTATGCAATGGCTCGTCATGCGGCAAAAACAAAGCATAGTGAGGAACATCATCCAACATATAAGTAATATATAAATAGTATGTATCGTTTTATTTCTTTCATCCATAAGCTTATTCCATTTAATACAGTGTATGCGCATTGTGATATTCCGTGTGGCATTTATACCTCAGAACCAGCTCACACAGCAGCCCGTACGGTTGTCCGTATGGTTGAGTTAATTGAAGAACTAGAGATTCCAGACTGGAAAGATAAGAAAGTGGTGATGGAGTATGAAAATTCCATGTCTCGCTATGTTGCTACAAAAGAAGAGCATGCTCAGATTTGTAAGGAACAGTTACTTATTCTTTGGACAGATTTCTTTAATAAAGAACATTTGGAAATATTTCCTGATTTGCATGATACATTTTGGTCAGCTACTAAGTTATGTTCAAAAATAAAGCAGGAGGTAAGTATGGATACGGCAAAGGGATTACTTTCTGCTGTAGAGAATATAGCTGAGATGTTTGAGAAGGCTTCGTCAAAGTAATGATTTTATTCTTTCGAGTTCAAGGACGAAGCATGGAGCCCTACTGCAAAGAAGGGGACTTTGTATTCGTGAACAAGTTTATTGGTTTAAAAGAGGGAGATGTTGCTGTTATAAGACACCCCATTTCTTCTCGTTTTTTACTTAAGCGCGTTATTAAAAAAATAGATAAGAAGTATTGGTTAAAAGGGGATAATAAGGAAGAAAGTCTTGATAGTAGAGTATTTGGTTGGGTTAACAAAGATAGTGTTTTGGGCCTCGCAAAAGTTATCCACAAGTAAGGTATTTGACCTGCTTTATTCTGGTATAATGAAGAAATGCTGAGAGACCATTTTAAAGGTACTCTTGCAGAAAGGTCGGTTTAATACAAGTGAAATATAATCAAAACACATATGTTACTTGACTGGTACGCGGTCACCGTGAACGCCCTGTTTGATCTCTGGGGGAGTTTCTTAAACTTCATTCCTGAGTTGGTGGGAGCACTACTCGTATTTACTATCGGTTGGTTAATTTCCGCTGGATTCGGAAAGTTGATCGCCGACATATTAAAACGCCTACGCTTTAACCAAATATTTGAACGGGGAAACTGGAAGTCAGCATTAGACAAGGCTGAGTTGAAAATAGATCCAGCAGGATTTATTGGATCTATTGTAAAATGGGTCTTAGTTATTGTATTCTTAGCTGCTTCAGTAGAAATTCTCGGTTTAGACCAATTTGCAATCTTCCTTCAGAGTGTATTGGCTTACTTGCCTAACGTGATTGTTGCCGCTCTTATTTTTGCGGTAGCAGTAATCATTGCCGATATCGTAGAGAAGGTGATGAGAGCTACAGTAGAATCAGCACAGTTTTCTCACGGAGGAGTAGTTGGAGCTGTGGTAAAGTGGTCCATTTGGATATTTGCAATTATTGCAATGTTAACTCAACTTGGAGTAGCTACAGCATTACTTCAAACACTCTTTACCGGACTTGTTGCCTTAATTGTAATCTCAGGTGGAATAGCATTCGGCTTGGGAGGAAAAGATACGGCAGCTATGCTCTTGCAGGATATGATTAGAAAACTCAGAGGGTAGAGCAATAAATATTGTTCTAAAACATGCTCTGTAGGTGATATGCCTACAGAGTTTTGTTATATAAAAAACACCCCAGACATACCTATGTAGATACTCTGGGGATTTCGATTTTTTTGGTCAGACTAGCCGAGCTGTCCCTTGTTCTCTTCGACCTCTACTTCAGGAGGCGAGAGGTAGCGGTCTATTTGGAGAACGAGATCTCCAATTGTTCCTGGAGAACTTGTTGGACTGATGCGGACTTCAACAACGAGTGTTATTGTCGCTCCTGGGGCAATACTTGTACCTACCCAAGGAGTTAAGACAAGCTCACCGTTTGCGTAAGTCTCCGTGACGATGTCGATTCCTTCGGAATCTTTTTTCATAACGCGAGGCAATACGCTGAAAGGCACATCGGCTATGTTTTTTAGTTGCATAGTCCATCGCACTACTGGCTTTCCAGGCCAGAAATCTTTTCCTGGAGAGAAAAGATTTTCGTGATTGAAGTTCAGAATCTCAATCGGCTCTTGAACTTTGGCGTCGATAGTTACCGAGTCGGTCACCAGTGTACTGGCAAAGGCAATTCCTGTGCCAATAGTAATAGCTGCAATGGCTACAATCGCCATCAGGACCATTTTTTTCTTATTCATTGATGCATCATCTCCGTGTGCATACTAGTTTTTTAGGTGCAATAAGTACAATCTGATTCATATCATTACATATTATTTGTATTTTGTCAAGAAGTCTATATGGTTTATTAGATTTTTTGTTATACTTAAATATATGAAAAAAAACTTTGAAATTGTAAATTCAGATATTAATTCTGATTTATCTCAAGTAATAGATGGTGTTGTTAAATTACCTGAGATGCAGCGACTCTCTTCTTTAATTGAAAATAATGAATATCATGATTCAGAAAATGTTCTTTCACATATGGAAGATGTATTTTTTAATATGCAAGAACTTTTGAATTTTAATTTTATTACATCTTTAGAATTAAAAGATAAGTATAAGAAATATTTTAATAAGTTAGTTGATGAAAATGGAAAGTATATCAAGGGAGATTTGTTATTACTTGCAAGCGCTATTCATGATATTGGCAAAGGAGTTGAAAAGGAGAAGGGGATCACATATCTTCATGTTATTAATGAAGAAAATAATACAGAATCTACGGGACATGAACAAGCAGGAGCGAAATTGGTTCCAAAGCTTCTTGAAAGCTCAGATTTAATTGCATCTGAGATTGAATTTGTACAAAATATAGTAAAATTGCATGATACTTTCTCAAAAGATTTTTGTTTATATAACCTTAAAAAAGATGTAGGTGAAGATATTAAGATTATTCAAAAAATTAATCCATTATGTATTGAATTATTGCTTCATATTATCGCAGATAACCATAAAGCTGATGTATATAAAGAATGGTCGGGTTACTTCTTAAATGAACTTTTTAATAGTGAATTTTTAATAACAAATTAGCTATAAATATTAATCCTTGACATCATTCTTTGTCTCATATATACTAAACTTACATGAGTAACAAGATGATTATAAAAAAGTAATCAAAGCGGTTAAGGACTGATATTCTTTTGTGAAAGAAATGAAACCGCTCTGACGCGGTTTTTTGGTTGCTCGTGAGAACCTTAAAAGAGGTATAAATATAGAATATCGAACGAATGTTATCGATTGTTAGTTAGTATATTGTAGGTTACAGGCAGATGGGGGATGCCTCGGAATATTAAGGCGATGAAGGACGTGGCGTGTCTGCGAAAAGCTTCGGGGAGGTGGCTAGCAACCTTTGATCCGGAGATGTCCGAATGGGGAAACCTGTTGCTGGGAAACCAGCATCGTCTGAGCGTTAGCTCAGAAGCGAACCCGCTGAAGTGAAACATCTCAGTAAGCGGAGGAAAAGAGAACGAATTGTTTATTCCCTTAGTAGCGGCGAGCGAAAAGGGAAGAGCCCAAACCCTATCATTTCTTTAGGAATATAGGGGGTTGTAAGGTAATAACGTCGGGAGTGCTCTTGTGTTTACGCACAAGAATGCCCCTGAGGGAGAGCACAAGTTGATTGTTGATTAAGAGAAGCCTCTGGAAAGTGGCGCCATAGAGGGTAATAGCCCCGTATTTGAAAATTCTTTCATGCTCCTTGTTATTATTCTTGAGTACCTCGAGAAACGAAAGCCTCGTGGGAATCATCCCGTTCTACCGGGAAAGGCTAAATACTTAATATTACCGATAGTGAACAAGTACCGTGAGGGAAAGGTGAAAAGTAGCCCGTTGAGGGCGGTGAAATAGTACCTGAAACCATCTTGCCTACAAGGAGTCGGAGCTCCGTATCTTTTTGTTCTTTAAGTTTTGTTTATGTTGCGGTCCCCAAACGATCCTGATTTGAGTCGTGGGGAGCCAAACGCTGAGGGGAGATGAGCTTGCTCATCTGGTCAAATCCTAGTTGGGCCTAGAAGTGAAACATCTATGCCTCTCAGCAACTATATTTTCTTAAAGAGTAAAAAGATGCGGGGTGACGGCGTGCTTTTTGCAGAACGAGCCAACGAGTTTTTCTCATCGGTTGCTAAAGCGCTTACGGCGCGAAGGCATAGGGAAACCAAGTCTTAATAGGGCGAATTAAAATCGATGGGAGAAGACCCGAAGCCAAGCGAGCTTGCCATGGCCAGGATGAACTTTACCGAAAGGCAAAGGGAGGTCCGAACCCGTAGACCGTTCAACGTCTTGGGATGAGCTGTGGTAAGAAGTGAAAAGCTAATCGAGCTTGGTAATAGCTGGTTCTCTCCGAAATAGCTTTAGGGCTAGCGATTATGAACAACACTCTGGGGGTAGAGCACTGGAAAGGATTCTCGTGGCGCAAGCTAGGTATTCTTACCAAACTCCGAATACTAGAGTGACTAGCATAGTCAGTCAGAATGTGGGGGCTAAGCTCCATGTTCAAAAGGGAAACAGCCCAGACCTTCATCTAAGGTCCCTAAATTTTAACTCAGTGCTAAGAAAGGAGGTGAAACTTCTCAGATAGCTAGGAGGTTAGCTTAGAAGCAGCTACCCTTTAAAAAGTGCGTAACAGCTTACTAGTTCAGAGGTTTTGCGCCGAAGATTTATCGGGGCTTAAGTTAAATACCGAAGATAAGGATTTCTGAGATTTATCTCAGGAGTGGTAGGAGAGCGTTCTTATTGCGTTGAAGCTGGAGGGTGACCTCTTGTGGAGCGATGAGAAGTGAGAATGTTGGCATGAGTAACCGCAATGCAGGTGAGAGCCCTGCACACCGAAAACCTAAGGTTTCCTTGGCAATGGTGATCATCCAAGGGTTAGGCGGGCCTAAGCTTTTGAACCGAAAGGTCTGAAGCGATGGACAGCAGGTTAATATTCCTGCCCCTCGTTAAGTGTTGTAGTAGATGACGGAGTGTAGTACTTCGGGCAGATTATTGGATTTCTGTCGGCTGCATAAGGAGCAATCCAAGTGTGGTGGAAATCTTTTCCCACGGGAGAAGGAATCCGAACGAGCACGCTTCCAAGAAAATCTCTATTACGTATAACTTAAAGAGTCCGTACCGCAAACCAACACAGGTAGGTTAGCGCAAATATGCTAAGGTGAACGAGTGAAACCTCCTTAAGGAACTCGGCAAATCAGTGTCCGTAACTTCGGGATAAGGACTGCCCTAATTAATATTAGGGCCGCAGCGACTGTTTCTCTGGCGACTGTTTATCAAAAACACAGGTCCCTGCTCAACTTGTAAAAGTATGTATAGGGGCTGACGCCTGACCAGTGCTGGAGTGTTAAAACTGCCGGTCTTTGGATTTATCTGAAGGCTGAGCGGTCGAAGCCCCAGTGAACGTCCGCGGTAACTATAACCGTGTTAAAGTAGCGTAATCTCTTGCCTGGTAAGTTCAGGCCTGCATGAAAGGCGTAACGACTGGAGAACTGTCTCGAGGAGGTGCTCGGTGAAAATGCAATACCGGTGAAGATGCCGGTTACCTGCGGCTAGACGGAAAGACCCCGGGAGCTTTACTGTAGCTTCTCATTGTTCTATTTTTTTAGATGCGTAGCGTAGTGGGGAGGCTTTGAAGCTAAGATTTCGGTCTTAGTGGAGCCATCAATGAAACACCCATCTTTTACGAAGATAGCACTAATTTCGCTCAGCGAATGACAGTGGGAGGTGGACAGTTTAAGTGGGGCGCTTGCCTCCTAAAAGGTAACGGAGGCGTTTAAAGGTTAGCTATCCGCCGATGGAAATGGTGGAGATAGTGTAAAGGCACAAGCTAGCTTTACTGCGAGACGGATATGTCGAGCAGTTGGGAAACCAGAACTTAGTGAACCGACGTGTTTTCGTAGAAAACGCGGAGATTATCAGATAAAAGCTACCCCGGGGATAACAGGCTGGTAGGGCCCGCGAGTCCATATCTACGGCCCTGTTCGGCACCTTATGTAATATACATCGGGGCGCCATGACAGTAATGTCATCAAGAAAAATTCGGCTTATAACGGTGAACTCCAGGAAATGTATTACCAGATACATCTGGACAATACCGTGGGAAGTTTAACTTAATTGAAAAATCGTATGTAGTTTGTTGCATATTAAGTTATAACCCTGTAGAGACTTGATTCGTAAGAATCGGAGTTCTATTTATTAAGTAGAGCTAATACGCCGACGCCTCTTAGATTTTAGAGGATGAAGATATAGTCCGATCCCCTCGGTAACGAGGGCAAAATGTCGACAAAGCGATGTCGGCTCATCACATCCTGGAGGTGAAGCAGCTTCCAAGGGTTTGGCTGTTCGCCAATTAAAGTGGTACGCGAGCTGGGTTCAGACCGTCGTGAGACAGGTTGGTCCCTATCTACCGTAGGCGTTGAGTTTTGAGGAGATTTGTTCCTAGTACGAGAGGACCGGAATGAACTGACCTCTGGTGTATCAGTTGTTCTGCCAAGAGCATTGCTGAGTAGCTACGTCGGGAATGGATAAGTGCTGAAAGCATCTAAGCACGAAGCCAACTCCAAGATAAGAACTTTTAGATCCCTTGAAGATTACAAGGTTGATAGGCTCTAAGTGTAAGTGCGGTAACGCATTAAGCTGAGGAGTACTAATGATCTTCCCTTCAATATATTAGCTAACAATTTATAGCAGACGTTTGATATTTCATCATAGATACCGTAGGGGAGCTATGCTGAGAGTGCTCCACCCGATCCCATTCCGAACTCGGAAGTGAAAATTCTCAAGGCCGATGATAGTCTTTACGGGCGAAAGTAGGTAGCTCTCTTACAGTGTCTATGATGAACAAAAACACCCATTTATTTGGGTGCTTTTTGTTTATGTAAAAAAATACGCCAGGGTACAATTATTGTACTGCGGCGTTTTTTAAGGGTATTTGGGGGAGATCTCTACGTATTTAGCTTATCCAGCGGAATAGGTACGGAGGCGTTTGTACCTTAATCTACAGGAGTGCTGCACGTATGACTTGGTCACACTAATGAGATATCCTGTCCGGGGATATCGCCGCCCGAACTTGCAGCGCAAGCAATTGTAAGCAAAGACCTACCCCCAAACACCCTATAAATAGACTATCATTATTTCCTTTACTTGTCAATAGATATATTGACTTTTTAGCTATATCTATATATTCATGTAGCTAGCAAAGAGATGCTTATTTTGAAGACCGATGATTAAACCCATCGGTTTTTCTTTTCATAAAAAAAGACGGTATCCAGAAGGGGTACCGTCGAGGAAAGAGCTTTTTGGTGTCAGCCAAGTGGGTTATTCAGTTGTAACCCCAATACCCAGTACGGGCTGTGGCGCATTGATCTGGTATTCCGTTGCCCTAGAACCTTTTAGGGTCTTATTGAACCCCTCCAGAATCTTAATCCCGGACCATTTTGCCGGAAACGGGCGTACTTCTGAACCCGGTAGCTAATTCCAGGTTATTACCAAATCCTCCGCGTTGACTAGTCTTTTTCTGAGAGCACATCTGATATACCCCCACTGACTGAGCACCACCCAGACACATGTTTCTAAGTGTCCAAGATGCCCCTTATGTTATATTATTATGCATTTGTTGTCAAGAGGTAAGTAGAGCCGTATAATGAATAAATGATAAAAGTTCTATTTTCAAGAAGGTCTCGTACAGTCCTTTTTATTGTGCTCTTGGTAATCATCTCACTCAATGTGATTGAAAATCCAATCAGAGGTACAGTATGGAATATTTTTGCTTCATCTCAGTCTGCTTTATGGAAAATAGGAGATTCCTTTTCAGATGCAGGTAAAGAGGTATTTGATGCAGGAAGGCTAAAAACAGAGAATGAGCGTCTATTACTTGAAAATGCAGAATTAGAACAGAAGATTGGTGAGTTGGAAAGCATACAAAAGGAAAATGAAAAACTTAGGGAAGCTCTTGCATTTGGTTTAGAGGAAGATTATACGTTTGTAGAGGGTGAGATTCTTTTCAAAGACCCCACTCAAGATGTATTAGTTATTCGTTCGGGTACCGGGGTAAAAGAGGGGATGCCCGTTATTACATCAGAGAAGATTGCCGTTGGAAGAATTGAGGAGGTTATTGGTGAATTTTCAAGAGTCCGTCTTCTTTCTCATACGCAAAGCTCAGTTGATGTAGTGGTAGGAGAAGATAGAATTGGGGGAGTATTAAAAGGAAGAGGGAAGTTTCAAGCTATAATAGAACTTCTTCCGCAGGATGCGGTTATTCAACAGGGAGATATAGTATCTACCTATGAGTTAGGAGGTATATTTCCCAGGAATTTTCTTGTAGGTAAGGTTACTGAAGCTATTACATCAGATGTTGAGCCATTTCAGCGAGCAGTACTAGAGCCTTCTTTTAATATCAGCTTGTATAATGTGCTGCTTGTTATTACAAATTATGACGTTCCAAGTTCTATTTTTTGATTATGTTAAAGAATTTTCTCATATTTATTCTTTTTCTCATTCTGATTATTTTTCAGACAACATTTCTTGTCCATATTTCTATTTTTGGAATAGTGCCTAATCTTATCTTTGGATTTATTTTTCTTTATGCCTTTTTTGAGGCATCTGGGGATATAAAGAGCTTCTGGTATGCAATTGTAGGTGGAGTGCTCTTGGATATATTCTCAGGTTATTTCTTTGGATTCTGGGTAATACTTCTTTTGGGAATTGTTCTTCTTGTGAAGTTTGTTATTAAATCATATGTTCGGCCTCCCATTCTTCAAAGATAAAGGGTCATTTGTTACACGTTTCTCCAAAGAAGTAGAGTTTCAGGAGGTTTTTTTGGATAAACTTGCCGCAAATCAACAAGAGCGGGAAGGCGGATTTGAGCGAAAGATTGAGATTCCTCTTTCTCAACTCGTACTGCGTGTTTTATATTTTGGATTTGTTGTTATCTTGACGGTATTTTTCATTAGGACAGGTTATTTACAGATTGTTCAAGGAGAAGAATTAAGTGAAAGAGCTAAGATGAATGCCATAAGATCCATTGCCATTGCAGCAGAACGCGGAGTTATGTATGATTCCTCTGGTATCCAGCTTGTATTTAATAGACCGAGTTTTGATTTGGTGTGTGATAAGTTGGAGATATCTCAAAAAAGAGGTGTAAGAGAGGATATGTTCAAGGAACTTGCAGGTTTATCTGATTTCTCTTTTGAAGATTTAAAGGATGTATTTGATAGGCAATCATCATCTACTATGTTAATTGGAGAGAATCTAAGTCATGAGGAGTTGATAATGGTGGAGACTAGACTAGAAAATCTTGAAGGATGTTGGGTACAGGAGAATACAATCCGTGAATATGTACAAGGTTCTGTACTCTCTCATTTACTTGGGTATACTGCTAAAGTATCTCCTGAGGAATTAGAGGAGTTTTCAGGATATGGCGTGACAGACCAAATAGGAAAAGTTGGAGTTGAACAGTCTTTTGAGTCAGTTTTACGGGGAAAACCAGGAGCACAGCTTTTTGAACGCGATGCTTATGGGAAGATTGTGAAAGATAAGGGCGAGATTCCTTCTGAACCCGGGGAGTCACTTGTTTTGTGGATGGATCTTGGCCTGCAAGAAAAGGTTACACAGGCTCTTTCTGATAATCTTAAACGTATAGGTTCGAAAAAAGGAGTTGTCATTGCCATGGATCCAAGATCAGGCGGTATTCTTTCTCTTGTAAGTATGCCTGGTTTTGACATTAATGCTTTTTCTGGAGGTATTAGCCAAAAAGAATATTCACAATTGCTGGAAGATCCTGCAGAACCACTCTTTAATCGTGCCGTAGGAGGGTTGTATCCCACAGGGTCTACTATAAAGCCCCTTGTGGCCTCAGCAGCCCTGGCAGAAGATATTATTGATCCAGACGAGCTAATGTTCACACAGGGATACATTGAGGTACCAAATCGTTATGACCCCGAGATTGTATATAAGTATCTAGATTGGAAGAATCATGGTTGGGTTAATATGCGAGATGCCATTGCCGTTTCTTCAAACGTATACTTTTATACTATTGGAGGAGGATATGGTCAGCAAGAAGGATTGGGTCCTTCAAGGATTACCCAGTATCTTTCTTTGTTTGGATGGGGAGAGAAGACCGGAATTGATATTCAGGGTGAAAAATCGGGTCTGCTTCCGACTCCAGAATGGAAACAAGAAGTAAAAGGTGAAGGATGGTGGGATGGTGATACCTATTTACTTTCAATTGGGCAGGGTAATCTTCTTACAACACCACTCCAGGTTGTGCGTGCCTTTTCTGCAATAGCAAATAATGGAACGGTATTTGAGTTACAGGTTGTAAAGGAAATTGTTAGAGATGAGGGACAGCAGAAAATTGAGAGCGTTGTAGTAAGAGAGAACATCATTGAGCAGGAGATTTTACAAATTGTTCGAGAAGGTATGCGTCAAGCTGTAACTTCAGGTTCCTCAGTGCTCTTAAATAGTCTCCCTGTAGAGGTTGCGGCCAAGACAGGAACGGCTCAGACTCCAGATCCCGATATTCTACATAACTGGGTGACTGTATTTGCTCCATATGAAAATCCTGAGATTGTTTTAACAGTTCTTATTGAAGACGTAAGAGGAGAGCAGATTGCGGCTTTGCCTATTGCAAAAGAGATTTTAGAATGGTATTTTAGCCAATAGGCTATGGCAACATATATTACCAAAGAAGGGTTAAAAAAACTTGAGGAGGAGTTGAAAGAGCTCAAGACTACAAAGCGTCAAGAGATAGCAGCTCGTCTTAGAAAGGCAATTTCTTTTGGAGATTTATCTGAAAACTTTGATTATCATAATGCGAAAGAAGAACAGGAGATGTTGGAACGCAAGATTATAGAGATTGGAGAAAAGATACATACTTCAGAGGTAGTTGGGAAGTCCACAGGAAACGGAGCTGTTCAGATTGGCTCTAATGTAGAGTTAAAAGACGGAACAGAAAATATAACATATACTATTGTGACGGCCTTGGAAGCTGATCCTATGTCCGGCAAGATTTCAGTTGAGTCTCCAATAGGTTCAGCCCTTCTTTTAAAGAAAAAAGGGGATAAGGTGAAGATTGAGACTCCAAATGGAAGTATTGATTATTTAGTTGTTAAGATTTCATAGCGAGGGAAGTCCTGTAATTTTACAGGATTTTTCTTTTGACCTAAGGTTCAAAATTAGGTATAATTCTGAAATATGGCAAGTATTTCTGATATTAAAAAAGCGCGACTTTCAAAGCTAAAACGTATTGAGTCAGCAGGAAAAAAGGCATATCCTGTTACTTCTCAACGAACTCATTTAATTGATGGTCTTCTTTCTGATTTCACGAAACTCTCAAAAGGCAAAAAAGAAGTTACTATAGCGGGAAGAATGCGCTCGTTTCGAGAGCACGGTGGCTCCACCTTTTTTGATGTGCAGGATGCTACGGCAAGCATACAGGCATATTTGAAAAGAGATGGAGTAGGGGAGAAGGCATATGCTTTTTTTCTGGATAACTTTGATATTGGAGATATTGTGCAGATTAGAGGTACTCTTTTTAAAACAAAGAAAGGAGAAAAGACTGTGGAGGTTGCAGATTACAAGATCTTAGCTAAGTCTTTACTTCCCTTGCCAGAAAAGTGGCATGGTTTGCAGGATGTTGAAGAACGATACAGAAAGCGATATTTAGACTTAATCTTTAATAAAGACGTAAGAGAAAAGTTTCAGACGAGAACTAAGATTATACAATCTCTGCGAAGATTTTTGGAAAAAGAAGGATTTATGGAGGTTGATACACCAATTCTTCAGTCTTTGTATGGAGGAGCTGATGCCACTCCATTTAAAACTCATATGAAGGCCTTTGATGCTAATGTATACCTGAGGATTGCTCCTGAACTCTATTTAAAGAGATTAATTGTAGGAGGATTTGAAAAGGTGTATGAGATAGGGCGGGTATTTCGTAATGAAGGAGTGGATAAGTCCCATAATCCTGACTTTACCATGCTGGAGTTTTACTGGGCGTATGCAGACTATAAAGATATGATGAAGTTTACAGAGGAGATGTTTACTACTTTATTAAAAGATGTATTTGGTAAGACAACAATTGAGTATGATGGGAAAAAGCTTGATTTTAAAACTCCATGGAAGCGAGTTGAGTATTCAAAACTCATTAAGCAGTATGCGAAAGTTGATATTGAAGAATTGAATAGAACGGCTCTGATTAAGAAAGCAAAGGAGTTGGATGTGCCTGTAGAACCCAGCTATTCTAAAGCTAAGGTGGCGGACGCCATTATGAAGAAATACTGTTTTCCAAAGCTGTGGGAGCCTACTTTTATTATTCATTATCCTGCTGATTCCATTCCTTTAGCGAAAAAGCTTGATGAAGATGACTCAAAGTTGGGAGCATTTCAGCTAGTGGCGGCAGGATGGGAATTAATAAAGGCATACTCTGAGCTTAATGACCCCATAGAGCAGAGAAGAGTATTTAAAGACCAAGAGAAGTTGTATAAGAAGGGGGATGAAGAAGCGCAACGTATGGATGAGAACTTCATAGAAGCATTGGAGTATGGTATGCCTCCAACAGCTGGATTTGGTATGGGCATTGACCGCCTCACTACACTTCTGACAGATTCCAATAGCCTGCGCGAGAGTATCCTGTTTCCATTTATGAGACAAAAAAAATAGTATGTTAGATATTGCGTTTATTAGAGAGAATCCAGATAAGGTAGTGAAGGCAGTTCAGTCAAAGGGTCTAACTTTTGATGTGGATAATCTTTTAAAGATTGATGAAGAACGAAGAACAATGATTCAGGAAGTTGATGTGCTTCGAGCTGAGCAGAATAAGGTTTCAGTTTCTATTGCTTCTTTGTCTGGAAAGGAGAAGGAAAAAAAGATAGCAGATTCTGCAAAATTAAAAAAGCAGTTAAGCAAAAGGGAGGCAGAGCTTAGAAGAACTCAGGAGGTATTTTTTGAGTTAATGGATGCTGTTCCAAATATTCCATTTAAAGATGTTCCTATTGGAAAAGATGAGTCTGCAAATAAAGTTTTGAGAAAATGGGGTAAACCTACATCTTTTGATTTTAAACCAAAAGATCATATGGAGATTGGAGAGGAGTTGGATATTATAGATACAAAAAAAGCATCTGAGGTTTCAGGTACTCGATTTGCGTATTTAAAGGGAGGGGCGGCATTGCTGGAATTTGCCTTAATTCATTATGCTTTTGAGATTTTAACTTCTGAGAAGATTATAAAAAAGATAGCAAGCTCTGTAAAAAAAGGATATTCATCTACTCCTTTTATACCTGTAGTTCCTCCTGTAATAATACGCCCTGAGGTTCTTTCTCAGATGGCCCGTCTTTCTGGAGATGACAAGGATGAAAGATATTATTTAAAACAAGATGATTTATATTTAGTTGGGTCAGCAGAACATACCTTAGGACCATTGCACATGAAAGAAACATTAGAGGAAAAAGAGTTGCCAAAAAGATATGTTGGGTTCTCTACATCATTTCGCCGAGAAGCCGGTTCATATGGTAAGGATACAAAGGGTATCCTTCGCGTTCATCAGTTTGATAAGGTTGAGATTGAGTCATTTACAACAGGTGAGAATTCACTACTTGAACAGGAATTTATTGTAGCTCTTCAGGAATATCTCATGCAGTCTTTAAAACTTCCATATCAAGTTGTTCTTATTTCTACTGGAGATATGGGTAAGCCAGATGCACGGCAGATTGATATTGAGACATGGATGCCGGGGCAAGATTTATATAGGGAAACCCATAGCTCAGATTTAATGACTGATTATCAGGCAAGGCGTCTTAATATTCGCGTTCGATTTAAAGATGGGACAAAGCAATTTGTCCATATGAACGATGCCACTGTTTTTGCCATTGGGAGAATGCTTATTGCCATACTCGAGAATTATCAGAAAAAAGATGGATCGGTGAAGATTCCTGCTGTTTTGCAAAAATATGTTGGAGTAAAGGAAATAAAGAAATCTACATGATTGAAGAACGTAGTATAAAAATAGATGGATTGGATGTGAATTACAAGATAGCTGGCAAAGGTCAGCCGATTTTAATTCTTCACGGTTGGGGAGGAACATCTGCATCCTGGACAAAGGTACAAGAGTTACTCTCAAAGAAGTATTTGGTTGTTGTTCCCGATCTTCCTGGATTTGGAAAGACTCCATCTCCCCCTGCTGGTTGGTCTTTGGAGCGCTATGTGGAGTTTGTGGAGAAGTTTTCTCAAGAACTGAATCTTGAAGGCATAATTCTTATTGGGCACTCATTTGGCGGAAGGATCGCTATTCAATATGCAGTAAAGTACCCAGAAGAGCTTTCTTATCTTATCCTATGCGCGGCTGCGGGCATACGTCATATGCGTCTACGTCACAAAGTACTCCTCATTATTGCAAAGTCCGCAAACCTTGTTGGTTCCCTTCCTTTTATACGGAGATGGCGTCCTCACGTAAGGAGATTGTTTTATCGTGCCATCAAAAGAACGGATTATTTGGAGGCTGAGGGTGTTATGAAAGAAATATTCTTAAGCGTTCTATCAAAAAATCTTCGACCAATACTTTCTTCTATTAAGACATCTACTCTCGTGCTCTGGGGTGAGAAGGATGACTTTGTACCTATTGAGGATGCGAATATTATGAAACAGGAGATTGAAAATGCAAAACTTGTTATATTTCCAGACATTGGACATACTCCACATAAGAAAATTCCAGACGAATTGGTAAGGGAGATAGAAACATTTCTTACTAAATAATATGAATTTTATTATTCCAGTGGTTATTGTGCTCTGGTTTTTTCGCATGGCAAAGAATGTGCTCTTTTGGGTATATCTCTGGCAGTTAAAAGAATACCATATTGGAAGGTTTACAGATCACTTTAGAACGTATAGGGGAAGTCATCTTTTCATTAATTCTTTGATTGCAGTAAAGATTGTGCTTATCCGTTTTTTGTTTGTTTTCTCTCAAGCTAATATTCTTGTTTTTATTCTCTATGGTTTGGAAGCGGGGAAGGTTTTCTTTGATGTATTACGGAGATCTATTACTCGTCCGGTATTTACCTTAAAGACTTTAATACTCTCTGTGGCGACAATAGTGATTGCGCTAGTGATTGTCGGTATTTTATTCTTTGTTGTTGGTTTAAGCGGAAATATGTTCTTAGTCTCGCTTGTTGTTTTAGATCTCGCCTCTCCTTTATTGGTTTCAGTTGTGGTCTTGCTGTTTCAGCCAATTGCGGTCTATCAGCGAAATAGCATGATTCAACAAGCAAGAAAAAAGAGAGCTGAAATGAGCAGTCTTTTAGTTATTGGTGTTACGGGTTCATATGGTAAGAGTTCAGTAAAAGAACTTCTCTTTCATATAGTTTCTGCAAAGTATAAGACTCTAAAGACACAAAAGAATAATAACTCTGAAGTTGGAATATCGCAGACCATTTTACGAGGCCTTAGAGAAGAACATGAGGTTTTTGTATGTGAGATGGGGGCGTATAACAAAGGAGGAATTCGTTTACTTGCTTCAATAGCAAAACCAAAGATTGCAATAGTTACAGGCATTAATGAACAGCACATGGCAACTTTTGGCTCTCAAAAGAATATAATTGAGGGAAAGTATGAATTAGTTGAGTCTTTGGATAATAAAGGAGTGAGTATCTTTAACGGCTTTAATCCATATTGCAAAGAGATGTATGAAAGAACTCAGGGCAAGAAACGAAAGATTGGAAAAGAAGGTGAACTATGGGCTGAAAATTTAATAATTACAAAACATGAGATTTCTTTTACTGCCGTACATAAAGAAGGTGAAAGTGCCGCTGTACAAGTTCGTGTTGGAGGTCCTTTCCTAGAAAACATCTTATTAGCTCAACTTGCGAGTTTGGAGGTGGGAATAGGATTAAAAGAGTCAGCTCATGCTCTTAGTTCCTTTACAGGAGGATTAAAGGTGAAAAAAGGCATAAACGGAGCTGATATTATTGATTCATCTTATTCAATGAATCCTACAGGAGCTGTTTCTGATATTGATTATATGAACCTGTGGCAGGGAAAGAAGGTTGTTGTGATGCCGTCTTTAATAGAATTAGGTTCTTCTTCAAAAGAGGTACATAAAAGAATAGGAGAGAAGATAGGTCAGATGTCAGATTACGCCATTATTACGACAAAAGATAGATTTAAAGAGATTTCTGAAGAAGCTGTTGCTCAAGGCATGAAAAAGGATAATATTGTGCTTGAAGAGCAACCAGCTGTAATATTGAAAATAATACAAGATATGGTAAAAGAGGGGGACGTAGTACTGCTTGAAGGAAGGGTACCACAAGGACTATTAAAGTTATTGGCATGAATGCATTTAAACCCATTTCCATATCACTTTCTCCAAATACCGAAAAAGATGACATTGTACTTTCGTTAAAGGAAATAGTGAGTTTTGGATTTTTACGTTCTCAAGGCAGAGAGATAAATGAATTGGAAAAGGAATTTTCAGATAAGATCGGAGTTCGTCATGCTGTTTCCTTTAATTCTGGCAGATCAGCTTTAATGGCGATATTAAGTGCTTTTAAGTTAGAAAAAGGAGATGAGGTTCTGTTGCAAGCCTTTACCTGTAATGCTGTGCCAAATCCGGTGCTTTGGTCTTCTTTAAAACCAGTATATGTGGATTGCGAGGAAGATTATAATATTTCGCCTCAGGATTTAGAACGAAAGATAACCAAAAAAAGCAGAGCTGTCATTGTACAGCATACCTTTGGCAAACCCGCTGATATGGATAAGATTCAAACTATTTGCCAACAGAACAATCTGCTATTAATTGAGGATTGCGCCCATGCCTTGGGGGCTGAGTATAAGGGAGTTGGAGTAGGAACTTTTGGAGATGTTGCCTTTTTCAGTTTCTCAAGAGATAAGGTAATCTCTTCTGTATATGGTGGGATGGCAGCAACTAATAATGCAGAATATGGAA
The DNA here is from genome assembly GCA_024239055.1 of Patescibacteria group bacterium. Taxonomy (GTDB): domain Bacteria; phylum Patescibacteriota; class Minisyncoccia; order Minisyncoccales; family UBA10102; genus JANBVJ01. The sequence goes on along the minus strand of JANBVJ010000001.1, from coordinate 258,288 downwards.
AGGCACTCAGAAAGTTTCAGGCAAAAGCCGGTTTTCCCTCATCCTACTGGAGTTTACAACAGCTCCTGCACCCTGTTTTAATGAACTGGATTGTGCTTCCTACTTACCGTATATTGGGCAAATACCTGCTCCTGCTTTTCCAATTGCTGCATATTCTCTCAAAGGCCGTGCATTTTTCAGAGAAGCGTGGAAGAAAACCAAGCTACTTTCCAAAAGCAATGCCCAACACGTTAGCTAAGCTTGCCTTGTTGCAGTTATCAAAGGTAGATAGGTTCAATGAACACAGAAAAAAGATGGCTGGATATTACAAGAGAGCTTTGCTGGATACTTCATTTGAGGTATCAGAGGAGACGAGTGGGCATATCTTTTTGCGCTTACCTGTGCGCCATCCCAATGCGTATGCGATTATTAGAAAGGCTTGGGACGCGAATCTTTTGCTGGGGGACTGGTACACTAGTCCAGTTGCCCCAGCTGATACGAAGTTGGAGGCTGTGGGGTATGTGAAGGGGAGTTGCAGGAAAGCAGAGGAATTGGCTTTAATAACATTAAACCTTCCTACTCATATTCGTATAACAGAGAATGAGGCTAAGAGGACGGTAAAGTTTATCAAGCAGCATGCAGATTAAGGAAATAACAGACAAAACGATTTGGGAGGGGTTTCTCTTGGGATGTTCTGAGAAGACCTTTTTGCATTCATGGAACTGGGGGGAGTTTGAACAAAAGAGAAATCACCATATCTGGCGGTTTGGATTCTTTGATGCCTCAGAGCTTGTTGGAGTTGCATTCGCCGTAAAGATTTCAGCAAGGAGAGGAACATTTCTTCTTATGCCCCATGGCCCGGTCTTAGCTGACGCAGCACTCCGGTCATTGGATAAAAAGCAAGAAGCACTCCAACTTCTTTTGCGAAAACTTTCTGAAATTGGAGAGCAAGAGAAAGCTGCATTTCTTCGAATAAGCCCCTTGTGGGAGCGGACGGAAGAAAACAAGAAATTATTTCAAAATCAGGGATTTCGAGAGGCCTCAATGCATGCAGATTATACCTATGAGGCAAGTTGGAAACTCAACCTAACTATCCCCGAAGCAGAGTTACTAAAGAACATGCGTAAGACCACGCGGTATCTCATTGGCCAAACAAGCAGGAATGAAGATATTTCTGTTGAGATAAGTGACAATGAAAAAGATATTGAACGCTACGATGAACTTAACCAAGAAATTGCAACCCGTCAGCAGTTTGTTCCGTTTTCCAAAGAATATATCAAAAACGAGTTTGAGGTATTCGCTAAAGACAGAGAAACCCTATGGATATTTGGAACCTACAAAGGAAAACTTGCTGCGGGCGCCTTAATAATTTTCTGGTCAGGGATTGCATTTTATCATCAAGCAGCATCTAGGCGTGAATTCGCAAAGCTTTCCCTACCCTACCTTCTTCAATGGGAGGCCATTAAAGAGGCAAAAAAAAGAGGATGTACAGTCTATGACCTCTGGGGATATGTAAATCCAAAAGAGTTTCCTTCTCATCCCTGGGCCGGCCCTACATTATTTAAGATGGGATTTGGAGGAGAGTCTCATTTGTATATTAAAACTCAGGATTTTCCACTGAGCTGGAAATACTGGATAACAAATACCTTTGAGAGAATCCGGAAAATTAAGAGAGGATTATAATGCAAAAAAGATTTAGAAAACCATATCGTATCAAACACAAGAGGTATTGGTATAAAAATAAGGCCTTGTGGTTTATGATTATTAGTTTTGTCATTGTTGTTTTATCTGTATATGTTTTGTGGTTTTTGCCGTTCTTGCAGATAAAAGAGATAGAGATTTCAGGGAATGAAAGTATTGATAAAGAGCGTGTAGTGATAATTACAGAAGAAAAGATTTCCCAGAAGGTATTGGGATTACGTTCTTCTAGCATTCTTTTTGTGAATAAATCTGAGATATCCAAGGCTTTACAGGATTGGTTTCCAGAAATTGAATCAGTTTCTGTTCATAGAAATTTCCCTTCAAAGCTTACACTTGATATCTTTCTTCGACAGGAAATTATCTCCTGGTGTAGATTTGTAGAGGATAGTCAAGTATGTCTTGGAGTGGATAGGTATGGCATTGCTTTTCAGGACTCTGTTCCTATTGATATTTACATCACAGGTCCCCCAAAGCTTAAAGAGCTTTCATGGGGCGATAGAGTTATTGATCCAGATCTTTTATCCAAACTTCTGGATTTTAGAGCAGAAGTTGAGTCCTGGAGTATTTTAAGGGAGGACGAGGTTAGGGTTGTGGAGTTGTCAATAATTTCAGAGAATTGGGTATATGTTATTTTATCTGAGGGATGGGCGGCATATATTAATCCGAAAGAAAATATGGATTGGCAGTCAACAAAACTTAAGCTCGTGCTTGAGTCTGAGGTGCCCAGAGAGAAAAGAGGAAAGTTACTATATCTTGATTTGAGATTTGGAGATCAGGCTTTTGTAAAGTATCAGGAAGAGTAATTACTCCACGATATATTTTCTTACTATAATTACGCCCTTAAAATCAGGGGCGTCTTGGTATATCTTCTCTGATTCTTTTGCCCATGAGGAAGGTACACTGGGCTGGAAGTTGCCAAAGCCGGTAGTATCTAATGTCCAGACAGTATCTCCTGAGACTGCAGCTTTATTAAAATCAGAAAGGAGGTCTTCTTCGTTTAAGAGGGCTGTTCCAGAAAAGTGGGGGATGTCTCCTGGAGCATAGAGTAATGGATTAATAGAGGTGGTGTTGTAATACTGGAAGGTGAAGTAGATAAATGAGGAGTTTACTATAAGTTTATCTTGAATCTCTACAGATTCATTCAAGTACTGGGAAGCTGCCGCCATTCCAGGTTTTGCGTCAGCATTAATACTCTGCCAGTAAATTGGGAATGAGGTAAAAGCAGCTAGGGTTAGAATAGTAATAAGGGAGCTGCGCAGCATTAGAGATTTTATGCTTATTATAGCGGAAGCCACAGCTATTAAGAGAAATGGAAGGAACAAGATAAAGTATCGATCAAGGTAGATAGATGTTTTTAAAGAAAGCAGGAGGGAGGCTGAGAATGGAATGATAAGAGAGAATAATATAAGAAGTCTGCCAGTTTGTTTGTACTTGAATAATAAAAGCAGCAGTGCGCTTAAGACTAATACTGCCGTAATACCTCCTACCAATGGAATGGATAAGATAGCAGGATCAATATCAAAACTAGTGAACATTTTAAACAATGTGTATGGTATAGACCATATTGTCATTGAAGGAATCCAAAAGGCATCTTGTACTCGTTGTATCTGAGTGAGAAATGTTGGCAGCCATGGAAGAAAGCTTAGGATAATCAGTCCTACTGAAATTGAAAGGAGCCGGAAATTCTTATTTCGTATCCATGAAGCAAGAGAAAAACCAGTCTCTTTTTGTATATAAAACAAGGCAAATGCTCCTTGAGCTAAGAGAATAAAACCAAGATAGTAGTGGGTGTAGATTGCAGCCACAGCTCCCCCTATATACAAAAGCCACCAGAGCAGTGATTTGCTCCTGAGTCCCTTTAAAAGAAAGATGCTTGAGATGATAGCGAAGAAGGTTCCCAGTGTATACATTCTAGCCTCCATATTGTACTGAATCTGAAAAGCATTAAAGAACATAAAGAGAGAGGAAAGAAAAGCAATACTGCGTTTACGGAATATTTCCTGTGCCAATATATAGGTTCCAATAATACTTAAAAGACCAAAGAATAAGCTAAACAGGCGCAGAGATAAGAGAGAGTTTTCAAATACATCTGCCCATGGGCGCAAAAGGATGTAATAAAGGGGTGGGTGTACATCTTGACCAATACGTTCCATCATCTCAGAAAATTCCTGTTGTATTAAAAGAGCTGAGAATGCCTCGTCATGCCAAAGAGCAATTGTGGTAAGGTTAAATACCTGCAGCAAAAGAATAACTGCAATACCAAGAGATACTGCAAGAATGATGAGAGATTGTTTGGTCAGCATTATCTTAAAGCCATCTCTTTTTTTTGAATAAAAGAATCATTGTAACGATACCAATTAACATGATGCCAGAGATAATCCAAAAATCATTAGGTTGCCCTACAAAAGGCAGATACTTAGTGTTCATGCCAAAGATGCCAGCGAATAAGGTGAGAGGGAAGACTATAACTGAGAAAATAGTAAGAACTTTTATGATCTCATTTATCTTTTTGTTCAAGAGAGAGTTGTTTGTCTCTTCCAATGCGCCCACAGTTTCTTTCTGGGTTTCCAGTTCGTTTTTGCATTTAGTGTATTTTCCAATAATATTGGAAAAGTAGTGTTTTGTATCTTCTGCAAAGAAATTAACTCCCACATCATTTAGAGACTGAAGAATATCTTCTTGAGGAGTAATGATTCTTGAAAAATCTAGAATGTCAGTTCTTGTAAGAGAGATATTTTTTACCATATCAGACTCTTTGCCCTCAAATATCTGTTCCTCTATATTTGTGATTTTTGTGTTGATTCTTGAAATCTTTATTAAGCAGTCTTCCCAGAAGCGATCTAATAGATAATAAAGGAGATGTCCTGAGGTTTGTCCCATGTAGCTCTTTTTAGATTCAGCATATAGATTACATCGGTCTAAAAGAGCTTTGAGAGGAAGTATGGCCTCATAATGAATAGTGATAAGGGTATCTTTTGTAACAATGATGTCTAACTCTTTTGGACGTGTCTTTTTTGTTGCTTTTGAATATACAGGATGATGCAAGACCAAGAACAGATAGCTTGGAAATACCTCAACCTTTGCCCTCCAGCTTGGAGGAATTATTTCTTTTAAGATAACAGGATGTAAACTGTAAGTCTCGCGTAAAAACTCCACATCCTTCTGAGTTGGATTCTGGATGTCTACCCAAGTTACCTTAGGTCCTTTTACAACAGTTCGCATTCATATATTGTAGCAGATTATCTAAGGAAACTTATCCACAAAGCCATATGAATTGACAAACAGGTATTTTAATAGTATTATATGGATAGAATAATGACACTGGAAGGGGGCACTGGTATGTGTCTGACGAGTTTAACATTTGAACATAGTTTTCCGGCAGGAGCGCTTGTGGGAGAATTTGGTCATACGTACTGGATTTCAGTACGTCCACAAAGCAACAAGGATGGTACAGAAACATGGAGTGTTGATCCTTCAGAGGATTTTAAGGTCCGGGAGTGGCTTGAGGGTAAGGGTGTAGCTATTAAGAGGGTTGAGCATCCGAGTCCAAAAAATTGAGTTCTATGTTCATAAAATTGGCAGTTAAAGACCTTGACTGCTGATTTTTTTTGGCTATAATAGGAGGATGACGCTTTCAAACCGTCAACAGGAGATCTTAAAGAGTGCCGTATTGGAGTATATACAGACGGCCCAGCCCGTTAGTTCCCAGTTGCTTGAGGAACGTTCTTCCTTAGCTGTTTCTCCAGCGACCATACGTTCAGAATTGCAGATGTTAGTGGAAACGGGATTTCTCTCACAACCCCATATCTCTTCTGGCCGTGTGCCTACTGATAAAGGATACCGGTTCTTTGTGGATGAGATATATGAGTCAGAAGAGCTGGATTTATTGAGTGAGATTGAGGATTCATTTGATTTCCTCCAAGCTATGACAAGAGAGCTGGCTCAGGCATCTTCGCACCTTGTAATAACGCATGTACCGACTCGTCCCTTCTTGTTTAAGGAAGGATGGGAGGGAGTGCTATCAGAACCTGAGTTTCAGGATAAAGAGTCTTTATTAAACTTTACCAAGTTTTTAAGAGATGTGGAGAGACGTATTGATGACTTGGAAGTTCAGGGAAATATAGATATCTATATTGGAGATGAGTATCCGTACTCTAAAGTGGGAGATTTCAGTATTTTAATCTCTAAACTCCCAACACGAGAAAAGGGATTCTTGGCTTTAATTGGTCCGAAGCGTATGCCGTATAAAAGAAATATTAATTTATTACAAAAGATGTTTTCGTAACATGGATACAGTAAAAAAAGAAAGAGACGAGTATTTGGCCGGATGGCAGAGGGCTAAAGCAGATCTTTTAAACTATAAGAAAGAAACAGTAGAGAAGACAAGAGTATTAAAAGAGATGATTAAAATAGAGCAGGTATTGGAATGTCTTCCCATATTAGATGATCTTGAGATGGCGACATCACAATTAACAGCTAAACAGAAAAAAGATTCGGTTATTAAGGGATTCCTCCAGATTTCAGAACGATTCAAGAAAATGCTCAAAGCCCAGGGAATTGAGGAAGTGAAGACTGTTGGGAAGAAGTTTGACCCAGCTCTCCATGAAGCGATAGGGGAGGTAAAAGGAGAAAAGTCAGGTGTCATAATAGAAGAGATGCAGAAAGGATATATAAGAGATGGAGTGTTAATACGAGCGGCAAAGGTGAAAGTAGGGAAATAATAACTTTATAAAAAAACTACAATGCCAAAAATATTAGGAATAGACCTGGGTACTACCTTTTCAGCTATGTCTGTTATAGAAGGAGGGGAGGCCAAGATTATTGAGAATAGAGAGGGTGGAAGAACTACACCTTCTGTTGCAGCTATCTCCAAATCAGGAGAAATATTGGTTGGTGTGCAGGCACGGCGCCAGCAGATTACAAATCCAGAAAATACTATCTCTGTTACGAAACGTCTTATTGGAAGAAGGTTTTCAGATGAGGAAGTGCAGAAAGACGCAAAACTTCTGCCATATGAGATGCGTGAGTCAAAAGACGGAGGAATTGAGATTAAGATGGGAGAGAAGTGGTTAAAACCAGCTGAGGTTTCCGCCATGGTATTGAGAAAATTAAAGCAGGATGCAGAAGACAAGCTAGGTGAGAAGATTGAAAGTGCTATTATTACGGTACCTGCCTACTTTGACGATAGTCAGAGAAAGGCAACAAAGGTGGCAGGAGAGATTGCAGGGTTTGATGTAAAAAGAGTTATTAACGAGCCTACTGCAGCTGCCTTAGCTTACGGATTAGATAAGAAAGAGGATAAGAAGATTGTGGTTTATGACTTTGGAGGAGGGACTTTTGATATTTCCGTATTAGATGTCTCAGCTGATACCATTGAGGTAAAGTCAACCGGGGGAGACACTCATTTAGGAGGAGAGGACTTTGACCATAAGATTGTTCAGTGGTTAATTGAGCAGTTTAAGAAGGATGAGGGAATAGACCTTTCAAAGGATAATCTGGCTTTACAACGTCTAAAAGAAGGAGCTGAGCGTGCTAAAGTTGAACTTTCAACGTCGCAGGAGACCGAGATTAATCTTCCTTTTATTACGTCAACCGACTCTGGTCCAAAACACTTGTATTACAAATTGAGCCGCGCTAGCTTAGAGGAAATGGTCTCAGAGTTTGTAGACAGGTCTTTGGAGATAGTAAAGCAGACATTATCTGAGGCAAAGCTTTCTCCCTCAGATGTTGAAGAGATTATTTTAGTTGGAGGACAGACTCGAATGCCTCTAATTCAGTCATCCGTTAAAGAGATTTTTGGAAAGGAAGCTAACAAGTCAATCAACCCAGATGAAGTTGTGGCTATGGGAGCTGCAATCCAGGGAGGTATTCTTCAGGGAGACGTGAGAGATGTGTTATTACTGGATGTTACTCCTCTTTCTTTGGGGATAGAGACCTTGGGTGGGGTAAGTACTCCTTTGATTCAAAAGAATACAACGGTTCCTACTTCAAAATCTCAGATTTTCTCCACAGCCGCCGATAACCAGACATCTGTTGAAGTACATGTTTTACAGGGAGAACGTTCCATGTCAGGTGATAATAAATCTCTCGGACGTTTCATTTTAGACGGTATTCCTCCCTCACCCCGCGGTATTCCCCAGGTTGAAGTTACATTTGATATTGATGCCAGTGGCATATTAAATGTTACTGCAAAAGATAAGGCATCAAATAAGGAGCAGTCAATCCGTATTGAGGGTTCTACTGGTATTTCAGAACAAGAGGTTGAAAAGATGAAACAGGATGCAAAGGCCCATGCCGCTGACGACAAAAATAAAAAGGATCTTATTGAAGTAAAAAATATGGCTGAATCCTTAATATATACCTCAGAGAAGGCTATAAAGGATATGGGAGATAAAATTGCAGAGGATGTGAAAAAAGAAATTGAACAGAAGATTGAGGCGTTGAGAAAGGTAAAAGACAGTGATACAATAGAGGAAGTCAAAAAAGGCACAGAAGAGTTATCTCAGGCTCTACAGAAAGCAGGAGCTGCAGTTAATCAGCAAGCTCAAAAAGAAGATAAAAAGCCGGAAGATACAGACTCTTCAGAACAGAAATAATTCCTTATCACATGAAGGATTACTATAAGATTCTCGGGGTGCAGAGATCTGCATCCGTTGACGATATAAAAAAGGCCTATCGAATACTTGCTCACAAGCACCATCCAGATAAAGGAGGGAACGAGAAGGCTTTTAAAGAGATAAATGAGGCTTATCAGATACTCTCAGATCAAGAAAAGCGTGCTCAGTACGATAAGTTTAGGCGTGTCTTTGATGGGGGTGGGGTAGGTCCGGGAGCAGGAGGATTTCAATGGGGTTGGGGTGGTGAAGGTGTGGCCTCTGACGAGTCAGGTTTCCACTTTGATTTTCAGGATTTAGGAGATGTCTTTGAGGATATCTTTGGAGGACACCAACATAATCATAAAGATAAGAGAAGAGGAGGAGATCTTGAGGTCGAGGTTGAGATTCCTTTACAAGCGGTTTTAAATAATCATGAAGAATTAATATCTCTTTTAAAGCTAACGGTTTGTTCACGATGTAACGGTGTTGGGGCAGAGCCCGGAACCAATGTAAACGAGTGTTTTGCCTGTCGTGGTTCTGGAGAAGTTCAGCAGATAAAGCGCACGGTCTTTGGTTCCTTCACAAGAGTGGGAACTTGTCCTGAATGTTCTGGAGAAGGGTTAAAGCCAGAAAAACCGTGTAACGTATGTAAGGGTGATGGATGCATTAAGACTGAGAACGATATAAAGATTATTATTCCAGCTGGAGTTGATACTAATCAGATTCTAAAAATTGAAGGCAAAGGAGACGCTGGTAAAAAAACAGGCAAGCCAGGGGATTTATATATTCGTATCTTTGTTAAACCTCATAAGGATTTTACAAGGAAAGGGGATGATTTACATCATACGCTTACCATTCCATACTCAAAAGCAATACTTGGAGGAAAGATTAATCTTTGTGGTATTGATGGGGAGACGTCTGTTATTCAGATTCCCTCTGGTATGGTTTCCGGAACCATTATAAAAGTGGGAGCAAAAGGTATTCCTCATTTTGGAGGTCTTGGAAGAGGGGATTTGCAAGTGCGTTTGGAGGTACATGTTCCCAAAACCTTGACAAAACAGCAAAAAGAGGTGTTAAATAGATTACAGGAAGAAGGATTATAGCCCCCATAGCTCAATTGGTAGAGCATCGGCCTTTTAAGCCGCTGGTTCCAGGTTCGAGTCCTGGTGGGGGTACACAGATATAGTTTCGTAAAAAAAGTGGGTCCGTTGATGGTGGAGCCCATACCTTTCTGCTTACGCAGTGCTTGGTTCAAGTCCCAAGGTTTTCTCGCAGAGTTCAACGAAGAACACTTGTGTTTTGTTGACGCCGAGGGAACCGTGCACTCTTCCACGCACATCAGGATGCTGAAGCGAGAGAACTGACTTCTGGTGTTCATCAAGCAACCCCAGAATTTCTTCAACTCTCTTCTGGTCTTTTGCGTGGAGAAGAACGTTGAAAACATCATAGGAAAGCACTGGCCCGAAGTCCCGGAATAGAGCGAGCGCTCGCTCGAAGAAATCTCCAAGATCTTCCTTAAACGTCTCCCCAAACTGTTCCTCTGTTAATACTGGTGCCATATAACTGACCCCCTTTCTTATACCTCATTAACATAGTAATCTCACGAAGTCAATTGTTAACTTGAAATTAATGAGCCATTTATTAGCTCATGAAACTCTTGAAGTTCTTGGAGTAAAGAGTTCCAACCGAGTCCTTTGAGGTGTACTTGTATAAAAAGAGGAGGGAAGAGTGCAAAACACTCGACCCTCCTTTTAGTTGCTTTTGGTTTACGGTTGTTTAAGCCGTTAACGCTCGAACAGAGTCCATGCCACTTACGTTAATGACCTCAGCATCTCTGTCGATGCGTCGCATGAGACCTTTGAGCACCTGTCCTGGGCCAATTTCCCAAAACGTCTCAACACCTTCGTCCCTCATCTTAAGAATAGTCGTCTTCCAGTTCACACATGAGGTGAGCTGAATGATAACTTCTTTCCAGATCTCTTCCACTGATGTGAGAGAGTTGGTACTGCAGTTTGCAATAATCGGGACGATCGGATCATGCCAGGCTAACGACTCCATGATCTTAATCAGGCCTGATTCAGCCGGTTTCATGAGTCCTGAATGAAATGCACCTTCCACTTCTAGAGGGATACATCTTTTGGCACCACGGGCCGTTGCAAGATCAATTGCCATTACTATACCTTTGTGGTTTCCAGCAATGACCATTTGTTTCTCGCCATTGATGTTAGCAAGAGATACGCCAGCTTCCCGGCATATTTCATTAACAGCAATTTCATCAATCCCGATGAGGGCGACCATACCTCCTGGTCGTTCCTCACACGCCTTTTGCATGAGACTCCCACGAGCTATGACCAGACGCATTCCGTCTTCAAGATTGAGAACATCAGCTGCAACAAGCGCTGTGAACAGGCCTAGACTTTGTCCAGTAGTGAAATCTGGAAGAAACGCATTCTCGCCCAACCGTTCTTTGATTGCAGCTAACACAGCAATGGAAGCAGCAAGAATCGCAGGTTGAGTGATTTCTGTTCTCTTGAGTTTCTCTTCTGGGCCTTCAAACATGATTTTTAGGAGTTGGTCATTCTCCCAGATTTGGCCGGCTTCTCGGAGCACCTCTTGCGCTGCGGGTGACTCATGAAATAAATCATGTGCCATGCCGACTTCCTGACTTCCCTGGCCAGGATAAAGAAAAGCAATTTTCTTGGCAGTCGTAACAGTCATTGATTTGTAACCTTGTCCCGTATTAAAAAGAGCGGTTTAGTTCACTTGAACTGAATATATTATACTACAGTGTCAAGATAAGAAAAGAATATTTTCCACACAAAGGTATCTGACCTTTTTTGTATCTCTGTTATGTGATATATTAGAGATTATGAACTATTCGTTTTCACGGGCATTAACTCTTTTTTTGATTACTTTTGGTGTCATAGTCAGCTTTGGATTGGGTTTTACTATTGGGAAAGATCAGGCAAAAATACTTCCTATTGAGGGAGTAACAAATCTTGAGATTGGAAAACCAGGTTTAATAGATTTTTCTTTGTTCTGGGATGCGTGGGGGCAGATTCAAGAAAGTTATGTAAATGGAGAGAGTTTGGACTTTGCTTCCATGGTACAGGGTGCCATATCTGGAATGGTTGATAGTCTAGGAGATCCGTATACCGTGTTTATGTCAGCTGAAGATACAGATAAGTTCTTAGATGATATTTCAGGTTACTTTGAAGGTGTTGGTATGGAGATTGGTATTCGTAAGGGACAGCTTCAGGTTGTGGCTCCTCTTGAGGGAACACCGGCTCAAAAAGCTGGTTTGCGGCCAGGAGATAGGATTCTGGCTGTGGATGAAGAAAGTACAAGAGGTATGACGATTGACGAAGCAGTATCGCGTATTCGGGGAGAAAGAGGAACAACTGTTGTACTCTCTATCTTCCGTGATAGTTGGGATGAAGCAAAAGATATTCCCATAAAGCGTGCTGTTATTGAGATTCCTTCCCTTGCATGGGAATTAAAAGAGGGCAACATTGCTTATATTCAGCTCTTTCAGTTTTCTGGAAAGGCTTCTTATGACTTTCAACAAATGGTATCTGAGATTTTAGCTTCAGGGGCCGAAAGAATCATATTAGACCTGAGAAATAATCCAGGAGGATTTCTTGAAGTATCCCAGGATATCGCAGGTTGGTTTATTGAGCGTGGGGAGACTGTGGTTATAGAAGATTTTGGAGAAGAAGATTCTGAGCTTATTTATAAGGCACAAGGTTCCTCTCGGCTAGGAAGTTATCCCATGGTTGTTCTAATTAATCAGGGATCGGCTTCTGCATCTGAGATTTTGGCTGGTGCTTTGCGGGACGTAAATGGAGTACAGCTAATTGGTATGAAGTCTTTCGGAAAGGGATCAGTGCAAGAACTCATGCGATTACGCGATGATTCTTCTTTGAAGATTACAGTTGCAAAGTGGCTTACTCCAAACAGAACAGTTATCAACGAGATGGGATTGGAGCCCGATGTAGAGGTTGATATCAGTGACGAAGATTTTGACGAGGAGCGTGACCCACAACTGGAACGTGCGATTGAAATCGTTAGTGGATTGTAATACAATTGTGGTATGAAGGTATTATTTCTTAAAGATGTAAAGAATGTAGGAAAAGCTCGTGAGATTAAAGAGGTTGCTGACGGATACGCCAGAAATTTTCTTATTCCAAATAAACTTGCAAAAGAAGCTACGAAAGAGGTTTTATCAGATTTTGAAAACCAGAATGAGATATTAGAAGAAGAGGCAGAGGAGGCATTAAAGAAGATTCAAGAAATGGCAACTAAATTAGATGACCTTGAGGTGCCCCTTGCAGTGAAAGTAGGGGATGAAGGTCAACTTTTTGAGTCAGTTACCGCCTTAAAGATTGCAGATACTTTAAGGGGCATGGGGTATATGGTAAAGAAAGAACAGGTGGAGTTAGAAGAGCCAATTCGAGAGCCAGGAGAGTTCCCTGTTAAATTAAAGTTTGAACATAATCTGGAGGCCGAAATAAAAGTAATCATCTCAGGAGAAGAGGGGTAATCCAACCCCTCTTTTTATATTATGACAAGATACATTTTTATCATTGGTGGCGTCATGTCAGGTGTTGGTAAGGGAGTTGCTACCGCCTCCATTGGAAAAATCCTACAAGGCAAGGGATTTTCTGTGACTGCTATAAAGATTGACCCTTATGTGAATGTGGATGCGGGAACCATGAATCCTATTGAGCATGGAGAGATTTTTGTGACAGATGACGGAACTGAGTGCGATCAGGATCTTGGAAATTATGAACGATTCTTGGAGCGGTCTTTAAGCTCAGATAATTATATAACTACTGGACGGGTATACGAAGCAGTAATTCATAAAGAGCGAAACTTGGAGTATGAGGGTAAATGTGTTGAGGTGGTACCGCATATTCCAGAAGAGGTGATTTCACGCATTAAAAGGGCGGGGCAGAAGGATAAGGCAGATTTTGTCTTAATTGAGATTGGAGGAACGGTTGGAGAGTATCAGAATATGCTGTTCTTGGAAGCCGCTCGTATGATGAAGTCTTCCATACCAGAGAGTGTTCTCTTTGTACTTGTTTCTTACCTTCCCGTTCCACATATGATAGGGGAGATGAAGACGAAACCAACTCAGACCGCAGTTAGGACGTTAAATACCGCAGGTATTCAGCCCGATATCATTATTGCCCGTTCTGAACTTCCAGTAGACGAACCTAGAAAAAATAAGTTATCTCTCTTTTGTAATCTGAACCTTGCTGACATTATCTCAGCTCCGGATGTCGAGTCCATTTATGACATACCAATAAACTTTGAACAGGATAAGCTAGGAGACCGTATCTTAGAGAAGTTTGGTATAAAGCGAAAAGGCCAGGATTTACGGGAGTGGAGAAGGCTAGTTGCAAAGATGCATGGATTGAAAAAAACAGTACGTATTGGCATTGTAGGAAAATACTTTCAGACTGGAAACTTTACTCTAATGGATTCATATATTTCTGTTCTTGAGGCGATAAAACATGCCTCTTGGGCAAATGGTTGCATTCCTGAGATTACCTGGCTTTCAGCAGAGCAGTACACAAGAAGTCCAAAGGCGCTGGAAGCATTGCAGGAGTTTGACGGAATTATTGTACCTGGAGGATTTGGGAGTAGGGGAGCTGAGGGTAAAATACGGGCAATACAGTTTTGTAGAGAGAACAAGATACCGTTCTTCGGCTTATGTCTTGGCCTTCAACTGGCTGTTGTTGAGTTTGCAAGGAATGTATGTGATTTAAAGGACGCAACTTCGCGTGAGCTAAAAGCACGAGCGAAGATACCGGTTATTGACGTGATGCCAGAGCAGGAGGTACTACTGAAAGAAAAGAAATATGGAGGTACAATGCGGCTTGGCGCTTATGATTGCATCATACAAAAAGGGACAAAGGCATTTACAGCTTATCAAAAAACAAAGATTTCAGAGCGTCATCGCCACCGTTATGAGTTGAACAACGAATACAGAGATGAATTAGAAGAGGCTGGAATGATTATGTCTGGGGTGAACCCAGATAGAAATTTGGTTGAGATTGCAGAACTTCCCAATCATCCATTCTTTTTGGGAACGCAGTTTCATCCAGAGTTTAAGTCGCATCCAATGAATCCGCATCCCTTATTCGTTGAATTTATAAAAGCTTCTTTAAAAAAGTAAAAACCGTCCAGATGAACGGTAGTTAGGATGGGAGGACGTTTATCACTTTCGCTGTCCGTTGGGAGTTATCAAATCCTCGTTTCTTTTTAGTTGTAAACTTCACAATGCCGTCAGCAAGTGCAAAAAGTGTATCATCTCCTGCTCTGCGAACATTTTTTCCGGCAAGAAACTTTGTACCGCGCTGGCGAAGTAAAATCTGCCCGGTCTTGGCCGATACTCCATCTGTAAGTTTCACGCCCAAATATTTGGGACCGGAATCTCTTCCTAATTTCGATGATCCTGCTGATTTCGTTGTTGACATGTGCTTATGCTAACAAGAATAATTACATTTGTCAAAATATATAAAGCTGATATAATACTTGCTATTGGGGTTATGTTAATCTCCCTTTTTTCTTTTGCAGTTGGATATCTTCTTGCAAGAGAACAGTTTACGCAATCAATCATTATTGAAGAAATACCATATGAGCAGCAAAAATAAAGCTACTCCAAAACATATTGTTCTATTTCCTGACGGGAATCGAAGATGGGCAAAGGAGCATAAACTTGAAAGTCTTAAAGGGCATTTAAGAGGTAAAGAGAATTTTGATAAGTTTTTATCCTTGTGTAAAGACCGGAGCGTTGAGGTTGTGACTGTATTTGGGTTTTCCTCGGAAAACTGGAATCGGTCTCCCAAAGAGGTGAATTATCTTATGGATCTTTTTGAAATTTCCTTGAACAAAAAAGCGATTGCAAGATTCCAGAAAGAAGGCGTGAAAGTGAAAGTGATTGGTCAAAAAGAGCGCTTGAAACCTTCTTTACAGAAAGTGATTGAGGTGGTAGAGGAGGCAACCGCTGGAAACGATGGACTTCATCTTAATCTAGCTGTAAGTTATGGAGGTAAATGGGATATCGTGCAGGCTGTTCAGCAGTTGATAAAAAAAGGAGTGAAGGCAGAGGATATTACAGAAGATATGTTAGCTGAACATCTTTCAACAGCAGGTCTTCCAGAACCCGATCTTGTGATACGGGCTGGTGGCGAAAAGCGCTTATCTAATTTTGTACTTTGGCAGGCGGCTTACGCTGAACTTTATTTCTCTGAAAAGTACTGGCCTGACTTTGGAGAAGAGGATTTGGACTTGGCTTTTGAGGGGTATGCTAGACGACAAAGAAGATTTGGAAAGTAGAGTTTTTGTTATATAAAGAACCTAGCGAAAGGGGGAGTCATATAACTCCAAAGAAATATACTATTATTCCAATTGAGGCGTTTTTGTTTATAGAAAAGAGGCACTTTTTAGGGTGCCCTTTTGGTGTGCTGTTGTATTCGGGGTGAGCTGGTGGATTAATAAGCGAAGTTCTTGCAAGAAGAGGCAGTGCGGTGCCTGTCCAAACTCCTGCGCCCGGTCGGGCTTCTGGAGTCCGCAAGAGATTGCTCTTATTCACGTAAAGACAAATGGGATTGTCCCTTCACGCGGATAATACTTCCTCGACAGGTGGCTCTGGAGAAGCAATTTATCCACCAACTCACGCTCGAACGGGAGGCGTTTGCCCTGTTCAGTCAAACTAGCACGTAGCTAGCGGGGGACTTCACAAGGAACGCAACTATATGTAGCATATACCTTTATTTAAGTGATTGTCAAGCTATTTCTTTAGGAATAGAATAAGAGTATGGATGATAACAAGTATCCAAAAATAGGAGGACATGTATCTTCTGCTGGGGGATTGAAAAATGGAGTGTTGAATGCGCTCTCTATTGGTGCTGAGTGTATGCAGATGTTTGGCTCAAGTCCTCGTCAGTATAGAGTTCGTATGCCTTCAGCAGAGGAGATTAAAGAGTATAACATACTACAAAAAAAGTATGGCATTACCCCGGTATATTTACATGCTCCGTATCTTGTAAACCTTGCGAGTGCAGATGCTGACATTCATGCAAAGTCAGTTGAGGCGCTAGTGGGGCATTTAGATATTGCAGAAAGTATTAAAGCTAACGGGCTTATTTTTCATATTGGATCTCATAAGAATGAAAACAGAAAAGAGGCAGCTGTAAGGGTTATTGAAGGAATGAAGCAGGTTTTAAAAAAGTCTTCAGGAAGTACCCAGCTTATTATGGAAAACTCGGCAACACATGCAAAGCTAGGAGTTGATGTAAAGGAAATTGCAGAGATATTCAAGAAAGTTAATTCATCTCGTGTTAAAATATGTATTGATACTGCTCACGCATATGCTTCGGGTATGATGGAGTTTACAAAAGATGGAATAGGAATGTGGTGTGATACAGTAGACAGTATTCTGGGTTTAGATAATGTGGTTGTGTTTCACATAAATGACTCTAAAGCCGCCTTTAATTCTTATATTGATAGGCACGAGAATATAGGGCAGGGATATATTGGAAAAAAGGGGATGCAAGCACTTGCTAATGAAAAGCGCTTATGGAACAAGGCCTGGATTTTAGAGGTACCTGGATTTAAAAATACTGGACCAGATAAAAAGAATGTGGATATTCTCAAATCTTACTTTACATAATATAAAAAATAATGTGTAATGAAGGTATAGGATATGCCTGTCCGAGTTAGAAAAAAAGAAGAAACGGAAGACCAGTGGAGTTTTGTAGTTGAGGTAGGAACGAACTCAGATGATACTACCGGATTTCTTGTACGAGTAGATAAAGAGCACTGGAAGAATCTAACTGGAGGTAAATACCCCCCTGAATTACTGGTGGGTAAGTCATTTCGGTTTTTACTTAAAAGAGAGCCTTGTTCGTCTATTCAGAGAGACTTTAATATAAAAGAAATAACACAGTTCTTTCCTGGATATGAGAACGAGATGTACAGGATATTTAGGGTATATTAATTATGTCTGCTAGTAGGTATAAAAGGTCTCTATTAATAAATAATCAAATGTATATATGATATGACTCACTACATTTGTACAGGAACATGTGAAGGTGTGAGTAATCATCCTGGTACATGCGGGGCAGAAGATTGCCCAAAATATGATAGTCAGTTTGAGTCTTGTGACTGCGTAGATGGAAAACATAATGGTCGTCAGAATCATGATGAAAAGTCACGCGAACCTATAAAGATCTAAAGAGATAAAAAATCGCCATTATGGCGGTTTTTTGATAGGATACACATATGGAACCATTAGCATCAAAAATCAGACCAAAGTCCTTAAAGGAGTTTGTTGGGCAAGAGCATTTAGTAGGAAAAGGGAAACCCCTGAATATTGCTATTTCTCAAAAGCACTTATTTTCTTTTATTCTCTGGGGACCTCCGGGAAGTGGAAAAACAACGCTGGCGCGAATATATGCAAAGAGTTTGGATGCCATACTTTATGATTTGTCTGCGGTGTCTTCTGGTAAGGCAGATATTAAGGCAATTATTGTCGAAAAGGTAGGGGATCATCCAAAGGTTCTGTTCTTGGACGAAATACATAGATTTAACAAGGTGCAACAAGACTTTCTTTTGCCGTATGTTGAGTCAGGAGAGCTTGTCTTAATTGGGGCTACAACTGAGAATCCAAGCTTTGAGATTATATCACCTTTACTTTCTCGATGTCGGGTGTTTGTTTTAGAAGAGCTATCTGAAAAGGATATGGCAAAGATTATTAAGCATACCGGCTTTAAGTTATCAAAGAAGGCCACAGACTGGTTAATAGCTATGGCTAACGGGGATGCACGGCAAGCCATAATGATGCTTGAGAATACATCAGAACTCTATGGAGATATTACCGTAGATACACTAAAAGATGTCCTTCAATCAAAGTTTCTCAGGTATGACAAGCAGGGAGATGAACACTACAATACCATTTCAGCCTTTATTAAGAGTATGAGGGCGTCCCAAGCTGACGCCGCCTTATATTATTTAGCTCGTATGGTGGACGCTGGGGAGGACCCAAAGTTTATTGCACGAAGAATGGTTATCTTTGCTTCAGAAGACATTGGATTGGCGCAACCAACGGCTTTAGTAGTAGCTAACGATGTATTTCGTGCTGTTGAGATTATTGGACTTCCGGAGTGCGCCATTAACTTAGCTCACGGAGTGGCATATCTGTGCGAAGCTAAAAAAGACAGGAGTTCATACGAAGCCTACTTTAAAGCGGTAGCTGATGTTAAAAAATACGGTAATCTTCCAGTTCCATTAAAGATACGGAATGCTCCAACTAAACTTATGGAAGAGTTAGAGTATGGAAAAGGGTATGAAAAGTATACAAAAGAGGATTTGTTGCCAGAAA
Organism: Patescibacteria group bacterium; assembly: GCA_024239055.1. Taxonomy (GTDB): domain Bacteria; phylum Patescibacteriota; class Minisyncoccia; order Minisyncoccales; family UBA10102; genus JANBVJ01. The sequence goes on along the minus strand of JANBVJ010000001.1, from coordinate 239,619 downwards.
AGCTTAAGGGAAAGAAGTATCTTAAAAAATGAAGTCTGATATTAAAAACCATTTTAAGAAGGTAGATCCTATATTGTTTAATGCTTTAAATGAAATAGGAGATATTAGACAAATGGCTGAAAGAGAACCTAAAAAGTTCTTTCAGACTTTGTGCCGTGAGATTATATGTCAGCAGCTGTCTAATGCTTCAGGCGACGCAATTCATAATAGATTTCTATTATTGTTTCCAAGGCAACCTATTTCTAAAAGATTAGTAAAAATTACAGATAAAGCACTAAGAGAAACTGGTATGTCGTGGGCAAAGGCTAGATATATTAAAGACTTAGCTACAAAATTAGAGAATAAAGAAGTTAACTTAAATAATCTTTCTTTACTTTCAGATGATAAAGTTATTGAAGAACTTACAAAGATTAAAGGAATAGGGCAGTGGACAGCAAAGATGTTTCTTGTATCAGCTTTAGGAAGAGAGGATGTATTTTCATATGAAGATATACATTTAGTGCGTAGCATGGAGCGTGTTTATAAGATGCCTAATATTTCAAGAGAGCAGGCTGAATCTATTGCATTAAAGTGGTCTCCATATCGTACATGGGCAAGTAGAGTGCTTTGGAATTTATGATTATGTTATACTATACATATGAAGAAATTATATAGAAGTAAAGAAAACAGGATTTTTGCTGGGGTTGTTGGAGGCCTTGGTGAGTATTTTAGTGTAGATCCAGTTGCCTTACGAATGGGCTGGATTTTCATCCTTGTCTTTACTGGTTTTGCGCCTGGTATTGTCGCCTATATTATTTCTATCTTTATTATTCCAGAACGCAAATAGGATTAGTCTTACAATATATGAGCGGCAACTCAAATTCGCCAATTAGGCGGTTTTTTGGTAGAGTGGAATATTATGAAAATCATTGTTGGTTCTAAAAACGAGCTAAAAATAAATGCAGTAAAGGAGGTTTTGACATTGTACCCAGATTTATTTCCAGATACAGATATTTTAGGAGTAGATTCTGGAGTGGATCTATATGGCCATCCCATAACATTGGAGGAGACGGTAGAGGGTGCAATTGATAGAGCAAAGAAGGTTCTTGGAGATTGCGACTATAGTTTTGGCTTGGAAGGTGGATTGTTAAAGGTTCCACTTACGAAAAGTGGATATATGGAAATTAGTGTGTGCGCAGTATATAACGGGAGTGATATATCTTTAGGATTATCTCCTGCCTTTGAGTGGCCAGAAGATGTTACCAAGATGATATTGAGTGGAAAGGCGGATGGGAGTCAGGCTTTCAAGCGGCTTGGATTAACTAAAGAAGATAAGTTAGGGGCGATTAAGGGAGGAATTGCTGGGATTTTGACCAAAGGAAGACTGACTAGGGAGGAACTTATAAAAACGTCAGTTATTGCTGCTCTTATTCGTCTGGAGAATCCAGAGTATTATAATAGGGAAGGGGATTCGTCTCACAATATATGAAGCCGGACTCAACACATAAAGGAGGATTCAAAGTCGCCAAACTGGTAGTTTTTTGGTAGGATAAAGAATATGAGAAAAGTAACGTTGTGCTTCTTGGTTGATGGTAATCGTTTATGCCTTGCTATGAAAAAGAAGGGATTTGGTGTTGGTAAGTGGAATGGAGTTGGTGGCAAGGTGGAGGATAAAGAAACAATCAAAGAAGCCGCTATAAGAGAATTAAAAGAAGAGATAGGGGTGGACGCTCATCAGAATCATTTAGAGGAGGTTGGGAATATTAAGTTTTACTTTAATGGAAAGCCAGACTGGAACCAACATATGCATATCTTTTTTATAAAGAATTGGACTGGGGAGCCAATTGAGACAGATGAAATGGCGCCTCAATGGTATGATAATGATAAGATTCCCTATGAGAAAATGTGGATTGATGATCCATACTGGCTTCCTCAAGTTATTGAAGGAAAAAAGATTGAAGCAGAGTGTTATTTTGCAAAGGATGGAGATAAAATAGATAAATTTGATATTAAAGAGCTTATATAATAAATTCTTAACGTATTCAATATAAAAAGGATTAATGTCACACAATATATGAAGCTGGACTCAAAGTCGTAAAATATATGAAGCTGGACTCAAAGTCTCTAGAATTGACTATATCATAGAAATATGGTATTGTTTTGTTGGATCATTAACGGAATGATAATTTAAAAACAACGTTCTTTTACTTTTAAAGGAGGTAAAAATGGATGTAAGGCCAACAAGTCGTTCTTGTGGACCCTGTGTGGCATGCTGTAAACCGTTTAGCATCCTAGAAGTAGAAAAATATGATGCCAATTGGTGCCAGTACTGCACTATTGGTAAGGGATGTGACATTTATTCCGATCGACCGTTTGAATGTAAAGCGTTTGCATGTCTGTGGTTGAATGATAAAGGGGATGAGAGTGATCGTCCTGATCTTCTGAAGGTTATGATGGATATGTCGGACTTTGAAATTGGTGGTAGGGAGTGCGACATATTACATTTTTGGGAGATGGAAGAGAGGGCCTTTGATCAGTCTCGTGTACAGCAGATCGTGGAATCTGCTAAAGATCAAGGGTATATTGTTATTCTCCATCATCCAATGACATCTGACGATGGCTACAAGGGTTACAAGAATACAGCTCAAGTCTCTCCAAGTTTGTTCACTGAGGCAGAGTCCAGTCAAATTACGGAGATGACAGAAAGGGGACTACTGTGACATTTTGTCTAGTAGCCCCTTTATTTTTATTGAAATCGCCAATTATATTGTTTTTTCTTTAATATAGTGATAATCTGTAAATAGCAAATTATTACCAATAGCTCTTTAGAAAGAACAAATATAGATTGAAGTATTTAGTTATCTTTTACTTACTCCAGCCTTTTATTGATTCTTTCTATGTCGTACAAACAAGGGAAGATAGGTTAAAACAGGCTGAGATATACCAAAAATTAATTCATTTTCGTTATCGTGACTTTGAAAAAGTCTTTGTACTTTTTTCAGAGTCAGCGGATAGAAAAAAACCAGATTGTTCAAATATTTGGACAGAAGCACCAATTTCAAGTGAAAGTCTAGTTCTTCCTTCTGGAGTTACTTTTAAAGAGTCCCAGTTTGAAAAAATAGAGGCTGAACCAAGATTTGTTTTTAATCAGCTATCAAAACCTATAAGAGAAGTTGTTGTGACAGGACTTCATCTTTCAGATGTAGACAGGTTTGCTGGATTTGTTCACGGCCTGGAGATTCATGTTCGAGTGGATGAAGATTTAACTGAACTTTTCTTCATGAGATCTTTTTTTGAAGCTAAGCATATTCCACGGGGTGTACAAGCAAGCATTGTCGAAACTCGGGAAGCGTTACAGGGAAGCACTAAGCTTTATGAGATCAGGCAACAAAGAAGATCTAAGCCTTGGTTTATCCAAGTATGAGTTGGGTGTTAGTTCACTCAACTTTTTTATTTATTCAATTCTTTTCCTCCGTGAAACTTCCTATGAATATCTCGTAGGCGTTTATTAGTTACGTGAGTATATATTTGAGTAGTAACAATGTTCTTATGGCCCAAGAACTCTTGAATAGTACGCAGGTCTACTCCTTGTGTTAATAAATCTGTGGCATATGAGTGCCTTATTGTATGGGGAGTAGTTGTAATAGGTATTCCTGATAAAACAGAGTACTTTTTAATAATTCTCTCAATAGATCTAGGAGTTAGACGATTCTCTTCTTTTGTTCTTCCACGAAAGTTAATAAACAATGCCTTCTGGTTATCCTTTCTGGTCTTTAGATACTTTTTTAGCCATTCCAAAGCCCTTTCTGAAAAGTATACGGTTCTTGGTTGTTCTCCTTTTCCAATGATCCCTAACTCAAAGTCTTGTTTATCCCATATTGAATCAAATTGCTCTTTATTAAGTGCTACTAACTCTGCAATACGGAGTCCTGTAGAGAATAATGCCTCTATTATTGCCTTGTCTCTGAGCCCTGTTGGGTGTGTAGTTTCAGGGGCGTTCAGCAGCTTTTTTATCTGGTCTAAATTAAGGAATTTTACTGTTTTTTCCTTATTTGCGTCCTTTGGGAGAGCTACTTTATCTGGGGGTAGGGAAGTGACGTCTTTTACTAAAAAGTAGCTTAAAATGGACCTAAGAGCGATTAAATAGTAGTTTTGAGTGGTCTTGGCAAGAGGTTTGTCTTTGCTTTGATATCTTGATAAATATAGCCGGTAATTCCATATATCATCAGCTGTAAGCTGGTGGGGGAGTAGTCCCTCTTTTCCTTTAGATTTTAACCAAACTTCAAACTTTTTTAGGTACCGAGAGTAGTTTTCCTGGGTTTTAGAAGATAATCCACGTTCAACTTCGCAGTAGTCTAAGAAGTCTGGAATATGCTTAAGAATTGGTATGTTTGATTCTTTCATTGTTTTATAGTATGTTTATCTTAGGAGGTTTGAAGTGAACTTTACAGAGTTAATTACTGCGCTGGAGGCTGATCCATTTCTTTTTCGAGCAGTTGCTGCAATGTTGATAGTTGGATCAGCTACTGCGTTAACTTTAATAGTTATTCTGTTAGCGCTAGTATTTTCAGGTAAAAGAGGAAACCATTTATGGTAGGTGACCTCTTTTTTATTATAGCACAATCATATATTTTGCGACATTTAATGCATATAAAAGAACTTCCCATTTGAGAGAAGTTTATGCGCGGTGAGTGTTGAGGGTAAACGTACCCTACTGGGACCTACTGCATGTATTGAAGGTCACATCAACACCCACCGCACACGCAAGAGAATGGACATGCCTGCTCCGCAGCGGGGCCACCAATCTCCTACATGATCTTTTTACCATTTTGCTTATATTTGGTCAATAATAAGTTATTATTTAACTAGACATATAAATATATTGTGATAGGGTTGAAGTATTGGAGGTGTTAAAAAATGTGGCAGTACATTTTACTTTTCTTTTTTGTTCTTTTGGTTATCTTTTGCGCCTCTTTAATATGGTTGCGTGATTTCAAAAAGGCTTATTTGATTCAGGTATCTTTATTAATAAGACTCAAGAGAGTATTGGTAGCTTTAAGAGATATTTAGACATAGTATCTCTGATAAACACATTTTGAGGGGTATTCCGTATCCCTCTTTTCTTTAGTATTAAAAGAGAGTAAGCTTAATTGTCGCTTAACCTACATTGTACGACATTTACCATATTTATACTTATACCTCCCCTATGGGTCTATTATTGACTATTTTAGCTATTATGCTAATGTTTTAATCAGTGAAATCATTGAAAGCAGTTCGTTTTATCTGCGCAGATGGAGGTAAGAATAGTGCCTAGTGTATGGACGTTTGTATGGATGTTTGAAAAACTAGGAGATGTCGTTTCCTGGATTCTTGACAAGTTGGGACACGGAGAATAAGTCCTGAGAGGCGATGAAATGAGAGGAGGTAAATCTTTACCTCCCTCTTTTTTTATTTCGTATAAAACAGGATACTATATGGTCGTTTACTATTCCAATACCCTGCATGTAGGCATAGATGGTGGTAGGGCCCACAAAGGCAAACCCTCTTTCTTTCATATCTTTACTTATTGTATGGGATAATTCAGTTTGAGCTGGTATATCCCCTTCTCTCTTGTATGTGTTCTGTATAGGTCTTTTCTTAACAAAGCTCCATAAGTAGTTACTAAAAGAACCAAACTCTTTTTTTACTACCAAAACAGCCTTTGCATTAGCAATAGCTGCCAAAATCTTTAATTTATTGCGTATTATACCCTTATCCTGTAAAAGTCGGTTTACCTCTCCCCTATCGTAATTGGAGATTATAGAAAGATTGTAGTTATTAAAAGCTTTCTGAAAGTTTTTACGTTTTGATAAAATAATAGCCCAAGATAATCCTGGCTGGAAGGTGTCTAAAACAAGAAATTCAAAGAGTTTTTTGTCGTCATAAAGTGGTCTCCCCCACTCTGTATCATGGTATAGGATCATTTCTTTGCTTTCCCCTACCCAATCACATCTCTTCATTTAATCAAACAGGAGTGACTTAAATCGTTCCCATAGTCCTATTGAGGCGTCTTTTGCTTCATTTTGTAGTTCTTTCTTGAGCTCTTCTTTTTCTTTTTCAAATTCCGCTTGTATCTCAGGACCTCGCTTCTCTATTTCTTTTCCTACGAGTCCTACAAGATTGGCAACAATAGCATCAATCCATCCAATGATATACTGTTCCCATATCTCTCCTGCTAGTGCCCACATATTCTCCCATATAGGCATGGCTTCAGTATCAAATATCTTTTTCATTTCATCTGGGAGTTGTTCACCAATCTGCCTTCCAAATTCCTTGGCATCTTCTATGGTTTCTGGAGCTTCAAGTTGGTTAAATTCCTGTGCAAACACCGGAGATGCCATTCCTAGAAGAATAAATAATACAATAATGGTTCTCATAGCTTATTTGTTGCTTCTTTTATGCGTTGTAATGTTGCTTCTTTGCCAAGTACGTCTGCGACTTCAAACGGACTGGGTGATGATTTCTGTCCTGTTAGTGCAACTCGCAGGGGCCATAGTAGTAGTCCCCTATTCTCTTCTTTTTCTGCCGCCTCCATTAGTACTTTCTCTATAGTCTCTTCTTTCCAATCTTTTACCTCTATGAGAATACTCTCTGCTTTTTTAAGCATTGCTTTTGTTGTTTCAGAATCACTTCCCTTCCAAGATAATAGTTCTTTGTCATACTTTAGGAAATCTTGAAAGAAGAATCCTGCATATTCTGCAATCTCTGCTATCTTATGCATACGTTCTTTATATAATGCTACAATCTTTTCTGTAGTTTTCTTGTCTTTTGGAGTGAAACCAGCTGTTTCAAAAAATGGTACTGCGTCTTGTGCTAATTCAGATACTGACTTTTCTTTAAGATACCTGGCATTAATCCAATCCAGACGTTTTAGATTAAATACTGCTCCTCCCTTTTGAACGCGCTCCGTTTTAAATTCTTTAACCAGATCCTTTAACGAAAAGATTTCACGTTCATCCCCTGGATTCCATCCCAATAGAGCCAAGAAGTTTAAAATTGCCTCTGGGAGATATCCTTCTTCCCTAAATCTTTTTACTGAGTTGTTTCCATGCCGTTTTGATAACTTTGAGCGATCTTCTCCTAAAAGTAATGGTAGGTGGGCATATTCTGGAATGGTAAATGCCAGGGCTTCTGCAATAAGAATCTGTCTTGGAGTGTTGGAGATATGATCCTCTCCTCGTATCACATGAGATATTGCCATTTCACTATCGTCCACTACGACAGAGAAGTTATATAAAGGAGTATCTAAATCCTTTGCAATGACAATGTCTCCGGAAAGCGACATATCAAACTCTATTTTACCTCGAATAAGGTCTTTGAATGTTACTTTTTTGGGTTCTACGACAAAACGAATAACGCCGTTATTTCCTGCTTTTAGTTTTTCTTTTTGTTCCGTTTCACTGATTTCTCGGCATCTACCTGAATATTTTGGTGTTTCTCCCCTACTGGTTTGTTCTTGTCGATGAGCTTCTAACTCCTCTCCAGTACAAAAGCAGTGGTATGCATTTTTATCATCTAAGAGCTTTTGTAAGTATGTTTTATAAAGTTCTGTTCTTTCTGATTGACGGTATGGCCCGTATGAGCCTTCTTTGTCTGGTCCTTCATCCCATTTAAGTCCAAGCCAGGATAACTGCTCTATAATATCCCCTTCCCACTCTTTGGCGGAACGCTCTTTATCTGTATCCTCAATGCGCAGAATAAACTTTCCTTTGTTTTGTTTAGCAAAGAGATAGTTAAAGAGTGCAGTTCTAACACTTCCCATATGAAGGGGTCCTGTTGGTGATGGTGCAAATCTTGTTCTTGTAGTACTTGACATAATCTATTATTTGTATTCTAACACTATCCTTTGAGATACTCAATAATTAGTCTTGCCAATACATTTGCGGCTTCTGGTTTGGAAAAAGCAAGAGCCGCCGCCTTCATCTTATCAGTATCTTTTTTATGGGAGATAAAGCGCCTTAGCTTTTCCAAGAAGAAGTTTGGTGTAAGGTTTGCTTCTTCTAGTACGATACACGCCCCTGTCTTCTCATATGCATAAGCATTTTTTATCTGATGATTTTGGGCTGAATTTGTGAGTGGAATAATGATACTAGGTTTTCCAAGGGCTGCGATTTCAAATATGGAGCCGGATCCAGCTCGGTTAACTATAATCTCAGAGACCGCATATGCATGCCGAAGTTCTCTTTCTTTTAAAAATGGCACTGCATGATAGTATATCTCTCTACCCTTTTCTATAACTACCTTAGCCTCAGCTTTTATCTGCTTAAAGTTCTTTTCTCCTGTCTGATGAATAATCTCAAACTCTTTTAAAGTTTCGTTTAAGATATTCAAGAGTGTGTCATTTATCTTTTGCGCTCCTTGCGAGCCTCCTGAAATTAATATAACAGGTTTCCCTCCTTGTAGTTTAAAGATGCGTTTTGCCTCCTGCTTTGAACCAGACAGAACCTCTTTTCTTATTGGATTTCCAATGACAGTTATCTTCTTTTTAGGAAAGTTTTCTGTATTTTCAAATGAGGTAAAGATGCGCGTGGCAAACTTTCCTGCAATCTTGTTTGCGAGACCAGGAGAGGCATCAGATTCATGCAAAAAAATTGGAACCTGCATTATCCATCCAGCAATTGCTGGGGCCAAGGCTCCATACCCACCCTTACTGACTATAAGGTCAGGGGAGAAAGTAAAAACCTTTCCAAATGACTGGAGTAGTCCTACTGGAAACATAAATAAGATGTCCACAATGTTTCGAAGAATACTCGTAGCATTCAGATATCTTCTGAGTTTGCCCGCCAAGATAGTCTGAACTTCAATACCTTCTTGGGAAAGCAATATGCGGCTAAAGTTATCTTTTGGTCCAAGGTATGCAAAACGAATCTTATTTGTTCCTTGTACGCGTCGTACCTCGCGAGCTACGGCAATAAGAGGCAGAATATGTCCGCCTGTTCCTCCTCCTGTAAATAGTATTTTCATATTATATATTCATTCTACCCTGTGCGACGAGAAATATTAAGTAGTACGCCAAGACCAATCAGTTCAGCCACTAGGGCTGATCCTCCATATGAGATAAAGGGTAATGGAATGCCGGTTAACGGAAGGAGTCCCAACATGCTGCCAATGTTCACAAAAGCCTGTATGGTAATCCAGGATGCGATACCTATGATAACAAGTTTTCCAAATGGGTCTTTTATTCTTTTTGCTATGACAATACTTCTCCATGCAAAAGCGAGGAATAAAAGAATAAGTAGTACCGCTCCAATAAACCCTGCTTCTTCTGCAAATACCGCAAAAACTGAGTCTGAGATGGGTTCAGGGAGAATACCAAATTTCTGCAGAGAGAGACCAAGTCCTACTCCAAATATCCCTCCTGAACCAATGCCGATTAGAGCCTGTTTTAACTGATATCCTTTGCCAAGGGGATCTAGCGATGGGTCTAAGAATACGGCCACACGGGATAGTCGGTATGGAGCCAATTGAATAAGGACTATGAGGGCTGCAACACCAGAACCTGCTAAAAATATGGTATGCCATAAAGGGGTAGAAGCTGAAAAGTACATGATAATTGAAATTATTCCAATCACTCCCAAGGTTCCAATATCTGGTTGCAAGATAAGGAATATACCTAAAACTGAAATAATAATCCCAAAGATTAAAAGAGTTTGGCCAGATTCTGAAAACCAGCTTTGCTTTCGTAGAGCAGGTTGTTTTTGCGTTCTGGCTGACAGCCAGGAGGCAAGATATAAGATAAAGCCGATTTTCAAGAACTCAGAGGGTTGAAATGTAATAGGTCCCAATGTAATCCAGCGAGCAGCTCCTCCTAACTTTCCTCCAATCTCTGGAATAAATACTAAACCTAAGGTAATAATAGCCAATAGGAGACCTACCACACTCCATTTTTTGATGAACGCAATAGGTGTAAAGTATGCAATTCCCGCAAAGAAGAGTCCTGGTATCAGGCCAAATAAAATCTGGTGGTTTAAGAAAAAGAACGTGCTTCCAGTCTTTTGTAGGGAAAAGGCAGCGGAAACAGAAGCCAAGATAAAAATCCCCGCAAACAGCAGAGCTACGCATAGACCAAGCAGTATAGAATCAGGAGAGTGGGTCTTCTTTTGCATACTTTATAAATTGATTACCTCTGTCTTCATAATCTTTAAATAAGTTGAAACTGGATGACGCAGGAGAGAGTAGACATATCTTTCCATTCTCTGTCTCAACAAAGGCGGCATTCAGGGCTTCTTGCATTGTATCTACGAATATATGCTTGAATGCAGGATTATCTATTGCTTGTAATATCTTTTTTCCGGTTTCAGGAAACAATATTAATGTTTTTATTTTGCTATTTTGTATTCTTTTTCCAAGTTTCTCATATGATATTCCCCTATCAAGACCTCCTGCAATAAGAGTTTGTACATCTTTTCCGAGAATATCTAAAGCCGCTATCGTAGCTTCCGGTATTGTAGCAAGAGAGTCGTTGTAAAATGTAATGCCATTATATGTTCCTACTTTCTGTAATCGATGTTCTAATCCTTTGAACTCTTCTATTGTCTTTTCTGCTGTTTTTTGAGGTATGCCAAAAAGTTCAGCAACCAAAAGAATTGGTTCTTTTGATGCTGCCATATTCTTTCCTCTATTTTCTTTAAATCCAATCTTCTGTGCCTTTGAGCCATCTACAATAGCTTTTACCTTGTCATCTTCTTTATTAAAAACAAGATAATCGTCTGCTGTCTGGAACCTGGTAATATTGGTTTTTGCTTTTATGTATTCCTCAAGATTACCGTGCCAATCTAAGTGTTCCTCATAGAGGTTTAGAATAACCGCAATATGTGGACTGATTTTTAGCGCAGCTAACTGAAAACTTGAGAGTTCGTAGACGAATACATCGTCTGTACTGCTGTTTTGTAAGAATTGGAGTACGGGTTTTCCAATGTTTCCAATAAGATGTACTTGTATGCCTTCTTTTTTTAGTACTTCATAGATAAGGGAAGCTGTTGTACTCTTTCCTTTGGTCCCTGTAATTCCAATGATACTGCCTTTCATATTGGAAAAGAATATCTCCGTTTGCGAAATTAAAGTTTGTTTTTCAGTAAGGTATTCTTGAATGTTATTAAGCGGAATTCCCGGGGAGCGAATAATAATATCGTACTCTGTAATCGCTTTCATGTATGAGGAGCCAAGGTGCATTGTTGCATCTTCTTTTTCAATATTCTCTCTTTTGTCTGCAATACCAATAACTGAACCCAATCCTTCTTTCTTTAAAAAAGCATAGGTGTCTCTTCCTTCTCTACCAAATCCAAGGATGAGAATTCTTTTATTCTTGAGTTCTGAAAGCTTCATAGGATAGAAGTTTAGTATAATCTCTCGGCAAAGCATTTCTTGCGTTCCATGAGTTAAGAATGTGTTCAGCTTCTCTTTTTATATTTGGATATTTTGGCAGTATTTTACTATTAGCGTACTTCAAAAGATATGGAAGTTTTGTATACCCATTTTGCGCAAGAAAAAGCGCAGCTATTGTTTCTTTTTTAGTTCCCACACACTCAAATGGTTTGAACCGTGCCATACCCGTCAGTTCTTTTAAGACCGGCAGGAGTGATTTTTGGGTAAGAAGGTTGATTCCGAATATCTTGACCAACTTCTTTTCTGAGATAAAGGGTGAGAAAATAATAAAGACAAATAAACATTTTGAACACTGCCCACACCACCTCCCCTGTGGTTTCTTGGTCCCAGAGTATGTTTTATGTGCTTCGTTGCAGCTGAGAATGACTGGGAAGTATTGTAAGTGTTCAGAAAACATTCTTGCTATTTGAAGTTCATATAAAGGCCTAAGGAAGCTAAAGTAGTTCACAGAAGTTGCAAGAAAGGTTGGGCTGTAGAGACGAAATCTCTTTTCAAAGTCATAGGATTTGGAATACTGATGATTAATTATGTTTTTTAGATATTCCACGTTTCCTTCATTAGAACTCCGTTCGTTAGAAAGTACGATATCTTTATAGTCAAAGAGAACAGCTACTAATACGTTTAGAAAGGCAAGATAGGCTGAGAAAGGGGTGTGGCCGTTCAGATACCCCTGCTGATTTAATTCCAGAAGTTTTGGATCTAGATTTCTTTCTACAACAATAGGATTCTTTTCTTTACTAATCCTCAAGACCGCCTTTTGCGCATTTGTCGGATTGAGCACAAATGTTTGTATCTGTTTTTTTCCTTTTTTTAAGGTTTCAAGCGTAATTATGCTGTCCTTTCCTCCGCCAATAGGAATAAGAGCCTGGTCTTTGAGTCGTTTTTTATAGACCGCACTTTTTCTATCTGAATTAGCTAGAATGCGTATTTTTAGAAACTCAGGTTTTTGAAAATCAATCTGGTTTTCATAAAAAAACTGGCCCATTCCTTTTTCTATGAGGTTATGCCACCAGGATATCTGAGCCCTGTTGAGATTTCCAGCTTTTACCGCAATCTCAGGAGAGGCAGTTGCCTTCCAGTAACTGAGGAGTTCCACCATGCCTAGATTGAATACGAGATTATTGAGAACATCCTTCCCTACCCTTTTTATACTTGCCTGAGAAACACCTTTGATAGTAAGAGATGGGGTAAAGCGAATGTTTGGCGGACAAGAGAAGTCATAGGTAATGAGAAGATTCTTCCCTTTTAGCTTCCACGAGTAGTCAAGATAAAAGAATTGAGGATGATGGCGACGGAGAAAGTCTGCTTTCTTCATAATTTATCCCAACATTTGAATGGCAACCCCGAGAACTGCCGTGACAATCCCAATCACCCAAAATCGCATAGTTATTTTATATGAAGGCCATCCAATAGCCTCAAAGTGATGGTGTATGGGAGCCGCCAGAAAGACTTTCTTTCCTCCTCTTAGTTTCTTTGAGGTGACTTGTATAATTACGGAAGCTGATTCTAAAACGAGGAGAAATGCAATAATGGGTAGCACAAGCACGGCATCCGTTAAAAAGGCAATGACGGTTAGCGTTGCCGTAAGGCCCATCATACCTGTTTCCCCCATATAAAAGCGCGCTGGAGGTATATTAAACCACAAAAAGGCCAGTAAGGCCCCAACAATGATAACAGAGAACGCAGCTAAATCCACCTGTCCCTGAATAAACGCAATGGCCGCATATGCCGAAAAGCTAGATGCAAGTACTCCTCCGGATAATCCATCCAGACCGTCAATAACTCCTCCAGAATAGGTTGCGAGCATAACTAAAAGAAAGAAAGGAATATACCAGATTCCAATGGAGAAGTCCCCCATTCCAGGAACATGAATTGTAGACCATCCTAGTTTTGCAAAGAACCACCATGCACCAACCAGACCGATTGTTCCCATTAAGATAAATCTATGCTGTAAGCTTAATCCACCTCCAGCGTATTTGGTAAGTCTGTCCCATAATCCCTTTGTCATGTTCACTGGTTTTTCAATCACCTGAAGAATATCATCTGCAAGTCCAACGGCGGAAGCGGCAATCAGAGTAGCTAAAGGCAGCCAGGTCTGGGAACGGCTTACAAAGTTTAACTTTTCCCATCCAAGAGAACCTATTAAAATTCCAATAAGAGCAAGTAATGGAGGAATAATCCAGATGAGAAGTCCTCCAAATCTTGGGGTCTTTATTTCGTCTTCCCCATGAAACTTTTGAAAGAAAGGTGTACCTCCTCCTCCAAGTGCCTTTGTTCTTACTGACTTTCGCCAGAGTCGGTGTTTATATAGAAATCCAGTTAAAGTTGGCGTGAGGAGAAAGCCTATAACAAAAGCGGCTGCCCCCCAAAAAGCAATCTTGATAATAGCAAAAGAAAGTTCGGGTAATGAATCCATGATTACCAGCGAAATGATGTATATACCCACTCGACCATCTCACGCATATCTCCAAAGCGGTCGTTGCTACCCAATACTATGTTAATTAAGTATCCTTTATCCTTTGGGGATTCCAAGACAAGAATGAGGGCTCCCTTGGCTTCCGGTGTCCATCCGGTTTTTCCTCCAATTACATTCGTTGGCCAGTCGTTATTTTCCAATAGTTCATTGGTATTTATAAGGGTATGATGAAATCTGGCTCTAGCGTCATATAATTTGAATTCTTCAAGTCCAAGAATATCAAATATCTGAGGATATGTAGTAATAATGTACTTAATGAGTTTTGTTAAATCTCTTGAAGTAGAAAGATTAAGACTGGTTTCTGGAAAATCTGGGTCTAATCCCGCTGCATCAATAAATAAGGTGTTAAAGAGTCCAAGATTTTTAGCTTCCAAGTTCATTAAGTCTACAAATGCAGCTTCTCCCACTACACTTGCCAAAGCCACAGCGGCGTCATTGCTAGATTCCATTAAGAGTGGATATAAAAGGTCTTGTACCTCAAATATATCTCCCTCCTTTAGCTTTCCAAAGTTCTCTTCAGTATCTATAAATTCTTGAGTTATATAAACTTCCTTGTTTAAGGGGTACTGCTTTAGAATTACCAGAGCTGTCATTAATTTTGAAAGAGATGCTATGGCAAGAGGTTTGTCTGGTTGTTGCGTAAAGAGAATCTTCATTATTCCCTCTTCGTTCACATTCATTGATAAGGCAGAACGCACAGTGAGCTCTGGTTTTAAGGCAGAACTTAAGAGAATTGGACGTTCTGCATGCACTGCTTCTTCTAGCTGACGTTGAAGTACTTGAGCGGCTATAATCTCAGGATTATTTATAATCTCATTCCAGAATGCAAGCTCTTCTATTTGCTGTGCAAGAAAATTCAGCCCTACAAAGAATGGCAGGCTGAATATGAGAGCTAAGAGAAATACCTTTATATTCTTATTCATTTCTTCTTTTTTACAATCTTTAAACCCAGCTCTTCCAACTGCTCTTTTGAAACATCAGATGGAGCATCCATCATTAAGTCCCTGTTATCCCCGGTTTTAGGAAAGGCCATGACTTCTCTGATATTTGGTTCATTAAGTAGGACTGCCAAAAGTCTGTCTAATCCTGAAGCTATGCCTCCATGCGGAGGAACGCCGTACTCAAAGGCCTCAAATAGATGACCGAATTTCTCTTTTATTTCTTTCTTTGTATGTCCCAATACCTCAAAGACCTTCTCTAAAATCTCAGGTTCATGTGTTCTAATACTGCCTCCGGCAATCTCGTTTCCATTTAAGACAAGATCATACTGGAAGGCTAAGATATCCCCAATATTCTTTTTTGTTATTTCTTTTGCGTTCTTAATCTGAGGTTTTGTAAATGGATGGTGTTTGGCATTCCATTTTCCCTTTCCTTCTGACTTTTCAAACATGGGAAAGTTAACTATCCACGCAAAGGCCAGTTCATTGGGATTCTCTGTATCTTTTCTGAGATCGGGTTTGTCTGATTTATATTTCTTTATGGCGTCTGCATAGTTTAATCTTGGAAATGGAGTTTTCTGTATCTTTTTTTCAGGAAACAGTTCTTTGACTAATGTAATATAGAGTTTTTCTAGGAGATCTAAGACATCTTCTTGTTCTACAAAAGACATCTCAATATCTAGTTGGGTGAATTCTGCCTGTCTGTCGCCTCTTGGGTCTTCATCGCGCAAACATCTAACAATCTGAAAGTATTTTTCCAACCCCCCTACCATGAGGAGTTGTTTGTATTGCTGAGGACTTTGGGGCAGGGCAAAGAACTTCCCGGGTTGCAGACGAGCGGGAACAATAAAGTCTCGTGCGCCTTCTGGTGTGGACTTTGTAAGAATAGGAGTCTCAACCTCTACAAAATCTTCTTTGCTCAGGTAGTTTCGCATAAAGTGCAGTACCTTATGACGTATTCTAAGGTTACGTTGTAAACGAGGCCTTCTTAAGTCTACATACCTATGTTTTAGGCGCTTTTCTTCGTCTACCTCATATCCATCTGTCTCTAGTGCAAAAGGAGGAGTTTTAGCTTTGGATAATACTTTTACTTCTTTGGCCTGCAATTCAACAGAACCTGTCTCCAGTTCTGTATTGCGCATAGACTCAGGACGCTCTTTTACTTCTCCTGTAATCTCAATAACCCATTCTGACTTTAGGTCTGCAGCTTTCTTTTGTAGGTCTGAAGTAAAAACAACCTGTAGAACTCCACTTGAGTCTCTCAGGTCAATAAAGGTAATTTTGCCGTGATCTCGTTTGTTTGCAACCCATCCTGCCACGGTTACTTTCTTTCCTACTTTTTTAAGAGTTTCTGTTACAAGAATTCGTTCCATAATTAAATCAGTATAGCATAATTAGATAGTTTTTTCCACGTAAAAATCAGTATATAATATCAGGTATTGAAGTATTTCTTAAAAAACAATTTGGCAAGTTTAAGGACATTACTTTTTAGGTTTTAATTCTCGTATTTTCTCCATTACCATATCTGCACTCTTATTTAGAGTTTTCTCATCAATCTTTTTATTAGTTACTAAGAACGGTTTTCCAATAGTGACTTGTATCTTACGTTTTCTTAAGAGGAGTTCTAGATAGCTCATCTGATAGTTGCCATCAATGTAAACAGGAAGAACAGCCGTATTTGTTTTTATGGCCATATATGCGGCCCCCCTCCTTCCTTTTTTAAGGGGGCCGGATTGGTGTCTATTTCCTTCTGGAAAGATGCCTACAACTCTACCCTCTTCCAAAAGCTGAATTGGTTTTTTAAGAGCATGTTCCAGTCCTTTTCCTCTACGTATCTCAAATGAGCCGAGTATCCAGGCAAAGGGAAAGTTTAAAAAGTGCCAGTAGTACTTGTGCCAAATACCGTATCTTATAGGGGTGAGTTTAGAGTACTTTGGAATAGTAGCTCCAATAACAAAAGCGTCTAAGGTATGAAAATGATTGGCGGCAACAATGAGCGGACCTTCTAATCCTTTTATGTTTTCTTCTCCTATTACTCTAAGATGTGCAAAGTAGTTAAAGAACCATCTTCCCGGACTCCATATGGCACGCCATAATCCTAGAGATATTTGGTGTCGGAGTTTTGCGTATGACATTATGGTCTTTTAGGTAGATTGAGTACTTCTTGGTAGAAATCTAATACTTCCTTTCCCACAATATCCCATCCATATCTTTTTGCCGCTTCAATCCCCCATTCACCCATCTCCTTTCTAAGATTTGGATCAGAGATGAAGGTCTGTAGGTGTTTTGCTAAACCTTCTACGTCTTTTGGAGACGCAAAGAAGTCCTTTCCTTTTTTGTTTTGCATAAACAAGGCATATCCTTTATTGGCAAAGCCAACCACCGGCAGTCCTGTTGCCATAGCTTCCAAGAGCACAATACCAAAGGATTCAGCGTGTGTGGCAGGGCTGCAGAAAATGTCGGAGGTTGCATACCATCTTGCAAGTTCCTCTCCTGTCTTTTCACCTAGAAAGTGGACATCCTTGAGATTACGAGATCTGACAAAGGCTCCCGCTTCACTTCTCAATTCTCCCTTTCCTATGATTAGTAGACGGATATTAGGATTATTCCATTTCAACAACTCAAATGCCCGCAGAAGATAGATGAGTCCTTTTCTTTCCTCTAATCTTCCAACGAACAAGATATTGAGTTTGTTATCTTTAAAGTTCCCAAAAGGCTTATTGTTTGGATTAAAGTGTTCAAGGTCTACTCCATTTGGAATGACACGCTTAAGTCCCTTATAGTCTTTGAATAGTTCTAGATTCCTCTCAGATACTCCAATAACTCCCTCTACCCTCCACTCAACAAGTTTTGGAAAGAAGTAGGAGAAGGCAGGGAAATTCCTTATCAGTTCAGAATCTTCTAAATCCGCATGAAAGGTTAAGATATGTGTTGCCTTTGAAAAGGAGAGTATTTCAAGAACCGATGGAAACCCAAAGTTATGGAAGTGAAGGATGTCAAACTTCTCCCTTTCAAGAGTTTTTCTTAGTGCTATTGGATTGAAGTTTACTACCACGTCCCCTTTGCTTGCATTAAAGGGTACGGAAAATGAGGTTCCAAGTAAGATAACATCAGGTCCGTAATGTTCAAACCATGAGCGTCTTGGAACTATAATCTTTGTTTCGATACCGAGTTTTTTAAACTCCTGTGCCAATCCCTGAACGTGGTGCTTTACACCTCCGGGTTCTGCAAAAGAATGAAAGGCAACCAAGCCAATTTTTAGTTTTGTAATATTCATCTATGATATTATGAAATCCGCCCCCAGTGGGGGCGGTTTCCTTTACATACTAGGACGATCTTGATTCCCAGGCATAGTAGGCGGGGTTGGTGAAGGCGGTGGCGTAGGAGGAGTTACAGGAGGAGGCATAGGTGCACTCTTAGGTTCCTCTGGCCTCTCTGCTGGCTCCTTTGGTTGTGGAGGTCCCTGTGGAGGTTCTGATGGTCCTTTTGGTCCTCCTTGTTGTCTTGTAGCGAAATACCAGACAACGCCCGCTGCCACGGCAATAATGATAATAATAACGAGAAGTGTCATTGTGTTACATCTGCATTATAGCTAAAATATCGACCTTGATTTTCTATCTATATCTTCCCCTACAATAGATACTATGTCAACGTAGTTTTCCAGTAAGCTCCAAAGTAAGGTTATAAATACTTCCAGCTCCCATAATAATAACAATTTCTCCTCCCTGAATTGTTTTTGTAAGATAGGCAGGAATATCTTTCATGTCAGGAATATGGAGCACTTCCATATTAGAGGTTTTTTCTTTAATATCTTCACTCAAGGTTTTACCAGATACACCAGTTCCCGTATCTTCTCTGCCAGGTACGTCATAAATGTCTGGAATAATTAATGTATTTACATGAATTTTAGAGAGTACATTAACAAAGTCATCATACAAGGCTTTTGTTCTCTGATACTGATGAGGCTGAAATACGAGTATTATCTTTTCATCGGGCCATTTCTCCCTTGCTCCCTCAATAGTTACTTTTATCTCAGTAGGATGATGTGCGTAATCTGAAACTAAGGTGTAGTTTTGCATTGCAATAACCTCAAATCTTCTCCATGTTCCTTGAAAGACAGAAAGTCCCCGTATTATCTTTTCATCTGGTACTTTTAGAAGTCTTCCAACTTCTAGAGCAGATAAAGCATTTGATACATTATGGTCTCCTGGTATCTGCATTACTTCTTTTATACTCGCAGCTTCTTTTTGCAAAAGTGAATACCAGACAACATTATCTGAATCCTTGATTATATCAATAAGATTCTTGTCATCCTTATTCACTACAAGACTTCCACCTTCTTTTAATTGAGATACATACTTCTTAAATGTTTCCTTTAGATGATCTAAGTCGTCATAAAAGTCTAAGTGATCAGCCTCCAGAGAAGTAAGAACAATAATGTCTGGAGTATAGTTTAAAAAAGATGCAAAGTGTTCGTCAGCCTCAATAACAAGCAGAGGTTTTCCTTCAAATTCCCCTTTTCCTACCCTACAGTTTGAGTTATCAAACTCTTTTAACTTTGTTCCAACAATAACAGTAGGGTCTAGCCCAGCTGTAGTTAACATTAAGCCAATCATGGAAGAAGTGGTAGACTTTCCATGGGTGCCAGATACAGCAACCGTATAATGAGTTTTTGTTAGCTGGCCTAGAGCTTGTGGATATGAAAGAAGTCTTATATTTAACTCCCCTGCTCTTACATACTCAGGATTATCTTGATTTACAGCAGGACTATATATTACAAGTTCTGTATTCTCAGGAATATTCTTAGCTTTATGCTCTCCTATGAATACTTTAGCTCCCAGTTTCTCTATTGCTTTGGTAATTTCAGATTCCACACCGTCACTTCCAGAAATAGTATTTCCTTTTAAAATGTAGTATTTAGCTAAAGCGGAAACTCCAATCCCTCCTATTCCAATAAAATGTATATGCATTATTGTTGAATACTATCACGATTTTAAGTAGTATTAAAGATACAATGGCAAAGAAGAAATTAGATATAAAAATAAAGACAAATCAGGCTTTATCTCGTATTTTTAACGAGATGGCTGATCTTTTGGAGATAAATAGTGATGGCATCCCATTTAAACCAAGAGCATACAGAAAAGCTGCTAATTCCCTGCAAGCTCTTAATCTAGATGTAACTGATATATATAAAAAGCAGGGAATAAAGGGATTGCTTAATATTACAGGTATTGGAAAGGCTATTTCTGAAAAAATAGAAGAATATATAAAAAGGAAAAAGATTAAGTCATATGAAGAATTGCGAGAGAAAACAGAAATAAGGAATATAATAACTCACTTTTTTAAAACAAAAGGATTGGGATTGCGCGAACTTAAGCAAAGTGCAAAACAAAAAAAGATTATTTATTCTCGCTATACAAGACCGGCTAAAGATTTAATTGAACTGGCGGGCTCTACAGAAAAAGCAAAAACAGCAATTGATACAGTATCTGCTTGGGCGTTATCACGAGATTTAGATTATGGAATAGAAACTGTATTTAAGAGATGGCTGGAGTTAGACAGATTAAAACCAAAGAAGATAGAGAAGAAAGCTTTTTATGATGGAAAACCAATGATATTTTCAAAGACCAAGAACAAATGGTTTGTTATAGCTGACAATGGTGAATGGCTGGAGTTTGCGGGGGACGAAAAGGAAATTGAATACAAGATGGTAAAATGAAGTTTATTTTCTTTGGAACTCCTGAGTTTAGTGTCATTGTCTTAAAACAACTCTTAAAGCAGGGATTAAAGCCCTCTTTGGTAGTTACTACAGAAGACAAACCAGTTGGTAGAAAGCAAAAGCTTACTGCGCCGCCTCTAAAGCTTTTTGCAAAAAAGAATAGTATTCCCCTACTTCAGTTAGATGGACTTTACAGTAATATGAAAGAAAAACTTCAGGCTGACTTATTTGTGGTAGCAGCCTATGGAAATATTCTACCAAAGGCTTTTTTAAATATTCCAGCAAAGGGAGTATTGAATGTACATCCCTCACTCTTGCCAAAGTATCGTGGTCCATCCCCTATCCATACTGCAATTTTAAATGGAGACAAAGAAACAGGAGTAAGTATAATTCTTTTAGATGAGAAAATGGATCATGGTCCTATTTTATATCAAGAGATATATGAAAAAGATATAAGTTCTATTACTACGCCAGAGTTAACTAAGGAATTGGCAGTATTGGGAGGTAAACTATTATCTCAAACAATTGTAGATTGGATGAATAATGCTATTGAACCCATACCTCAGGATGATAAAAATGCTACATTTACTAAAATGATACAAAAGAAAGATGGTCTTATTGATTTTAATAATACGGCTCAGTATATTGAAAGGCAGATTCGTGCATATGCCAAATGGCCTTCGGTTTATTACTTTGTAAAAGATAAAGAGGATAGATTAGTAAGGATAAAGATTATAAAGGCTCATGTATCAAGTAATACTAAGAAAAAAGGAGTATTCTACATAAATGCAAAAGATGGACTTCTTGTAGTAGATGAAGTACAAATAGAGGGTAAAAAAGTGATGTCAGGTGAAGACTTTATGCGAGGATACGCAGAACTATTAAAATAAGATGTTATCCCATACAGAATTAAAAAAAGGTACTCAGATTATCTTTGAAGGCAGTCCTTATGAGATATTTGAGAGCTCTTCTATGTTTAAGGGAAGAGGAAGTTCAGTTACCCAAACAAGAATGAGAAATCTTGAGAATGGCAATATCCTTCAAAGAACATTTCATGCAGGAGAAGAGGTAGAGGAAGCTGAGATTAAAAGATTCCAAGCAAGATTTATTTATGCAAATAAAGGAAAGTTTATATTCTCACATATAGATAATCCTTCAGATCGTTTTGAATTAACAGAAGAACAAATCGGAGATGTGAATCAATTCTTAAAAGAGAATGAAGTTGTGGAGGGTCTAGTATTTCAAGATAAGGTAATTAATGTTTCTCTGCCAATTAAGATACAACTTAAAGTTACCCAAGCTCCTCCCGGAGTTAAGGGAGATAGAGCACAAGGAGGTACAAAGACCGTAACTCTTGAGACTGGAGCTACAATTAACGTTCCACTATTCGTAGATACAGGAGATATTGTAGAAGTGAATACAGAGGTTGGAGAGTACACAAGGAGAATACAGTAAGAATAATTTAGATAAAACAAGAGCCCGCAAATTAATGGGGCTTTGGAAAGGTTGGCGCGGAGGTGAACTGTGTGCTCACAACAGAGAAAAATCCTCTATTGACTTCGCTATGTAACCTTCAAAGGTGCTGTTTGGGTTGTGGGGACTGTAGGATTCGAACCTACTTCTCCGGGGGCACTAGGGTCATTGAAACCCCCCTCCCCGGCGTCTTATATTCAGACCATCGGTCCCCACGTTCCAAAGTGTTGTTTGGGTTGGAGCGCCGGAGGGATTCGAACACAACGATCTCTGTCCGCTCAAGGACAGCGCTTTTACCACTAAGCTATCGACGCATAATGCAACCCAACCGTAAATATGATAGCAGAGGAGCTATTCTATGTCAAGAGGTGTTAGGAGAGTTTTTTATTTCGTAAGAGCATCGCGTTTGCGGCAACAATTATTGTACTTACAGACATAAAGACTGCGGCTACCGCAGGTTGTAGAAGAATTCCTTGAGATGCCAAGACTCCCGCAGCTATTGGTATTGCCAGAACATTGTAACCTGCAGCCCAGAACAGATTCTGAATCATTTTAGTATATGTGAGGCGAGAGAGTTTAATTATCTTTGTAATATCTCTGGGGTCGTCTTGCATTAAGATAATACCGGCTGACTCAATGGCGACGTTTGTTCCAGCCCCAATAGCAATTCCAAGATCTGCCTGTACCAAAGCCGGGGCATCATTAATTCCATCCCCTACCATAGCTACTTTCCTTCCTTTCTGCTGGAAGAGTTTTACTTTATCAGATTTCTCCTCTGGAAGAACCCGTGCAAAGTATTCTGTTATGTTGAGTTCCTTTGCTACCCAGGAGGCAACCTTATCTGAATCTCCGGTAATCATTCCTACTTTTAGACCCATATCTTTAATATTTTGTATAGCTTCACGAGATTCTTCTCGAATAAGGTCTATTAATGCAAAGGCTCCAATGATTTTATTATCTTCTACTACATAAATAATAGTCTTGCCTAATGTGTTTTCTCTTGTAATCTCAACTTGCACATTGTCTGGCACAGAAGCATTCCCTTCCAAGATTGCAGCTCCCCCAACACGCACTTCTTTTCCTTGAATAGTTCCTTTAACTCCCTTGCCTGGCATACGAATAAAGTTTTCTATAGAAAAAAGTTGTATTCCTTCATCCTTTGCTCTTTTTGTAATGGCGCGAGAGATAAAGTGTTCTGAGTGAGAGTCAACAGAGGCTGCTAACTGAAGCAGTTCTTTGTCAGTTACTCCAATACTCCATATGTTGGTGATACCATACTCTCCCTTGGTTAACGTCCCTGTCTTGTCAAAGAGAACCATATCAATGTTTCTGGCAGATTCCAGGGCCATGCGCTCCCTTACAAGGAATCCATTCTGCGCAGCTTTCGTAGTTGATATTGAGGCTACCAAAGGAATAGCGAGACCCAGCGCATGCGGACAGGCAATTACGAGTACTGCCACCAAGCGTTCCAAAGCAAAGCTGAACTCAGCATCTACTAATATCCATACTAAAAAGGTTGAAGATCCCGTAGCAATAGCGACAATAGTAAGCCAGTAAGCTGCCCTATCTGATAGTACTTGCAGTTTAGATTTGGATGCCTGAGCTTCCTTTACAAGGCGCATAATACCAGAAAGAAATGTATCTTCCCCTACTTTTGAGACTTTAACTTTCAAAGAACCATTTCCATTTATGGTTCCTGCAATAACTTCATTCTTTACTTTTTTCGTAACTGGTTTTGACTCTCCCGTAATCATGGATTCGTCTACATCAGAGTTTCCTTCTGTGACGATTCCGTCAGCTGGCAGACGTCCTCCAGGACGTATAAAAATTATATCTCCCTCTTTGAGCTCATTCAAAGAGACTTTCTTTCCATTAATAAGTTCAGCTGTATCAGGAAGAAGTTTTGAGAGTGCCTTAAGCGCACCTTGGGCTCCTTGAACAGCACGCATCTCAATCCAGTGTCCCAAGAGCATTACTGCAATTAAGGTAGTAAGCTCCCAGAATAAGGTGTGGGCTCCGCCTGTTATTACAACAAATATGCTGTATGTGTAGGCGGTAATAATGGCAAGAGATATTAAAGTCATCATGCCAGGCGCCTTTGCTTTTAATTCACGGAAAGCCGAAGCAAGAAAGATCCAGCCTCCATAAAAGAATACAATAGAACCAAGAAGAGCTGGTATGTATTCAGATCCCAAGAAAGAAGGAGGTGACCAACCCAAAAGTACCTGAGGAAGTTGAGAGTATAGAACAACTGGTATAGATAGTATTAAGCTGACCCAGAACTTCCTTAGGAAGATATCTGTGTTATGTCCTTCATGTTTTTTATGAGATTCTCCTGCTTTTCCTTCATGGAGTTTCATTCCACATATAGAACACATTCCAGGATGTTCTTCTTGTATCTCAGGATGCATTGGGCATGAGTATAAGTGAGCCATATTATTTCTTTTTGGATAATTTATATACCTCAAGCATTTCTTTTATCGCCTTCCTTGTATTCTTTGACTTCATTTGTTCTACAACGTGCGTTGAAAGATGATTTTCCAAAAGCAAATCCTCCACACCAGATAATGCTTCTTTAGTTGCCGCTGTCTGGTGTAGGATATCCATGCAGTACTTTTCTTCCTCTACCATGCGCTGCAGACCACGAATCTGTCCTTCAAGGATGCGCAGCCTATTTGAAATACGTTTTTTTAAGGATTTTTTCATACTCTTTTTATTTTATACCATTTTATATGTTCATACACGCTTGACCATAGAAAGCCTAAGGCAAATGCAAAGATTAGTTCTTCTAAGGGAATGCCGAGAATCAAAATCCCTGATATTGTAGAAAAATTCCAAACCTTTTCAACATAACTAGGGAAAGCAGTTATAAGAGTTAGGAAATATAGGAAATAGATACCAAGAAATAGGAATGCTGAAGTAATCATTTTCTTTTTAAGATCTGGACGGCAGTACCATGTAAATAGACCTCCTCCAATCAAGGCTATAATAGCAGAATAGATGGGGTTAAGGTTCGTAGACATGAGAAGTGCCACAAATATAATTGGTCCTGAGAGAAGGGCCAATAGGTGAAATTTATGATGAACATGATGTCTCTCGGTCTGTGAAATCCTCTCGTGTTTTATACGAAATATACTTTCATAGATCATGACGGTCAATCCTCCAATAGCAAATGCAAAGATAAAGCTTTCAATATCAAATCCGGTTTTCTGAGCTAGGTCAAACACGGAGGGAGGATTCCAGTATATAGGAATAAAGAGTGGTTCGCTAAATCCTAGGAGTGATGTCCAAAAGCTCACGACCAGCATTTCTTTTCTACCAATTTTATTTCCTATGGAGATATACACACCTAACCAAACAATAAGTAGGAGTATACTCCATAAGAACCATGCATATTGCATATTTCTTTAGTATGGTTTATTAGCCGCAGCAGTTCCCACTTTTTGCAGCTTTGGATTCTTCTTGAGCTAATTTCTTTCGCCACCCCTCCGCACATTCTTCCGAACAGAGGTATTTATCAAAGCGCAGTATAGCATCTTCTTTGTTAACTTCCATGCCACATACTGGGCAGTGTTTTTCAAATAGTCCAAAGACCATATCTTCTTGCCTTTAATTAATGAATTTTCTTCTTGACTTTCTATTTATTTTCTTCTTCAATGCAGATTTTGTTGCAGAGCCATGCAAAGAGAGCTCCAAATAACCATCCATAAATGAATGATGCAACTATACCAGCTGTAGCTCCGATAATACTCATGGAAAATCCAGGATATACAATACGAAGGATGTTAAGATGTAGCTCCTTTAATTCTGGTGCCGTAAGGATAAGTCCCCAAGCCATACAAAATAGAAAGAAGACTGTTGAAAGAATTCCAACCACATTACCTGTCTTTGTAATGTTAAGATTGTTCATGGTATTGAATAATGTTTAATATGAATTTCGACCGATGAGCAGCTTTCTTTTGAGTACTTTTCATAAATCCATTGTATCATATACCCCCTAGGGGTATCTGTCAAGACTTATACTCCACAGCCCCCGCCTTGGTTCTTTGGTGGCTCAATTTCAGCTAAAATCTGTTGGTATCCAGTGGCACTTGAGTAGAGAGATCCCAGCACTTCTTTTGCGTTAACTTGTTTCCATGAGACACCTCGCAGCGCAAAGTATTTGGCAATTGCGAGATATGTGTCGGGAAACCAGTAGGAGTTTACCTGAAGCGCTACTGAGTACATTTCATCCTCCCCTACTCCTTGAGATGCCATGAGTTCTAAGAGTCCAAGCATTGCCATTCCGTGATTGCAGTCAGGAAAGTAAGTTGAGTTGCCGCAACATGGCCGGTATATGTTCTTGGAAACGCGCTCTACAAGTTCTTGTTGTTCTGTCGTTAGAGATATAAAGATATGCGCACTGTAGTGCTCCATAGTATCCCCTATTGCCAGTCTCCAGCCGCCTGTAGAGGCGAATCTATCTGATCCGCCATATTTAGGGTCTGCCATAGTACCTTCTGTAAGAATTCTATTCTGATTACTCAAACCAAATGCCCATAAAAGATTGAGTATAAAACCAGAGTTTTCTTTATTCATTACAAGATTTCCTTTGTATCCTCCTAAAAGAAGCTGTTTCATCTCTTCTGTCATACCGCCTCTTTGTTCATAAAGTTTTATGAACTTCTCTTCGTCAATGACGCCTGATTCAACCATCTGCTTTCCCAAGTCTCCCCATTGAACAGGCAGTGTAAATCCTTCAGATATTATCACCTCTTTTGCTAACTCTTCATACGTTGTATTTGGTGGATTGGGGCGTGTTGGAGAAACTATAAGGAGCAAGAGTAGGGCTCCAGCTACCCATGGCCACATTTTTTCGTAATTCATTATTTTGTTTTTCTTACTGAGTAAAGAAAGAATGCGAATGCTGCAATGATTAGGCCACCCCATATAACATCAGGAATTTCCATAAGCTTGTTTAGAAGTGAGCCTGACCATAGGTTTAATGACTCACCCATGGCAATCTGTGATTCTGGTGCAAAGAATGCTTCCCCAGTTATTCCCAGGAACAGGAGAATTCCTCCCATGAAAAGGAAGATTGCTCCCGCGATAAGATTTGTAGAGTGTACAGATAATTCTTTTCCCATAAAAGAAAAGTTAAAGTTCTTTCCCTGAATCAGTTTAGACTCCTGAAGCTTAAACTTGTCATACAGCCACGCTGAGATAAACAAAGGAAATACCATACCAAAGACATAGGCAAATGTAACTATTAGTCCTTTCCAAAAGGCTCCTGAAATTACAGCCAATGTTACAACTCCAGCTAACACGGGGGCGCAACAAGAAGTGGCGGCTCCAGAAAACACGCCAAGCGTAAATACTGATTTGACGCCCACAGGTTGTCCTGATGTATTTGCTCTTTTAGGCATTGGAATAATCGAGAATCCTTTTCCCAATACCGCCATTACAGCAAGAGCCACCATTAATAGTCCTCCTGCAATGTACAGTTCTGAGTGAAAGCTACGAAAGAGTTGAGCTAAGCCAGCAGCTCCCAATCCAATAGGCACTAGAACAAGTGAGATACCAGCAAAGAAGACAAAGGTCATCTTTACTATGTTGCGTCGTTCCCTAAAGGTCGAGGCAAGGTATGAAGGCAGAAGTACGGTAATGCAGCATGGGGCAAAGAGGGCCACCATACCGGCTATAAAGGCTGCAATGATTGATGCAGAAAAAATAATATCCATAGAATTATCGTGTTACTACTGCTTCAAACCGTAGCTCTATCTTAGGAGATGCAGCTGAGTTCGTTTCAAGATATATTGAACGCTGAGCCAGTCCAACTCCTGCAGGTCCATGAGCTGCAGGATCAAATATGGCTTCTATCATTACCGACTCCCCTACTCCAACTTTAATGTTTGTTCGTTGTACACCATGCATACCAAAGATACCGTGTTCATCTCCATTATTATCGTGGACTTTGGCTGTTGTGCACATGCAAGAGGTAAAGACCTTTTCAATTGTTACTGAATCCTCACTCTCATTTTTCAGTTCAAATTGATGAATAACATTTCCACCTTCCATTTGGATTACTCCAAAGTCGAAACTCTGTTCTTGCGCCGTTAACATGCCTAGTGAATAGGCAGATATACTGTTGTCTTTGTCTGTTACTGCTAACCATACTATCCCTACAAGGAATAATATTATAGCTATATAAATTGCAATTTGTTTCATTGTTTTATTTTTAAAACGCACCTCTTATATATTAAGAAGTGCGTAGTGAATAATCACTCAAAGAATCCTGAAAGAATCAGGTTTCACTTCGCACAAAGGCTAATAGGTGTGGATCTCGTTTATTATTAAGCGCGAGCCAGAACAAAAGTTGTTTAATGTAAGTGGTTACTATTTGTTTACTTATTTGAGATCGTTTCAGACGTAATGGTTGTATTGTTGGTTCTTTAGTTTTTATGAAAACAACAAGTAAGAGCAGTAATACGGAAAGCACTCCAACTGCACTTATATTTATCTCGTTAAGACCTGCTAGTCCTGAGATATGATGGAGTGCTACAAAAAAAGCATTGTTTACTGGAGGACAAGTTGTACTTGAAAATGGACAGAGTTGAGAGCCATTATGATCCATAAGGCCAACACCAAGAAAACCAATGGTGCTTATTCCAATAATTGCAATTAAGAGAATTGTGTAGCTTTTACGCTTCATTATATTGTTTTTCTAATCTTTTGAGCTATCATAATCACGATAATAAGGGATAAGGTTACAAGGGACATAAAAGGAATTGTGATATATCCATACTCCATAAAGAATATAGTTATGCAAGAAGTGGAACCTTCTAGAGCTGAACATAGGGTTCCCGCAGTTTGTGTTATTTGAATGAAATAATGGTATGCGGCAATAACTCCTCCTACAATAGAAAGTCCTAAGATATAATCTACTATTCTACTATCTTTCTTGAATAAAGCAATACCCAAAAGAATAACCTGAGGATATATGAACATGCGCTGGTACCAGCATAGATTACATGGTTCAAACTGCGCAACCTCAGAGTAGATTAAACTTCCAACGGTGGCCGCAAGTGCAACTAAACCGGCTAATGCAATAGCGTTTTTGCCAACTATATCAACTAATGCCTTTGCATACCCTATTTTAGAATAAGTAACTATTGAAAGAAGTAACACTACAATAGCAACCTGCATTCCAATAGTTGCAAGCGCCAGTAGCTGATTAAATAAGTTAATGGGTATCATATTTATAAATTAAGACTTAAACTCCGTTATAAAGGTAAAGTTACATGTGCATGGTATATCATGGCAGATGTGGCAGTTGTTGGAGAATTGTTGGGAGAGTTCTTCTGCCAAATTAACATTAAGTGAATTGAATACTCCAATAAAGCAGGATATTACATCAGCTGCTTCCCTAGTAATTTTTTCAAAGTCAGTATCGTTATGGTTTCCTCTGAATGTAAGTATCGCCTCTGAGAACTCACCCAACTCCTCAGATAAATGAATACCTGCATGCTCCAAAGTTCTGTCTTCTTTGGGATAGAGTCCTTGAAACATATCCTGGGACTCCTGTAAGGTTTTAGTGCGCTTTGTATCATCAATTACAACCTTCTGGCGCTCTTTTACTTTGTTTTCCTTACATGAGCATGGATAGGACGCACAGTAAGAGCAGAAAAAAGGGAATCTCTCCCAGGTTTCCTGTTCTATATCAATATGGAGCTGATTCATTATTGACATAAACCAGCTTAAAGCAATGATAAAGTTGTTTGTTGCCTTTTCTTTGTCGTTTTTACGAATGCCTTTCATTCCTCTCATAGCAAAGCGCCCTAAGTTGTTTAACATATCCCATGTATCAAAGTACCTGTCATTGGGAAGGCCGTATACTTTTTGAATAAAGGCCTGATACTCTTTTATAGTTGTATCTGTTTTAATAGATTCCATAAATATATATTATCAGAATATATCTTTTAAGTAAAAAGAACACCGTGAAACGATGTTCTACTGAGCGCTCTATTTAAGATAAGTTTTTTGGAAATGGAACAGTAACGCGCCTGCTTCGATTCTTATCTAAGATCTCAATACCTTTTGATTCTTCAAAAAAGGAAATAAGTCTATTAATCTCCGCAGTATCTCCTACAGCTTCCAAAAGGCATTGATCACGTTCTTTTCGGAGAATCGTTGTCTTTCCAAGTGGCTCATCTATAGAAGCCTTAGAATCTAAGACTCTTCGAATGTTGCGATTACTAGAAATTACTAGTAATGCCAATTCTCGCCCGATAATCTGTTCTTCTGTTTTTCTATCGGTGGTCATTACTAGCCCTTCGTAGTTTTTCTGCAATAAAGAATGCTAGCTAAATCTTATAGTATTTTTTAAATAAGTCAATTTATTTTTTCAGTTCTTTAATTAAAAAGTCTGAAAACTCTTTTACTGAGTTATCATCATATAAAGATATTGTCTCAACCTCAGAAACAATCTTTTTCATATCTTTAACAATTTCATTAAGTTTCTTTTTGTCTTCAATAACATCTGTTTTAGTTAATAGTACAATCTCTTTTTTGTTCAGTAGCTCTTTATCAAACTCTTCTAATTCCTTTCTAATTGTTTTATATGTTTTAACAACGTTTTCATTCTCTAAAGATACTAAGTGTACCAATATCGTAGTTCTTCTAATGTGCCGCAGGAACTTATGTCCTAATCCTTTTCCTTTAGCTGCTCCCTCAATTAATCCAGGAATATCTGAGATAATATATCCATAGAACTCTCCTAGATGAGGCTCTATTGTCGTAAAGGGATAATCCCCAATCTTTCCCTTAGCTTTAGTTATAGTATTCAGTAAGCTAGTTTTTCCTGCATTAGGAAGACCTATTAATCCAACATCAGCTATTAGTTCTACCTCAAATAAGAAGTCAGCTTCCCCTCCAGGTCTTCCGTTAGTAGCCTTCATTGGTCTTTGGTTAGTAGAGCTCTTGAAGTGTTCGTTCCCATATCCGCCTTTGCCTCCTTTTAAGAGCAGCACTCGCTCCCCTTCTTTATCTAAACGAAGAACCTGGCCCGTTGTTTTATTGGTAATAATTGAACCAATTGGAAGTAATATATCTAAATCCTTCCTATCAGCTCCATGCAGGCTTTTCCTTTTACCATCAAATCCTCTCTCTGATTCAAACTTCTTTTTAGTTCTATACTTTGAGAGTAAGTTAATGTTACGTGTAGCAAGAGCATATATATCTCCTCCTCTTCCACCGTCACCTCCAGAAGGTCCTCCATATTCCCTATTCTTTTCATGGCGCCACCGGACAACTCCATTGCCACCATTCCCTGCTTTAACGTGTATTACTAATTCATCTATGAACATAATTGTATGGTATCAAAAAAGCACCAGCGTGACGACTTTTTGTATTCCTTTGTTAAATCTAAAATAGTCCCTGGAAGAAATCAAAAAACCTTTGAAATATATTGAAAGGACGACCCGGAGGCGAAGATTTTTCTTTCAGTGTAATCTTTGCGGTTCCATCAGCACTCAAAATCTCTCCTCTTAATTCTCCTGATACTAAAACCGAAATGATATAATACCCTATGCTATCTCCTCTCACCGACCAAGAAACCTTTTTTTCTCTCTTTCCGCGAATCACACCCATCTGTTGTGGCGATTCTCTTTTTAAGAGAACTAATCCTTCGGGCAGGAAAATCTGAGCTTTTACATTCTTAATTGTATCCTCTCCTTTGTTGGTTGCAACAGCCTCCACCTTAAAAACTTTATTGATTGCCGCTTCGGCTGGAGCCGTAACATCAAGTTCCAAAGGATTAATAGTAACTAAAGCTCGAATAATGTCAAAGAAGGAAGCCTGAACGATATAATTCTCTTTTTTGTCCGTTAATCCAGAGAAAGAAAGGGCGGTAAAGAGCGAAAGTACCAAAAGAAAAGTAAAAGTTTTTGTTTTAGTACTTTTCATCGTTACTACTCGTATTCTCTTTTCTTTTGATGCCGAACTGAAAAGCAAAGAATCTTTTAAACAGCACAATGACAATGGCTCCTGCAACCATTGCCAGAACTACATACGTCCAGGGCGCATTGTTCACAACAAAGGTCGAGATTCGATAGGTTATTGCCTGAAAGATATTTGCGGGAGCTACCGTGAAATATGTTTTGGTGGCAGCTGCTACCCCGATGGTAGTACCAGGCCCAGCTTTAATAACCGGATGAGCTTCCAGATAGGAAAAGTAATCTCCGGGTGTCATCTTTAAAGGCAGAGCCAACTGTACTACTACACTTTGAGATTCACCAGGCTCTAGCTGAAAAGAAGAAGGAGAGAAAGTAAACCACTCTTCAGCTGGTCTCTTCTCTGGTTGATCCTGATGATAGGTAACCGCAAGCTCGTAATCCCCTGTTTCGTCTCCGGTGTTAATCACGCCGATGGATGGAAAGTTATAAATCCCCCCGGGCTTTAGAGGCTCGTCAATCTCTATTTTTCCAAGATTTACTCCAACACCTACTCCGGCAAAAACCAGAGAGGGCAGAATCAATGAAACTATGATAGGTAGAAGAATGATTTTTTGCATGTGTTCAATTATACCTTAATTAGTTATGGGGTGGTAGCAACAATTGTAACAGTCCCGGCATGCTCATTGCTGGAAGAAGTTGATGTCGGCATGGTCAATCTTAAGTATAAGTCACGACTATCGTCCTGAGCCACGCTTGTATCAAGAGAAAATAGCGTGTTAGCTGAGGAAAAAGTCGTCCAGCCTGTTCCATCTTTAGAAAACTCCCACTTCATCTGGTCTGTTCCGTTAGAAGCGCTCAAAGACCAAATATTACTTCCATCTGAAAAATTAGTGCTCCTTATATCCAAATCTGCGGGTCCAGTAGTCACCTGAACGGTCTGCACATCATTTATTCCAGATGGAGTAGTATCTTGAGTGGTGTTTAAAGGTAAAATACCAAAATCAACTAAACCATCCGTTAAAGTAATGGACACTGCTGCTATGCTGTCTAAAGCATCTTTCGCATTAATTAGCCCCCAGCCAAAGGTATTGTCTCTGCCTGTTGTTCCCAAATCGTCTGCCGTAGATTCTATAGCGTTTCTAATTTGGGTTGGTGTAAGGCCTGAATTTTTTGCCAGTAACAAGGCGGCAAGCCCTGAAACATGAGGAGTTGCCATAGAAGTTCCCTGGAAAAACCAGTAGGAAAAGTCAACTGGCGTGTTGCTGAATGTATTCTGTAGCACTCCGTCGGCAAAACCATCTCCATTTTGGTCGATTCCGGTATTTCCTCCGGGAGCTACAACATCCAGGCTTGGTCCAAAACTCGAATATGGAGCCTTTGCCTCATTATACTGAGTTGCTCCCACGGCAATAACATAGGAATTATAGGCAGCGGGGAAATCACAATCTGAGGTGTCGCTGTTTCCGCAGGCAGCCACTACGGTTACCCCGCTGTTGAAGGCATTTGCAACTGCATTTTCTATAGCTGCAGATCCGACTGGTGCACCCAGGCTTATGCTGACAATATCTGCCCCATTAGCTACAGCATAGTTAATACCGTCTGCAACCTGGACAAAAGAACCAGACCCATCAGAACCCAATACTTTTATTGGCATGATAGTAGTGTTGAAGGCCACTCCTGCAACCCCAAGGTTATTATTGGTTGACTGGGCAATGGTACCCGCAACATGAGTTCCATGGCCTCTATCATCATTGGCATGGGCATCTGAATTGATAAAATCCCAGCCGTTCACATCATCAATAAAGCCGTTGCTATCGTCGTCAATGTTGTTATTGGCAATTTCGCCGGTGTTCACCCAAAAATTGGTGTTTGCTAAATCAGGCGCCTGTATATATTCTGTAGTCTCCCAGGCTTGCGCTCCCGACTCCACATCATCAAAGAAAAGCTGGCCTGAACCATCTGTCAATCTAATATTATCAACGAAAAATGCTCCGTCGCTGTTAAAGCCGCCGTCTTCATCACTGGCAGTATCATCAGTAAACACACGAAATCTGATAAGAACGTCGCTCCCAACATAACCAGTCAAGTTAAACGAATCTGCTTTCCAGCCAACTTGTCCCTGTACTCTGCTGTCTTTTATATATGTCCTTAAAATAGTCCAACTCAGTCCTCCATCGCTTGAAATCTCAGTAAATACCTTATCATATGCAATCCCCGCAAAAACTTCCAGATCGTGGCGGTATTGATAAGAAAACGTGACGGTTCCAGTGGCTCCGGTTAAATCAAATGAGTGCTGGAGGTAATCTCGCCATCCGTTGCCGTATCCTGGCTCAGTCACAAAGCTGGGGTCATTCAGTCCGCACCACCAGGAATTGCCACTTCCCCCAAATGCCCGATACGTATCAATATGACAGTGAGCCGGGGCAGGATGATTTTCAAAAGCCACGCCAGTATCCACAACTGCAACTATTACTGAAGAACTCCCAGTAGTTATATCCCATGTCTGTTCCATGTGAATGCCTCCAAAAGGATTGCTTCCTGTCTGGCAGGTTTGAGTTCCGGAATTCCATTCTATGCTGTCGTCCAAATGCCATTGCAGGCAGTAGATAGGATCGTTAGGAACCAAAGAAGCATAGGCGTAATAATTAGGTTCTGCATATTCAACAAGAGGATTATTTTGAAATATATCCACCATATTGAGTACGGATTGTCCTTGGGGAATCTTGAAAACTCTAAATCCGGCAAATGGGCTAATATATGTTTCTGTAGCTCTCTGGGCTTGTTCTAACCCTTTTATTGAACTTTCGCTTGTCCCAGATTTAAATTTCACAATTATCTCTCCTGGAACATACAAAGGACGAGGAGCTTTCAAAGGCTGCTCCTGTTGTACAAAAACACGAAGCTCTGGCTGAGCTAAGCTTTGGGAAATCTGGCCAGGCAGAACAAAAGCCGCCATTCCAGCAAGAATGAATACCAATATTAAAGTTTTTAATGTTTTTGACATTATTTACTCTCTTTTAGTATAAACCGCAAGCACTGCAACCGCTAGAGGTTTAACCCGTCTCCAACGGTTGCAGCTTCATGAAGAATGCTTGGGATGATTACAGCGTTGCCTGAACAGTCACATTTACTGTCTGTACAGTAAAGTCTGAGGCTGAAGGTGGAGTAGTAATCTTCAAGTCAAATGTCTTGGTACCACCTGCGGCAACACCTGCTTGCAGCGTCTGATTCACGAGTGTTAAATCAGTTCCAGGAAATGTACCATTGGTGCTGAATTCATGCCTATACTCGGTAGCGCCGGCAGCTACAGCCGCCAATGTCCAACTACCCGGGGAAGAGGTCGTACCCCTGATATTGAGGGTCTCGGTTACATTGCCATTGTTGGTAGCTGTCTGGAGATCAGCAGGACTAAGAGTGTCTTTGCTGTCCCCCGCAGCCAATATTCCATATGCAACGATTCCGTCACTTACGCCAACTGAAATATTCTGTACGGTAACTGTTGCAGCAACACTTGCCTCGCCGGCTGCCTGGGTTCCTACCCCCACTGCCAACCCAACTAATCCTAAAATTGCAATTGAAACAATTAGGTATTTCATGTTTTTGTGTGTTAATTGCTTATATTTCTTGTTCGACCTTTTTATTTATTCCAGGGTCTATCAGAATATCTTCGTAAAATGTACTCATACCTATCTGTACTCTGTCCGGTTCTTCCATCAAAAAGCGGAGTTCCACCTGAATATACCGTGTCTTTTATATCTCCGTATCTATTTAAATCATTTTCTGTAATCCAGGCTTCAATGAGTTGTTTTTCCTCAAGAGAAATTCCACTTCCCTCTTCCTTTTCTTGCTCCAAAACAACGAATCCGATTATCAAAATCAGAATTATCAGCCCCAGAATGATTACTATCTTTCTCTCTATCATGAACTCCATACTATACATTTCCTCACAATTCTGTCAATCCTACCGAGTATTCTCTTGTATCTTATTTTTCTCTCTTTCCATTTTCCGAACCAATATAAAAACATAACACCGTCTCAAAGAAGCGATGTTATGTTGATGATACGCAAGCCTACGCGACTACTAGCAGCTACACTTCACCTGCGCTTCCTTACAGTTAGCGCATTTGGGCATGCAGTGTTCTCCTCCGCATGCATGTTCTGCATCATGCTCTGTGGACTCTGCGCCGCAAATGTCACACTTGTAACCTTCCGTAGCCTTGCTGCACTTTATGCATGTATTATTGTTATCCATACAACTATTATACTATAACGATCGTGTAGACCTGCCCGACCATACAGGTTACTAATATATTACCAAAAATCCCCCTACTTCGCTACTCACTGTATATTTAGCTGGAGGCACTGGACGAAGTTAGAACCTATTCTCTCTACGCTCAATTTGTTCGGTGAATGTAAGTTTGGTATAGTTTCTGTCATCTAATCCTTTGAGACGGTAGATCTGGTTTGTTGAAAACTTCTTGCCATCCTCGGGTTTGAGACCGAGTTTTCTGGCAATCGCATGCACTTCATCCCAGGTTTGTCCTTCAATTTCGAGGTAAGGATCCAACAAGGGCCATGTATCGATATCGCATTCCACTCCATCAAGCACATATCGCGTTCGCTTGTTCTCTTGGTACATCTTCTCAATTAACCCTATCTTGAGAAGTATTTCTCTGGTCTTATCAAAATCTTCGACCACAGTCTCACATTCATACATGCCGTCGTCTCCGGTAAGTTTATCCCGGACACTCTCGCCGAGGCGCTGTTTGAAAGCAAGCGTCACCTTATTTCCTTCGTCACGGAGACGGACCCATGAAGATTGTTTGTCGAGCTGGAAATCAGGATAATCAAACACGATCCGACGATAGTGATAATCGCCTACTTTTTGGGCTCCTAAAGCAATAAGCTTTTGTTCAAGCTCCTTCTTATCAATATTGATATATGTCAGTTCGATTTCTTCCATTTATTAGCTGGACTTACAGAACGCACTTAGAACTTTTGACTGGAAAATAATGAGAGAAGAAGTAAGAGAAATATTGGGTGCATCTATTCAATAGTATTTACTTCAATTCTCATTATATAATATGGTATTGATGGATTATTTGTTTTATATATCTTTTCTTCATAATATGTTTCGTTAGGTAGAATATTGATTTCTCCTAAATTTTTGTACCAGAATTGAAGATTTATATTTTTTGTTGTGTAAGGATCAATATCAAGTTCTTCAAAATATTTTATACGAAAGTTATTTGCGTTGTATACATGAGAAAGGCTTATGTATCCTCCAAATGCTAACCGTAACGCATTGTCATCCGAGTTTTTGATTTCAATGTTTCCAAAATCAATAAGATACTTTAATTGTTGTTCTGAGTATTTCTCTTTTGCTTTACTTAAGGAAAAATCTTTAATCTTTACGGTTTTTATAGCAATCTTTGGCGTTTTTAAATTACTAGTATTGCGTAGAGTAAGAGTTGGATCTCCTAAAAGTAATTGCGATCCTGACATATTAGCACGTTTAAATATAGTCCCAAAGTCTGCTCCTTCTGCAAGAGGAAAATAGTCACGTTTAAGACTTCTATGTACTCCATCAATATATGGCTCTGGATTATCTTTGAAAAATGTATTGCTAATATAAAAAGTAACAACGGTATTCGCTCGAACAAGAAGCGATTCTCCTGAAAACAAATAGTATCCAGCTAAATAATTTTCGTTTGAAATGTCTCCATTACTACAGGACGCAAGGTCAATAAATAAGGAACCTGGATGAATTTCATCTCTTGTAATTAAAGATCCATTACCAACTTCTTGAATATTTGAATTTCCATGAATCGAAAGTAAAGATATTTCGTAATTTTTTTGGATTTCTTTTAATATTCTTTCTTTTCTTTCATCTGAGTTGAGTGCATATACATAGGATCCATAGGATTTGTCTCCAAGTTCTAATTCCATACCAATGTTTTCCGCAAGCTTCTTGAAAGGACTTTCAACAGATCCATATTTATAAACATCTTCTAAACTATCGACAAATAAGAATCCATTATATGATCTATTCCCTTCTCTATATTCATGGTTCCTGTTTAAATATCTTTGAAGCATTTCTACTTTTAATGCTAAATCATTGCCAGGAGGTAAAAGTCTAGCTGTCCATATACGTTTCTTAAAATCTAAATTAGGATATGGCTGTCTTTCAGGATAATCTTCATAGTATGTAGTATTTATTCCTTCTTCGTCTCCTTCTATCCACGGTTCCTCATGGAGTATTCTGTAGTAATTTTCAGAAATACCATAACCACTATAATAACTTTCCTTTATCCCAACTCTTTCATTTTTTGCATACTTGATTCTTTTATATGTTATAGGTATATCTCCTATAAAAATAGCACCAATCAATCCGTTAGTATTATAATCGTTTTTTAATACATTTCTGATTTCTTTCGGATTCTCCCAATTTCTTGAATAAAGCTTAACATTATATTTATTTTCTTTTTCGATATCACTCTTTAATCTATTAATTTCATATTTAAGTTCTCCATAAAATTTCTGATCAACGATAAGATTAATAGAAGGATTATCAGGGAATAATTTTATCTGTTCATCAATAATTTCAATTTTCTCGTATAATTCCGATTTCTGGTATATATAATCTTCATTATTTGCATTTTGTTGTTGAAGTTGCTCTGATGGTTTATTGTCAGATATCTTTTCTTCATCTTGAATTATATTCTCAGTTGTCTTTTCTTGAATTGTATTCTTTGTAATTTCAGATGTATCCGGAATTTGTCTTGAAAAATAAAAATATAAACCACTAATTATTATTAAGCTAATAATCACCGAGACAATAATTATACTGACTAAGCTTTGCCCTCTTCTATTATAAAAGTTATTTTCCATATTTCATTCTATCAAAGTATCATGAGCGTCTCAATACTCTAAAATTAGCTGGGTATCGTGGACGACGTTAGAACCAAAATTATAGAAGCACAAGAGATTTATATACCTGATTTAGCTTTTCTTAAAGAATCAGCTAATTCTAACAAATCTTTTGCTGGTCTTGTGTAACGAGAATATATAATTTTTTGTAATCATTTTTTTGGATTTATCACACCTAAAATAACATAGTAAAAAATACGTCTTACGGTTTCAAAAACAGCCAGCGCTATCAGTAAGGCTAATAACATATAACCAAGTTGTATTTTGTCTCCTTCTTCAATCCTATATGGATGTGGTATAAAACCTTGCTTTTGTTCATTCCTAGCTATGACTGCATCAATTTCGCAAGACTTTAAAATACTTTCAGAAAGTTCAGTGTTCTCAAAGTTTTCAAAATTGAAATACCTAGGTAAAACGGTTGGCATCTCATCCTTGTTAAAAATATCTTTTATTAAGAACTGCTTTTCATTTCCATATTGACAAATTACAACACTATTAGGTATGTCTGAAACCATAAAATCTTCACTTGAAAATAGTGCAATTATTGAAGCAAAAATCACCAAAGCAAAGAAAACATAAATAACCTTGGTCGCTCTATACCAAGCTCTGCTGTTTAAATATTTAATTGTTTTTTTACTATCTATTTTGTCCATATTTTTGTTGTTCTAATTATTTTTTCTTTCATATTTTTATTCTACCAAAAAATCGCCTACTTAGCGACTCTTTGAAATTTGCTGAGTATCGTGGACGACGTTAGAACCATTATACAACAATCAGGAGAAGTTTATATCCCAGATTTAAAACTTCTCACTTAATTTTATAAAATTTTTCGACTTCTTTATCGCTCCATCCCTTTAAGTCTTTAGTAAGAGCTTCAAACATTTTAAATGTAGCTGGGAGATTAAAAGTTTCTCCAAATAAAGAATAATTATTATTATTGAGATTTCCAAAGTCTCCTGGATTTTTTAATGCATTTCCTTTTTTGTCATGTCCATGTATTGGTCCATCTGTCATATGTTCTAAAATATTTCTAAATATACTCCTTAATCTTTTTAAATCAGTATTATATTTTTTATAAATTGCACCAAATTTAGGATCTCTACTTTTTATTTTTTTTAAAGATTCCATTACCTTTGAAATATTTGCAATAGCAACAAGAAAAAAATGAATATCTAAAAATAAGCGCTTCTGATGTTTACTCCAATCTTTCTTACTGCGTCCTCCTTTCTTTAAACTATCACTAAGCTCTTTTATAGCATTTTTTAACTTAGTCTGATCAGTATTAATACGTTCAATCTGTATTGAGGCGCCATTAATCCAATTATTAAGAAACATAAATAAAATACTCTCTTTTATATCGTTTACAGTTTTTTTATTGGAACTTGTCCAAGTTACTCTTGAATCAATTGTGTCCATATATTATTTTAAGCCTGTTAGTTTTGTCATCTCTTCTCTTAATTTATAGACAGTTTTTATCATTAATTTGGTGTCTGGTCCTTTAAGTTGTACGCCCGTATCTCCAAAACGAGTATCAATAGTTTTTTCATATTCTTTTATAAGATCAAATAATTTTTTATCTTTTATAATTTTAGAAAAAATAGGAATTTCTTTTTTGTAGGTTTTTATTATATCTGTAGCACTATGCCCATGACGATCTTTTTTTGCATCAAAATCAGGATTTTTATGAGCAGCAAGGGATTTAACAAAAAGTTCCATAGAAAAATAAAGAACATGGGGATATACGAAAAACAAGAAAGTTCCTGATATTTTCTTTGATTCATCTCTTAAAATTTGAAAAGCTTGTAACCACTCAGTCCCTGCGTGAAAAAGCATGATCCATTTTGGTCGAGAGTTTTGCTTAAACTTTGTAAATTTAGTGGACATATTTTATTTGCTGGCGTTACAGAACGCACTTAGAACCTATATTATGTATTCATGTGCTAATTGATGGAACAATTTTGTCATCAGAATCTACACAATGTACATTTGGAAGATGAAAGAAAAAAGAATCTTGTTTTCCTGATACAATAATAGGTTTACCAAGGCCCATCGCCATTCCTGCTTCATAGCGAGCGCTTTCCTGATCAGATTCCCATAGATAAATCAGTAAATCAGCTTCTTTAACGCCCTTTAGTTCATCGGCAGATCTATCTACTGGATTATCCCCACTAAACTTAGTGGCCCAATCATATGTTATTTGATGACCAGAATCACGCAGTACTTTCATTACTGCTTGAGCACGTTTTAATTCTTTACCTGCGACATAGATTTTCATTGCTGGGCATCGTGGACAACGTTAGAACCATTATCCAACGACAAAGTGAGTATATTTATATCCCAAACTTAGATTCACAAGCTTAGTTTATCAGATGATATCCCGCCTCGCTACTCACTATTCCGTCTGTTTCCATTTTTTTCAATATACCGTACCAAAGCTTCGGCTTGCGTTAGCAAATCTTTTAAGTCAACTTCCAGTAGTTCGGCAAATACAGAGTTTTTTTCTCGACTCGCCCCATATGATTGATAATAAGTAATGTGCAATAATTTATCACGTAGAGCTTTTAATAAAGTGAACTTCTGCCAAAAAATCTGAGAGCTCGGTGGCTCAAAAGCATAGTAAGCTGGTAAGACAGATTTTAGTTTTTCCTCGAGAGGCAAACGAAGCACTTCTTTAAGTGAAAGAGTGGTTTCTCTTCTAATCTGGAAACGAATGTTTCCAAACTTCAAGAAAGTCATATACTCCGAGCGCTTATACTGCAGTTCTTTAGCCTGTTCTATAAAACGATTAGCTGTAAACTCTACGGCTGCGTGTAGAAGAGCTATTGCTGCACTACTGTACTCAAAGAAATCAAGGATGCTGTCTTTGTCGGCAAAAAACTCCCCTTGCAAGGGGTCTTTAGGATTTGTTAACTTACGACTTGTAAGAGCGGCAGTTCTTTTTAGAAGAGAAAGTCTTATAAACTCATCGGCTCTTTCAAAATACATCCCATCGACCTTCGGCGCAAAAAAGAATGTCTGTCTCCCTGTTTTTGTTTCCGTATACTTATCTATACGGGAAACAGGTGTTCCTGCAGGATGCTCATATTTCAGCTTCGCTGACTTTGCTAATGTTGTTGTGATTATTCTTTCTCTCATAATTTGTAGCCATAATGAATGGTTGGATCATAACGCTTTATTTACTACTTGAAAAAGTCAGCTGGACTTACAGAACGTATTTAGAACTTTTGATTGGAAAACAATGAGAGAAGAACTTGAACTTAATTTTCAAAATAATATAGATGCACATCTCTTTTAAGAAAATATTTTGTATATTTTTCATTTTCATTTAATTTTCTTTACTTTAAATCCTTTTGCTTTTATTTCTCTAATTAAATCTTCTTTAAATAAATCTAATTTTTCATTAGTTGCCTTATCAATTAATAGAGATCTTAATTCTTTTCCTACATTAGAAAATGCATACAATCCAAAACTTAATTTTTTTGCTTCTTTTTTATTCTTAGTGAATATTGAAATTGAATTTTTTCCTATATTTAGCAGAAAATTATTAATTGATTCTGATAATTCTATTGTATATGAAATTGTTGAAGATTGATTAAATAACCCAATTGAGGATAAATCTAAATAATCTTGAAATTGAAATCCATATTTTTCTAATGATTTTTGATCATTTCCATATATTTTTATAATTCCAGTATTTGTAGAAATTGCTATAAATTTAAAAAACTTTTCCAAATCTCTTTTTGAAATATACTTAATAACTTCAAGTGTTTGATGGGAATAAGTTTTTGGTTTTTGAATTTCTCCAGATAAAATTTTAGATAATAGATCTTGTAAATCTTCACGACTTATATTTTGGGATATATCTAAAAATCTCATTATCCAATCTTTTTCAACTGGTCCTTTTGATACCTTTTTTCCTTCTAAATCTTCTCTTGTTCTTACAAAGATATTTTCAAGATTTATTTGTTTATTGAATTGTTCTAATGCAAATCTTTTTCCTGCTCGATCTAGCACTTCAATTGCTTTTTCTTGAGCATCGGCTTTAGCAATAATTTTTTCTTTTTCTATTTCTATTTCTGCTTCCCCAATTCTTTTTATTTTAGTAACGTCAAATTTAAAAATATGATTTCCAATAACCCCAACTCCCTCAGAAACTGTTTCTACCAGTTTCTGTATTGGTTTTTCAAGTCCTGTGAGATTATCTATTTTCATAGATCTATTTTTTGTATCTTATTAGTTTTTTGCTCATACTTATATTATAAATTATAACCTAAAGGAAAATGTACCTCAAATCCCACGTCCCATAAGTTATCCCCTACTTGCGCTTAAACTTGATAATTTGACTTGTTTGATATGTAGGTGTAGTATATAAACGGATGCACGATAGTGACGAAATTGCAACTTACTGACATCCATTTTGAGATTTCGCCTTACAACTATGTCTTATATTACTCTTAGTTTCGTTGAAAATACTCTAGTCAAATTAGGTGTATCTATTTTTTCGG
The DNA here is from genome assembly GCA_024239055.1 of Patescibacteria group bacterium. Classification (GTDB taxonomy): domain Bacteria; phylum Patescibacteriota; class Minisyncoccia; order Minisyncoccales; family UBA10102; genus JANBVJ01. The sequence continues at coordinate 196,243 of JANBVJ010000001.1, read as the reverse complement.
TTAGAGAATTTAGCAAAATTTTTAAAATTAAGCCTTCTACAGCGAGGTCATTTTTAATTAGAAACTCTAAAAAAACTGATTCTCGGATATTAAAACTTAAAAGAGGTATTTATGCTTTTTCTATCAATGCACCAACTAAATTAGAAATTGCTAATAAGATATACCAACCATCTTATATATCCTTTGAAACCGCTTTGTCGCACTATGGTATTATCCCAGAAACGGTTTATACTATAACCTCTGCGACCACAAAAAGAACTAAAGAAATTATTGTTCAAAATTCTACCTTTAAGTATTACAAAATTAAAAAAAATCTTTTCTTTGGTTATCGTCCAAAGAAATTTAATAATAAAATCATTTTAATGGCTGATCCAGAAAAAGCATTATTGGATTATATCTATCTTCTATCACTAAGAAAGGGGGTATTTAACGAAAGACTAGACTTAAGTAAAATAGATACTGATAAGCTAGGTTATTATGTGAATTATTTCAAAAAGTCGGTCAAAAAAGATAGAGCACTTATATCTTTAATTAACGAGATTTATAAATATATATGATTACAAGACAATTTATAACAGACTTCTCCACAAAGTATCAAACAACTGAAGGAAATATAGCAAGAGAATACTGTCAACATCTGTTTTTATCTTATTTCTATAAAAAGGAAAAAAGCGAAAAAATTCTTTTTAAGGGTGGGACTGCTCTTAGGATAATTTTCAAAAGTCCCAGATTCTCAGAAGACCTTGATTTCTCTGTCGTAAACGGAAGAGAGATTAACATTGCTGAGATTAATCAGTTGATTGATAATACATTGGCAGATATTAAAAATGAAGGGATTGATTGTGAAAAAATACTAAATCCTGGAACTCAGGGAGAAACAACTGGCGGGTATTTTGCCATTATAAGAATGAAAATGTTAGAATTTAATTCTGAAATAAGACTACAGATTTCTTTTCGCTCTCCAGATCAAACGATAAGCAACACTCATCTAATCCAGAATGATTTTATTACTCCTTATGTAATTACTTATTTAAAGGAATCTTTATTGGTATCAGAAAAAATACAAGCATTATTAGATCGAAAAAAACCCCGTGATTTTTTTGATCTATATTTTATCTTACGCCATAAAGAATTGGTAAAATTTATTCCGCCGATTCCCAACTTAAAAAATCAACTTTTTGAAATTATAAATCAAGAAAAAGAAATAGAAAAAGAACTAAAACTTTTTCTACCAGTAAGCTACCAAACTCTTTTGAAAGATTTTAAGGAACGACTGCAAAGAGAAATAGAAATATATATATCCTAATCTGTGTAGTCCTATTTTGCTGCGGGACTAGGATTCGAACCTAGATACCCAGGATCAAAACCTGGTGTCCTGCCATTAGACGATCCCGCAAGAGTCAATTACTGCAAGCTCCAAAGGAAGTTGCACAATACTTGCATACTTCATTCTGTTTTCAGCTGCAACAAATCTATCTACAATCTGTGTTAACTCCCCTTCCTCTATGTCCTTTCCTTGTTTCTCTATCTTTTCTAGTTGTTCTTTTGAGAAACCAGCTGAAAGCATATCTTTAAGGGATGGATTTATCTTCAAGAGTAGAGTTTGTCTTAAATAACGAACAAGATTCTTTGCAAACTCTTGTGGATCTATACCGTCCTCAATGCTTTTATTGAGAAACTCTATTGCTTCCCCTGCCTCTTTTGCTAAGACCTTATCAACGAAATCAGATACTACTTTAATATCTACAATTCCTAATAGATCTTTTACCGAATCTGCCGTTATTTTTACAGTTTTACCATCTTTTTGACCAAAAGTCAAAACCTTATCCAAGAGAGATTCAGCATCTCTTAAAGATCCCCCAGCGTTTAAAGCAATGAGTTCCAAGGCCTCTTTTTCAATCGTAACCTTTTCCTTCTTTGCCATTCCTTCAAGTCTTGTTACTATCTCAGGTACGGTAAGCTTTCTAAAATCAAATCTCTGGGTACGAGATATAATAGTTGGAATCATCTTATGGACTTCTGTGGTAGCAAGAATGAAGATTGCATGCGAAGGAGGCTCTTCTAATGTCTTTAGGAGTGCGTTTGCTGCCTCCTTTGTGAGTTGATGGGCCTCGTCTACCACAAAGACCTTATACTTTAGTTTTGAAGGTGCAAACTTAACTCCTTCGTTTAGTTCGCGAATATCATCTATACCTCTATTGGAAGCGGCATCAATCTCAATTAAATCAATTGCACGTCCCGCATTAATTTCTTCGCAGGTTGAGCAAGTATTGCAGGGTTCTCCTGTTGCTTCGGGTTTTTCGCAACTTACTGCTTTAGCTAATAGACGCGCCATTGTTGTCTTCCCAGCTCCCCTTGGTCCTGAAAATAAATATGCATGTGAAACCATATCTCCCTTTATCGCATTCAAGAGAGTCTTTACTATGTGTTCTTGTCCTACAATTTCAGAAAAAGACTTTGGCCTATACTTTCTATACAATACGAGATTTGCCATTATTTCTTAAATACAATAAGTTTGTATCCCATAAAGTTCCAGAGCATAGCGGTAAGTGTTGCTATGCCGGCTGAAACATTTGCCCATATGTTTTCAGATATGGTATCTGGAGCTCCAACAACATTTACGAAAAAGGATGCGACCCCTACGTTAATAATGAATCCTACAATACTGACTAATAAGAACTGAACAAACTCTTTCCCTTGTCTGCGAGTTTTTACATTAAAAGTCCAGTATTTGTTCCATACGTAACTGTTAAGTACAGCTACAACAAAGGCGATTCCTTTGAATACAGAAAACCATATTCCAACGGCAGTTCCTCCTACAAAGATTAAGAGATTTAAGATTCCAAGATCAATAAAGGTATTTAATCCTCCTACTAGAAAGAACCTAGCTGCTTGCAGTAATACTGCAAACTTCTTAGCTAACAAAGAGGCAATAAATATTCCGATTACCGAAAGCACAGGGAAAACAAAAAGAGCCATCCATAGATTCGGAACTTCAATTGAAATATTTTTTGATATTCCTAATAAGATAACGGCAATAATGAATCCTATTATGCCGCTGTTAACGAGATCTTTTTTCAACATCATTTCTTATCGTAGCATACTGCGATTCCATGCTCAATCATGAAAAATGTGATAGAATGTTGTTAATGATACGAATCTTTAATACTATTTCCAGAAAAAAGGAAGTTATAAAGCCAAAGAAGCTTAAACTTTTTGTTTGTGGGCCTACAGTCTATGATTCCTCGCATCTTGGCCATGCCAGAACATATATTATCTTTGACATCATTGTAAAATACCTTCGATATGCTGGTTTTAATGTTTCCTATCTTATAAACATTACAGATATTGATGACAAGATAATTCAGCGGGCAAAAGAACAGAATAAAGAACCAAATAAGTTAGCTTTGGAGTTTGAAAAGTCATTCTTAAAAGACATGAAAAGTCTTGGTATTGATAGCCCTGACAAATATGCCAGAGCTACTTCATACATAAAAGAGATTATCTCCCAAATTGAGAGATTAATAAAAAAAGGATACGCATATGAGTTGAAAGACGGTATTTATTACGATATTTCAAAGTTTAAAGACTACGGTAAGCTATCTGGTAGAACAAAGCAGGGAGCTGAGGATGCAGTCTCTCGTATTGACGAAGCAAAAGACAAAAGAAACAAAGGCGACTTTGCCTTGTGGAAGCTCTCAAAGAAAGGAGAACCCAAATGGGATAGTCCATGGGGAGAGGGACGTCCTGGTTGGCACATTGAGGATACAGCCATTACAGAAAAGGAGTTTGGAGTGCAGTATGATATGCATGGAGGAGCAATAGATCTTATCTTTCCTCATCATGAGGCTGAGATATCTCAGATGGAAGCAATCTCAGGTAAATCCCCTCTTGTTAGATACTGGATACATTCAGGGCTTCTGCGTATGGAGAAGCAAAAGATGTCAAAGTCATTAAATAACTTCATTACCATTGAAGAGTTCTTAAAAGATCACCCAGCCCGTCTACTACGCTATCTTGTCTCAAAGACTAGCTATCGCTCCCCTCTTCAATACTCAGAAAGAAGAATAGAACAAGCAGAGAAAGAATTAGAACGTATAGATGAATTTATTGGAAAATTAAATGATTCTCAAAAAGGAAAAGAAAATAATAATATATTAAAAGAATTTAAATTAATTTTTAAAAGATCTATGGAAGATGATTTTAATACTCCACTTGTTTTAACTTCTTTACTATATTTAATTAAAAAAAGTAATTCGTTAATTGCAAAAGAAAAGTTTTCAACAAAAGATTCACAGGAAATTCTTTTATACATAAAAAAAATAGATAAAATATTTGGATTTATAATTAAAGAAAAAGATTTATCAATTCCAGAAAATATAAAGAAATTAGCTCAAAAAAGAGAAGATTTAAGAAACCAAAAAAAATATAAAGAAGCTGATTTAGTACGAAATAAATTAATTGATATGGGTTGGAAACTACAAGATACAAATAGTGGGTATAAAATTCAAAAAATATAAAATTGTTATATGGTTGTTATAAAAATTTATTTTTGTTAATCTAAAAATATAAATATGCCAGATTCTCAAACGCAAACAACACAAAGTATTATTAAACTTCCTCCTCAAAACATTGAGGCTGAGATGTCATGTTTGGGTGCCTTAATGTTAGATAAGGATGCAATTCTTAAAGTTATAGATTTATTGGAATCGAGAGATTTTTATAAAGGTAATCATGGCATTATTTATACCGCCATGGAAGAGTTATTTGATAGATCAGATCCTATAGATTTACTTTCTGTGGCATCAAGATTAAAAGAAAAGAAACAGTTAGAGAGTATTGGAGGTCAGGCATATCTTACAGATCTTATTAATATGGTACCCACTGCTTCTCATATTCTTACGTATGCCAAAATAGTCCAGTCAAAGCGTATCTTACGTGATATGATTAGTGTTTCTCAAGAAATAGAGTTAATGGGGTACGATGAAAAAGAAGAATCAGATATTTTATTAGATAAGGCTGAGGCGAGTCTTTTTGCTCTTTCTCAAAAATCCCTTTCTAAGAACTTTACAAAGATTAAAGATGCCCTAGAAGAGGCCTTTGAGAGAATAGACAGACTCTCAAAGAATGATGGTGGCACAAGAGGAGTTCCAACTGGATTTAAGGATTTAGATAATATACTTTCAGGATTCCAGAAGTCAGACTTAATTATACTAGCTGCTCGTCCTTCTTTAGGGAAGTCAGCATTAGCTATGGATATTGGAAGACGTGTGGCATTAAATCACAAGATTCCAGTTGGTATATTTAGTTTGGAGATGTCAAAAGATCAGGTGGTGGATAGATTTATTGCCGCTCAAGCAGGTGTAGACTTGTGGAGGTTACGCACAGGAAAGCTATCTCATCAAGGTCAGGATAATGACTTTGAGAGAATACAGACAGCTTTAGGTACTTTATCGGAAGCCCCTATATTTGTAGATGATACCCCTGGCATAAATATTTTGCAGATGCGGGCTATGGCAAGGCGCCTGCAGGCAAATCAGGGACTTGGTCTACTTATTATTGATTATCTACAGCTTATTGAGCCAAGAAACTCACAAGCCCCTATCGTTCAACAGATTACAGAGATATCCCGTTCCTTAAAGCAGTTGGCACGGGAGTTAAACATTCCTGTTGTAGCATTATCTCAATTATCTAGAGAAGTGGAACGGAGAATTCCTCCAATACCTCGTCTACCTGATCTTAGGGAGTCTGGTGCTTTAGAACAGGATGCCGATGTCGTCATGTTTATATACCGCGAAGATAAGTATCGACCTGATACACCAGATAAGAATATAGCTCATATTATTGTGGCAAAGCATAGAAATGGACCAGTAGGTGGAGTAAAGTTATTCTTTAATGAAAAAACAGTTAGTTTTAGTGATTTGGGAAAAGATATGCAAGAGCCCATAAACGGTGAGGAGCCAACAAAAGAACCATTTTAATATCAATGTATCCGAAAGCCGTACAGAATCTCATTGAAATATTCTCTAAGTTTCCGGGAGTGGGCCGCAGAGGAGCGGCTCGTTTTGTTTTTTATCTTTTAAAAGCCTCTAAAGAAGATGCAGAACAGCTCATGTCTTCAATTACAGAACTGAGAGCAAATACTGCGCTCTGTTCTTTCTGCTTTAATCCATTTGATAAGAGAGAAAATGGAGATACAACTCTCTGTACTATATGTCGCAACTCACAACGGAACACTTCCCTACTCTGCGTAGTGGAAAAAGAAAGTGATTTGGAGGCCTTGGAAAAGACAAAGAAGTACAGTGGTCTGTATTTCATCTTGGGTGGCACGGTAGGCCAGTTGCGACGTGAGGATTTAAAAAAGCTTAGGGTTCAAATTCTTAAAGAGTATATTGTAAATCCAACAAAAGCAGGTCTTTCCTCCACTACTTTTGATGAGGTTATTTTAGCAATAAATCCCACAACTGAGGGTGAAGCAACAATGCTGTATCTTGAACGGATGCTTGAACCTTTAAAGATAAAAACTACACGTCTTGGAAGAGGACTTCCAATGGGAGGCGAGATGGAATACGCAGATGAGGAGACCTTAACCTCAGCTCTTGAATCTCGCCGCTAGCCTTAATTTAAGAAATTTTAAAGAGTTGACAAATATTACAATATGTGATATTGTTTATTTAGTTCGAATACAATTTGTTGGGGCATAAGTGCCAGAAGGAGATAGAACGTGGGTATATTTATTGGAGCCCTAGCTGTAGTCTTGAATTTTCTCTTTGTTTTCCTCCTCCTTTCTTCGGAGCGGAGGTCGGTTGCAAAGGGCACAATTCCCCCAAGAGGAGAAATTCTGTATTTGCAGGATTTAAACTTCTTTAAATGGGGAGATAGATGGTTTCTTTCTATTATGGATTTTGCAATAGCATTTGTCCTAGTGGAGAGATGGCCTTTGCCAATTTGGGTAGTAACCGTCTGCTTCCTGGTAGGAATTGCTTGGACTGCACTGTGGCACCGGATTTATCTGGGGCCGCGGCAGATACCAAATTCCTTATACCCCTACATTGGGGCAGTATCACTCGTCGGGAGAATCCACCTGGCTTACTTTGCAGCTCAGTACATTCTGGGTTTCATGGGTATAGCGATGGTCGTTCTCATGATAATGGGTGAACGGCAGTGGTCTCCTGCCGTCTTTGTAGCTTTTGTCGCAGGCTTTGGCTACTTTGCTACGTTGATCTCAGACTTTGTGGCAAAGCGCTATCGACTATAGCTTTCCAGAGAAAAAAAAGAAGAGGGCTGATCCTTACGGACGGCCTTCTTTATTTTGTATCAATCTTTGTAATTTCCACCTCAGTATATAGTTGTCTGTGCCCTGTTTTTGTGCGCTGACGCTTCTTTGCCTTGTATTTCATAATAACTACTTTCTTTCTCTTGCCCTCTCCAATCATCTTTCCTATAACCTTAGCTCCCTCAACCGTAGGCTCCCCTATTTGAAGCTTTTTGTTCTTTTCAACTAAAAGTACTTCGTTAAATACAATATCACCCTCAGTTTCTTTGAGTTTCTCTATTTTTAGTTTTGTTCCAGGTTCAACAATATATTGCTTTCCCCCTGTTTTTATTACTGCAAACATACAAGAAGTATTATATGGGAAATATGGAGAAAGTCAATAAAAAAGAGGCCGTTTTCCATAAATGGAACGTACCTCTTGAATGCCTGTTTGACGGTTAATCATCCACTGAAATACTGGAGTGACCTCCATAGTGTACTCCAGAAGATACAAGCTTTGCAAGCTCCCGCATTTTACTGGGATGTCCACTAAAGAACATGGCCACGAGACTTGCAGCAAGCTTTTGCTTTTCCTTTGCTTGTCCCGTAGATTCTGAACTGATGAGCACTTCCAGAAGGGCGTTAAAGAACGAGGTCTTGCGCCTGGCTTGTTTGGGTGCCAAAAGAACAGTATGTGGACCTGGGGGTGATGCTCCGTTCCAAGGCCACTTTTGACTCCTGTCTTCAAGTAGATCCCGTATGCCCTTTGTTGAAGTTTGACCTCCAGGGAGTAGCACCAAGAAGGTGCCAAACAGCCCCAATGTCTGGTTACAAGCCATCTGCGCATACGGATCTGGCGGATGAACACGCGCTTCTTCCTGGATTCTATTCCAAAGATGAATGGCGTAGAACTCAAGATTTTCTCCCCGAACCCCTGGATACAACTGTATGACCCACGGTATTGAGCCCCGTAGTTCGGGCTCGTAGGCTGTTTCTGTAGTTATAGAAACGTCAGTCAACTGTGATCTCCGATCTTGATTGTTTAGGTACCTTCCTTTTGTTTACTCCTCTTTATGAGGCAAGTCAAGCTCTAGTACATCTGTTTTATTAGAGGAACCTGTAAGCTTTAAGACATCTTTATCTATCTTGCCAAACTCTTTTGAGGCTGTGTTATATGTTCTTACAATAGTACCCATTTGATTCCCAAGACGCTGCATATGTTCGTCATACGCCTTTAGGTGACGGCTTAGCAGAGTGATGTTCTTTAATATATCTTTTGTAGATTCCTGTATCTGATACGCTCGCATTCCCTGCCACATACTCTGCAGAGTTACGTAGAACGTTGTTGGGGAGACAATATGTACCTTTTTTTCGTTAATAGCGTAATCAATCAAATCTCGGGTATTAGACTTAATAGCTCCTATCTTATTTACCAAGAGGTCATAGAATATGCCTTCTGCGGGAATAAACATAAAGGCAAACTCCATAGTCCCCTCCTCTGGGCGTATATATTTTGCAGTTTCGTCAATTCTATTCTTTAAATCCTGCTGAAATGCTTTTTCATACTCAGCTCTAATGTTTTCATCTTTTTCTTCTACAATTTTATTGTAGTTTTCAAGAGAGAATTTAGAATCAATAGGAATTATCTTATCTCCCATAAATAGCACTGCATCTACGGTTTTGCCATCCTTAAATCTATACTGCATTTCATACTGCGTCGGATTAAACGCATTTTTCAAGAGAGTTTCCAAATGATACTCCCCCAGCATTCCCCTATGCTTTGGGTTTTTTAAGATATCCTGCAGGTTTCGTAACTGGTCAGAAAAGTTTAAGACCTGTTTATTGGTCTCGTCTAATTGGGTAAGTTTTTCAGTAAGGTTTTGAATAATCTTTGTGGACTCTGAATGCTGTTGGTGGAGCATCTTGGAAGAATCCCCCAGTTTGCTATCTACAGACCGCTGCAGTTCATTCAATTGGTTCTGGAGCATAAGGAAACTCGTATTCTCTACTGTTGTCTTTGAACTTCTTATTTCACGGCGCAGGAAAAATACTCCAGCTGAAACTCCAGCTCCAATAACCAATATAGAGGCAATCAATATAAAGATTATATCCATATGTCTTTAGCTTATCACATTATTACATTCCAATGGAATGAGAGATGATTTCTGCAACAACAAAGGCAATATAAATCCCAAGAAGGAATATACCTTCTTTTTTAGTTACTCTGCGCTCGGTTCTCACAAACAAGAGGAAAAAGAGGGCGGCAAAAAAGACAAAGAAACGGGCTATGGCAAATGGGGAAAAGTCTTCAATAATAATAGGTTGAAGTATAGCTACAATACCCAAAACTAAAGAAGAGGCAACAATAACAGAACCCATTAAGTCTCCCATAATAATATCTCCTTTCCCTTTTCTAGCAGCAGTTATTGCAAAGTAAGCTTCTGGTAAAGACGTGCCCAGACCGCTTACAAGAATTCCCAAAAGGATAACAGGAAGCCGAAAAGCCGTGGCAAAGAACGTCATAGATCTCACCATACCTTCAGCGGCTACCAAAAGGAGCGCCATTCCTATTAGCATTCTAATGAAGTTTAGAAACAAAGCACGAAATTTAACCGTTGGTCGTTCTTCCTCATTATTATTAAAGGTTGCAGAAAATTTTCTTCTTTTAGTAATCAGCCAGGCAGTATATGCAATGAAGATTAGAATTAAGGCAGCTCCATCCCCTCGGCTCAGTGTACCATCTAAAATCAGAAGTAATGGGAGTATGGCAATAAAAATAGCAAAGACAGAGGATGCCTGTACTGTCTTTCCCTTGGCGCTCAATCCCCCTCCTATAAAGACCGCAATAGCAACTACCAAGGTCAAGTCTACAACACTACTTCCTACCACATCTCCAAAAGATAGTTCTGGAATGCCGTGTGCAACAGAAGAAAGTCCTACGAATAGGTTGGGAAGAGCTCCGGCCAATGCCATGACAAAAAAAGCAATAACAAACTCACTCCATTTAAAGTAGTTGGCGGCAAATGTAACTCCTTTCACAATCTGGTTTGCTGACCAAAAAAGTATGGCTCCCGAAGCTATTAATAAAAGAATATTGAGAATCATGCAGATTTTCTTCTCATCTTTTGGATAAAGTACCACTTTGTTGCCTCAATCAAAAGGAGATTAAGAATAGCAAGCGCCAAAAGTACTACCCAGTCAAGGAGACTTAGGGGAACGGTATGAAAGACATTCTGAAGAACTGGAACGTATATAGGTAGCAAAAGTAGAAAGATACCAAGAATAACGCTACCTGTAAGGAACTTGTTTGAGAAGATGTTATACTCCCAGATATTTTTTCTAAGGGATTTGCAGGCAAATACATAAAATAAGGAGCTTAGACCAAGTGCAACAAATATGACTGTTTGGATGTGCTCTATTGTATACTCTGTCTTAAAGAGGAAGAAAAAGAGAGCCAGTAGGATAATGTCGGTAATAAAGCTGATGGCAAAGATTATTACCTTCATTTCGTTTGTCAGGAGCCCTGCGTTTTTGGCCTCTGGTTTTCTCTCCATTACGTCTTTTTCTCCCTTTTCAAAGGCAAGAGCAATACCCGGAAGACCATCTTCTACAATGTTAATCCAAAGTATTTGTAGAGCGGTAATTGGTAATGGAAATCCCAAGATAATAGCGGTCCCAATAAGTATAGTTTCGGTAAACGAACCAGATAAAAGGTAGGTGATTACCTTACGTATGTTATCTATAATAATCCTTCCTTGACGAACGGCAGCTGGGATTATATTAAAGTTATCTCCCAGTAGAATAAGATCAGCAACTTCTTTTGCCACGTCGGTACCCGAACCAATTGCAATTCCAATGTCAGCTCGTTTTAATGCAGGAGCATCGTTAACTCCGTCTCCTGTCATTGCAATGGTCTCTCCTTTCCTATGCCAGGCTTCAATAATCCTCAGTTTATGAATGGGCTCTACTCTTGCGTATACATATATATTCTCAAGCACATCATTTAGTTCTTCATCTGACATCTTTTCCATCTCCTTTCCTTCTAGGATATTCTTTGGTTTCCATGGAAGCCCAAGTTCTTTGGCGGCAGCTAAAGCTGTAAGCATATGGTCTCCTGTTGCAATAATAGTACGTATACCTGCTTTTTTAGCTTCCTTTATTGCGCTTTTAGCTTCTTTTCGTATTGGATCTTTCAAGCCAACAAATCCTAGGAACACAAGATTAGTAAGATCTGCCTTACTACCTTCTTTTTTCTTAATATCTTTTTGAGCTACCGCAATAACACGTAATCCTTGACTGCTTAGTCTGTTTAGCTCAGATTGGATATCTTCTTTTTCTTCTTCTGTGCATTTTGAGAGAGATATAATGGCTTCGGGAGCTCCTGATATATAGGCTCTCGTGCCACCTCTGTATGTATGGAATGAGGCTATATATTTATTGAGCGGGTCAAATGGAATGCGTTGCTGTAAAGGATACTTCTTTTCCAGTTCTATGCTTGATAAACCTATATTTAGCGCAGCTTCTAGCAATCCTTTATCAGTAGGTCTTCCTCTAATAATCTGTTTCTCAAAGACTTCATTTGGATTCTCAACATATGCTTCGTTAGCTAAGGCTGAACCCACAAGCACAGCTTCTTTATTGAATGAAGCGTATGTATAAACCTCTGCTACCTCCATAGTTCCTTCTGTAAGAGTTAGGGTTTTATCTGTTACAATAACTGTGGTGGAACCCAATGTTTCAGCAGAAGATAGGTTTCTGACTAATCCATTTTCCTTTAATATTCTCTGCATTCCAATAGCTAAAATAATAGTCATAGCTACCGGCAGCCCTTCTGGAATTGCAGCTACAGCTATCGCTACAGCTACAATAAACATCTCAGCAAAACCTATATTGGTAAGTATTCCCTCAATAAAGATAAAGAATGCTAGAGCTGAAACTACACTTCCAATAATCCAAGAGAGACGAGATAAGCGTCTCTGATACGGAGTCTTCTCTTCCTCAATCTCACTTACCAAAGAAGCTATTCGTCCTAGTTCTGTCTGCTCCCCTGTATTAGTAACAACAGCCATTCCCTCTCCGTTCTCAATCACACTTCCCATATACACCATATTATCTCTGTCAGCTAATGGAGTGGAAGCTTTAAGCACCTTGGTATTCTTTTGAGAAGATATCCACTCTCCAGTTAAGATTGCCTCCCCTATTTGCATTCCTAAAGTCCGGAGGATTCTGCCATCAGCTGGAACCTTTACCCCTGGATTTAATATCATAATGTCTCCGGGTACGAGTTGGGCTTGAGGAATTTCTTTTACCCGTCCTTCCCGTAATACGGTAGCAGTAAAAGTAAGGATTTTCTTTAATGCAGAAAGTGCTTGCGTTGCCTTATATTCTTGAAAATAACCAATTAACGTGTTTAATAACACAGCTCCAAATATTACAGATGAATCCACATATTCACCTAGAGCTATTGTTATTACTCCAGCCACAACCAAGATGAGTATTAAAGGACTCTTAAATTGTCTGGCAAATATTAATAAAGGAGATATTATTTTCTCCTCAGGTAGTTTATTTAATCCATACTCTTTTTGCCGTTTCTTAACAGAAAGCGCATCAAGGCCAGTTTTTATATTGGTCTTTAAGTTTCTAATTACTTCCTCTATTGGAACTGCATGCCAAGCAGTAAAGGGAAGTTGAGTTTGTTTTTCTGACATTCCAATATTATATCATAAAACCAAAAGAAAAAGCGGCATGATTTTAATGATCTTACCGCTGCATGGCGTTTGACTACGAAAAAAGAGGGTTTTCGATTACGAATACCGCAGACGCTTCTTTAAGGGAGCATCGTGCTTCCAGTATTCGACTCAGTCTTTCCATGGTTGGATTTTGAAGTTTGATGTCGAAGTAGACCTCATCACTTCCGTCCACTATGCCAATCTCGAGACTTGATAGGGATACAATCCCAGCACTGATAAGTGTTTGGATATCTTTTTCCAAGAGAGCTGATATTGGAACACTTATCCATGTGAGCTCTGATGACTCAATGAACTCTATAAAGGAGACTGCTAGAAGAGATTTGTTACTTTCTCTCTCTCTTATTATGAGGGATACTGGAAGTCGCCCTAGCTCGTCTTCTTCTCTTATGGGACCTGTTTCTAAAAAGAATACAGGTTTCAGTTCTTTTCTTAGAGTCAAGCCTTCTACAAGACTCAGCTTCCTGTTTTCGTACCAGCTAATTGGTGCGTCCAAATTAATCTGCGGCATAAGTTCTCTCCTTCTCAGTATAGCCAGATACCCAATCGATGAACTGTTTCATTTTTTATATATCGCTAAACAAATAAAAGCATATATTATATGCTTTGTCAACAATCTGTGACCCTAGGGAGAGTCGAACTCCCGTTTCTGCCGTGAGAGGGCAGCGTCCTAGCCACTAGACGATAGGGCCAATAGAGCATACTATACCATAATTTAAGACATTCCTCAAGGCGTGTAATCTGGAGGTATCTGGTAATAATCAATAATATAGCTCGCCAGTTCCTTAAAGGCTGGGACAGCAGAGTATTCTGCGGTCTTCGTCTGAGGATTGTGAAGTTTTACTAAGACTAGGAATTTTGGATTGAAAGCAGGAATATATCCAACAAATGACTGGACTGTTTCGTCAGAATATCCAGATTTGGCTATCCCCAGAGCAGAGTTTGATATCTGAGCCGTTCCTGTTTTACCAGCAACGTAATATCCTGGTATCCTGGCTGCCTTTCCAAATCCATCCTCTGTTACAGAAACCAACATAGAGGTAATTTGAGAAGAGGTTCTTTTGGAAATAGCACGAGTAGATTGTGTTTCTAATCTTTCAAAAGGAATACCTGTTGTATCTTTTACATCTTCTACAATATAAGGAGTATGCATTAATCCATTATTTGCAATACCTCCAAAAGCGCGCAGTAACTGTATAGGTGTAATTTCAATACCCTGTCCAAAGGAAGCTGTTGCATAGTTTATCTCATATCCCTTTTTGAGCTCTTTGTTCTGAGAATAAATCTCTCCTGTTAGATCTATATTTGTTGGTTTAAATAGCCCAAATTGTTCTATATACTTTATAAAATCTGAATGTCCTAATTCGCTTTCCGCAAAGACAGCCCCTGTGTTAATGGAGAACTGAAGAACCTCTGACATTGTACTTTCTCCGAATATGCGTTCGTTGTAGTTCTTTATGGTATATATCCCTATAGTTAAACTTCCTTTATCAATATAGCTAGTGTCTGGAGTTAGCTTTCCCGCGTCAATGGCTGAAGCCATGGTAATAGGTTTAAATACGGAACCGGGCTCAAAGAGCTTTTGAAGAGTTGCGTTCTGGAAGATATCCAGATCTTTTATACTTCCATAGGAATTTGGATTAAAAGCAGGAATGTTGGCCAAGGCCAAAATCTTTCCTGTATTTGGGTCAAGTACAACAATACTTCCCTCTTTTACCTTTAAAGCTCGGGCTGTATCTTTAAGTATTTTCTCTGCTTGAACCTGGATATTATAATCTAAGGTTAATATGACGTCAGCTCCGGCTTTAGGAGTTTTCTTATCTGAAAATAGATATCCTCCTACACTGGTTGCAGAGATTTCTAATCCCTCTTCTCCTTCAAGAACGTCGTTATAGTATTCCTCAATACCATATTGGCCAATATCATCTTGATTGGTAAAGCCTATAACGTGCGAGGCAAATTCTTTTTGAGGATATAGGCGTGTGGTTTCTTTTCCTACATAGACACCCGGCAGTTCTAAAGCCTCAATCTCTGCCTGCTCTTTATCTGAGATATTCTTTTTAAGAACCTCAAATAAACTATTAGATCTTCCTATACGTTCTACAATAAACTCTTCTGATATATCCAGTACCTCGGCAATCCCTGCAGCTGTTGCGTCACTGTTCTCAATTTCAGGGGGGGAGATAAATATAAAAGGAATAGAATAATTTGTCGCTATGGTATATAGATTCCCATCTTTATCTTGTACAAATATGTCTCCCCTATCCCCTTTTACAAAAGAACTTAAGTTTTGCTGTCCTTGCGCCATGGCCTTGTAAAATCCATGGTCAATAATCTGTAAAAAAACCAAGCGGCCTACGGTGGCCGCCCCTAAAAGAAATAATAGTAGAAAGACAAGATTAAGTCTCCAGTTTTGCATTATTCAGATAAGTTCTGGGCAACGGCAGTATCTATTACTTTAATATAGGATACATAGCCGATTTTTTCAAATCCCATAACTGATGCCAATTCATCCAAGTTACGAAGTTGAATGGTCTCCATATATGTCCTCTCCAAGCTCTTATTGGATTCACGCAACTCCTTTAGCTGACCTTCTAAAGAGGAGATATTGAAGGCAGAACCTGTTAATAGGTTTACCTGAACAATATATAAGGAGAGCAAAAGCACTATTAAGAGGATAGATGCCACCCAGACTAACTTACGTTGATATGAGAATGATAGAAGAATATTCATTGTTTTTCTGCAATTCGCAGTTTAGCTGATCTTGATCTTGGATTTTCACTTATTTCTTTCTCACTTGGAATAATTGGTTTTTTCGTAATAATCTCTATATTGTCTGTGCCTTGAAAGAAGCGCTTTACTATTCTGTCTTCTAAAGAGTGAAATGAGATGACACCTATTCTTCCTCCGGGTTCCACAATCTCTAGAGCTTGGGGTAGTGCCAACTTTAGATTCTCCAATTCTTTGTTTACAGCAATCCTTAGGGCTTGGAATGTTCTGGTGGCAGGATGTATCTTTTCTCTCTTATAGAATCCTGGAACCGCTTCTTCAATAATGTTTACAAGTTCTGTTGTTGTGTTTATTTGTTTATCTCTTCTTTTTTGAACAATTGTTTCTGCAATTTGTCTGGCAAACTTCTCTTCTCCGTATTCTTTGAGAATCCTCTCCAATTCCTGTCTGCTTGCATAATTGATTATCTTTGCAGCTGTCTTCTGGATTTGTGCGTCATATCTCATATCCAGGGGTTCTGTTTTTTGAAAGGATAATCCCTTACCTCCTTCTTGTAGCTGATCTGAGGAGTAGCCGAGATCAAAGATGATACCCTTCACCTTCCGAAATTTTTCTTTCCTCGCTATTTCTGAAAGATCTGCAAAGTTTCCCTGTATGAATGTGACTCTGCTATGACTATTTCGTAATGTTTTTTTTGCTATCTTTATACTTTCTATATCCTGATCAATCGCCAATACTTTTCCTCGTGGTGCTGTTTTCTCCAAGATGGCTTTTGTATGTCCGCCAGAACCTACTGTACAATCAATAAAATTCTGACTGGCTCTTGGTTCCAGTAGCTCTATGAGTTCTTTTGTTAATACTGGAACATGCATATCCTTATATCCCCAGTTCCTTTAATCTTTCTGCTATATCCCCCACATCTTTCTCAGTCTTTTCTTTGTATGTATTCCACTTAGCCTCATCCCATATTTCTATTCGATTATACAAACCTGCCACAATAACTTTCTTTTTTAAGGTAGCGTAATTCTTTAAATAATCTGGCATTAAGATGCGCCCTAAGTTATCAATATTTACATCCATAGCTCCAGCCAACATTAACCTTCCAAATCCCCTTGCGTCAGCTTGAGATAAGGGTAGCTCACTCAATTTCTGAGCCAGCTTTTCCCACTCTTTCATTGAATAAAGGAACAAACATTGATCCAAACCCCTTGTAATAACAGCTTGTTCTCCAAGGCTCTTTCTGAACTTTGGAGGTAATGCTAATCGTTTTTTTGCGTCTATTGAGTATGTGTATTCTCCGATGAACATAAGTAGTTATCCACAGTTGAGCTTAGTTTTCCCCACTTTCATCCACATATCCCCATTTGCTATCCACTATATCCCACCTATACACCTCAGTCAACCACAAATGTACACACTTAAAATAAAGCTAAAGCTATATGTTTTTCCACACGTTTTCCACAGTACCAATAAAGAGTAGGTATATTTCTTAGTTTATTGACAAAATATCGTTAACCGTATAATATTGAGGTTAGAAGCTGATGTCAGAAGTCGCAATGGCGCTGTAGGTGAAATCGGATCGATGGCACTTGTGGAACTCTAGTGCAGATTGGCTTAATGCATGAGAGTAAGACCGCCAACGAGGGTTGTTGTTTCGCATACTTAGGGTTCTCCCCGGGTGCGCGAAGACAGGTTTAAGCCACAACCAAACGAGCGGGTCGGATAAGGCATCTGCATCAGCTGAAAGTTGTGGGCCACAGCGGAAACATTTCTCTGTGGCCCACTCCAACAAACCCTACGGCATAAGCTCGTAGATTTTTTAGTAAAGAGAGTATTTACTACTTATATATTAGTGTTTCGTAATCTCAAAGGTTTGAGCATCTAAACTCACTCTATCCCCTCTTTTTATCTTTCCTCCTAAAAGTGAGGAAGCCAATACGTTCTCTATCTTGTCTTGTATTGTTCTTTGCATATTTCGAGCGCCATAAGTTGGATTATATCCAAGCTCTACAATCTTTGCCTTTAAAGCTTCTGTAATAACAAACTCAATACCTTGCTTGTCCAGATTCTTTACTAACTTATTAAGCATGAGTTGCGAGATAGATAAAAGGTGCTCTTTTGTAAGAGATTGAAAGAGCACAACTGCGTCAAAGCGGTTGATAAACTCAGGGCGAAAGGTTGCCTCCTCAAATAAAGTATTAAGTAATTTTTCTTTTACCTCAGATAATGGTTGTTTACTTTTTAGGGCTTTCAAGATAATCATATATCCTGCGTTTGAGGTAGCAATTATGATAGAATTCTCAAAAGATATTTTTCTTCCCATGCCATCTGTAATGTGTCCCTCATCTAATATCTGAAGAAACAAGTTTAATATATTAGGATGTGCTTTCTCAAGTTCGTCTAACAAAATAAGGGAAAATGGATTCTCCCTGACTTGTGTTGTAAAGAGTCCGGGTTCCTTGGCTGTCCCCAATAGACGCGGGATATCAGATACATTTTGAAACTCTGACATATCTAATCGTATCATGCGCGATTCCGAACCAAAGTAAATAGAGGTTAATGCCTTTGCGGTCTCGGTCTTTCCTACTCCAGTAGGCCCCAAGAACAAGAAACTTCCCATTGGACCTTTTCGAGAAGATATCTCAGCTCGGGCACGACGCAAGGAAGAGGCAACTTCTTTTACTGCCTCATCTTGGTTTATTAAACGTTTATGAATCAAATCCTCAAGATTCAGTAGTTTTTCTCTTTCTTGTTCTTTAACTTCTCCTACTGGAATCTGAGTTTTGTGAGATATAATCTCCTCAATATGTTTTTTCAAAAGTATCTTTTCTTTAGTTTCAGAAAGATACACCATAGCTTCGTCTAACAGATCTAAGGCCTTTTTTGGCATGGGTATAGCCTGAATATACTTTCCTGAAAGCTCAATAATGGCTTTGAGGGCAGGATATGCCACAGCGCGCCGGTATCTGTGTTCAAGGGAAGGTATAAGGTTTTCCAAAAGCTCTAAAGTTTCTTCTTGGGATATTTCAGAAACCTCTACTTTCTCTAATGTTTGTAATAACGCAGGGTTCTGTTCAATATAGCGGTGCAGTCCTGTGAATGAGGTAATGGCAATAACCTGAAATTCAGGAGATTTGAGATATTTTGATATGAGTCCGGTAATGTCTATGGTACCGGGTCTCTGCAATTCACTTCCGCCCACAAAGTTATGGAACTCGTCTATAACGAGAACAATATTTCCAGCCCTTCTTGCTTCCGCAAAGATTCGATCTAATACAGATTCAATTTCTGAAGGAGTATCAAGTTGAGAGAGTAAACCAGGAAGATCCAACTCTACAACCTTTTTATAATTTAGATTCGCCAAACTTTCTCCCAAGGCAGATCTGGAGACAAAGTCCATAATGATACTTCTTCTTCCAGATCCCGGCTCACCAACTAAAAGAACATTATTCATTTCTTGTCGAGATAGGGTTCGTTCTATTAAACTAACCTCTTCCTTATGCCCGACAATCTGAGGGAAGCGCTGTGTCCGTACCTCTTTCGTTAGATCTGTAGAGAATTGATCCAAAGTTATGGTATGCCCTGCGGCCCACGCTCTCCCAAGAGAACCCATTCTTCTAAGATTTACTGGGTTCCAGGTATCTCTGTTTTTTTTGTATCTCTTTTCTAGCCTTCTATACCAATCGACTATGTGTTGCATGTCTTTGGAAGTAAGATTTGCCTGAATAAGCATGCGCTGAAAGACAATGTTTTCAGAAGATAGAGCAATAAAGATGTCTCCCAGTAAAACCTCTTGTCTATTATCAGTCTTTGCTATCTCTACTGCACGAAGAATTGTGTTTTTAAAATCTTCTGTGTGTGTATTCTCCGCAATAACATTTACTTTGCTTTCTTTTTTCATTTCCTCCCCTACCTCTTCTCTAAATGCTTTAATGTCCAGAAGCGCCTTTTGAAAGACAAAAGATGGCACAGCCTCTCTGAGTACAGTATATAGTAAATGAGAAGAGTTCAGTTTTTCCTCCCCAGCTAACTTTTCAGCTTTCAACACTGCTCTTGTCGCTTCAAAACTTAGAAGTTCAGCTATATTTTCAGACTCTTTTCCTTGAATGCTCGAAAGTCGTTCCCCAAATCTCTGAAGAATAAGTGCAACAAAGTATCCAGCAAAAGAAAGTAGTGTAAAAGCAAGAATAAGAGATAGCGCTTTCTCTGAAATAATATTAGTAAGAAATCCAACGACAAATAATGGAAGTAAAGTCCACAATGCCCACTTTAATCCTAGAACCTTCAATTTTAAAAACCGCCTATTGAATATTCTCTCAAAGCGTACTGCCTGAAGCTTTGGAGATTTTGTAATATCAAATAAGAAGTTGTATGCCATAAAACAAAGCTAAAATAATAAGCAGAGGGAGGGTTATCCAAAATATAAATACAAGAATACCCGCTCCAAATAAGATGATCTCACTTATAAGTCCTGCTACAATGATAAACCCACGTATCAAGGCCCCCAGACTGCGAGATATGAGGTTGGAAACTAAGGCCTCGATAGTCTTTTTAATGTCAAAACTTCCCTTGTGCGCCCATTGGTACCGTTTCCAAGGAGCAAATAAGGTCTTAAATAATAAGAGTACAGAAAAGTATTCCAAGTTAAAAAGAAGAACGTTCTTAACCGCCTTAAGAACAGTTATTGGAGCTTCTAGAAAATGCCACTGAATGTACAGCAAAATTATAGGTTGTCTCATTGCGTTATTGTACCATACAACACAAATATGTACCTATATTACAGTTGAAAATAATAAAATAAAGAAAAACACCGTTTGTTTGAAGGTACGGTGTTAACCTTTTATCATTATGTGTCTGCAAGCTCTTCTATTGCAGTACAGATCTCCATATCCCCGCCAATCGAGCGGTTGATCGTGCCACCCTAGTTTGCATAGAATCCGACCGCAAATCTTTTCTAACATAATCCTGTTTAGATCCTTTCCTGTATCTGTAGCTACATTGATTATACTATAGAAAAATGTGGACGTAACTGGACTTGAACTAGTGTCCTCTTATTTTGAAGTATATGGAAATATAGAATATAATAGAGGAATGAAAATATTTGAGTTTCACTTCAATCCAAAGTCTAAAAGTAACCGCTTGTTCAAAAGCATATTTTATGAACCAGCAACCCAGAGAGAACAGCAGCTTGGGAATATGTACGTTGTTGGGGAATTAGTTAATGCCATTCCAAAGAATGCACGGCTCATTCAGCGCATTTCGAGTATTGTAAAAACTCAGTACTACTCTTCTCGCTCTTTAGCTCAAATAGCAAAAGGAAAGAAAAAGGAAACAGCTGAGATTATCTTTAAAGGAACTCTTCAAAAAGTAAATGAGTTTCTGTCTGCCGAAATTAATAAAGGTAATGTAGATTGGTTGGGTAATCTCAATGTAGCCATATGTACTATTATTCCAAGAGCTGCAGATAATCAGATACTTAATGTTTCCAAAACAGGTTCTGTTGTCATGTTACTGGCAAGACGAGGCAAGTTTACTAATATTGGAGAGAATATAGAGAAGTCTGAGAAGGATGCAGTAAGGTTAAAGCAGTTTAGTAGCATTATTGCAGGAGAAGTTACTCCCGGAGATAAAGTATTTATCATTACAAAAGAACTATATGACGCTCTCTCAAAACAAAAACTCCTCTCAGACCTTGTATTTGCAACAGAAGAGGGACAGCTCAAGGCTTTATTTGAGACAAAGAAAAAAGAATTAACAGGTGTTTCAGGTATTTTATTTGTTCTATTAGTGGAAGAACTTATAGTTGCAGTAAAACAAGAAAAGAAAACTCTCGTGCCAAAGAAACTTCCTCAAATCTCACTTCCATCATCTTTTAGAATTCCACAAATACAAAAGCCGCAAGTGTCCCTTCCAAATGTTTTTAATTCAAAACTTCCTTCCTTTACCCTACCTATACCAAAAAGAACAGCAATATTTGCTTCTCTATTTATTCTTATTTTAATTGCGGGCTTCTTTCTCTTTAAAGAAGAACAAAGCTCAGAACTACGCCAGGCAAGTTCTAGTTTAAAACGGGCTGAAGCTCTTCAAGTAGAGGCCACTCGGGCTCTTAACAAAGAACAGGGTGCCAGAGCAAATGCTCTTATGCAGGAAGCTTGGCAGCTGGTTGAACCATATACAACACTGGGAAACGCAATGGGACTTAAGATTGCGCAGTTCAAGCAGAACTTGGAAAGAGAACTAGCTCCATTAAACAATATTGAATTTATTGAGGATCCAGAACTTATACTTACATTAAACTCAAGTCCTAAACATATGATACTTGCCAAAGGAGTATTATATTTCTCAAACCCATTTAGCTCTTTAGTCATTACATACAACACAAGTACACAAGAGTTAAAGGAAACTAGTGCATCTCGTAATCTTAAGTTTGCTACCGTAGTTGAAGGAACTCCAACTTTTTTTGCAGAACCCAATCTTATTCTTTTCTATGAAAACAACCAATGGGGTGAACGACAGCTCCAGTTTTCTTCATCTGATACGCATTTTGAACTCTTTGAGAGTTTTGAAGGAAGTTTGTATACATATGACATTTCATCCCATGAGATTATTAAATATACCTCCCCTCTTTCATCTTCCAGGGCTCCAGCGGTAGGAATCCTGTGGTTGAGTTCGCAAACAAAACAAAAACCCACCCCATATGAGGGTGGGAATGCCATTGCTGTCGATGGAAATGTATGGATTGTATCGGGTTTGGCTGAACTTCAGCGTTACTTTAAGGGTACGTATCGCGAAACCTTAAACCCAGCGCTTTTTCCCTTTTTAACAAGTATAGAGAAGCTTTATACAAAAGCAGACCTTCCTCACTTATATATTCTGGATAAAAAAGAGAATAGAGTAGTTATACTTACAAAATTTGGAGATGTAGTCAGACAGTACATGTCTCCTGAATTAAATGCCATAGAAGACTTTGCTGTTTCCAAAGACGGTCAGACCATCTTCATTCTTAATAATAAGAAAGTCTACCAAATAGATATTACTACTTTAGTTCAACAGTAGCTCCAGCTTCCGTGAACTTTTTCTTTAGCTCTTCTGCCTCTTCTGCTTTTACGTTCTCTGAAACCATCTGGGGGGAGGCTGCTGCGGCGTCAACTAGATCTTTGGCTTCTTTAAGTCCTTTGCCTGTAGCATCACGTACGGCTTTAATGACCTCAATCTTCTTTTCCCCTACCACAGTTAATTCAATGTTGTAGGAACTCTTTGCATCATCTGCTGCCTCCTCTCCGTTACCCGGAGCTGCGGCTGCAACTTGCACGGGAGCGGCACTTGAGACACCAAACTTCTCTTCAAGAATCTTAACTAACTCAGCTAAGTCCAGTACAGAAAGCTTTTCAATGCTCTCAACTAAGCTTGCAAACTTAGCGGGAACCTCAACCTCTTTTGTTTTTGTCTCCTCTTCTTTTTCCTCTTGAGGAGTATCTTTTATTTCTTCTGCCATGATAGTTATATTATTATTTCTTTTGCGCGATGGCGTTTAATGCCATCACCAGACCTTTTACATTACCATTCAACACCCGCACAAATCCTGACATTGGGGCAGCTATAGAACCAACTGCTTCGGCCAACAGCTCGTTTCTCGAAGGAAGCTGAGCTATTGCAATCATTGCGGATGCAGATTGTATTTCATTTTCTAAATATCCACCAAGAATCTTTACGTTTTCATGAACTTTTGCAAAGGTATGAAGTGCCTGAAGCGGAGCTATTGAATCTCCAAAGGCAAATATTACTGCAATCTGCCCCTTCATCTCTTTAAGATTTATATCAATCCCTTTTTCTTTTAACACACGGGAAAGTATGGTTTTTTTAGTAACCGTAAGGTTCCCCTCATTTTCCTTAATTGTTGCACGCAATTCTGTCATATCTCCCACATTCAGTCCTTTATAATCCACAAACACAATCCCCTGCTGAGTCTTAAGTTTCTCAGCAAGATTTTTAGAAATCTCTTGTTTTTGTATCTTTGTTTTTGGCATAAATTAAATCTGTGAATCCGCAGACACACAGACAGCTCAAATATAAAATATATTAGTCTATCCTCGGCAGGTCTTATTGTTCGCCTACTGTCTGCAGATTTACGATATCTCTATATTACTTAATCTATATATTTTGTCAAGGGAAAATCAAACCAATACCATAGGCCAAAACAAGAAACATTAGAAACTTTCCAATAAGAGTGGCTAAAAAGAACTTTTTGATATCATACTTTATAATGCCGGCAAACAGTCCTACTACATCATGTGGCAGAGGGGTGGCGGCAAAGAGTATAATAATAGTGAATCCATTTATCTTTTCAAACCATTTTGCAAGGCGTTCTGACCATTTAATGAACTTACCATCTCCTATGGATATACCTCCTCGTGCAGCTCCGTACGCAACCAATTCTCCAATAGAAGAACCCAAAGCTCCCACAATAGCCACGAGTAATGGATGTAAGAAATGAGCTCCTATTGGAATTGCAGCAAATCCTGGAATAGGAAAGATAATGGTGGCTGCTGATATTAGAGATATTAGAAATACTCCCCCATACCCAAAGTTCTGCATAAGAAAATCAAAGTAAGATTCAAGACCTCCAAATATCATTTTAGATATTTTGCTTTTGCAATATTATGTTCTTCCAACGTGGTACTAAATATAGTTTTCCCTTCTGGTGTTGAAAGATAATACCAGTATGGATTCTCAATAGGATTTAAAGCAGCCTCTATACTTTCACTTCCGGGGTTGGCAATAGGACCTAATGGAAGTCCAGGATACCTGTAAGTATTAAATAAAGAATTGATTCCTGTATCTTTTAATGAAACTCCAGGATCTGTTCTACCAGTTATATAGTTAACTGTGGCGTCTACTTGTAGGGCCATACCAATATCCAGGCGCTTTTGTAGAATTCCCGCAACTTTTTGTTTATCTTGGTAAGTCCTAACCTCCTTTTCTAAAAGAGAGGCCATAGTTATAACTTCAAAGATACTCTTTCCTTGCTGTGCAGTTTTTTCTCGTAGTTCTCCAGTAAACTTTGTGTTAAAGTTTTGAAGTATTCTTTTCACAATATCCCTTAACCCCTCACCATGAGTTATTGCGTATGTATCTGGAAAAAGATATCCTTCCAATCCCACATACAAAGGCTTGTCTAAAAGAAAGTCATAAGAAAAACTAGTAAGAGCAGGAAGATCTGTAACAGTACGGTAATCTACAGCAGGGAATCCAGCGAGTTCAAATAACTCTTCTGCCTGAAATCTTCCTTGATTCTCCAAATACCGGCCAATATCTCTAATGTTCCAACCTTCCAAAATAGTAATATATTCCTTTACTACATCTCCCTGTGCAAACTTTTCTACAATCTCAATCATAGACATCCCAGGACTTAAAAGATAAGTACCTGCCTGTAATTTCTCAGAACGTCCTGTTGTGAGGACATAAATACGAAAGAGAACAGTTGAGCGCACCAATTTCTGTTGTTCTAAGTGAAATCCAATATCCCGGCTTCCTTCACCCTTTGTAACTACGAACTCAATCTCCTTTTCAGAAAAAGGATTAAGAGGCAGAAGTGCTATTACTAATACCCCAATAATAATGACAATAAATATAATCTTTTTCATGATTCTTTTACCAGAGGAACGAATACAAAACCCGGATACTCTTGTTCTTTAAACTGACTCTCTCCTGTCTTTTCAAAAACCCAGATAGACTCTTTTATGGGGATGACAATCTTTCCACCAACCTTGAGCTGTTTTTTTAATGCTGAGGGTAGTTCCTCCTCTTCCATGGCAGCTGAAACTAATATTCCATCATACGGAGCTTCCTGTTCATATCCTTTACGTCCATCCCCTTCAATAATCTCAGCTATACCCTTTTTTATAAAAGAGTAGGTATCCACGTGTTTTCTTGCTGTCTGCATAAGTTTTCCAATAATCTCAATACCAATAACACGGCCTCGCTCCCCTACAATATGGGAAAGAAGAGCTGTTGTCCACCCTGAACCCGCTCCAATATCCAATATTCTATCTCCTTTTTTAGGTTGAAGGTGTTCCAGCATAAAAGCCACAACATAGGGTTGTGAGATTGTCTGGCCTGAACCTATAGGAAGCGCCTGGTCATACTCTGCGAATTCCTTTACCTCCTCCTCTATAAAATCCTCCCTTTTAATTGTGTTAAATGCTGAAATGATTTCAGGGGTCTTTAACACACCCTGGGAAACAAGAGTATCAGCGAATGGCATAATTTTTAAGCTCTTGTAGTTGTTCCCGTAGCTTCCATCTCCTCCAGAATGGAATACGGTTAATAATGAGTTTCCCTTCTAAGTGATCTATCTCGTGTTGAAGAATACGGGCAGTGAGACCTTCGGCCTTAATTTTGACCAGTTTGCCTTCTGGAGTCTGAACCTCAACCTCAATTGAGGATGGACGCCTCACATCAAAAAATATACCAGGTAGACTCAAACATCCTTCTTCGTCTAGGTGCTTTTCACGAGATTTATGTATAATCCTAGGATTAATGTATGTCTTTACCTCTTCCCCGTCCTGAATAACAATAATGCGTTTGGAAACATTAACCTGAGGGGCTGCAAGGCCAATTCCATCATTCTCTTGCATGGCAAAAACCATCTGAGGCATAAGCTCTTTTATTCCTGGTGTAACGTCTCCTACCGCTTCTGCTTTCTTTGCAAGAATAGGATTAGGATATATTGTAATCTCTAAAGATGCCATATGTGGATAAAACGCTTTTAGTATCAGCTTGAAGACCTGTATAATACCATAAAGGTCGAGAATTGATATATTATAACCAATAGTAGTACGTATACAATAAAATGCCAACATTAACAGATATACTTGCAGGCAACTTCACCCAGTATATTGTCATCTTAATAGGAATTGACGTCATATTGGGACTAGTGGGAGCTGTTATGAAAAAACAGTTCCGGTTTGGCAAAGTAGCTGGATTTATGAAAAAAGGAATTGTAGGATATGTCTTTGGATTTGCAGTAATCTCACTCGTAGGACAAGCTATTCCTTCTCTTGGATTCATAGTCCCAGTTGTCTTTGTTCTTGTTGCCGTAGCCCTGTTAGCCTCCATCTTTCGAAACTTAAACAAGATGGGTATAGCTTTGCCGGGTTCAGCAAAGATGTAAGAGTTACACACATTGTAGAAAGCACCTCTTAATAGGGGTGTTTTCTTATACAAAGAAAAAGGCCGACCTATTGCAGGTTAGCCTTCCAAGGAGCAGTTGCATTACACGAGAACCGTATTCTGCATATTAATGGGTTCCTTGCAGTTTGGGCAGATTTGATCAGGAATCTCTTCCTCTTCCTGTTTTTTTACTGCCCTAATAATTACAGGAAATGGACTCCAAGCTTCTGCCATCCATGTGCAGACAACTGAATAGCCACATCTGCATATTCGCTCTTCACAGCCTTTTGCCATGATAACCTCCTTTTCAAAGAACTTGTGCGTCCAATTTTGCGCATTCATCAGAATGATAGACGGCAACCAGTGTTGGAGGAAGCGGACGATTACATTTTAAGTATGCACATCGTCGCCCGTCTGGATGATCTTGAGGAGTTAACCATCCACGATTGTCGCACTTCTGACATCCATTCCCACCGCATCCATGACATTGAACGCTTTCTTCTGGATAGGTTTTATCCCTAGGGATATCCACGATGTTTCTCCTTGTCTCCCTTTGTCTCTAAACAAACAATACCACATCTCTGCGGTATCGTCAATAAATAGCAGGGGTTCTTGGACAAGTTCAGAACTCTTGATTGGATTAGGATAAAAGGAGAACTAGAAGAATTAAGTTTTGTTTAAAAGAAAAGAGCCCCTTATTTATACTCGTTGGGGCTTGTTACGAGTTGATACAGGAAGCTAACGCAGTCCAGTTCCACCGCCTACATTTGCACCTCCTGTTTCGCAGTAGTCATTGATGACCTCAAATGCTGTCATCCATGCTTCGGCGAAATGAGCTCCTGAGCTCTTATTTTCTTCCAGACGTTCATCTATAAACGCCTTGGAAGCATCCCAGGCAACCACCCTACCTTCATCCAGTAATTGCTTGAGGATGGTCATCTTGCAGGTCGTGGTTGCTAACTGCAACGCTCTGAATGCAGGATGTTGACTTTGGTTCTCGTCATGGTAGGTTTCGATACGTTCTTCGTACTCCCCGAGTTTTCTGCGAAGCATCTCAACTCGCTCAGCATCTTCGGGGAGTGTCAAAACTGGGCTTTCCTGTACTTCGGTTTCTTTAACCATTTCTTACCTCCTATGGCCAGATGCCAAGATTGAGTTTTGCTTCACTTTCCGTGCCTTGACGAAAAGCTTCATCTATTGCTGCCATGTGCTCAGGGTCAGCGTTTCTTAAGACCCAGTCTCGCCAGTCAGGGTCACATCCGTCAATCGAGCTGTCACAGGTACGAGCATCAAAGACAGCTTTAAGGCTCGGCCTTTCTTCTATCATTTCTGCTCCTCCGATGAAACAGGTGGTTCTCTAAAAACAATACCACATCTCTGTGGTACTGTCAATAATCCGCAGGGGTGCTAGGATTCGAACCCAGGCTAATGGTTTTGGAAACCATCGTGCTACCGCTGACACTACACCCCCTCCCCTATTTCTTTAACTCTACGTGCGCAAGATGCTTTCTGCAGGTAGAACAGAATTTCTTTAACCCTAACTTCTGCTCTTCCTCTTTTAGCTTTAACATCTTGGACTTGTGAAGATAATAATTTATGTTTTTACACTCCTCACATCTCATTCTTACGTATGGTTTTCTTTTTGCTGCCATAATATTCTTGTTTATTCTTATTGTGAGCCACGAGCCGGATTTGAACCGGCGACCTACTCCTTACCATGGAGTTGCTCTACCAACTGAGCTATCGTGGCCGGTTGTGTGGGCCGGGAGGGATTCGAACCCCCGTAGGCATAAAGCCGCGTGGTTTACAGCCACGTACATTTGGCCGCTCTGTCACCGACCCTGACAAACAGTATTGTACCACATTTTATCTCATTTGCCAATAACCTTTCCTCGTTTCTTCTTCCATTCTGCGATAGCTTTATGATCTCCAGACATTAAAACCTTAGGAACTTTCCATGAACTGCCTTTTTTGGGGTTAAAAACTTCAGGTCTTGTATACTGAGGATACTCAACAAATGCATTTCCTCCTCTGCCTTTTATCTTTGAAATACGTTCTTTTAAGAACTCTTGCTTCCCTATAACTCCTGGGATTAACCTCGAAACCGTCTCGATAACCGCCATAGCTGGCACCTCACCTCCCATTAAGACATAATCCCCTATGGACAACTCCTCATCTGCAACATACTTTGCAATTCTTTCATCCACCCCCTCATATCTTCCACAGATAAAGATGAGCTGATCATACTTTGCGTATTCTGAAGCTATTTTTTGAGTAAACTTCTTTCCTCTTGGGGTAAATAGTATTACTCTTGTTTTTTTCTTCTTAATGGCCTTCACTGCTTTATATACAGGTTCTACCTTCATTACCATGCCCAATCCCCCGCCAAAAGGTTTTTCATCTACTACTTTAT
Organism: Patescibacteria group bacterium; assembly: GCA_024239055.1. Lineage (GTDB taxonomy): Bacteria > Patescibacteriota > Minisyncoccia > Minisyncoccales > UBA10102 > JANBVJ01. The sequence continues at coordinate 166,926 of JANBVJ010000001.1, read as the reverse complement.
GTTTTCCATCGGAAAAATCTCTAAGATTATAAACATTGATACTTAGTAGCTTCTTTTCCTGAGCTCTTTTCAAAAGCGACTCTTTTTTAAAAGAATCAAAGAAATCAGGGAATATTGTAATTATATTAAATTCCATAAAAAAGAAAACGGACTACAGATGTAATGTAGCACCGTTCTCCTGTTTTCTCAATAAAACCTAGAGCTTCAAATCTTCCAAAGAGTCTTTCTTTTCTTCCTCCTTTGGAGCTTCAGCTGGTTTCTCTTCTGTCTTTTCAGATGCCGGTGCTCTGCGTCCTCCCTCGGGCTCCTCAATCTTGAGGTTCACTCTGGCATGGTTTTTTAAACCAATGATGCGAATAAGGGTTCGAATGGCTCGAGCGGTTGAACCGTCTCGACCGATAATCTGACCCATATCTGCCGCATCTACTGTTAAGCTAAGAAGTGTGCCCATTTCGTCAACTGAACGTTTCACCTGTACTTTATCTGGGCTATCCACTAAAGCTTTTACGATGAACTCTAAAAGTTCCTGATCTTTTTCTGCCATGACTGTATATTCAGATATGTTTTTCTTTTACGACCTTTTCTGATTACTAGATGCTATATATTTTAGTGATGTAATACAGATATGTCAAGGAAAACCCAAAGGAGAGCCATATTAAGGCTCCCCTATATCTAATTTTAATATTCCTATATTTCAATTCATAACTATTGTTATGAACTCAAGTATAGGAGGAAGTCATATCACAAGTGATAGCTAATTGACTTCCTCTTTTTTTGTTATTCTACTAGCTAGAATTTTATGGCCAACTGGTTTCAGTTGTGGTGCCATCTCCATGGTGGATAGTCTCTTTTATACTTACCATCATGTTTTTTCCGACCCAGGGATTCTTTCCCCTGAGCATAAAAATTGCCATACCAATAGCCGTTAAAGGCCACAATGAAATGCCAAGTAAGAAATCCCTTAATAATTTCCATCCTCGTTTTGGTCGGAAAATCCACGGAATGTGAAAATATTGAAGAATTTCGAGGATTATACCTACTATAAAGTAAGCAATAATCCCAATAATAATAAAGGACATAAGTCCCCTCCCCTTGAATTGTTAATTTGCGTTCCAATCACTTGAAAATACAATCTATATTATATACTCAAGTGATTGGGTTTGAGTGACAGATTAATTAAATATATCTTCATCGCTCAAACCTTCCTACTAGTCATCCAATGACCCCGTCTTCACAACAAGATCTAGATTTCCATCAGCTGAAAAACCGGCAAATCCACCTGGGAGAGTTACTACTGTTTCAACCCATGATATTGCAAGAAGTTCTGCGCGGAGAATCTCAGTATCTGATGGTACTTCATTCGCTTTCGCGCTTACTATGAACTTGCGTGTGACGTTATTTGTGCTAGAAGAGCTGGCCATTACATTCCCCTTCTGAATAGACCGGCAATGAGGAAGTCTCAATAATTATATGCTAACATACAATTATTTATTTGTCAAGAGCCAAACCAAAACCCGCCATGACGGCGGGCTGTATTATTTTATTCTTCTGTCTTTTCTTCTTTTGGAGGTTCCTCTGCCTTAGATTCTTCTTTTGCCTCTGGTTCTGGTATTGGTTCCTCTGCTGGTTTTTCAGCTTCTGGAACCTTTTCTTTAATTTCTGGTTCTGCTTTCTTTTCTTCTGTTGCCGGTGCCTTCTCTATCTTTACTTCACTCTCTTCTTTTGGTTGTTCAGGAGTCTGGGCTACTGATTCCTCCTCTTTTTTCTTCTTTGCCTTTCCATGTTTTGGAATCAAAGCTGCCTCAATAATCTTTTCCTTCACTAGCATATTGTGAATCGTATCTGAGGGTTGAGCTCCTACAGAAATCCAGTACTTAATACGTTCTGCATTAAACTTTTTATCTTTTGTAAGTGGATTGTAAAATCCAACCTCCTCAACAAACCTTCCACGAGCTGAAGCATTAGTTTTCTCTGTCACTACTACCTTATATGAGGGTTGATTCTTTCTTCCCGTTCTAAATAATCTTATCATTAACATAGTATTACCATCCTTTTTCTTTTATTGCGTTTTCTGCGGCCTTGACTTCAGCCTCTTGTTTGGAAGAACCTTCTCCTTCCCCTGCTTTTTCTTTATTTAAGAATACCCCTATTGTAAAATGTCTTGCGTGGTCTGGTCCCCATTCTTTCAAAACCTTATAGGTTGGGGTAATCTGCACCTTTTCCTGAGCTTTTTCTTGAAAGGTGGACTTTCCATCCATAAACAGTCCATTATCTATAATATCAGGAAGCTTTGGCATTAAATGCTCAATAATGAGCTTTTCTGCAGTCTTTAAACCTTGATCTAGATATATGGCTCCTATAAAGGCCTCAAAGGTATTAGCTAAAATATAGTCGCGTCCCTTTCCTTGTTCTTTTTTCTCTCCACGAGAAAGCAATAGAAAAGAAGAGAAATTCATCTCATTTGCCATAGTCACCAACATCTTTGCATTTACTAAAGATGCACGCCAGGCAGTAAGATCACCTTCTGACTTATCTGGATACTTTTTAAAAAGTTCTTTGGTAACTACAAGTTCCAAAACCGCATCCCCCAGAAATTCTAAACGTTCATTATTTGAAAGTGCAAACTCGGGATTTTCGTTTAAATAAGAACGATGTACAAAAGCCTGGGTCAACAGATCCTTATTCTTAAATTTAATCTTAAGTTTTTTCTCTAATTCTTTTAAGTCTTTCATTTTTTTGTATTTTCTCCTCCCAATTCTCGAAATACTGTTCCTAATACTCCATTCACAAACTTTCCAGATGACTCTCCAGAAAAGTTCTTTGCCAGTTCAATTGCCTCGTTAATGGCAACCTTAGGTGGAACCTCATCTTTGTCTGCGTACAAGAGTTCATATAATCCAAGTCTCAGAACATTCCTATCTACAATAGTAATTTGGTCGATAGGCCACTCCGGAGCCGCCTTTTCAATAATCTTGTCAAGTTGGGCAATATTATCTATAACTCCTGCAACTAAAGTATGAGCAAACTTTTTATCTTCAAGACCTGGTCCAAACTCATCAAGATTCCTGTCTATTATCTTTTTAAGATTACCTTGTTTACCTGCAAAATCCCACTCATAGAGAGACTGCATTGCTATTGAACGTGAAAGGTGCCGAGATGCCATAGATTATGATTTTCTTGAGAGTTGTTCTGCTGATACCTCCCCTGTCGGCTCTTGAGTACCCTGTTCTTTCATCTCTTTTTCTTTTGCTTTACGCTCTTTCTTATCTAACTTTTCCAAAACATTCAATACCTCCTTTCCACGATAAAAGCCACACTCTTTACATACAATATGAGGTAGCACTGCCTTTCCGCACTTTGGGCAAACATTGCTTTTAACCTCATTTAAGTGAATGTGCATTCTTCTCTGTCCTTGTCTGGACTTTGATCTATGTTGTTTTGGTACAGCCATATCTTCTTTTATATACCATAAATATTTACTTCTTTCAAGTCTTGATACGAAAACTCTTGCGGTGAATTGGACAGAGTCCGTGTTTTTTAATCACAAGACGATGAAAAGCAGTTCCATATCCCTTATTTCTATCAAAGCGATATTTAGGGTAGTGTTGATGATATTTAACCATCATTTTATCTCTGGTCACCTTAGCTATCACAGATGCAAGAGCGCATGAGAATATCTTCTCATCCCCGCGAATAACACTTTCTTGTTGAAGTGTAGAGACAATAGAAAAGTTTCCATCCAATAACAAATAATCTATCTTCTTCTTTTTGTTGAGCGCTACAACTGCCTTTTCCATAGCTCTCTTTGTACTCTCAAGGATATTCATCTTGTCTATCTTCTTTTCAGAAGACTTTCCAATCCCCCACTCAATCCCTGAATGCTCAAAAGCCAACTTAAAAAAATATTCTCTTTTTCTTTCACTTAACTTTTTTGAATCAGCTAGTCCCCTAAAAGCAGTTGCAATCTTTTTCTTGGATTCTGGATACACCATAAGGGCAACGGCAACCACGGGTCCGGCAAAGGGCCCCCTTCCGACTTCGTCTATTCCAACAACTCCTGTATATCCTTTTTTCCAGAGCCGCAGCTCTTTAGTTAATCTCATGCTAAAATTATATCATGCTTTGCCTTCCTCAATAAATCAGCTACAATTATACAATGACACCAAAGTTTACGCACCTGCACGTGCACTCCCATTACTCTCTTTTAGATGGTCTTCCAAAAATTGACCAGCTTTTGGAACGCGTCAGAGAACTAAAAATGGATTCTCTTGCCATTACCGACCATGGAAATATATACGGAGCAATAGAGTTTTACAAGAAAGCTAAGAAACAAGGTATCAAATCTATTATAGGAGCTGAGATTTATATCTCAGTTGGCAAGATGACAGACATGCAGCCTGGAATAGACGACGTAAGATACCATATGATTCTCTTAATAAAGAATGAGGAAGGATACCGTAACCTTGTCAAACTTCTCACGAAAGCGCACCTTGAGGGCTTTTATTATAAACCCCGGGTAGATGAAGAACTATTAGCAAAACACTCAAAAGGCCTTATTGCTCTATCTGCCTGCTTGTCAGGGAAAATCCCCCGTCTTATTCATGCCAATAAAATGGAAGAGGCAGAAGCACTCTCTAAAAAGTATGAGGATATGTTCGGTAAAGGAAACTTTTATTTAGAGTTGCAGCGTCATGAAAATCTTCCGCAACAGAAGAAAGTAACAGATGGGTTATTAGCAATATCAAAGAAGACCGGCATTCCAGTTGTTGCAACAGCTGACTCACATTACTTAAGACCTGAGGACGCAGAAGCCCAGGATATCTTAATGCTGATAAATACAGGAGCCAAGTCAAATGATCCAGAACGTCTCACCTTAAAAGAAAATGACTTCTCATTAAAGTCTTCAGAAGATATGGTGGAACTCTTCAAAGATATACCGGAAAGCATCGCAAATACCCAAATAATTGCCGAAAAGTGCAATCTTGAAATTACACTTGGTAAAAACCGTCTTCCTGTCTTTCCTCTTCCTGAAAATATAACAGCTGATAAATATCTAAAGCAGCTTTGCATTGAGGGATTAAAGAAAAAATCTGAATTAGTTGACTCAAAGGAAGCTACAGACAGGTTAGAGCATGAGTTAGATGTTATTGCGCAAACCGGATTTGCTCCATACTTTCTCATTGTCCAGGACTTTGTAAACTGGGCTAAATCTCAACGTATCGTGGTAGGACCTGGAAGAGGGTCAGCTGGAAGCTCTTTGGTAGCGTATGTATTGAATATTACAAATGTAAATCCTCTAAGATATAACCTTGTTTTTGAAAGATTTTTAAATAAAGACAGAAACGAGATGCCTGACTTTGACATTGACTTTGCAGACTCACGGCGAGACGAGGTTATTGAATATGTCGCCAAAAAGTATGGGAAAGATCATGTAGCTCAGATTATTACCTTTGGAACAATGGCGGCCCGAGCCGTCATACGAGATGTAGGACGTGCCCTTGAATACGAATACGGTTACTGCGACCGAGTGGCTAAGATGATACCCTTTGGCCATTCCTTAGATGACGCGTTAACTAAGGTAAGTGAGTTTAAAGACTTATATAAAACAGATGAAAAGGCAAAGCGCTTAATTGACCTTGCAAAGAAGCTGGAAGGAGTAGCTCGCCATGCATCCACTCATGCTTGCGGGGTTGTAATCTCACCTGAACCCTTAGACAACTTGGTACCTGTCCAGCATCCAAGCCAGAATGATACAAATATTGTAACGCAGTATGAAATGCATAGTATTGAAGATATTGGACTCTTGAAAGTGGACTTTTTAGGGCTAAAAAACCTTAGTATTATTGAGGATACCTTAAAGCGTATCTACGCTATTTCAGGAAAGAATATAGATATTGAAAATCTTCCTCATGATGACCCAAAGGTATATGAAATCCTGCAAAAAGGTGACAGTACAGGAATATTTCAGTTGGAGAGTGCGGGAATGAGAAGGTACTTAAAAGAGTTAAAGCCAACAAAGTTTGAGGATATTATGGCAATGATAGCTCTATATCGTCCCGGTCCCATGGAATTTATTCCAGACTTTATTGCAAGAAAACACGGAAAGAAAAAAATCACATATCTCCACCCGAAGTTAGAACCCATACTAAAGAGCACCTATGGCATTGCTGTTTATCAGGAACAAGTACTCCAGATAGCACGAGAGTTAGCTGGGTTTTCCTATTCTGAAGCCGATGTATTAAGAAAGGCCATTGGAAAGAAAATTAAAGAATTACTTGAAGAACAAAGAGAGAAGTTCGTAAAAGGAATAATAGCTAATGGCATTGAAGAATCAATTGCAAAACAACTCTTTGCATTCATAGAACCATTTGCAAGTTATGGTTTTAACCGTGCTCATTCAGCAGCCTACGCTATTATTGGATATCAGACAGCATGGTTAAAAACACATTATCCAGTGGAGTTTATGTCAGCGCTCTTAACATTAGAAAGAAACGACAGTGACCGTACTTCATTTCTTATTGAGGAAACAAGAAAAATGGGGATTGAGGTTCTGGCCCCGGATATTAATGAAAGTTTCAGCTTCTTTTCTGTTGTACCCAAACAAAACAAAATACGTTTTGGGTTGGCCGCCATTAAAAACGTAGGGGAAGGTGTGGTGGAAGCTATTATTGAGGAAAGAAAGGCTAATGGAAACTATGCCTCCATTCATGACTTTACATCACGAGTTGGTAGCAAAGACATGAACAGAAAAGCTATGGAGAGTATGATAAAGGCAGGAGTATTTGATAACTTTACTGAACGAAATAAACTCATACACAACGTAGACCGTCTTTTGGAAGCGTCTAGAGAAAAACAAAGGGCATTAGAAAATGGACAACGAGGCCTATTCGAAGGTACAGAAATTACAAAAACCGAGATGAAGCTTGAGGAAACAAAACCGGCAACGGAGACAGAACGTCTCAGCTGGGAAAAAGAACTTCTCGGGCTTTATGTTTCTTCACACCCACTAAAAAGCATAAAGACCCTTCTGGAACGTCAGACACTTTCTATATCAAAAATTATTGCAGGGGGGGACGAATTAATGAAGCCAAAGTACTCCTTTGAACACGGTTCCTACAAGCCACGTCTTAGAATTGGTGGTATTATCTCTTCAGCTAAGAGAATAATAACAAAGAACGGAAAGCCAATGCTCTTTCTTAACTTAGAAGACCTTACAGACAGCATTGAGGTTGTGGTCTTCCCAAGAATGATTGAGAAAAACCCAGAAGCATTACAAGAGAATAAGATTGTACTTGTCACAGGCAGGTTGGACGAAAGAAACGGAGAGAAAAAGTTTGTAGCAGAAGAAATAGAGGAACTCATTTCGAGATAAAATTTCCATTCAATGCCTTCGTTGAGGGCTTTTTTCTTTAGATATCTTATGATAGTATTGGTAAATATGGAAGACATTGACCATATTAGACACTCACTTGCGCACGTATTGGCCGCAGCCATAAAAAACCTCTATCCTAAGGCAAAGTTTGGCATTGGCCCTACCATAGAGAATGGCTTTTATTATGACTTTGATAATATAACAATTATTGATAAAGACCTTGTTGCAATTGAAAAGGAGATGAGAAAGATTATCTCTAAAGATAATCCATTTAAAAAACAACTCTGGCCATATTTAAAGGCGAAAAATCATTTCAAAAAAGAAAAAGCTCTATATAAGGTAGAACTTATTGAAGATCTAAAAAAAGATTCAAAGAAGAAAGACTTTAAAGTTGGTATGGTTCATATGGGAGAGTTATTCTTGGATTTATGTCGTGGAGGACATGTAAAAAGTACCAACGAGCTTGCCAAAGATGCTTTTAAGTTAACAAGTATAGCTAAGGCCTACTGGAAGGGAGATGAAAAGCGTCCGCAGTTGACCCGTATATATGGAGTAGCCTTTCAAACGAAAAAAGAGCTTTCTGAATACTTAAACATACTAAAACAAGCAGAAAAAAAAGACCATAGAAAACTTGGGCAGAAGCTTGGATTATTCTTTTTCCATGAGACCGCTCCCGGAATGCCATACTGGCTGCCTAAGGGACTAAAACTATATAACGAACTTATTTCATTCTGGAGGAAAGAACATGAAAAGAATGGATATCAAGAAATTACCACTCCCCTTTTAAATAAGGATGCTCTATATAAGATATCAGGACATTGGGAACATTATTTAGAGAATATGTTTGTTAGCACAACTCAGGAAGATGAAGTGTATGGATTAAAAGCTATGAACTGCCCTAATGCCATGATTGTCTACGACTTTGAGAAACGTTCATATAGAGATCTCCCTCTGCGCCTTTCTGATGCTGGTATTCTGCACAGATACGAGAGATCAGGAACTCTTAATGGACTTTTTCGAGTCAGGGAGTTTCGTCAGGATGATTCACATACTTTTTTAACTGAAGAGCAAGTAAAAGATGAGTATAAAAACATTTTAGAGTTAGTAGAGAAATTCTACTCTGCATTTAACCTTTCCTACTCCTTACGTCTTGGAACACGGCCTAAAAAATACATGGGGGACGCAAAATCCTGGAATAAGGCAGAAAAAGAATTAAAAGAAATACTAAAGTCTTCCAAGAAACCCTTCACTGTATCTGAGGGAGACGGAACTTTCTATGGCCCCAAAATAGATATTCTTATGAAAGACTCTCTTGGTCGCGACTGGCAAACAGGTACTATTCAAACAGACTTTCAGATACCAAAGAACTTTAAGCTTACTTACACAGACAGTAATGGAAAGGATAAAACACCGGTAACCATCCATAAGGCGATTTTCGGCTCTCTTGAACGTTTCATTGGTATTTTAATTGAGCACTATACTGGAGCCTTTCCTCTGTGGTTGTCTCCAGAACAGATATGGATACTACCACTTTCAGATACATACAACAAAAAAGCAGAAGAATTAAAGACTGAGCTGCTCTCTGAACTTGGTGGTTTAAGGATTATAGTAAAAGATGAATCAGAAACACTTGGCCGCAAAATCAGAGAGGGAGAGCTTCAGAAAATCCCCTATATCCTGGTACTAGGTGAAAAAGAAGTAAAACAAAATACCATAAGTGTACGGGAACGAGGCAAGGGTGACTTGGGAGTCATGGCAAAAGAAAAGTTTATTAAAAAGATTTCAAAGGAGATAGAGGATAAACTATAAAATAATGGAAATTACAGAACGTACCAAAGAATTGGTACAAAGACATAAAGAATGGAAGGCAAGTCTACAACCCAAAGAAGGAGGCAGGGTTATTGAGGTTGATGAGGTAGCTTCGCAGGTTGCCGCCTTTTACGAAAAGATACGGGGTGTTGTTGACTGGAAAGAAGAGCATTTACTGCGAAAGACAGCTATCGGAAGAATTCTTAGAAGAAGACTGCTCCTGCAACCAGACGGGGAAGGCATTTCAGGTCCCCTGCTTGAAGATTTAGTTCGAGGGGGACATCTTCCAAACAATCAAGTACCCCTTTCACTTATTCAGATAACGCAAGAGATTATTGATAAGTACCTGTATATCTTAAACAACTCTTCTGAAAAAACACCATCTGAGTTCAGGACAAAAGACAAGCGCACGCTAGAAGACTGGCTTTTGGGAATTGCGGCTTCCGAAATTGAAGAAACTCTTTCCCCTCCAATCCGTGAGCGGGCTCTTATTAGCTATATGACATCTGAAATGGCAGATAAAATACAGCTTCAAGGAGGACAGCTTTCTTCAGAAGAAATGGATAACCAGATTTTTGCAGCAGTACAAAAAGCATTGTTTAAACTAGATGCTCCAACTATTTCACACCATCTTTTAGAACGCTTTTATCCTAAATGGCAAAATCTTCCCAGAAAGACCTTAATATCACTAGCAGAAAATATTCATGCAGTTAGAAAAAGTATTGAAAATGTACTTAGACATCCAATATCAGAGCGTCTCTATAGGGTTGCAGAACGCCAAGACACTCCTTATCTTATTCTAGGAGATATTATTTCAGAAGACCCAAATGGTTTTAAAGACATATCTGAAAATCCAAAAAAGACAGAAAGTGCTATTGAGAAGGCATATAACCTGCGTCTTTTAAGATTAAAAGAGAGAATAAAAAGAGCTGCAGTATATTCCACTCTATCTATATTACTCTCAAAGGTGCTCATTGCCCTTGTTATTGAGATACCACTTGACCAATATCTCCTATCTGGAATCAATGTACTGGCCGTTGCATTGAGTATCCTAATACCGCCGCTCTTAATGATTCTATTGGTAGCTACCGTAAAACCTACCTCTGTCACTAACTTTCAACAGGTTGTATTTGGAGTAATGAAACTCATTTATAAAAATGAAAAGAAAGAAACAATAGATATTCCTCTTCCAAAACGCAAAAGTCCTTTCTTTGGAACGATTGTATATACATTATATGCCCTAAGTTTCATTGTTTCCTTTGGCCTGCTCGCCTGGTTGCTTAATTTCTTATACTTCTCTCCAACCTCCATTGTTATATTCCTTATATTCCTCTCTTTAGTTGCGTTTGCGGGAACAATAATCAGACAACGCGGCAGAGAGCTGTTGGTACTCCCTGAAAAAGAAGGAATACTCCATGGCTTTTTAGATATATTCTTCCTCCCTATGATTCAGGTTGGAAAGTGGCTTTCAGGACAACTAGCCCGGTATAATATCTTAGTAGTCCTCTTTAACTTTATACTTGAGGTTCCATTTCAGTTCTTTGTTGAATTCTTTGAGCAGTGGCGTGCCTTTCTTAAAGAGAAAAAAGAAGAAATTCACTAACAGTGAAACTCCTTGCAATTGTTGGCCAAACGGCTTCGGGCAAATCAGATTTGGGAGTATACCTTGCCAAGAAATTTAATGGTGAGGTTATTTCAGCTGACTCAAGACAAGTCTATAAAGGCCTAAATCTCGCTTCTGGAAAGATAACTAAAAAAGAGATGGAGGGTATCCCCCATCATCTTATAGATATTATTTCTTCAAAGAGCACGTACACTGTAGCTCAATACCAAAAGACAGCCATAGAAACAATAAAAAAGATACAAATCCCATTTCTCGTAGGAGGAAGTCCATTCTATGTATACTCAGTTGTAGATAATCTTAATTTTCCTGAGATAAAAGCAAATCCAACACTAAGAAAACAGCTTGAAAAACTCAATACAGAAACTCTATTGAAACGCCTTAAGAAACTTGATCCTGAAAGAGTAAAAAGCATAGAAACAAAGAATAAAAGACGTTTAATAAGAGCCCTGGAGATCATTTATGCAACTGGACGTCCAGTACCAAAACAACCAGCATCTACACCTCTCTTTCAAACTCTTCTTATCGGAATAAAGACAGATACAAAAGATCTGCAAAAAAGAATAACAAAGCGCTTAGATATACGTCTTGAAAAAGGCATGGTAGCTGAAATAGAAAAACTCCATGCTTTGGGAGTTTCATACAAAAGATTAGAAGAACTTGGTCTGGAAGCCAAGTATATAGCTCTATACCTGCAAGGTAAGTTATCAAAGGAGGAGATGGAGGAACAACTTCTCACAGCAATAGTAAAATTCTCAAAGCGCCAGCTCACATGGTTTAGTAAAGATAAACGCATTCATTGGATAACCCAAAGAAAAGAAGCTGAGAATCTAGTTAGAAAGTTTCTCAGACAGTAATTTTTCTGCAACCTGAGGATTTGCCTGTCCTTTTGACTCTGCCATTACTTTTCCCACAAGAAACTTAATAACCGTAGTCTTTCCTTTTCGTATATCCTCTACTGCGTCTTCGTTGTCGGAAATTACCTTTTCTACAATCTTGTCTAAATCCTTTGCATTGGAAACCTGGGTTAATCCTTTTTCCTCAATTATATGAGACGGATCAGCTCCCTTAGAAAACATCTCGCGTAAAACTTCCTTTGCGGCCGCAGAAGATATTTTTCCTTGTTCAATAAGATTTATAAGCTCAGCAAAGTTCTCTGGGGTGATAAGAAAATCTTCTCCCCGAACATCTTTTGACTTTAAGAGTCCCTGAAGGTCAGAGGCAATATAATTTGCGGTGAGCTGAATAAGCTTCTCTAATTTTTTATGTGGAATACCAGAACCCAATTCTGAAACTGACTGTTCGAAAAACTCTCCTAAATCCTTATTCCTGACAAACATTTCTGTATCATCAGAACTAATTACGTACTCCTCTGAGAGCCTTATACGGCGTTGGGCAGGGAGTTCTGGTATATCTGCGCGTAATGCCTCTATCTCTTCTTTTTTAAAGCTCAGCGTTGGAATGTCGGGCTCTGGGAAGTACCTATAGCCATGTGCTTCTTCTTTTTGACGCTGCGGGAAAGTTATCTGCTTTACATCATGCCAACCTCTAGTTTCTTGTATAATCTCGCCTCCCCCCTCCAACTCCTCCTCTTGCCGTTTTATCTCAAAGTCGCAAGCACGTTCCAAAGACCTGAAGGAATTCAGATTCTTTATCTCAACTTTTGTACCAAGCTGTTTCGCGTTTTGCTTTTTAATTGATATGTTGGCTTCAGCCCGCATCTGTCCTTTTTCCATATTGGCATCAGAAACTCCAAGATATCGCAAAATAAGCTGTAGCTCCTCTGCAAAACGCCGTGCCTCAATAGATGTAGTAATGTCGGGCTCTGTAACCAACTCCATTAAAGGAACCCCTGCTCTATTAAAATCAATTAAAGAATAGTCCTTGCCTTCTGGGTGCATCAAGCGCGCTGCATCTTCTTCTAGATGAATACGCGTGATACGTATCTTTTTGTCGTCCACCACCAAATACCCATTCTCACAAAAAGGCATATCAAACTGACTTATCTGGTACCCCTTTGGGAGATCAGGATAAAAGTAGTTCTTTCTATCAAACTTTGAGTGTTCAACTATTGTGCAGTTCAAGGCCAGTCCTACCTTTTGCACCATTTTTATTGCTTCCTTGTTAGCCACAGGTAAGGTTCCCGGATGCCCCATGCAAATAGGACAGACATTTACATTGGGATGCTGTTCTAAGGGATCATTCAAAGAAGAACAAAACATCTTTGACTTTGTCTTAAGTTCTGCGTGAATTTCCAACCCTATGACAGGACTATATTTCATACAATTAGAGTATCAAATTTATCTTTTAAAAGAAAGAGGCGCCTAGTGTGTTTAGACGCCCATGAGACTCTAATTAGAGTCAGAATGTTGCAGCTAGTGTGAGCCCATTGGTAGGGAGCACTTCCTCAATAATCCATCGTCGGGTCTCCTTGGCAATAAGCAGGAAATTTCCTGCTGGCCAGGGCACCGCTACACCACAAGAACAAGCATGCAACAAGACGGTAGTACTTCCACCCCCTTGTATGGGAAGTCTATCTCCAAGGTCGATGACTCCTTCATCCACATTATGTAAATGTTTCGATTTACTCATCCTACTACCCCTTAAACTTAAGGTACTAAACCTGCGTCTCCCTACCATCAGTTGTAACACGTCCACCCTTCCATTGTCCACGGTACATGTTGCCTGTACCCTTGACCTCAAAAAACATAATATGCACCACGCGAGCTCCCATTTCAAGACGAAAATCAGTATCTCTGAAGTTATAAACTCCTAAAACTAAACCTCCTTGGTATCCTGGAGGTACTTGTCCTCCAAAAAGAGAAATCCCGGAACGAAACAGGGTTGAGCGAGCTGTCATCATAGCTAAAATATTATCAGGTAGATTCACATCCTCCACTGTCTTTATTGCGTAATATGTATGGGGCTTTAGCAATATCTCACTCTTCTCCCCTTCCTTAAATGTAGCAATAAGCTTCATATCAGGAGTATCTCTCTGTTCTATACCAAGGTAACCCTGACCTGAAACCTCATATAACTCCCCTATTCTCAAATCAAACCCAGCGCCTTCCGGATTCGTAAGCTCTCTCTCAGACAAATTCTCTACGAGCTTGTCTTCTTTTACTAACTTATGCAGTTCTTTTATGCCTAGTACCATATTAAAATAGAGTATCCTGAATTATACCTGTAACATCCTCTGCAACCTTTTCTATTGATTGTTCTCCATCTATTATGTGAATTCCATTAAATCGATCTGCCACTTTTTTATATCCTTCCCATACATTTTTAAGTTTTTCTTCGTATTCAAAAAGCTGTTGTGGTTTACCTCTGGATTGAATTCTTTGTACACATATCTCTGGCCTCACCTCCAAAAGAAAGGTGGCATCTGGCAAAGGAAACCCCTTATTTATTTCAATAAGCCATTCAATATCAATACCATCAGACGCACCAAATGCAAAACTTGAGAAGAAATACCTATCACTAATTACCCAGGTTCCTACTTCTAATGCGGGTATAATAACATTATTAACGTGCTCCTTTCTATCTTCAGCAAAGAGCTGCTGCAACTCCTTTGGAGATAATTCCTTCTCTTTGTCTAAAGCCGATCTAATAAGTTTACCGGCTTGCGAATCTAATGTTGGTTCTTTTGTAATAAGTATACTATATCCTTGCTTTGACAGAAAATGTTTCAAGAGGTTTGTCTGCGTTGATTGACCAGAGCCATCCAGTCCTTCAAAAACAATAAATTTTCCAGGATATTCATTTTCCATGGGTCTTTTATTCTTTATAAAACCTTATACTCCAACAGAATTGTATTATCATTTAGTTTCTTTTCCGACTCAAGTTTTAAACGAACATCTATTTGTTCATTAAAAAGATTAATTCCAGCACCAAAGATAACAGGTTCCACTGTTAAGTATAACGTATCCACAACTCCAGCTTTAATAAACATAGTATATATCTGAGAACCTCCGCCAATTGCAACTTCTGTAAAACCTCTGCTCTCTAAATCTTCTATAAGCTCTTTTGGTTCTTTCTGTGTAACCTCAACGCCTTCAATTACAGTACCTTCTGGCGCATACACAATATTAAGCCTATCAGGCAATGGCTTTCCAATGGTCTTGAAAGTATTGTGACCCAGCACAAGAACTCCCGCTTTCTTGGATTTCTCAGAAAAAAAGACTTTGTCTTCCTTACTTGTCCAATCAGCTAGATGATCGGTATCCTTTCCAATAAATCCGTCAGCGGTGAGGGCCGCTATTATAAAAGTAGTCATTATAGAAATTGCTTGCTCAATATAATTATGATATAATAGCATAATTAAAGGGATAATAAAAATACGATTATCTATGAAAACCTCAAAAAATACTCTAATTTTGGATTACGACGCGCTCAAAAATGTGATTAATGCACACAAGACGCTGGGACACAGAATTATATGTACAATAGGGTCTTGGGATATGCTTCATGTGGGTCATCTTCGCTATCTAATAAAGGCAAAAGAACAGGGAGATGTTCTTGTGGTCGGAGCAGACAGTGATCGGGGAATTAAGATATACAAGAATGAATTAAGACCCATCATCCCACAGGACGAACGAATGGAAATGCTTCAGTATCAGGACTGTGTTGACTATGTTACCCTAGTTGATGATATTGATGAGAAAGGAAGATGGCAGTATAGCTTGGTTGATACTATTAGACCTCATTTGTTTGTCACCACCCCAGATAGCTATCCAGAAGATCAAATCAATGAAATAAAACAGTATGTGGAGGAAGTTTTAGTTCTTCCGCGTCAGGCAGAAGATACATCCTCAACCGCCATTGTGGAAGGAACTGTAAAAAAGCATCTTGAGACCATGCTTGCAGGACTCAAAAAACAGAATGACTAAAGAGGTAGTAAACCTCAAAAACGCTCGGAAGGGAGAGTACGAGAAAGTTATTGCAAAGATACAATCCAGAGGAAAGTGTCCGTTCTGCAAGGAGAATTTCAAGTATCACAAAAACCCTATCCTTAAACGCAAAGAAGGATGGTTTATTACGAAAAACAGCTGGCCTTACAAAAACACGAACCATCACTTTATTATCTTAAACTTCACGCACAAAGAGACCCTATTAGAACTAACAACAAAAGACCTGCAAACTATCCTAGGCCTTGCGAAATGGGCTGTTAGAGAATATAAAATCAAGGGCGGACTCTTTATGGGAAGATTCGGCAAAACAAGCGTGACTGGAGCCTCTGTAACCCACCTCCATTTTCATCTCTTCTCTCCCAAGAAAGACAAAAAAACAAAACGTACAAAGAAAGTAAGTCTCTCTATTGGAGGATAGAGCTATACTGCTATTGGCGCTTTAATCCCTGGATGAGGATCATATCCCTCAAGCGTAAAGTCTTCGTATTTAAAGTCAAAGATATCTTTTACCTTTGGATTTAGAATCATTTTAGGCAAAGGTCTCGGCTCTCGCGCTATTTGAAGCTTTGCCTGCTCAATGTGGTTGGTGTACAAATGAGTATCAGAGAGCGTATGCACAAATTCATGAGCTTTCAAACCCGTAGCTTGAGCTACCATCATCAAAAGCAAAGAATAAGAAGCAATATTAAAAGGAACACCTAAAAAGGTATCTGCACTTCTCTGAAAAAGATGAAGGGAGAGCTTATCTTGAGCAACAAAGAACTTAAAGAAGCAGTGACAAGGAGCAACAAATACCTTATCTACGTCTTCTGGATCCCAGGATGTCACAACCAGACGTCTTGAATCAGGAAAGTTCTTTATCTCTTTTATGGCCTCACTCAGCTGATCAATCGTCCCTCCTTCTCTCGTCTTCCAACGACGCCACTTCTCGCCATAAATCGGGCCAAGCTCTCCTGGCTTGTTACCGTACTTGGCTGCCATCTCTGGAGTTGCCCATTCATCCCAAATGGTAACTCCGTGGTCGTTAAGATACTTTACATTAGTATCTCCTTTAATAAACCACAGGAGTTCATAAATAATGGATTTTAGGTGTACTTTTTTTGTAGTAATCAATGGAAAACCATCATCCATATTAAAACGCATCTGGTAACCACAGACCGCAAGGTTCCCTACTCCCTGAGGGTCACCCTTCCGCTCCCCATTTTCCAACACGTGTCTCAATAAATCTTGATACTGCTTCATATAAACATAAGATAGCATATTTACCGGTAAAAGAAGAGAGTCGGAAGTTTCCAACCGACTCTTCGCAGCCACCCCAGTAGCTTATCCAATTGGGAAGACGACGTGTTTACCTTCTGGCACCTCTCCAGTCTCAGGATCCACCCTTGCGGTAATGAGCTGGAAATGGAGATGGCGCACTGTAACCCCAGAACGCAGGCCATACCTTACGACGAGGGCGCCACCATCCATGAGGGCCCCGTATTGCTCTCGCGCCCAGGCAGTCGCCTTTCTGATTGCGAACCAATCCCTGAGCACCACATCCACGATGTCGGTGATGTGACGGTCTGGAATAAACAGCAGATGGGTCTCTGCGTTCTCGTAAGGCCACTTGTTGGAGATTACGCTCCATCCAGACACCTTGTGGAGAACCTCATTCCCCTGCTGGAGGAACTCGGGGCAGAAAGGACACTCTTGTCTTTCCTCTGCTCTATCGAGTATCCGGCGGTATTCTGAGGCGCCTTCCCCAGCTTCGCCAGCGTATTTTGTATCGACAAGTTCCCCTGAATTCGTTATTTCATTCGTAGCAGACAATCAACTCACCTCCAGTATGTGCATACTTGTTTGTTTTAATAAAATACCACGGAATAATCCGCTGGTCAATACTCACCTTGGAATTATAAAAAGTTTCACACCTCCTGTTTCCAACACTATCTTGCCATCAAATACGGCAGAGCCCTCTTTAAAATAGAGACTTGCAATACCAGAGTGAACAATCAACTTTGTACAAACCGGACAAGGAAAATGAGTAACGTATAAAGAAGTCCCCTCTAGCGCAATCCCCTCTCTTGCCGCTTC
The DNA here is from genome assembly GCA_024239055.1 of Patescibacteria group bacterium. Lineage (GTDB taxonomy): Bacteria > Patescibacteriota > Minisyncoccia > Minisyncoccales > UBA10102 > JANBVJ01. The sequence continues at coordinate 149,138 of JANBVJ010000001.1, read as the reverse complement.
CGCCACAATACTTTGTTCTGCATGAATAGTGTTTGCGAGTTCTGGCTTCTCTCCTGCTTTGAAAAGATCTCTAACAGCCCCTGTTTGGTATGGCGTGTGGTCGCTTGGCATGCCCTGATTGTATGCGCGCAGAACAATATTTCCGTCTTTTACCAATACTGCCCCAACCTGACGCCACCAGTCCCCACTCTTTTCAGACTCTTTGTATGCCTCCCCCATCATCTCCATATCCAAGGAACCTGAAGTAGTGGGCACTCCTTTGAGATTAGAAAGATCATCTGACGCCACAGAATCCTTGTCCCATCTCAAAAATACAGAGACCCATTCCACATCTTGTTTTTTAAGATGTGTCTCGTAAAATTTCCTTGAAATTTCATCCTGGATCAAAATTAATCCTTGACTTCCAATTTCTCCAATATTATCTTTTGAAAGTATTGAAACATGCTGGAATCCCATGTTACTCAATAATTGTTTTATAGTTTCAGCATCAATAGATGCAATATCCTGCGTAACTCCAAGATTCTGAAGGAGCGCGTTATCAAAAACAAACACGCGCGATATTCTATCTTTTTGTTTTTGAAGAAAATCTAAATATCCTTTATGAATAACTGGAATGTGAATAATGAGAGTTTTTTTGTCCATACGTAAGATTATAGCATTCTTGAAAACAAAAACCCCGCATACTGCGGAGTTCCTGTTATTCAATCTCCAGACCCATATTCTTTGCTGTACCCTCAATAATCTTCATTGCCTGCTCAACGTCCGTAGTATTTAAGTCTGACATCTTCTGTTCCGCTACCTGACGCAGTTGGGCTTGTGTAATAGTCCCTATCTTCTTTTTATTTGGCTCACCAGATCCCTTTTCAATACCAAGAATTTTTTTGATGAGTTCAGATGCTGGTGGCTCATGGAGTTTTAAGTCAAAGGTCCTGTCTTCATAAACAATGATATCTACGGGAATCTTAAATCCTGACTTTTCTTTTGTAGCCTCGTTAAACTTCTGTGTAAATTCCCCGATGTTAATGCCATGCTGTGCTAAAGCCGGCCCGACAGGAGGAGCAGGGGTGGCTTGCCCGGCAGGAATATGTAACTTTACTACGGCTGTAATTGTTTTTGCCATGATATTATAATTTTTGAATCTGTAGGGAATCCAATTCTACTGGAGTATCTCTTCCAAAAAGATTAACCAAAACTTTTACCTTTCCTTTAGATGCATCCACTTCTGAAACCTTTCCATCATACTCTTTGAAAGGACCATCCATTATCTTGACAGCATCTCCAACAGATACTGAAATTTCGTACTCCGGTTCATCAGATCCCATGCGGGACTGCAGCATCTCAATCTCAGCTCCAGACACTGGAATTGGAACGGTACCCGCCCCAATAAATCCCGTAACATTTGGCGTGTTTCTGACCACATACCAGGAGTCATCCGTAACAATCATCTCCACTAAAACATATCCTGGATAAATCTTCTCTTCAATAGTCTTTCTCTGTCCGTTCTTAATACGAATCTTCTTTTCCTTTGGAACAATAACATTAAAAATCTTATCTTCCATGCCCAAAGATTCAATACGCTGCTTCAGGTTTCTGGAAACAGCATCCTCATATCCAGAATAGGTGTGAAGTACATACCAGTTTCTGTTTTGCTCGGTCTGTTGTTTTGCCATAACTATCTTATGATGAAACGTTCTAGTAAAGAAACAAAGATGAAATCCATCATTCCCAAAAAGATAGCCACGGCAATGGAAATAGCAAGAACCAGCATGGTGTTTTGCAGAACCTCTTTTTGCGTGGGCCAGTTGACCCGCTTCATCTCAAGATGTACCTCTTTTAAGAATGTAAATAATCTCATATGGAAGCTATTTAAAAAGCCCGTTTGGGCTTTATGCCCATAGTATATCTCCTTTATTATTAGATGTCAAGATTCTTAACAGACTTAGCTCGCGACTCAATGAATTTCTTTCTTGGGAATACCTCATTACCCATTAAGATATCAAATATCTTATCTGCTTGTACAATATCTTCAAGCTCTACCTTCAAGAGAATACGATTCTTAGGATCCATGGTAGTCTCCCACAACTGCTCTGGATTCATCTCTCCCAGACCCTTATAGCGCTGTATAGTAATTCCCTTTAATAGATCCGGTGCAATCTCTTCCTCCTTCTTCTTTTTCTTTGTTGCTTTTATTTTCTTGCCTGTCTTTGCCTCTTGAATATCCTTTATAATTTCAATACGCTCAGCTTCCGTGTAAGCGTACTGAGCTGTACCACCTGACTGTATCTGATACAGGGGTGGTTGGGCAATATACAGATACCCATGCTCAATAATAGGCCTAAAGTATCTGAAGAATAAGGTTAAAAGAAGGGTTCTAATATGAGCTCCGTCAACATCAGCATCTGTCATGATTATGACCTTGTGATACCTGAGCTTTTCAATGTCAAAGTCTTGGGCAATTCCAGCTCCCAAGGCAATAATCAGTGCTCTAATTTGTTCAGAACCAAGAATACGATCCAAACGAGCACGTTCTACATTTAAGATTTTCCCCCGCAGAGGTAATATAGCTTGAAATCTTCTATCCCTACCCTGCTTGGCACTTCCTCCAGCAGACGGACCCTCTACAATATATAATTCAGAATCCGCTGGGTCGCGAGATGAGCAATCAGCCAGTGTGCCGGGCAAAGAAAGGCCTTCCAATACTCCTTTTCTTAAGACAGTCTGGCGAGCTGCCTTTGCCGCTTTTCTGGCTTTGGAAGCTAACATTGCTTTTTCAATGATGGCCTTTGCATCCTGAGGATTTCGCTCCAGATAATCAGCCAAGGCGTCCGAAACAACGGCTTCAACCGCAGTCCTGGCCTCTGGGTTTCCAAGTTTTGCTTTAGTCTGCCCCTCAAACTGAGGATCAGGTAGTTTAACTGAAACCACAACCGTTAATCCCTCCCGGACATCTTCACCAGTTAAAATGTCTTCTGCCTTTAAATTATTATTGTGCTTTTTAAGATAATCATTCAAATTACGCGTTAAAGCAGTACGGAAACCCGTAATGTGCATTCCACCTTCACCAGTATGAATATTATTTGCAAATCCCTGCTCCATTCCCTCAAACTCTTCTGTATACTGAAAGGCAGTCTCCACTAGAATTCCTTCCTTCTCTGCTTTTACATAAAAAGTGTTGTGATGCTTTGGTGTCCTGCCTCGAGTCAAATACTTCACATATGAAGAAAGACCACCTTCAAAGTAAAAGCCATAGTCTTTCTGTGGTTTTTCACGAGCATCTGTTAAGACAATCCTTACACCAGAGGTTAGATACGCCTGCTGTCTTAAATGCTGAATTATCTTTTTTACGTCAAAATCAATCTCCTTGAAGATTTCCGGATCTGGATCAAATAGAATTCTGGTTCCAGTACCTCGGCAACTTCCATTTTTCTTGAGAGTTGTAGTTGGCTTTCCCCTCTTATACTCTTGCTGATAACGAATTCCATTTCGGCAAACTTCAGCCATTAAATACACAGAGAGAGCATTCACCACAGAGACTCCCACTCCATGCAACCCTCCTGAGACCTGATATGCCTTGCTCCCGAACTTTCCTCCTGCGTGCAGAGTTGTCATCACGGTTTCCAAAGCCGACTTCTTGGTCTGTTTATGACGGTCTACTGGAATTCCTCGTCCATCATCTTTAACCTCAACTTTATTGCCCGGCAGGATCGTAATCTCAATATTCTTGGCAAATCCCGCCATTGCTTCGTCAATCCCATTATCCACTACTTCCCAGACAAGATGATGCAAACCATCAGGACCCGTAGATCCAATGTACATTCCTGGACGCTTTCTGACAGGATCTAATCCCTCCAATACATATATATCCTCAGCGCCATAGCTAGACGTCTTTTTTGAGGCTCTCTTTGGTGCAGTTGTTTTCTTTTTTGTTGGCATACTATGAATATTATTCTCTTACCTCCCAAGATGGATTATCATTGAGGGACTTTATTATCTTTAAGTGAATAGCATCAACCTCCTTACCCGTTAGAGTTTTTTCGTCTGACTGATATATAACATGAAAAGCCATACTCTTCATGCCTGCCTCTATCTCTTTTCCTTCATACATATCAAAAAGATCAACATCGCGCACCAGTTTTGCTCCAGCTGAATTAACAGCGTTCAGAACATCCACTACTTTAACATCTTGGGGCACTAAAAGAGCAATATCTCTTATAACAGCTGGATATTTTGATGTTGGCTGCCATTCGCTTTCCTCTGAAGCCAGTGTTGCTAGTTTGTCCATATCAATCTGGAAAGCCACAACCTTCTCTGTAATCTTTAACTTTGAAAGAATGCCTTTTGAAACCTCGCCTAAGAATCCAATCTCTTCCTGCCCAACTTTAATCTCAGCAACCCTCTTTGAATTCCAAAGAGATACACGGCTTTGCTCTGGAGTTGCTTTATGTTCATCATACCATGCGTCACTTATACCCAAACGTTCAAGCATAAAATCTACCACACCCTTTAGCACATAAAACTCTTCTGCAGTAAGAACGCCTGACACCATTGTTCTTTCTTTAAGAGTATTTTTATTTGAAAACACCTTTCCCATCTCAAATATCTTGATTTTAGAGAAATTCTTTTGATTCTTTTCAACTGCCTTTGTCATATTTTCAATAAGCGTACTCCTTAGATACTTAAAATCTTGACTGGTTGGATTTGTAACCTCAACAAGCGTCTTTGCATCCTTTAAAGAATACTGAAAAAGTTCTTTATCCTTCTCCCCAATAAAGGAATAAGAATACACCTCAGTAAATCCAGCCTCAAGCAGGGAGTTTCGCACCCGCTCCTGCCAGAACAAATCAAGATTAGGTTCTGGAGGTAAAAGAGAGGCAGAAGGAAAAACAGCAGGTATCTTTTCATATCCATACATGCGTCCAATCTCCTCCATAATATCTTCTACAATTGAAACATCTATGCGCCTACTTGGAACAGTTGCAGAGAGACTATCTCCTTTTTTTGAAACACTAAAACCCAATGGAGTAAGGATGCGCTGGATCTCAGCGGCTGATATCTTTACTCCCAGAAACTCTTCTACCTCTGAAACACTCACATTTAATTTCCTTGAAGTTTCTTTCTTAGGATAGATATCAATAATCTGAACTACCTTACCTCCGCCGGTCTTTTTGAGCAAGGAAAGTGCTGCCTCAAGACCAGCTTCTCCAAGATTAGAGTCAATACCACTGGCATATATAGTTGAGGCCTCTGTTATAATACCAAGCTCTTTTCTTGCTTTATAAATAGTAGAAGGGTCAAAGTTTGCCGCCTGAAATATGATATTTTTAGTAGTATTACTTACTGCACTAAGTTTTCCTCCCATTACCCCAGCCAAGTCAATTAATCGGCCCTTATCCTCAATCACCAAAAGTCCTGGGGCAAGTGTATAATTTTTACCATCTAATATCTCAATCTTCTCTCCTTTTTTTGATAGGCGGACCAGCATTTTTTGATCTCGTATGGTGTCATAATCAAAGACATGCAGGGGTTGCCCAGTTTCAAGCATTACATAATTGGTAATGTCTACAATATTGTTAATGGAATTAATCCCAACAGACTCAAGACGGTCACGCATCCATTTTGGAGACGGCTCTACCTTGATTCCCTCTATAACGTAACTAATATAGCGCGGTACCTGTGCTTTTGCCTGTATTGTTACCTTTAAGGGCTTTAAACTTCCTTTTTCCACCTTAGCTTTCTTCTGAACAAAAGGAATAAACTCTTTTTGAGTGATTGCTGCAATCTCCCTTGCCATGCCAGAGTGATTTAAAGCATCATGCGCCCTATTTGGAAGAACATCAATATCTAATATCCAATCAGAGCCTTTCTTCTCTACTCCTTCCACCTCAAAAGAACGCAGAGACAGCAAATCAGCCAGCTTATCTGGTTTTAGCATAGTTCCCTTCACATATTCAGATAACCAAGAATAAGAAAAAAGCATATTAAAACTGTTTAAGAAACTTTAAATCAGAAGCAAAGAACATTCTGACATCTGGAATCTTGTACTTCATCATAGCTAGACGGTCCATGCCCATTCCAAATGCAAATCCACGTAGATTCTTTGGGTTATATCCTACTGCTTTCAATACCTTTGGATGAACCATGCCAGCCCCCAGCATTTCAAACCATCCTGTGTGTTCGCAACTGCTGCACCCTTTTCCTTCACAGAGAACGCAGGAGATATCAACTTCAAAAGAGGGCTCGGTAAACGGAAAATAACTTGGCCGCAGACGAATAGTGACATCCTTTTCAAAGAATCTCTTGAAGAACTCCTGAATAACAGCTTTGAAGTTTGCAACTGAGATATTTTCATCTATCATTAGCCCCTCCACCTGATAAAAGTTAATCTCATGGCCCGCATCGGTTGCCTCATATCTGAAAGTACGTCCTGGAGCAATAATGCGGATTGGTGGCTTGTGTTCTTGCATATACCGTATCTGAACTGGGGATGTGTGGGTACGCAATAGCAAAGGTTTCTTGTTTATTTCAGCTTTCAACCAAAAGGTATCCCATAGATCCCGTGCTGGATGGCCAGCGGGAATATTTAAAGCATCAAAATTATGCCACTCATCCTCTACCTCAGGTCCGTCTGCCACCACAAAACCCATAGAACCGAAGATTTCTTCCACCTTGCGCCTAGTTTGCGTAATGGGATGTAGATGTCCTGCCTGAATTTTCTGGCCTGGGGCTGTCACGTCAATCGATCCTTCTTGTGTTTCATTGCTCCAGCCAAGCTCTTTTTGTCTGCTATCAAATGCCTCCTGTAAAACCTGCCTTACTTCATTAGCCTCCTTCCCAAATGCAGAACGTTCCTTTGAAGGCATATCTTTAAGAGAACGCAGAATACCAGTAAGCTCTCCTTTACGTCCTAAATATAAACGAAAAACACCATCCAAATCCTTAAGATTTTTAGCCTGTTTTATCCCTTTTTCAGCCGTATTTTTAAGTGTTTTTAGGTTGTTTTCCACCTCTTCATTATAGCGTAAAATAAAGGTAAATTCAACCCATATTTATCCACATGAACAAAGAAAAAAGCCACCAATAATTAACCAGCGGCTCATGGACGATTCCAGATATCAACAGGAATAATATTTCCATCTGGTTCCATTTTAAGAAGAGCAAGAGCATCGTAACCAGCATCGCGAATACGCTCAAGACCTCCCTCTTGACGGTCTAATAGAGCTGTCACTATCACAACCTCACATCCTCGATCTTCCACAAACTCAATAGTTTTCAGAAGTGAATTGCCAGTAGTGATGGTGTCATCAAAGAGTGCAACTTTTCCATTCTCTGGAAGATAGCCTTCTAATCGCTGCTTGGTGCCATGTAATTTCTCTTCAGAACGAATATAGAATGTATCAATAGAACATCCACCTTGTCCATAACGGTCAGCAGTAGCTCCAACCACTAAAATTGCGCCTACCGCTGGACCTCCAATCCCTACAATATAGTATTGAGGAAGAATGTTCAAAAGAGTATCTACTGTGATTTTAAGTACTTCTGAGAATCCAATAACATGTTTGCCGTCAAAATAAGTATTGGATGTTCCTCCAGCCGAAAGACCATGCTCTCCAGGAGGTCTTCCATGTTTATTTGCAATTTCTGCAAGTCTATCTAAAGACCCCATGGTTACCTCTCCGGTAAGATTTTGTGTTGTCATTTAAAGAACCATATTAAATATACCATGAGGTCTAAAATAAAACACCCCCTATAAGGGGATGCTTCTCTGCGCGGGCGATGGGATTTGAACCCACGATCTCCTCCGTGACAGGGAGGCGCTTTAAGCCACTAAGCTACGCCCGCATCTAGTACCGGGGGCGAGATTTGAACTCGCGACCTCTGCCTTATGAAGGCAGCGCTCTAACCAGCTGAGCTACCCCGGCCAAATATGTTGCGGAGCCAGGATTTGCACCTGGGTCTCGAGGTTATGGGCCTCGTATGGTACTACTCCACTACTCCGCGTGACGTATGCGCATCATTATACGATACTTTTTAGATTAAATCAAGAGACTGAAATGTCTTTTCATAAACCTCAAGTATACTCTTTGCCTTATCCAAACTTAAACGGTAATCAGGATCGTGGACAATATTGTTCCTGGATATATGCGCTCGCTTTAAGTCTTCTAAATTAGTAATAATAGCTGGAGTCAGTGTATTTAGCTTTTCCTCAGTTTCTTGTCCGCTTATATTCATTCTCCTTAAGACATTGGAAAGAAGATGATCGGCCTCGGTAACCGCAAGCTTATATTCATCTTCGTTCTGTGTTTCCAGGCGTACCTGAATATTCTGCCAAGCTCGTGTCATTCTCCGAATGCCAAAAGAACGAAAAGTAAAAAATTCGGCAAAATCTGAAAAGTAGGCATTCAATAACCAACTCGTCCTAATCAAGCCAAAAATTATGAAACCCGCAAACAGCACAGCTATAATGCCCATAGGAATCTTAATGAAAAGCAAAGAACTCTGAATCTCGGGTAAGTTAATGACAGAAAATATTTCAAACATATATTTTTTCAAGCATTTTACCTGCGGCAAACAATGTGGGCTCTTCAAATTTCCCTGAAATAAACTGCATACCAACAGGAAGCTTTCCAACCTTGCCCGCTGGAACAGATAGTGCTGGCAGTCCAGTAAGATTAGCTGGGACTGTATATGCATCTACAAGATACATGGACATTGGATCTCCTATTCGCTCCCCTATCTTAAATGGAAGTACTGGACTTACGGGACCCGCCACCACATCTACGTCCTTAAATACCTTTTCAAAGTCAGAGAGTAGGAGTGTGCGCATCTTCTGGGCTTGCAAATAGTAGGCATCATAGTATCCCGCAGAAAGCGCATATGTTCCAAGCATTATTCTACGCTTTACTTCTTCACCAAATCCCTCTCCCCTATTCTCCTCATACATCTCTCTTAAGTTCTTGGCTTTCTTTCCCCTATGTCCATACCGAATGCCATCATATCGTGCTAAGTTCGCGGAAGCTTCTGACATATTAATAATATAGTAAGCTGCAAGGCCATACTGTAAATTTGGGAGACTCACTTCTTTTATTATAGCTCCTTTGTTCCCAAGTTTTCCAATAGTATCCTTTATAACTTTTTCCACATCCTTATCTAATCCCTTTGTAAAAAATTCCTTTGGCACACCAATGCGTAATTTCTTTCGCTCGGGTTTCTTAAGTTTTAATTCCACTGTGGTTGAATCCATTGGATCTTGTCCTGAAATAGCCTGAAACACAATCTTACAATCATCCACGGTCTTTGTTATAGGTCCTACCTGATCTAAAGAAGAGGCAAAGGCAATAATACCATACCTGGATACCGCCCCATACGTTGGCTTTAATCCAACAACCCCGCAAAAAGAGGCAGGAAGGCGTATTGAGCCTCCTGTGTCCTCTCCTAGCGCAAAGACGCTTTCATGTGCTGAAACAGCGGCTGAAGAACCCCCAGAGCTGCCTCCTGGAACACGTGTTACATCATGCGGGTTCTTAGTTACGCCAAAGGCAGAGTTCTCTGTAGACGCTCCCATGCCAAACTCATCCATATTGGTTTTACCTAAAATAACAGCACCGGCTTTCTTTAACTTTATTATAACCGTAGCGTCATATGGAGCAATATAATCTTTGAGCATTTTTGAGCCAGCACTGCAGACCATACCCTCAACTAAAATAGCATCTTTCACGCCATAGGGAATACCTGTGAGCTTTGTAATATTCTTTGCATCCTTTAATAGAGTGTCTGCCTTCTTGGCATCTGCTAAAGCTAACGCTTCATCCACAGAAAGAAAGGCATGAATATTCTTATCCTGTTTTTTAATACTGTCCAGATATGCCTTTGTCAGCTCAAGAGAAGATATCTCTTGCTTTGCCAACTTCTGACTCAACTCTTCTATGGTATAGGAAAGAATATCTGCCATACTATTGAAGAATAGCTTTTACCTTAGAAAATCCCCCTTTTGTCGTTTCGGTCATTGCAACCAATTTATTCTTTACCTCTACGCTTACCTTTTTTCCTTCATCCTTGCGCACAACATTTTGCGAAGTTACAGAATGTGTCATTGGTTGAATACCCTTGAGTTTTGCTTTTTTTAATGTATCAAAATAAGTGAGAATATCTGAAAACTCACCAACAAACTTTTCAACCTCTTTATTGGAAACTTGTATCCTCGCAAGCTGAGCTATACGGATTACGTCTTTTTTTAAAACCATATTATTTTGGTGGTTCCATATCCCCTGTTTCAGCTAAAACCTCGTACAATTCGTCTAAGTTCTCCAAAACGAGCCCTGCTCCTCTTACTACAGCGGTCATCGGATCTTCCACTAACTTAGTTGGAATCTTAGTTTCCTTGGTAATTAAAGTATCCAGTTCGCGTAGCAGAGATCCTCCTCCTGCCATATAAATGCCCCGTGCCATAATGTCGGCCAATAACTCAGGAGGTGTTTCTTCTACCGTGTTCTTTACTTCATCCACAATCATCTTTACTGACTTTTGCATCGCCTTTCTAATATCGGTATCTGTTACCATAATCTCCTCGGGAAGCCCTGTTACAATGTTTCTGCCGCGCAGAGGTATAGCCCGTTTTTCCTTTAACGGATAGGCCGAACCAATACCTATCTTTACGGCTTCAGCTGTCCTCTCCCCTATTAATAGTTTGAACTGGTCTTGCGCAAAGTCAATAATGTCTTCAGACAGCTTGTCTCCTGCGGTTCTTAAGGACTTTGCATAGACCACGCCACCCAATGAAATAACGGCAACCTCGGTGGTTCCTCCGCCAATATCAACAATAAAGTTTCCTCCCGCTTCCTGCACCTCCATACGAGCTCCAATGGCGGCAGCCATAGGTTCATCCACCAGATATACCTCTCTTGCTCCTGCGTTTAAGGTTGCGTCCCGTACTGCCTTTTTCTCAACCTCGGTCACGCCAAATGGAATGCCGACAATCACTCTGGGTCCTGGAGCAAAAAGAAAGCGTTTCTTATAAACCTTGGAGATGAAGTACTTTAACATCTGTTCTGTCACCTCAAAGTCAGAGATAACTCCCTTTACCAAGGGTCTCGTAGCTACAATATGGGCTGGAGTCCTGCCAACCATCTTTTTTGCGGCTTCCCCAATAGCAAGAACCTGTCCTGTCTTCTGGTTAATCGCAACTACAGAGGGCTCTTGAATCACAATACCCCTGTCTTTTACATAAACCAGAGAGTTTGCTGTCCCAAGGTCAATTGCAATATCATAACCAAGATATGAAAGAGCTTTATTAAATTGTCTTTTTAAAACTTTCATGTACTTTTTCTATCTTCACAAGCTTTCCCTTTACCTTATTTCTCATCTTCAACTCAATCGAATCTTTTTCTAACGTCTTTGAGCTTATCACAAGACGTTTTGGAATACCAATAAGGTCGGCATCCGCAAACTTTTCTCCTGGCGAGACATCTCTGTCATCATACAAAACCTCAACTCCTTGTTTTACTAAATCATCATATAGTCTATCTGCTTCTTTTTCTGTTCCCTTCAAAGATATTAAGTGAACTGCATAGGGAGCTAAATTCTCAGGCCAGATAATGCCTTCTTTATCATGAAATACCTCAACAACCGCTCCAATAAGTCGAGGTAGACCAATACCATAACAGTTCATAATCACGTCCTGCACTTTACCCTTTTTGTCCCGCCATTGAAGGCCAAAGGCCTTGGAATACTTTGTCTTTAACTTGAATATATTTGCAACCTCAATCGCCTTTTCTTTTTTTAACTTTGCACTGGGAACTCCAAACCATGTTTTCTCTTCTTTTACAATTTCCTGATTAACCGCAAGCTTCTTTCCTTTAACTGTATATATAGTATCCTCCCCCGATTCAGTCAGTGTCTGAAACTCGTGGGAGTAATCAGAAAACGTTCCGCCTGAAGCTGTTGTGTAGTATGTAATATCTCCAAGACCAACGCGTTTGAATATTGTTTTGTAGGCCTGAGCTACTTTTTCATAGTATTCATTTGAATCCTTTTCTGTCGCATGAAAAGAATAAAGATCTTTCATAATAAACTCCCGTCCCCGCAAGAGTCCGGCTTTTGCTCTTTTTTCATCTCTGAACTTTGTCTGGATTTGAAAGATAGAAAAAGGAAGGTCTTTATAGGAAACAATATACCTTTTCATTAAAGGAGTGACTATCTCCTCATGTGTAGGACCTAAAGCATAGTCATTCTTTGAATAAAAGCTTTTAAAACGAAACAGGTTATCTAAATCATCCCATCTTCCTGTCGTCTCCCAGTTTTTCTTGGGCTGCAGAGAAGGCATTAACATCTCCATTCCCCCAACTCCCGTCATCTCTTCTCTGATAATATTTTCAACCTTCCTTAAAACCAGAAAACCCAATGGAAGGAATGTATACACCCCTGCCATCTCCTTGTGTATAAAGCCAGCCCTAATAAGAAGCTGCGCGTTTATGCTTTCCTCGTCTTTGGGAGCGGATCTTAAAGTTTTTGTAAAAAGTTGAGACTGTCTCATATTAAAAGATGCGGATAATATCCTTTATTGTTACCCAAATCATAAGAATTATCAATGCGATAAAAACGATATTATTAGTACCCCGTTCAATGCGTTCGGGCAGGGGTTTTCTACGAATAGCCTCAATTGCCAGAAACAGCAGACGTCCTCCGTCAACAGCTGGGATAGGAAGCGCATTGAATATTGCAAGATAAATAGACAAAAGACCTAAAAAGTAGAAGTAATAGGGAACTCCAAGAGAAAAAGCATTCTTTAAAGTATCCACAATACCAAGAGGTCCCATCACCTGCATGCCAGCTGGCAGACCATCTCCTTTTGATACAGAAGTAATAAGAGAACCAAATCCTTTAAGAATTGTAAGGGTCAGATTTCCCGATAACTGTACTCCTTTATAGGGGGCTTGCAACCAGGAATGCCGCACTAAAGCTGTTCTCGCAAGTGCCACGCCTATCGCTCCTTCGCTCTCCGGAGGATTCTCCCTTGGTATTAAAGACAACTCAATCTCATCTCCCTGCCTTTCAAAAACAAAAGATGTTGCCTCACCAAGATATCCTGAAATACTGTCTTGTATACCCCCAACCGTGCTGAACTTCTCTCCCTGTATCTCTACAAGAAAATCACCCAATTCAATACCCGCAGCCTCAGCTGGAGAATCAGGAGCTATGCCTACAATCTGCACCTTTGCATTGGTTACTGCTATTTCGTCATCTGAAACCTGCATGGGAATACCCGAAACCGCGCCCAGAATACCAAAGATGAAAGCCGCAATAATCCAAAAGGCAATAACGCCAGCGGCAATAATAAGAGATCTCTGCAATATGCTTTTTGAGTTAAAAGAACGTGGACCTCCTTCTCTGTCCTCCTCACCTTCTAATCGTACAAAGGCACCAAGAGGAAGCCAATTTAAAGAATATAGGGTCTCACCAACTTTTATACCGAATATGCGGGGTGGAATTCCAATACCCAACTCCTCCACTTTAACTCCATACTTTTTTGCCACAAAAAAATGCCCAAGCTCGTGTAAAAGCACAAGAAGAAGCAAAGAAAACAATGCAATAACAAAAAGCATAATGGTCTACAAGGTTATTTCATTTGTCTTTTTTGTCACCAACTCATCAATCTTTGTTGTATATTCGTCAAGCACTTTCTGTAATTCTTCCTTTCCCTTAAACTTATCATCCTCCCGTATCTTTCCTCCTCGAGTCTTATCCTGTATTTCATTCCATGCCTCTTCTCTCCACCGCCTAAGGGTTTTCTTTCCCTCTTCTGCCTTTTCTGAAACAATGCGCATAAGTTGTGTACGATATTCCTGCGTCATTTCTGGAAGCGTAATACGAATTACACCTTTATCCACAATAGGACTAGTTCCTAACGAGGAAGCATGAAGCGCTTTTTCAATTGCTTCCAGATAAGACTTATCCCAGGGGTCAACGAGAAGCTGACGAGGTTCTGGCGTTGTAATTGCGGCCAACTGTTTTAACACCATCTTTTCCCCGAAGACATCCACTACAATATCTGAAATAAGAGCAGGGCTCGCTTGCCCGGTTCTAATCTTTGCAAACTCTGTCGCAATATATGTTATGGTTTTATCCAGCTCCGGCTTTATATTGTCAATAATTTCTTGATACATATTATAATGCTAACATAATTCTCTCCAAAGACAGCTTGGCATTCACGTTTGTAGAGGAAAGGCAAGACATAGTATCGTCAACTAGTTCTACCAATCTCTTTAAACGCTTTGTGTGCAAAGACTTTTTCTTAACCTCTCCAATCATCAAAGCCCTCAAATATCCCAGCCATTCTGAACACATAAAAAGAGATTCTTTGTTGTCTTCTGATAGGGTTGCTGCATATTGAAAGCGCTCACTCAGTGAAACCTTTCTCAAATCCCTGAATTTTCTGATGGTCTCCGACTCCTCATATCTTTTTACATCCAAACTAACTTGTTGGGAAGCAAAACGTATCTCTTGGGTGCGGGAACGAATAGTAGATAACAAAATATCTGGCTGTTTGGCGATTAAGATAATAACAGCTTGCCCTTTTGGCTCCTCCAATAACTTTAAGAACATTGATTGAGCATCCTCTCCCATGCGTTCTGCTGACTCTATAACAGCTACTTTATAAGTAGAACTATGCGGAGCTAAACTCAGATAGGAACGGAATTGCCGTATCTGTTCAACGCTAATACGTCCTGAATCAGTTTCAGGACTCACAATTGTAAGATCAGGATTTATGCCCTCCCCAATCTTTTGCTCCAATAAAAGACCTGCAACACTCAAAGCACACTCCTTCATCTGCTCTATATCCCCCCTTGAAAACAAATAGGCATGTGATATCCTTCCTTCATTAATTGAGTGGGCAATCTGAGCTAACTGCTTTTCAAAAGAATAGTGTTGCATCACTTCCTTTTTTGCATAATGCTACGTTTGTACACGTCCAGATTATCTAAAACAGCTCCCGTACCTTTTGCAACGCAAAGCATTGGGTTGTCAGCCACAAAACATGGAACACCGATGGATTCGGAAATCAACTGGTCAATATTACGAAGCAAAGCACCGCCTCCTGAGAGAACCATACCTTTATCCATAATGTCAGCTGAAAGCTCTGGGGGAGTATCTCTGAGCAAAGTCTTAATCACCTGCAGAATATCTTCCAATGGTTCTGCAATGGCTTGAGCAACCTCATTTGAAGATATCTTTATTGTTCGTGGCAACCCCTGTAATAGGTCTCGTCCTCTAATTTCAAAGGTCAATTCCTCTTTTTCTGGAACCGCAGTCCCAATTTTTATCTTAATGTCTTCTGCTGTTTTCTCACCAATAGCAAGGTTATACTTCTTTTTAATAAAATCTGAAATTGCACGGTCCAACCTGTCTCCTGCGACGCGCAGCGAGGAAGAAACCACAATACCTCCCAACGAGATAACGGCAACCTCAGATGTCCCTCCACCAATATCAACAATCATGTGTCCTGAAGAAGAGTTAATGGGAATACCAGCTCCAATGGCGGCCAAGATAGGTTCTTTCGCCACATAAGCTGAACGAGCTCCTGCGTTTACAGTAGCCTCAATGACTGCTCTCTTTTCTGTTGAGGTAATACCAGCTGGAACTGAGATTAACACTTCTGGTTTCATTGGTTGAAAGCGAGGAATAACACGCGTGAGAAAATGGCGAATCATAGCTTGTGTCACCCGAAAGTCAGCGATGACTCCGTCTCGCATAGGACGATACACCCGAATAGTATCAGGAGTACGCCCTGTCATTTCTTTTGCCTCCTCCCCAACCGCTAATATCTTGTTATCATCAAGAGAAACCGCCACAACAGACGGTTCCTGCAACACAATTCCCTTTCTCGGCACGAATACCAGAGAATTTGCGGTACCGAGATCAATTCCAATTTTTGTAATAAAAATACCCATATTTATAAAACTATAGGGAGGAGAGCAACTTGCCTTCCCCCCTTGCTTTTTGTCGATTGAACTTTTTCAAGTTCTTTGGCTACGCAGTAAAGCACAAATCAGCCGGTTGCTGAGAGTAAGAGCAAGAAATCAGTTTTGATTTGAGCTTTTAAACTTTCCACCACATGGAAGTATGCCCCCTGGGCATACAGTTCCTGTGTTCTGATCTTCTCGCATCTTTAGTCCACATGTATCGCAATGATACTGCTCTGCTGCCATTTCGTCCCCCTTGTGACTTCTGCGGTTTCCCATAAACCACACTGAATTCAATATAGCACAAGAGTAAAAAAATGCAAAGAGTTAAGAAACACGTTGAATGTCAGCTCCTAATTTTTGGAGTCGCTCCTCAATTCGCTCATATCCCCTGTCCACCTGATAGATATTCTTAATAGTGCTTGTGCCACGAGCTATTAAGGCAGCAATAATGAGAGCGGCCCCTCCTCTTAAGTCATATGTACCCAAATCAGTTCCGTAGAGTTGTGTAGGACCGTTAATAATGGCCCGATGCGGATCAGTAAAGTAAATCTCAGCTCCCATTTTATTCAACTCTTCCAAATACTTTAATCTTCCTTCATACATAGGGTCATGAAGTAAAGTGGAGCCGGGTGACTTGGTAGCTAAGACTCCAAATGCGCTCTGAAAGTCAGAAGCCAACCCAGGAAAGATAAGGGTCTGTATTTTATCAATTTTTATATCACCAGACTCATACATTGTTACGTCCCCTCTCCTCCCCTGCCTTTTTGTAATATCAAACTGGACACCAAAGTCAGCAAGTCTCTTTAAAAGAAGTTCTAAGAAATCTAGTTCACAGTTTTTTACCGTAATGGTTCCTAAAGTAGCAGCTCCCATAATAATAAAAGTTCCAGCTTCGATAGGATCATACATAAGCTTATGCTTGTATCCTTTCAATGTAGCCTTACCTTTAATAACCAGAGTATGCGCTCCTTTCATTGATACCTTAACCCCCATCTTTTTTAAAACCGTGACTAACTCCTGTACCTGATAATCCTGATCTGCGGTCTTTATAGTAATGGGACCTGGCATCAAACTTGCAAACAATAGAATGTTTTCTGTGGCGGTAGGTGAAAACTCGTTTAATATAACCTCCACCTCTTTTGGCTTTTTCTTTAAACTTAACTCAAAACCATCTTTCATAGGTTTCACCTTTACTCCTAACTGAGAGAAGGCGTCTAAATGAGTATCGATGGGACGAGCTCCAATAACACATCCGCCGGGTTGCGGAAGATATACCTTTCCAAAGCGCGCAAGTAGAGGTCCAAATAAAAGGACAGATCCTCTGAGAAGTTCCACAATATCCTTGTCTATCTTTTTGGGATCCAATTTCTTAGTATTTAATTTTATAGTTCTCTTATCTATCCATTCAGCCTTTGCCCCCATACCTTCTAAAATCTCAATAATACGAAAAACATCTTCAATCAAAGGAAGATTCTCAATAATAACGTCTTCTTTTGTAAGAATAGAGGAAGCAAGCAAAGGAAATGCTGCGTTTTTGGCGCCTCCAACCGCTATCTCGCCTTTCAATGAATTGCCCCCTTTAATAACGAATTTCTCCATAATACGACTGTATATTAGCTTATATTTACTACTTTTGCAATAAAAAATGCCCGCCATACGAATACAGGGGGCATAATTTCACAGGGCTGTGAATTCCCTATAAACCTTTAAACAATCTGACTTCTTCAAAAAGTAGTTTGGCTACTTCATCAAGATGTGCATTTAGTGGCAAAGTTGGAGTAACCTGATACCCACTTGGGGTGATGCTGAAGTCAAGCGCACGCATGCATTCCTGCACATTGTACGTTTGCCGAGCCACATACGGTTGCCCGGAAACAACAAGGTATTCTCCCGGCTCTGGATTCTCTTGGAAAAGAAATCTCTTTACCGTATCTGTCGTATCCGGAACAGATCCATCTTCGCAAAGAGGAGTCTTAACTGGAATACCCGTCCAGCTCAAAGGCAAATCTGATTGTGCAAGAATAAATGCCATCATATCAGCCTCAGTCTGAAGATAAGAAAGATGTTCTTCTGTGACTCTCCATCCTACTTTTCCAAAAGGTAATCCTGGAAGAGGAGTATTCAGAGCTCCGATATCCTCAGTCTCTGAATTCAGTACACGAGCTCCGCCAAGCAGATAAATTTTATCTACCTGTGTACCTTTCTCGTACTGCTCTTTCAGAAAAAGAATACGCTTTCGAACGGCGAGAAGAGTTCCCCCAAGAACAAGAGCACCATCGAATTCACCTCTAGGAGCTGGAACTTCAGAAATCATTCCAAGCTGCCTCAAAATAGCAACATCTTCCAGTTTAGGAGGACCTCCTGGAATTTGATACTGATGAGGAGTTTTCCTAATCCAAGATTTTTGAATTCCGTCTGAAAGATCTGAGGCATCACTGTATGATGACGAACTAATGGCGCTATGCCTCTCGACAAGAGCACATAGTGCATCAACTGGCTGCCCAGCTTCTGTAATTAAAAACACGATGTTTTCCTTAATCCAGTATTCGTAGCTTTAGTTGCTGGTTTATGCATATAACAAAACGAATGAAATGTCAACCCTTGCTCCCCGCATAAAACTCATCTATACTGACAGTGATATGAATAGAAAAACCAGAAGGATTCTCTTTATTGGATTAACTACTTTATTCTTGATTATCACCCCATCCCTTATCTTTTACTCTCAGGGATGGAGAATAGATTTCCAAACCCGTTCTTTCACAAGAACAGGTGGTTTATATATTAAGGCTGTACCAAACTCAGCTGAGGTATATATAGAAGGAAAACTAACTACTACAACAAACTTTCTTTTTGGAACAACACTCTTGGAAAATCTTCTGCCGGACATATATCACATAAGTGTCCAAAAACAAGGATACATTACTTGGGAAAAAATACTCCAGACAGCTCAGCATGAAGTAACGGAAGCTAAAAACATCATCCTCTTTCCAGATTCTGTCTCCTTTAAAAGTATAGTAGGACAAATACGAACTCTCTGGCCGTCCCCAAATGAGAAAGAAGTACTGCTGCAGCGCACCATGCCAAACACCAGATGGGAGCTTATGCGTCTGAACCTTTCCAATAATGAACAGGTGCAACTTCTTAAACAAACGCATCAAAACCAAGAACTACAGAGTGTTCAGTGGGGTAAAAAAGGAGAACGCGTTATTCTACGCCTTGGGATTGGAGAAACCATAGAGCACCGTATTATATCCTTTGAGGGATCAGAAAGTTCAGCTTGCCATGAGATAGAATGCACCCTATCCTATTTGGAAAACATAACCAATATATTATTTAATCCAACTCACCCCACCCGTATTATTGCAACCAAACAAGCCGGAACATCTCTAACACTTCTTGAAGCGGATTATGAGACAGAGGAAATAGTTACTTTTTTCACAAATAACGCCGTAGCCTTTGGAATCAGAAACTCAGACCTTATCTGGCTTGATGGTAAAGGAATTCTATGGAAACAAAACCTTTCCTCAGACGCTCTGGCTGAACAAATAAACGAGGTTGGATTCCCAATAAGACAAGAGGTGGAATATAAACTTCATCTTCTTTCAAATGAAATATTTTTACAAGAATATAACACTCTATTTGTACTAAAAGAACAGAGAGAATTTCAAAATATCACAGGAGAGGTTTCAGAACTTCGTCTCAGCCCGGACAATAAAAAGCTTGGTATTTTAACGAATACAGAAATCTTGCTCTATTTTTTACAAGAAGAAAACGACCAACCAAAACATAATAAAGGAGACTTAATCTTCCTGACTCGATTTTCAGATCCAGTATCCTCTCTTCAATGGATTGGATCTAGTCACGTAGTCTTTTCTCTCGCAAACAAAACAACGGTTGCTGAAATAGACAACCGGGGCAGTGTTAATACAACTATATTAGGAGAGTTTAATAATCCTCAGCTCTTTGTCCAGCAAGCAAGAAGCATCCTCTATGTACTATCAAAAGGCACGCTTTCAGCTTCCGAACGCCTGGTAAGGTAACAAACTATCTCTTTCTCCACTGACGTGCGCGACGTGCACGCTTTAATCCAAACTTCTTTCGCTCTCGCATACGAGGATCTCGTGTTAAAAACCCAAGTTCTTTCAATGGAGCTTTCAAATCCTCCTGAAACTTTATTAACGCGCGTGATATCCCATGACGTGTGGCTTCAGCTTGCCCCTGCATTCCCCCACCCTTTGTAATAACAGAAACCGCAAACTCTTGGGAAAGATGAGCTTTATCCAAGGCTTCCATTACAACGTTCTGAAGCTGTTGCGACTGAAAGTACTCTTGATATCCCTTTGCGTTCACAATAAAGGACCGGGTCTTCTGAGGAGTAATTCTCACTCTGGCTACCGCAGTCTTTCTCCTTCCCACTGCTTCTATAAAACGCTCTGGCTTTTTGGCAACTGTCTTTTTTACAGGAGCCTTTTTCCTAGTAGTTTTCTTTTTTGTCGTAGATGTTTTTGGCATAAATCTATTCGGACTTTAAGCGTTTAATCTGATTGGCACGTAATTTATTCTTTGGCATCATACCCCATACTGCCTTTCTTAAAACCTCTAAAGGATTCTTCTTAATTAACTCTTTTAAAGGAGTTTCTTTCAGGGAACCAAGGTATCCTGAGTGGCGCTTGAATGTCTTTTGCTCCAGCTTATTTCCGGAAATCCGCATATCCTTCACATTCTGTACAATCACAAAGTCCCCATCATCTTTATGAGGTGCGTAATCTGGCTTGTGTTTGCCTCGCAAAAGTATACCAACCTTGACTGCCAGGCGTCCTACGCTCTGGTTCTTAGCATCAATTGTATGAGTTTCTCTTTCCATGATTACATTATTCAATAAATTCAATAACTGCCATGCGAGCTCCGTCTGACTTTCTAGGACCGAGTTTAATAACTCTGGTATACCCGCCTGCTCTCTCTTTATACTTTGGAACTATCTCTTCTATAATCTTCTTCACTGTTGGCTTGTCAAAATAAGTAGACAGGAATCTAGTAGCTGTAAGATCCCCTTTCCTGCTTTTGGTAATAATACGTTCAGCCAAAGACGAAATAGCTTTGGCTTTGGCTTCTGTAGTAGTAATCTTTCCTTTTATAAACAAAGCGCGTGCAATACTTGAGAGTAATGCTTTTCTTGGTGCAGCTTGTCTGCCAAATTTAGTTATCTGAATGCGCTTTCTCATGTTTACTTCTTCTTTTTTGTGGTCTTTTTAGCTGAGGCCTTTTTTGAAACGGTCTTTTTTACCGTCTTCTTTTTAGCCGGGGCTTTCTTTGCAGGCGCCTTTAGCTCTTCTTTGACCAATCCTTCTCCTACGATTTGAAACTGCTCAACTAATATATCTGACGCTTGCGCTAGGGCAGCTTCAGGGTCAATAGTTCCATCTGTCTCAATATCTAGAGTCAGGCGATCAAAGTCAGTCCTCTCCCCAACCCGCATATTCTTTACACTGTAACTAACTCTCTTAACCGGAGTAAAGATAGCATCCAGGGACATCGTTCCAATTTCCTGCTTTCCCTTTTGTCTCGCTTCAGAGGAAACATATCCCACTCCTTTTTCAATAACAATCTCAAGATCAAACTCGGTCTTTTTATCAGTTACCGTAGCAATATGTAAATCCTTGTTTGCCAACTGAATCTGAGTTGGAAGTTTAAAGTCCGAGGCTTTTATCTTTTTCTCTCCCTTAACCTTTAAGCTAGCTGTTTGGGGGTCAGAACCTACTGTAATAAATCGTAACTGCTTTAAGTTTAGAAGAATAGTCAGCACATCTTCTGCCACACCTGGAATGGTTGAAAACTCATGACTTGCTCCTTTTATCTTTACCTGTGTGACAGCAGCTCCCTCCAAAGAGGATAATAGTACACGTCTCAGACTGTTTCCTACTGTTACACCGTATCCCGGGTACAAACCCTCAATCTCAAAGATTCCGTGTGTTGCGGACTTTTCTATTACTTTTGTTGCTTTTGATAATGAAATCATAATGGTTAGTATTTATACTATTATCTTGAATAGAATTCAAATATAAGAGGAATCTCAACAGTCGGAGCGACTTCATCCAACTTTGCCTCTCCTAATACCTCAGCCTCAATTTTCTCTTTATCTAATTTTAACCAGCTTGGCGCCTCATGCTTTTTTAATTTCATCTGTGACTGCTTGAATAAAGGTTTCCCAAGGGAAGCTGGACGGAGTGTAATAACATCTCCTTTTTTTAACTTAAGGGAAGGAATATCTACCCTTTTTTTGTTCACTAAAAAGTGACCATGCGAAACCATCTGCTTTGCTCCCCTTCTGGTTTCTGCTATTCCCATACGAAAGACGGTACTATCCAGTCTGGATTCCAAAGAGCGCATTAAAAGTTCAGCTGCGTTCTCCTTTCCAGTCTTTTGCAAAACTCCTGTTATATAATTTTTAAACTGGCGCTCACGCAAATTATACTGGCGCTTTAACTCCTGTTTTTCTTGCAGTTGGCGTCCGTACTCAGAAACCTGCCTCATTCTTCTTTTTCTTACAACTCCTGTTTGCATGATACTTATACTCTTCTTGGTTTCTTGGCTCTTGGACCGTTATGCGGAATTGGAGTTACGTCTTCAATCTTTACAATATCAAAATCTTTTCCGGCAAAGGAACGTAAAGCTGAATCTCGTCCAGAACCTATGCCTTTTACATAAATTGCAATGTTTTTTACTCCCATAGTACGAGCAGCCTCGGTTAATGCGTCAGCCACTTTGGCGGCGGCAAACGGAGTAGATTTTCTAGTTCCACGAAATCCCAAACGTCCCGCCGACATAGAAAAAGCAGCATTACCTTTTTCATCGGTTAACGTCATTAAGGTATTGTTATAGGAGGAGGAGATGTAAATCCTTGCATCTGTAAACTTCTTCTTTGTAGCAGCAGCCTTTCTAACAATCGTGGCAAGGGTATCCTGGCCTCCCTGACCTCCTGTTTTTTTAATAACTCGTTTCTTTCCCATAAATATTAAGTAGGTGTGGCTGCAGGTCTTTTACCTGAACCCACTGTTTTTCTTACATTACCCCTCACAGTTCTATTATTGGTCTTCGTTCTCTGGCCTCGAACAGGCAGACGCTTTGAATGCCTCATCCCACGCCAGGAACCAATATCCCGTAATCTTCGAATGCTTGTTAATGTTTCTCGTCTCAACTCGCCCTCTGTCTTGTAATCTTTTTCTGCAATTGCCCTTATCTTATTCAACTCTTCTGGAGTTAAAGAAGACGCCTTTTTATTCTCGTCAATCTTTGCTGCCTTCAAGAGTTTTCTGCTTAAGGCAGGCCCAACACCATGAACATAGGTTAATGCTATAACGATTCTTTTGTTGTCTGGAATGTTTACTCCTAAAATTCTTGGCATGATATCGTAAATATAAAAATTATCCCTGTCGCTGTTTATGCTTGGGATTTATACAAATAACATATAATCGTCTCTTTCTTTTCACTGTCTTGCAGTCCTTGCATATTTTTTTTACTGATGATCTTACCTTCATGTATTTCTCTTTTCACCTCTATACACAATCCTACCCTTTGTATCATCATACGAGTTCATCTCAACTTGTACTGTATCTCCAGGAAGAATGCGAATACGGTGCATTCTGAGTTTTCCAGCCAAATACCCAATGATTTCTTTTTCGTCATCTTCCATACGGATACGAAAATGTAAGCTTGGTAAGGCTTCAATAACCTCACCCTTACGAACAATAGGTTGTTGAGCTGAGTTGCTCATTCTTATACAACAGATAGAATACCAAAAAATAGAAGATTAGTCAACATATACCGTAATCTCAGTCTTTTCTGAAGCTGCAGGAATCTTCGTAAGCCAGAATGGCGACAAATTAACCTGGGTTTTAAAAACACCATCTTCTCCATTCAATAGAGCTTCTGCGGTAAACGGAGTTGTACCCGCCACGAGTTCAATAAACCCATTAGTATCAATTAGCACATAAGAATCAGCTGAAGATGTAACATCCATATCAAGCCATCCATCATCCACATTTAAGTCTTTCACCTTATATATCATATAAAAGGTTTTGCTATTTAAACTCTTCCCCTCTTCCGCAGCATCAGCAAGAAGAGAACGAGAAAGTTCTTCCAAATCAGAAGTTTTAAATGCAATTGCTTTCACTAACAAAGTTACAGAGTAGTTAAACTGCGTTAAAGCCGCTCCCGACTTTATAGCTGAAGAAGATTCTAGAACATCCACAAAAAATGCTTCGTCTGCCAAGACAAATCCTTGAGGAATCTGTGCTCTCAAACCTCTTTTTGCCCGCGATGTAACAATTGCAATCAAAGATTCCTCAGCTTTATCAATATCTTCCTGAGTAACCACTCTTGTATCACCCACGGAACCACCTTGCATAGCTTGCTCTGACTCACCATATACCATTGTATAAATGGTTGAGCCTGCCAAACCAGGGACTGAGAAGCTGGAGGCCGCAATATTGTAATCAGGTCCTGGTTCTGCCGCCACTACCGCAACATCTAAGAACCCAGGGGTTGATCCCTTTTGCGCAGGAATTACAATACGTTTTGTAGTAAGAAACACAAATCCATCTTCTGATGTAAATCTTGTATTTACAATCAAAATCTGAGTAACAGAACGTTCGTTAAAGACTCTGATTGACCCATTAGACTTTATTGCGCTAGCTTTAAAGCCAGTGGCGTCAAAGAGCTGAGTAGCTTCCTTCTCAATAGAAAGGGTAACTCCGGGAATTTGAGGCTCCTCTATATCAATCTCTTCTATTTCTGTTGCAACGACAATCCTCTGAGTTATACTTACCTCTTTAGTTTCTGGCCATACGGTTATGGTGGCTTTTTGAAATACAAAGTGAATCGTAAGAACTCCTCCAACTAAAAGCAGAATAATAAATACAATGCTTAGTTTAAGAACAGGTATCTTTATAGGCTTTCTTTTAGGTTTTTGCTCTATCTTTGGCGTAATTGCGCGAATCTTATCGCCAAAATCCTTTGGCGGTATAATATCTAATATTTTTTTAGGATGCGGCATAACAAAGAAAAGCTAATGGTGTATATTGTGTCTGTTGTGCCATTTCAGAAGGAAATATGGTAAGAATATGCTCTGGAAAAAGAGAGGTATGCCTAAAATCAGATAGACCTCTGCCATAGGCAAAGACAGATGCGGGCTGCTGCCATGCTAATGTTGCCTGGTTAACCTGTTGCGTAATATCTGAACTATTTATATGCACCATATCCTTTACAGAACCACCTTGCAGAAGCACTAGGCGTGCGCCTGATTCCCCTGCATTCATATACACACCGTCTTGCCCAAAAGAATCAATTCCTTCTATCTCGTCAACAACACGCTCTACGGTTATATTCGTCTTACTAAAAAGATTCTCAAGTGAGGTAAATGCGGACTTCAAACAAAGAGTTCCCAATACCGTAAACTCCATATCGTGAGTATTATTCCCCTTCAACTCCCCTGTATCATATCCGTCAAGTGACATTCCAATAATAGCGAGACGCAGGAACATCCATTCAACTGGAGGAATACCAGTTTCTTCTGCCACCTGAAAAGCCATTTTCTTTCCTGCAATTTCAATAACTCTATTTGCTATTTCACTAGCTTCAGCTTTCTTAATAACACCACTCCCCTCTCCACGTAATACCCTCTGCTTAAAGATACAAGCTTTTGACACGGATGATGGCAGACTAACAATCGCACGAGAAGGTGAGATATGAACCTTTTTAAATGAATCAAGAAATGTCTCAAGTCCAGATTCCCAGTTATCTTTTATCTCTTCCTCCCCGCAATGCGTAACATGGGAACTCCCTTCTCTCTGAACCCCAATGCCATACTGAATCATTGAATCCTCAACATCTAAAACCAACCATCTGCTCTCAGGTTTTTCTTTAGGTTTGAAAAACGGTATCTTCATTATGCTTCCTCAATAATTCCTCTTATTCTGCGTACTCCAGCAGCCACCGATTCCTGCTTTGCAATCTTAAACTTACCAATCTCTTTGGTTTGAGATACGTGTGGACCCCCACATAGCTCTTTTGAAAATGTTCCCATAGAGTATACCTTTACCGTAGCTGGATATTTCTCTTTTGCAAAGTGGAGAGCCTGTGTTTTAATTGCATCTTGATAAGACATCTCTTTTTCCTCAACCTTCAAATTGTCCTTAATAGCCTTATTAACTAAATCTTCCACTGCTTTTACTTCCTTATCATTTAACTTTCGCTCAAAGGTAAAGTCAAACCTTGTACGATCAGCTGTAATGTCAGAACCCGCCTGCTCAACTTCATTTCCCAGAACCTCACGAAGAGCTGCCTGCAAAAGATGGGTGGCCGTATGCAGACGCGTGACAATATTTAGCTCTTCCTCGTCAGCCGCTTTTAGCTCTCCTGTATCTAATAACAAGCCATGCCCTCCAAACTTACGCTCCTGCCCGGCTCTTGAGATCTCTCTGTGTTTATCTAGTTGTTCATCAAAATCCTCTTGCACCAAGGATTCTGCCTTTTTTCCTCCTAATTCCTTTATTATCTCATATGGAAGACCAAAACTCTCATAAAGTCTAAACGCAGATTTTGCATCAAGACTATCTACTCGCTCTAGTTCTTTTAATCCCTTAGCCAGCGTTGTTTGGAATTTTGTCTTCTCTTGCGAAAATACAGAGATAATATCGTCTTCCTTTATCTCTGAATAAAACTCAGAAAACATTTCAACTGCCTTTTTTAAAAGAGGCAGGGTATCATATCCATCATCCTTATAAAGATTTTCATACACTAAAACCCGGCGCATCAAACGTCTTAGAATATATCCAGCCTCCTTGTTTGAAGGTCTTATTCCATCTCCCACTAAAAACACAATGGATCTTGCGTGATCAGCGCATACCCTTTTTACTCGCTCATCCAAAGACGAGGGTACTGCATCTGCAATGGGTTTGAACAAATCTGTCTCAAATATAATCTTCTTTTCTTGGGAAACCATAGACAGACGCTCAAGTCCCATACCAGTATCAATTCCAGACTTTTTAAGTTTTGTGAGCTTTCCATCAGCGCCGCAATAATATTCATTAAATACTATATTCCATACCTCAACTCCATTAACAAAAATCTCAGTAGTAGGACCGCATGGACCTTCGCTCCCAGTCGGACCCCAGAAGTTCTCTTCTTTGTTCTCAAGTTTTAAATTACCTTTTTCTTGTGAGAAGCCAAGTTCATTCCAAATCTTTATAGATTCCTCATCTTTTGGTACATCTTTATCGCCCTTAAAGACAGTCACATAATCTATTGTAATATCAATAGAATCTAAAAACTCCTTTGCGTATTTTATGGCTTCCTCTTTAAAATATCCCCCGAAGGAAAAGTTCCCCATCATCTCAAAGAATGTCAGGTGGGATTCATCCCCTACTTCGTCAATATCTGAGGTACGAAAGGACTTTTGAATAGAAACAACATTAACTCCTCCAATTGGCTTTCCTTTCAAAGATAAGTGAGGCGAAACCATGGGATCGGCAGCTCCCGTATAATATGACTTAAACTGCTGCATGCCAGCTGAAGTTAACAGAACAGACGGATCATCTGGAATAAGAGAGGAAGATGGAACAACAATATGATTGTTCTTTTTAAAGAATGAAAGAAATTGTTTTCTTAGTTCAAAAGAAGTCATGTATTACGCAATTATTCCTCCACCTAACATTTCAGAACCATTATACAGTACAGCAGCCTGCCCTGGAGCTATGGCGCGCTGTGGGGTTACAAATACAAGACGTAATGAACCATCCTTTTCTTTTATTACCTTACAGGAAGCCGGCTTCTGACGATAACGTATACGAGCTGATATCCTTTCTGGTATATCTTTCTCAAACCAGTTAAGATTTCTTACTCGAAGTTCTTTTTTATATAAGTCCTTTTCATTCCTGCTTACAATTAAGGTATTATCCTTCCTATTCTTCTCTACCACAAAGAAAGGACCTCCTGACAATCCAATCCCCTTTCTCTGTCCTATAGTATAAAACCAGACACCGGGATGCGAACCAACAACCCTACCTTCCATATCTACAATCTTACCCTTAGATTCTGGAATAAAGTCACTCAAAAAGTCTTTAAAATCTACATTACCAATAAAGCACAAACCCTGGGAATCTGGACGTTCTGCAGCAGGAAGACCAAACTTCTTTGCCATTACTCTTACTTCTGGCTTTGTGTACTTTCCTATTGGAAAGAGCACCTTTGAAAGTACGGAGGCATCAATCATTGAAAGAAAGTAAGACTGGTCTTTATTAGAATCTTTTCCTACTAATATTTTACCATCCTCCACTTGAGCATAATGTCCAGTTGCTACATAATCTGCTCCCATTAAAAGAGCTTTTTCATAAAACAAACCAAACTTAATCTCTTTATTACACATAACATCTGGATTTGGAGTAATACCCTTCTCATATCCCTTAAGCATATAGTCCACAACTCTTTTTCTGTAGTCCTTTATTAAATCTAAAGAATAGAAGGGAATACCTATCTTTACGGCAGACATTCTGGCCATCTTTTCGTCTTCGCCAGATGTGCACTTTTTGCCTTCTACCCAGCACTTCATAAATACTCCAACAACATCAAAACCATCCCTCTTTAAGAGAGCGGCTGATACAGAAGAATCTACTCCTCCTGAAAGCGCAACGATTACTTTCTTTTGCTTCATAATTTCCCCATTATACCACAAAAGATCGTATTCTCAAGCTAAAAGCCGCATTGTATGCGCGGCCTTTAGGCAAACCTGTCAGCTACGGAGGATGAGGCAAAGGATTCTGGTTTAATCTTTGGCTCAAAGCCGTTTCCTCGTATAAGTCCTGTTACTTCTCGTATCATGTCTTTTGTAGGACCCTTCTGGCCAACATCGGCATGAATGTATTGAAAGTCATACTTTATTTCAGGAGCTTCCTTCTGTACCATTTCTTTAAAATTAGACCTTAGATGCAAAGCAAGTTCGCAAGAAAGAAGAACTTCCTGCAATATCCTGTCATGAAGATTATGAAACTTACGGTTAGGATACTTTATTCGCTGCATAAAGAATCTTCCTCCCGCATGTTTTCTCAGTGCCACAATAACCAAAGGAAAGGTTGGCTCCAAAACTGCAGAAGAATCACAGCCAACAATAATCTCATACAAGCTCTGATTCTGTTCTTTCATATATAAAATTATCTCACCCATAACCTTGTCTAAGGTGAGACTGCCTTTTGTTGGGTTGAAAAATTGTCCTTGAATTGGGTCTCCCATAATCCCCAATACTACCTTAGGACAGAGTTTTTTACAAGACGCACAAATTCCTTCGCATTCAAGGAAGCCGCTCCTACTAAGGCTCCCTGAACGTTTCCATCTCGCATTAGTGGCTTTATATTCTTTGCATCTACACTTCCTCCATAGAGAATGGGAATTGCATCTGCTTTCTTTCCAAACTTCCAGGCAAGTATACGTCTGATAGCAGCTGCCCTGTCACGCACCAATGTTGGCAGAGCTACACTTCCGGATTCTGAACTAATTGCCCAGATGGGCTCATACACAATAACCAGCTTTCTGGCATTAATTGTTTTCATATCCTTTAATAGCGCATGAAGCTCCTCCATAATGTCGCGGGACTTCTCCGTCTTTTTCTTCTCTCCCACACACATCACTACTTTAAGTTTTGCAACGAAGGCAGCTTTTGTCTTTTTCTGTATCTGCTCTATTGTCTCATCCAAATACTTTTTTCTTTCTGAATGCCCAAGAATAACATAAGAGCAACCCATCTTTTTTAATGTTGAGGGTGATATCTCTCCGGTATAGGCCCCTTTGTTCTTCCAAAAACAGTTCTGTGCTCCAACCTGAATACCAGGTCTTTTTACTCCCTGAATAAACACATGGGGAGGGCAGAGTACAACCTCGGCCTTCACTCCTTTCACTCCTTTTGCTACATCCCCAGCTAACTTCCTTGCGTCAGAAGCGGATTCAGGATTCATCTTCCAGTTTGCAATTATAATTGGTTTCTTCATAAAATACTCAGGATTCCCAGACTCAATAATGTAACTATTATTGCTGCTATTATAACTCCCGCAGTAATTAAAAGAAATGCTTTCTTAAATGGAACGCCAAAAACAAAGGCAGCTATACTTCCGGTCCAGGCTCCGGTAAATGGCAGGGGTATGGCAACTAAAATAATCAAAGCCAATGACTTGAATGTCTCAAAAGCTTTACCGTGACGCCGTCTGGTTCTCTCAAACAACCAAGTGAAAAAACGGTCACATATCTTAAAACGAGAAGATAGGAACGAACTTATCTTTCCAAAAAACGGAATAAATAGTATTGGAACAAGGTTGCCTAATACCGCAAATAAGAAAGCTGACCACACAGGAAGATTATATATTCCCAAAGCTACGGGAATAGCTCCTCTCAACTCTACAATAGGAGACATTGCAATAAGGAATATTGTGAGTTCTGCCATGTTAATTCTTTCTCAGAAACTCTGCTGCCTTTTCCGGTTCAATAGTAGATATCTCAATACCAGTCCCCAACTCAAATCCTGCCCATGTTGAGGTCTTTGGCAATATCTCCAAATGCCAATGGTAATGGTCATGATTTTCTCCATCCACAGGGGACGTATGTATAAAATAGTTGTAATCAGGGTCTTTTAATGCCTTTTTAAGTTTCTTTAAAGTAACCTGAAGAGCTTGTGCAAATAAATCCTTTTGTTTATCATCAATCTTCTCAAAGTAAGCTGAGTGCTTTGTTGGATAAATGCGTATCTCAAAGGCAACTCTAGATGCAAATGGGCAGACAGCAACAAATCCTTTGTTTTCAAAGATGATACGCGTCTTCTCCTCTCTATCCCAATTAAGCATCGCACAGTGAACACATCTATTACGTTCTTGTTGATACTGCAAAGAACCCCGCATACTACGCTGAAGATCAGGGTCGGTTACGGGAATGGCAAGCATCTGCGAATGAGGGTGTGCAACGGAAGCCCCAGCTGTAGCTCCCTTATTTTTGAAAATTGTAATATAGTTAACCAACTTATCTTGCATCAACTCCAAAAATCTCTGGTGATACACCTCAATTAACTCTCTTACCTTCTCTATAGAAAAGTCAGGGATATCTTTTTTATGGTCCCTTGTAACAATAACCTCATGGTGCCCCACTCCATCCATTACTTCATATGGTCCTACGTGTCTCGTTTTAATGGATGTACCGTGAGAAAAGGCAGGATACTTGTTTAATATAGATACTGTTGTCCAATCCTTTAAATAAGTATTGCGTGGAATGGAAATTCGCTCACCGTTTAAAAATGCACTCGTTGTTTCTTCTTGTTCCTTTAACGTATCAAAAGGACACTCCTTTTGTTTTAATTCCAAGTGAAGCTTATGATTCTTCTGAAAGGTTGTTGGTTTCCTTGCCCTTCCTGTTGCAATAATAACCCAGTCCTTGGAAACTAGGTCAAAGCGCAGTTCTGATGGAAATCTTTTAGCCATATATCTTCTTTAACATATTAAAGCGAATATCTATTACCTCAAGGAGCATTTTTACCATACCCTTAAAACTTACCTTGCTTTCTGCATCATTTATCCAGGTCACCGGTATCTCAATTATATTGTACCCTTGTTTTTTTGCGATGACCAACAATTCAACATCAAAGGCCCAGCGATCAATAACGGCTTTGGGAAAGATATCTTGAACTGCCTTTTTAGAAAACCCCTTAAAGCCACACTGCGTGTCCCATATCCCCCATAGGCCAGACAAAACCTGCACAATGAGGTTAAATACATCTCCTAATTTCCTGCGCCATAGGGGTTGGGGTACTGCAATCACGGAACCCTTTATATCTCTTGAGCAGATTACAATCTCATTCCCCTTCTCAAACTCAGGCCACATACCCTCAACATGGTTTATGGTCGTGGCGTTATCTGCATCCATAAACAATCTATACTCCCCTTTAGCCTTAAGCATCCCCTGACGAACTACATATCCCTTTCCATGGTTCTGTTTATTATCTATAACTCTTAGATTTTTAATAGACAGGCCTTGTACCACTTGAACAGTTTTGTCTTTGGAACCATCAGATACCACAATAATCTCATACGAGTACTTCTGCTTCTTTAAATATGAATCAACCGCCTTCAGTGTTTTAGGCAGTCGCTTCTCTTCGTTGTAAGCTGGGATAACAACAGATAACTTAATCATTACAATAGTATATCAAAAAGCAGGACAAAATCCTATAAATATACATCATGTATTTTCTTTATTGCTTTAAATATAACAAAAAACCAGCCTTTAGGCTGATTTGTTGTCTTAAAGAAATCTCTTATGACACTTCCTTAAGATCTATGACGGCAATTTCCCCAAAAGAGGAATGCCGCCACTTGTGCTAGAAATTAACTGCCTAGCATCCTGACAAAGATTTTAGAAATGCTCTTAACGGGACTTGTCATGAAATGATTCGTCTCGATGCGCTCACCAACCTTCATCGATCCAATGAGAGTCACCTTAATGAACTCTCTGGATGTAGGATGTTCTACCTCGAACAATCCATCATCCTCTACCATTCGGAAATGATAGATATTTCCAGACTGGGTTTCAACTTTTACTACCTCCCAATCTGGATCCTTGATGTCTGAGATACTTATCTCAGAAAACTCAGAAGTGATGATTGATGCAGTTGTTCCTTCTACTGCTTTAACCAATTCTTTTGTAGAAATCACTGTTTTAAATCCTTGACGTCTAATGACTTAAGAAAAGTCATGCGTTAAATTGCTATATACATTATAGCATTGATGATGAGATTGTCAAGCTATATATGATTTATCCATCAAAAAATAAAAGAACTACACGCTTTGTAGTTCTCTTTCGATTTGTCTTGCCACAAGAGGACGATGCTTACTGAGTAAATCCATAGCTGCCTTCTGCGTCGCCTGGTTCATACCCTTTGTAACATCGTAAAACATTGCCCGTACCTGTTGATCACTCTGTCTGCCATCTTCAAGTATTTCTTCGACAAATGTCACCGTGGCTTCGTCTTTTTCATCTTTCATTTTTTCCCCACCCAGTCAATACTGTCCATAGATTCTATTGTTAAGATACATAAAAAAACGAAAAAAGTCAATAAAATTAGCTACTTGACGACTTTGAGTCCAGCTTCATTTATAAAAAGATGCCGTATTTTAGTAACGACACCTTACCTCACTCGTTGAGATTTTAATTGGGCTACCAATTCTGAAATCCATATCCGCAACCATCTTGTGTCACGTTGTGGATTAATAAACTTACCTGGCGGCTTTCCTGAAATAAGTTTAAGAAACTCCACAAGAATTCTTGCTATTGCCGGAGAAGCAAAAATAATAAAGATTGGATGTGCATCATAAGCAAATACCAACAATATTGCAGATATAAGAAAGAAAAGAATTGGGCTTTTAAAAAACTTACGAATAGAGAATGACTCTCCTAATCGTGTATCTTTACGGGCACCCCAACTCGCTTCTATGAACCCAATGAAAATAGCTCCAAAAAGAACAATGACGATATGCATTTATCACTCCTCATTATTAATCTATCAAAAAATCGCTTGATTGGCAACTCTAAACTCAGCTTAATATATTATTAAACTAAAGCTCTCCTAGGTGTGCATGGTCATTCCAGGTATACATAGACCATCCCCTTTTATCATCTTTCCCGCAAACTGTAATACCAGTATTATTCGTTCTTAAGAAATCCTGCAGAGCACAAATAGTCTTTGATGTAAGATGCTCTCCAAATTCCATAGAGCCAATCACAATTTTTAAGAATACTCCATGAGTAACGCAAAGAATATGTTCTTCTTTCCGACTAGATACAAACTCAAGTAAGCGCTCTGCTCTTTCTTTTACATCAAAAAGATTCTCTTCATCTGAATGATGGAAGGAAGGATCTGTAGAATCTCTCAACAGCTTATTTATCTTCTTAAATTCAGGATCCTCTGTATCCTTACCAATAAATCCTGATGGATTCCTGCGCTCTGAAAGAAGGTCTGTATAAACAACCTCTTTCCCTATTACTCCTTGAATAATTTCAGCAGTCTGCTTAGCCCTTATCAGTGGACTGGAAAGAATAATATCTACTGGAATATCTTTAAATCTCTTAGCAAGAATCTCTGCCTGTTCTTTTCCTTTTTCTGATAACTCACTCCCTAATGGCTGAACAATACTACCTTTTACATTAGAGATACTTTCTCCGTGTCTGACTAAATATAGTTTCATATGCTTTAAGTTTAACAAAAAATAGCTCATTTGGCGACTTTGAGTCCACGATCATATAATATGCGTCTTTAATTTTATAAGATATGCTTTAATGGATCATTAAACCTATCTTTAAGTTTCATATATTCTTTTTCCCAATCTTTATCAAAATTATCTAAGAATAGCTTAATCTCTTTGTTTTTTTCTAATGCATAAGACAATTCAGTAAGAGTACCCTCTGATATTCCAAACATCCAGAATTCATCAGAGATATCTATGGCTCTACAGCAAAATTCCATTGTCTGTTTTCTACCAGGTGCTCCTCCTTCAAATCTTTCATATTCAAATGCCTGAAAAGGATGGAAAGGCGCATTTCCCCGCTCTTCAACAAAGTCTTTAATCTTTTCCTGTTTATCTTTTAAACGAGATGGTGTGGCACAATATATGAGTTTCATTAACTTACTCTATCAAAAAATCACCTCTCTGGCGACTTTGAGTACCTCTACTATATCACTAGACTCTATATCTTAGTTAGCACCTCAGCCCCGTCTTGTGTAATAGCTACTGTATCCTCAAAATGTGCGGATAAAGAGCCGTCTTTTGTAATATATCCATGCCCATCATCTGCTTTTTTTAAATCATACTTCCCTGCTGTAACCATAGGTTCAATACATATAACCATGCCTTGTTTCAGTTCTTCTCCATCTCCACGCTTTCCAAAGTTGGCAATCTTTGGGTCTTCATGAAGCTCCTTTCCAATACCGTGTCCACACAGGATTCTTACTACACCATACCCCTGGCCCTCTACAAAGCGCTGTATAGTGTTTCCAATATCCCCTACGGTATTTCCAGGTCTCGCTTTCTTAATGCCAATCCTGAGTGATTTCTTTGTTGTTTTTATCAAATGTGAGGCTTCCAAACTTATCTCGCCTACAGGATAAGTTCTTGCCATATCCAAATACATACCCTTATAAATAAGGCCAATGTCTAAGCTAAGAATATCTCCTTCCTCTAATGGTTTGTCTGATGGAACAGTATGCACCATCTCTTCATTAACCGCTGTACAAACAATCCCAGGAAAACCTTCATAACCTTTAAAGGCGGGTTTAGCTCCCGCCTCTTTAATAAGTTTTTCAGCCTTGGTATCTAATTGTTTTGTTGTTACTCCAGGTGCTATATCTTTTGCAATGTCTTCTAATATGTGAGCTAACATCTTTCCTCCTTCCCTCATTACCTGAATCTCCTCTTCAGTCTTAATAGTTATCATAGTTTAAGCTTTGCCTTGATCTCTTTGTAGACATATTCTCGTGACTGCTCACCATTAATATCTAGGAGCATGCCTTTCTTTTTATAGTATCGTAATACCGGCTCTACATCTTTTTTAAACCACTGCAGTCTGTTTTTAATGTCTGATAACTCGTCATCAGATCTTCCACGCTTTACTAAACGTTTTATAGCCTCCTTTTCTGAGATTTTAATGTTCAGCACCTTCATGTTCTTCCAGTCATACCACTCAACAACATCATCAAGAATATAAGCTTCCAGAATCTTTCTTGGAGTTCCATCTATAATAATTCGAGAAACATTTTTCTGCTTGAAAGATTCAAGCTCTGGCATCCACATAAAAAAGGTAATCGGAGAAGGAACAATATCTCCATTCTCTATAAATGAACCTATTCTCCTGCCTGTGTAATCTCTATTTTTTGCTCGTTTACGGAGCAAGGCGCCAGTACTAAATGATGCAAAACCGAAATCACGCTTTAAATATTCAGCCTGTGTGCCCTTCCCGCTTCCTGGTCTTCCCAATACTGATAAGACAAGAGTATCTTTCATGTCTTAGAAGGTTTCATATTCTCTCATCTGAAGTTGAGAGCGTATCTGCTTTAAGGTTTCTAGAACCACAGACACCATAATCAAAAGTGAAGTTCCGCCAATAAGGAAAGAGAATCCCGTAACACCCGTCATTCCCTGAACAATAGAAGGAAGTACGGCAATAGTCCCCAAGAATACAGCTCCAACCAAAAGCAATCTGTTTAATACAAAATAGAGAAAGTCAGAGGTAGATTCTCCGGGCCTGACCCCAGGAATAAACCCTCCCATCTTCTGTAAGTTTGTCGCAATGGCTTTAGGATCAAAGGTAACTGCTGTGTAAAAATATGTAAACAGCCCTACTAATATAAAGTAGGAAATACCGTATGTCCATGCGCTTTCAAAGAGTCTTTGCACGGTAAGGGCAATACCCCCGATTATTCCTCCTGCATCAGCAAAGAACGAGGCTACCATTCCCGGAAACAGCATAATAGATAAAGCAAAGATAATTGGAATAACACCAGCTGGATTCACACTCAGAGGCAGATAGGTTGATACTCCCCCATACATCTTGTTCCCCCTGATTCTTTTTGCATATGAAATAGGTATATTTCTTCTGGCTTCTGTAATTAAGACAACCCCTGCAATAATAGCCAAAGCCATGACAAAGAAGGATATGTAAGCCATGAGCTGGGACATGTCAAAGACAACAAACATCTGTCTTAGTGAGTTTGGAAAGTCAGCCACAATACCCGCAAAAATCAAGAGAGATACCCCGTTCCCAATCCCCTTTTCTGTAATAAGTTCTCCCATCCACATTAAGATTAAGGTACCTGCCATTATAGTTACCAAAGCCATAATATATCCCAAGGGTGACAAAGGCTCAATTACCCCCTGACGCGTTAACAGTGTAAGAAAGGCATACCCCTGAAGTAAGGCAAAAGGAATAGTTAAGAGTCGTCCATACTGATTAAACTTCTGGCGTCCCTGCTCCCCTTCTTCTTTATACATTCTCTCCAATGCAGGAAATATCATGGTCATTAACTGCATAACAATAACAGCTGTAATATAAGGACCAAGTCCTAGCATGACTAAAGACAAGTTATCTAGGGCGCCTCCGGTAAATAGGTTTAAGAGTCCAAATAGCTGATTCCCTTCAAAAAACTGCTGTAGCGAAATCGCATCAATAACTGGGATGGGAATGTTTGCCATTAAACGAAATATAACAAAAATTCCAAATACGAATATGAGTTTATTCCTCAAATCGGGAATCTTAAATATCTGTAAAAATCTAAAAATTAAATTCATTTGTTTTCTTCAACGCTGCCACCCGCTGCAATTATCTTTGCCTTAGCCGACTCTGAAACTTCACACCCCTTAATAGTAAAGGCTTTCTTTACTTCACCCGTTCCCAAAATCTTTACCTTGGGCATCCTGCCTTTCATTGTACTAATAATATTCTTTTCAAGCAAAAGCTTTGGCGTAATAACAGCATTATCATCCAAATATTTCTCAAGAGAAGATAGTGAAACTATCTGCTGAAGATAAGATCTTGTCTGAGCACGATATCCTCTGAGCTTTGGATACCGCTTTACCATCTGCCTAATAAGAGGTTCGTACTTCGCTCCGGCTCTGGACTTCTGTCCCTTCATTCCGCGGCCAGAATATGTACCTCTCTTGCCTCCTCTTCCAATACGCTTTCTGGAAGCTGTTGTACGAGATGATTTTATTGTGTGTAACTGCATATCTATTCCTTGTTTTTAGTATCCTTTACAATAATCTTTTTCTCTTCCTTCTTCTTAGTTTCAAGAGGCTTCTTTAACATCTGCAAAGCCTTTAGGGTGGCTTTAGCGTTATTTAACTTGTTTCCGGATCGTGAGATAAACTTAGCTGAAATATTCTTAATACCTGCCTTTTCACAAATAACACGTACAGCTCCCCCTGCAACCAACCCTCTTCCCTGGGCTTGTGGGCGCAGTATAACCTTTGAAGCTCCAAACTTAGCCTGAACTTCATGAGGAATGGTTTCATTATGCATGAAAACTTCAATAAGATCTTTCTTTGCTCTTTTTGTAGCCTTTTCAATGGCGGAAGCTACATCCAAACTCTTTGCAACACCAATACCAACCTTTCCTTTACCGTCTCCGGTAATCATAGTTGCACGGAATCGAAATGTTCTTCCTCCTTTAGCCACTCTGGCTACACGAGTTAGATCTAGGAGTTGTGAATCAAAACCGTCATTAGATTCCTTCCTTCTGCCTCCCTGTCTTCTACGGTCTCCACCTCTGCCTCTGCCACCTCCAAAGCCGCCTCGCTGCGAATGATTACCTCTTTGGTTTCCAGCTCCCCTTCTCTGAGTATTTTGTGTTGTTGATGTTTGTTCTGCCATAATTATATTTTAAGCCCTCCTTCTCTTGCTCCCTCAGCTATCGCCTTTACGTTTCCATGATACTTATATCCTCCTCTATCAAAGACAACTGACTTTATCTTCTTTTCTGTTGCAATAGTAGCAATAAGCTTTCCAATTTCTTTTGATACCTCCAACGGTTTCTTTCCTTTTTCTGCCTTCACACTTTCGTCTGAAACCGCAGCCAACGTCAAACCTTTTGCGTCGTCTATTAGTTGGGCATACATATGTTTGTTTGAACGAAAGACAACCAAGCGTGGCTTTACCTTAGTCCCTGACACTCGCGCAGTCACACGGCGATGTCTTCTTTGTCGTTGTTCTAGTTTCGTTAATTTCATAATATTATGCGGCTCCTTCAGTTCCCTCACCCGCTGCCCTCTTTCCAAGCTTTCTTCTTACATGTTCTCCCTCATATTTAATACCCTTCCCTTTATAGGGTTCTACTGGTCTTACTTTTTTAATAGAAGAAGCAAACTGCCCTACTTTTTCTTTGTCGGCGCCTGAAATGGTAATAACATTCTTATCAACAGAGAACGCTACATTTTCTGGTGCTTTTAATACAATTGTATGAGAAAACCCCATATTTAAAGTTATAGAGTCTCCTGTGGCTTCTGCCCTGTATCCAACACCCTCAATCTCAAGCTTCTTTTCATATCCTTCCGCTACCCCCTGGACCATATTAGCTATGAGTGAGCGAGTAAGACCCCACATGGCTTCTGGCTTCTTTGCTCCCTCCTTTGGAGTTACTTCAACTTTATTACCCTCAACCTTGGCCTCAATCTCAGGTCTGATATCGCGCTCCAAACTCCCCTTTGGTCCTTTTACAGAAACATGGTTTCCTTCTATCTTAACCTCCACTCCCTGAGGTATTTCAATTGATTGTCTTCCTACGCGTGACATATTACCAAAGTTCGCATATTAATTCTCCTCCAATTCCTTCTTTTCTAGCCTCTTGATTTGTCATCAACCCTTTTGAGGTTGAGACAATACCAATACCAAATCCTC
The DNA here is from genome assembly GCA_024239055.1 of Patescibacteria group bacterium. Classification (GTDB taxonomy): domain Bacteria; phylum Patescibacteriota; class Minisyncoccia; order Minisyncoccales; family UBA10102; genus JANBVJ01. Next base: position 109,716 of record JANBVJ010000001.1, on the reverse strand, counting down.
CTCTTATTCCTTTTATCTTCTTTGTAGAAGCATACATTCTCTGTCCCGGCTTTGACACACGCTTAAAAGAAGTAAATATCGGAAACGAATCCTTATATCTTAACTGAATCTCAATAACGTTTCTCCCTTTACGCTTTTGAAGACGCACAGATTTAATAAATCCTACTCTTTCCAAAACTTTAGCTACCCCGTACTTTACGTTAGAAAAGGGAACTTCAACTGTCTCCTTTTTAACAGCGGCAGCCGTAGTCATTCTATTTAACATGTCAGCTATTGGATCTGAATGCATATTACCAAGACGATTTCTTAATACCGGGTATTAAACCTTTATTTGCCATCTCTCGAAAACAAATTCTACATAAATCAAAATCCCGCATATACGCTCTTTTTCTTCCGCATCTAAAGCACCTGTTCTCCTTTCTTGAGGAGTACTTGGGCGTCTTTGCTGCTTTTGCTATTTTAGATTTCTTGGCCATCTTGTTTTTGAAACGGGAATCCTAACTGAGAAAACAGTTCTATTCCCTCTTCTTTTGTATTAGCTGTAGTCACAATCGTTATCTCCAAGCCAAATGCCTGCTTTATCTGCTCAATAGATATCTCAGGGAAAAATATATGCTCTTTTATGCCTATTGTCAAGTTGCCGTTCTCGTCCACTGAGTTTATACCCAAGCCCCGAAAGTCACGGGAACGCGGCAGAACTACGTTAATTAATCTGTCAATAAAGTCATACATGCGCCCTCCGCGCAGTGTGGTTTTAGCTCCCGTAATTGTGCCTTGACGAAGCTTAAAACCTGCAATAGACTTTCTGGCTTTAGTGGGGGCCGGCTTTTGCCCTGTAATCATAGCCAAATCCTTGGAAATGACATCATTCATAAACTTTGCCTGTTCAGTAGGGCCTTTTGAAGCCATCAAACGCCCAAGTCCGGTGTTAATAATAACCTTCTCAATCTTTGGAACTGCCATAGAACTCTTGTAGGCGAACTTCTCCATTAAGGCGGGAACCGCTTTCTTATTATATGTATCTTTTACAATTGACATAATATTACTTTAAGGGAGTTAAACAGCGCTTACATATTCTTATTTTCTCCTTTGCCTCAATCTTATAACCAATACGGGAACCTTTCTTGCATTTTGCGCAAAATATCTGCATGTTTGATGCCTGCATTGGAAATGGCAGCTCAATAACCTGACCCTTTTCTCCCTGCTTCTTTGGTCTTACATGCTTTTTCACGATGTTAATGCCCTCAACCTGAACCTTGTCTTTTAAAGGCAAAACACTGAGTACGTTTCCTCGACGTCCCTTGTCTTTTCCTGCAATTATAATAACGTTGTCTCCTTTCTTAATTTTCATGTTAGATTACTTCAGTAGCTAATGTAGTTATCTTTGTGAATCCCTTGTCTCTGAGCTCGCGGGGTATGGGGCCGAAGATACGACCGCCTTTTGGCTCTTTTTCCTTTTCCAAGATTACAGCTGCGTTGTCGTCAAATTTAATGTAGGAACCATCCTTTCTGCGATATGGCTTTTTTGTTCTTACAATAACGGCTCTAACAATCTCGTGCTTCTTCACAGGTCTTCGGGGTTCTGCAACCTTTACCGCTGCCACTATTACATCTCCAATCTGAGCATACCTTTTTCTTGTACCCCCAAGAACACGGAAGCACTGAATCATTTTGGCTCCCGAGTTGTCAGCTACCGTTAATTTTGATTCTGGCTGTATCATGCGTGTGTTACCTTTCTTACTACTCTCCACCTCTTATCTTTTGATATTGGGCGGGATTCTAAAATCACAACTAAGTCCCCTTTCTTATACTCGTTCTTTTCATCATGCGCCTTATATTTCTTATGGGAACGGTACCGTCTTAAATACTTTGGATGCTGCTTTAAGGATTCAATCTGAACTACAACAGTTTTGTCTGCTGCGTCCGATACTATAATTCCTGTTAATTCTCGTTTAGGCATATTATTTTTCTGACAATATAGTCATTATGGTAGCAATCTCCTTTCTTCTAGCTCTGATCTCCTTAACATTCTTTACCTTTCCAGCCACAATGTCAAAGCGCAGAGACTGGAGTTTTTCCTTGTCTGTTGTAAGCTGTCGTCTGAGATCAACCTTTGTCTTTTTTCTTAGTTCTACTGCTTTCATATTATCGTTCAACTACCCTTGTTCTTACAGATAACTTTCCTCCGGCCTTTTTTAAGGCTTCTTTTGCCAATGATTCCTCAATCCCGTCAATTTCATAAATAATCCTGCCGGCATCCACGGCAAACGCGTAGTGGTCAACAGAACCAGTCCCCCCTCCCATAGGAGTTTCATCCCCCTTCTTGGTAACTGGTCTGTTTGGAAAGATGCGAATCCACATCTTGCCTCCCTTTCTTAAGTATCTAATAATAGTTCTTCTTCCAGCCTCAATCTCACGGGAAGAAATCCACTTTGAACCCAGAGCCTTTAAACCATATGAGCCAAAGACAACATTAGTTCCTCTAAATGAGGCCTTTTTGTTTCGTCCCTTGTGCCATTTTCTGTGCTTTGTCTTTTTAGGCATTAACATGGTTATTTCTCTTTGTCTTCTTCGTCATCATCTCCTTTGTAAATCCATACCTTTACTCCTACGATGCCGTAGGTGGTTTTGGCTTCTGCGGTACCGTAATCAATATTTGCTTTTATGGTCTGCAAAGGCAGGCGTCCAGAGCTTGTCTTTTCCGATCGCGCAATATCAGCTCCCCCTAAGCGTCCCGAAACCTGAATCTTCACGCCCTGAACTCCTTTGTTCATTTCAACCTTGCCCAGTGTTTGCCGCATTACAGAGCGGAATGGCATTCTCTTTTCTAATCCCTGAGCTACGTACTGAGCGGTAAGAGTAGCTGACTCCCAAGGGTTTCGTATCTCTCTTATCTCAAGGCGCAGTTCACTCTTTTCTTTATCAGGAAACTTCTTTTGAATCTGAGCAACCAAGGCCTTTCTAATTACCTCAATACCCGAGCCACCTCTTCCAATAATCAATCCCGGACGGGATGAGTTAATGAAAACAGTGGTCTTTCCTGCAAATCTCTCAATCTCAATAGACTCAACTCCGTGTTCTGTGAGTTTCTCTTCAAGATAGGTTCGAATCATATAATCTTCCTTTAAAGATTTAGCATAACTCTTGCGGTCAATCCAGCGAGAGAGCCAATCTCCAACTCTATCTATTCTAAATGCTTTTGGGTGAACTTTATGTGACATATTAAATTACTTTTCTTCTAAAGAATCTTGAAAGTCCTCCTGGCTTGGCAGAAGGCTTTGGAGCCTCCTTCTCTGGCCTGAACTTTGGACGTTCTACTACCTTCTCCTCTGAAGGTGTTTCAACTTCCGGAGCTTTCTTTTCTTCAGCTACCTGTACAGGAGTTTTCTTTGCAGGGACCGGCTTTTCTACCTTTATCTTCTTTGCCCCTTTAAGCGCGTCTAATTCAATAGTAATGTGTGATACCTTTTTTTGTATTGGGGAGGCCACTCCTCTGGCTCTTGGAATCCATCTCTTTAGCTTTGGACCCTCGTCTACGGTAATCTTTGATATATACAATCCTGACTCGTCTAACTGCTTGTTATCCTTGGCTGCAGCTACCGCTGAGTTTAAGGTCTTTAATACAGGGTCTGCTCCCCTTTTATGGGTAAAGCGAAGAATGGTCTGGGCGTCTGTGACCTTCTTTCCCCGAATAAGGTTGACTATAAGTCTCACCTTTCTTGGGGCTATTCTCAAATATCGTAATTTAGCTGAAGCTGTCATAATTATGGAGTTCTTGGTTTTTGCTGTTCCTCTTCTCTCTGCATTCTGCCACCGTGACGTGTAAACTTGGTGGTAGGTGAAAACTCTCCTAATCTGTGTCCTACCATATCTTCTGAAACTAAGACCTCAACATGGTCTTTTCCATTATGCACTCCAAAGGAAAATCCAATCATCTCAGGCGTAATGGTTGCGGCCCTAGCCCAGGTCTTAATAACAGTCTTATCTCCCTGCTTTAATGCTAAAACCTTTTTCTGCAACTTCTCGTCAATATATGGTCCTTTTTTAAGTGAACGTGCCATATTATTTCTTCTTTCTTCTTTGAATAATAAGCTTGTCAGTCCATTTCTTCTTTCTGGTCTTCACTCCCAGGGCCGGCTTTCCCCATGGGGTCTTTGGATGCTTTAATCCAATTCCTGTTCTTCCCTCACCTCCTCCATGCGGGTGATCCACAGGGTTCATAGCTGAACCCCTAACATGAGGCCTTCTGCCCCGTAATCTGTTTGTTCCGGCTTTAGTCATCTTCTGATATCTATGCTCTGGGTTTGATACCTCGCCGATTGAGGCAAAGCACTGGTCTCCAATCCTTCTTATTTCAGAAGACGGGAGGGTAAGCTGGGTGTAGCCGGCATCATGAGCTAAGATTTTAGCTGTGGTTCCAGCCCCCCTTACAATCTTGCCTCCCTGTCCTGGCATTAATTCAATATTATAAACCTGTGTTCCTACGGGAATGTTAATCAATCTCATTCTGTTGCCTGTTGTAATTTCCGCCTTTTCTGCGCACTCAATAGTATCTCCTACCTTAAGCAAATGAGGAGCTATTAAATAACCCTTGTTTCCCTCTGAATACTCCATTAAAGCAATAAAGGCGTTCCTGTTTGGATCGTACTCAATGGCGGTAACCGTTCCTTTGTCATTAATATGCTGCTGTCCAAAGTCAACTAAACGGTACTGACGCTTAAAGCCTCCTCCGCGATGACGGACGGTTATCTTACCTTGAGAGTTTCTTCCTCCTGTTCGCTTTAAGTGAACAATGAGAGACTTCTCTGGTTTTGTCTTTGTAATTACTTTATTACGCATATTATCGTGGCAGTATCTGAATTGACTGGCCTTCACGAACCTTTACTATGGCCTTTCTATATCCTTTCTTTACTCCCATTATCTTTCCTAATCTCTTTTTCTTTGAAGGGACAGTAATCATTCTAACTTTATCTACATCTACTCCATACTGCATTTCTACAGCTTGCTTTACCGTTAACTTAGTAGAGTTTGGCTGAACTCGAAATACATACTGGTTCTTTCCAGCTAACACAGTAGCCTTCTCAGTTACATGAGGACTAGTTAAGGAACCGATATAAGCACCCTTGCGAGTTATCTTCTTTGGAGCTGGTTTCTTAACCTCAGTCTTTTCTACTGAAGGAGCCTTCTTTTTTGGCTTTGGCTCTTCTTTCTTTTTAAAAAATGGGAATGCTGCCATATTACTTCTTTACAAATGTCTTTTCTATTACTTCTACAGCAGTCTTTGGTATTACCAAGAATGCAGCCGATGCCGCGTCCAGCGCATTTAAGTCTGTTGCCTGCATAGTCTTTACTCTAGCTATATTACGAGCTGAAAGAAGCATGTTCTTATCCATAGAAGGAAGTACAAACAACGTAGACTTTGTATGTGAAGGAAGTTTGGTAAAGAGTCCCGCCATTGCCTTAGTCTTTGGTGCTTCAATATTTAAACCATCCACCATTAAAATCTGATTATTTCTTGCCTTTTCAGATAAAATCATAAGCAAGGCCTTTTGCCGCATCTTATCATTCAACCTACCCCCATAGTTTCTATCCTTAGTAGGACCAAAGGTTACACCTCCTCCTCTCCAGATTGGTGAGCGGTTAGATCCAGCTCTAGCTCTTCCAGTCCCCTTCTGACGCCAGGGCTTTCTTCCACCTCCAGATACCTCACTTCTGTCTTTAGTATGCGCAGACCCTTGCCTTCTTCTAGCTGCTTGTACAACAAGTACCTGATGAACCAAGTTCTCATTTAGAGGAACGTCAAATACAGGAGTTGGTAGAGTTACCTCTCCTGTCTTTTCACCTTCTTGGTTGTACAATGCTGTTTTCATATTTATCCTCTTACTTCAACTAATGTGCCATAGTGTCCTGGTATAGCTCCCTTTACCGCTATTGTATTATTCTCTTTATCAATTTTAATAACCTTCAGGTTCTTTACTGAAACTCTATCAGCTCCCATACGTCCTGGCATATGTCTTCCTTTAATAACACGCTGGGGCCAGGCTGAACCTATAGAACCTATAGTACGGTGATCATGCTTTACACCATGAGTTCTGTTTCTTCCACTCATTCCATGCCTCTTTACTCCTCCCTGGAATCCCTTACCTTTAGTTACTCCAGAAACCTTTACTATATCTCCCTCTTCAAAAACAGAAACATCGACTGTATCGCCGACGTTAAAGTCTCCTTCTCCTCTAAACTCTTTAATGTAAGTAAAGTTCTTTCCCTTTCCTGACTTCAAAGCTTTCTTTTCTGCTCTTTCTTCAAATCCCAACTGAATTGAGTCATATCCGTTCTTTTCTTTATTTAAGACTTCCAAGACCTTACACGGACCTGCTTCAAGAACGGTGACTGGAATCACCTTTCCTGTTTCATCAAATACCTGACTCATTCCTAACTTTTTTCCTAGTATAATCTTCATGTTTTTCAACAAAAAACGGGTCAACCAACCCGCCTTGAGACAGGATTAGTTTCTCCTACGCTCATCTATCTAAAGACAGAATCTGCATACAAATAGTATAAGCTAATTTAAGAGTAGTGTCAATATAAAGAAAACAGGAAGCAGATTTTTATCTTACTCCCTGATATTTCCCTAGAAATTCTCTTTTACAAAATCTCTAATAACATCTAACTTCTTACTTAATGCAATACTATTTTCATTATCACTAGATGCATTTCCACCAACAAAATACTTCTCTAATAATTCCTTAAGAATTACTCTTTGTCTTCCATCCATATTAATTAGATTAATTGATTAATATATCGACTTTCTATGCTTAAGAATATTATTTATTAACATATTCTTTAACTTTGTATTAGGATAGCGTAACTCTCCTAACCTCTTATGGGTTACACTATCCTAATTCGGAAAACTTTTTTCAATTATCTCTTGCTCTTTCTTCCGTGCTTCTGAGACAAAGAACTCCCTGCAGCAGTTTTTGAAGTACGAGAAGTTCTTCCATCTCGTAAAGTTTTACTTGCTGCAGTTGCTGCTTTTTTACCTGTTGTCTTTGGATGTGCCATAAATTTAATTAAATAGCATTTTTCAGCGACCTTTAATTTTCCACAGGCATCCTTGATGTCCTGCTTCTGTACGGGTATAATAACAGATAGAATAATATACTGCAAATTATGCTAACCAAAAAACAAAAAGAAACACTTGAATACATAGAAAGATTTATAAAGTCAAAAGGGTATTCCCCTTCTCTTGAAGATATTAGAAAACACTTTAAGCTATCCTCAAGATCAACTGTTCATGAACATATTAATGAACTAAAAGAAAAAGGATATATAAATAAACTAGACTATCAAACACGAGGCATAGAAATATCTGGAAAGACACAAGAATCTAGTTTAGTACGTATTCCTATGATCGGACTTATAGCTGCAGGAGAACCAATAGAAGCCATAGAGAATAAAGAGTATATTGGTGTTCCAAAAAATAGATTACCAAGATCTGGTGAATTCTACGCATTACGCGTAACTGGTAATAGTATGGTTAATGAAAATATTAATGATGGAGACGTAATCTTAATCAAGCAACAAGACATGGCTGAAAATGGACAAAATGTAGTTGCTTTAATTGATAATTACGAAGTAACACTAAAGAAATTCTATAAAGAAAAAGGACAAATACGCCTTCAGCCAGCTAATAAGCGGATGAAGCCAATTATTATTAATAAAGATCAAGATCTTACTATACAAGGTATAGTTTTTGGAATTATAAAAAATAAAAAGGAATTATCATCCAAAAAAATCATCTTTAAAAAAAAGATAAAAGAATACACTAAACTACCATTAAATAAAATAATCCAATGTGATGCACTTAAAGAGTTAAAAAAACTACCAAAGAATAGTTGCGATATCATAATCGTTGATCCACCATATAATATTGGTAAAGACTTTGGAAATAATTCCGATAAAAGAGAACTTTTTGAATACATAGAATGGTGCAAAAACTGGATTGATGCATGTATACGAGTTATGAAACCAAATGGCACAATGTTCATTTATGGATTTAGTGAAACTCTTGCATATTTATCAGTTGAAATACCTATTCATAAAAGATGGTTAATTTGGCATTACACAAACAAAAATGTTGCTTCTTTAAATTTCTGGCAAAGAAGTCATGAATCAATTATTTGTTGCTGGAAAGATAAACCAACCTTTAACCGTGATGCCGTTAGAGAACCTTACACAGAAGGATTCCTAAATGGAGCTGCGGGTAAAATTAGAGTTGGGACTCCAGGAAGATTTAGTACAAATGGTAAAGAAACCATATATAAAGCTCATGAGTCTGGCGCACTACCAAGAGACGTTATTAAAATTCCAGCACTTGCTGGGGGAGCTGGTGTAAACGAAAGATGGTTTATATGTAAAACATGTAATAAAGTTTTAGAACCTAAAAAACTCAAACTACATAAAGACCATGAAACTATGAAACACCCCACTCAAAAACCTCTTGAATTATCAAAAAAACTTATACAGTCGGCAATGCCTAAAAAAGATGCTGTTATTCTTGTACCTTTTGTTGGTACAGGATCTGAATGTGTTGCAGCTAAAGAACTAGGACTATCTTATATAGGATTTGAGCTCAACCCTGACTATATCAAGATTGCAAAGAAATGGCTGTTGGAGACAAAAAGCTTACCGCGCCTATTCTAATACTTATCTACTCCGTTAAGTATTTTGTGAAAACTTTTCTTGAAGAAAATCCAGTAGCCCTCTACCTAAGTCTTTATTTTGTACACTGATAGTAACGAGAATCTCTGCTTGTGAAAAATAATTTAGTGGAATTGAATACCAGAGCTGCTCTGACATTTTAGATACAATCTTAGCCGAAAAATCAAACTTGGATTTAAGTTCGTAACCTGTTTTCATCTTTACCCAATTCTTTGGATCAACAAGCCACTGAGGCGCCATTTTTTGTGGCGTAGTTTTTATCACAGAATAGGTACGACTAGTTTTTGTTATTTTTCGTGCACAAATTAGGTAAGAGTCAAAAGTATTATGTTGTTTTTCTATAAATTGCAGTTTTTCCTTCAAATTATCAAAAGTTGTAAGACGATATGAAGAAATACTGAGAGTGTCATTTTTGACAACCCCTGCTTTTGCAGAAATAGCAAGTGTACGTTTGCCAATCTTCACTCTCACATCCACGCTTTTCTCGTGAGATTGTGGATCCCAGTCAACCTTATCTTGACCATACATGAATGCCAAAGTTGCCCAAATCAACTCTTCCCAACTTTGCGCTCCGATAGGAAGAGTCGTTCTTCCTGAATGAAATTCTATAAGTTCTTTGACGATTCTTGAAAACCGTTTCGTTGCAAAATCCTTCAATTTTTTAGGAGTTTTAGAAGGCATAGATTTATTCTTATAAATATTACCTTGGTTTCAAAAATAATAATAACTCTTCTGATTTTTGCCTGTATGGTCTATTATCCTTTTTATTATTACCCCCTAAGGTGCTAAAATACCCATGAATACACTCTTCTTCAATATGGAACCAAGTCTTTACTATCTCTTTTATTGTTTTTCCAGATAAACCATTACTACACTCCTTATTAGGAAAAGTAAAAATAACAGATGCTTTCTTTCTTGCAATTTTCTCCATTAGATTTTTTAATACTTCTCCAGATGTACTTTTGTTACTATAAGCAGACTGAGGTCTTTCTACAAGGGAGGGATATCTTCCTACACCCTCAACTAGACCACACTGTTTGCGAGCGATAGTTTCTAATACATGGTAAAAACGACTATATTGAACACCAGAGTATGGCGGGTCAATAAAAATCAAATCGCGGGAACTAAGTTGCCCAATTAAATCTTCTGCTGCACATGTTACAACACGACCCCTCCTTTGTGCTTTTAATTGAGAAAGTTTCTTGAGGGCCTCCTTGGTTTCTTGAAAAAGATCGAGTTGCCAGGATTGATAGAGAAATTTTTTGGCCCCATGAGTAGGTTGAAATGGTTGCGCGGTATGTCCAGGAGAAGCCACACATTTACTAGCGGCGTCAACAAGAGCTGCCAAACATAGAGTTCTTTCTACTTTAGATTTGCTTGGAATATTTTTAATTAAATAATCAATTGCCAGCGCTTGAGTAGGGCTAAAATAATGACCGCCGTATGCCTTCCAAATCGGTCCTATATTACTCTTAGTTGAGCCACAAAGTAATCTGCTTTTTTTTACAAGAATCTCTATTTTATTAACATTTCTGGATTCAACTAGCTTCGCTCGTTTATATAGTTCTGATTTTTTTAATGCTCCTTCCGCTATATTTATCCAGACGGATTCTAATTTATCTGTATTAACTACGCTAGTTCTTTCTATAACCGCCCCAGTTAATGTAGTCGCATATACTTGAAGATCCGAGGCAAGCACAGGAAGAGAAAAATTTTCTGCAACAAAATAAGAAACATAGCCAGCACCACAAAAAAGATCCACGAATCGATTATAGTCAATAATTCTTTTCTTGATCAACATTCCTAAACCGTTGTTCAACATATAACGTTTTGATCCCATGTATTTCATATCTATATGTTAACTTGGTTGAGAAAGACCACTTCCTTCTATTAGTTGAAAATCCATAAATTCCGTAGCAAACGAAGGATTCCTATGCACCTTCCAAAATCTATTGTCATCACCCAATACATTATCAAGAATCTTCCGAAAACTTACAATTCTATGGTATGCAATTAACTGTACGTATTCTACATCAGGAAATTCACTTAACCTTGGAATAGGTGCATCATCAAGGATTATTTTTGAAATCTGATCAACACGTGTCTTAATGGAACGTTCATCTAATGGATGAAAAATAGGGTGTCTACAAATATGATCTGTATAATTTGCAAAATTTCGATGAGCAGCATCAGATTCATCTATTTCATACCTATTTTCTGTAAAAATTGGATCGGCTATAAAAACAGGATTTCTTTTGACTAAAGCCCAATACAATTGATGCTCTCCCCCAGGACTAATATCTCGAGGTCTTCTCGAAAATGAACAAGTATAACCACCACGTACACCTAATTCCAATTTGGCTACTATCTTACGAGTGAATAGATAAAAATAACCAAGCAGATGTGCTATACCTCTCACTGAATAGTGACTAGAATAATATCCACTAACTGATGCCCAGATAGGACTCGCCTCGGTAAGTGATGCCGATATCATAAAGCTATGGACACTACGGTGCCAAATTTCAACAGCAGCGGTTCCAAAATATGCTGCAAATTGTGGAGTAACACTTCTAGTTGGCATACCAGCTCGAGGAATTATTCTTCTTAAAGAATCTGCTAGCGTTGCTGGAGCAGGAAATGTCCGACTTGCTGGCACAGTATTTAATGGTCGAAAGGTTGCAGTTAATCGATCCTTAAATTGCTCATCGATATTCATGATTGTGTTAACTGCATATATACTTTAGATTTATTTACTTCAGCCCTCTGATTTATTTCTTCTATAGAAAGTCTAGTCACTGATTTCATTCCGATAGTAGTCGCCCAAAGCGTATCTCGAAATCTTCCAATGCCCCCACTTCCAAGATAACCTTTTTTCTTAAATCTTTCCTTTGCAATAAACTTATCCTTTTCTAATAATCCAGCTCGTTTCATCAGACCTTGCAACCATTTTACAAGCTTCTCTTTAGCTTCATCAGAGATAAGAACCGCATTATCCTTTTTCAATATCCAGATACAGGCAGGTAAGAGCGTAAGGAATGATACAAGCACCCGTCCTTGATATGCAACATTACTTGGATCGAGTTTTTCTGAAATATCTATATTGTGTTTGCGCCCTGTAGCCTCTAACCAAGCACCTAAACATTGTGCCAGAAACTCCGTTTGTTCTTCGAGGCTATTTATATTTACTGTAGTCATAGATTCTAAAACATCTTCAATAGCTGAATTAAGTGTCGCTAAGGTTACGACATCTTTCACTCCAAATTTAATGCCAGGAATCTGGATCATACCAACTAATGGTCCAATCTCAAGCATGAGTTTACGTCCAATATCTTGAGCCCTCTCTTTATCATCTAACGGACCTCTTTTACCACGAGCAGTTGGAAACAGATCTGCTACAAGAGAACGATCTACCTTTTTTTGATAAAAATTAACATCAATAAATATCTGAGCCTGATGTCGTGGTGGTTCATTTATTTTATCCAAATCAAGGAATATCTCTGCTGGGATTTCCCATCTTTCTTGTGGCTTCTTTTCCTGACGTATCTTCATTGCTAAATATGCTCCATTTATTCTATGCTGACCATCAATTACAGAAAAATGAAGATCTTTATTTTCTTCATCAAAAGTAAGCTTGGCTGTATCGCCAACTCTACTCTTAATTGGTTCAATACTAGCTCCATTTACATGTAGGAGTACGTTCGAGAATGTTGGATATTCGCTTCTCTCAAAACCTACAACTTTTTGTACTCTTGGTGGCCACTCCCGACCAGGTTCTAATTTCTTTGGTTCATATATTTTTCGGAAATATTTATCGAGCTTGTTGGGAGCATCAATAATCTCTTCTTGAAGTAAATACGATGCAATCTGTACTACTCGCTTCCAATCTAAAGATCGCTGAATCTCAAGAACTTTTTTCGGATCCCGATGTGGAGTGTGTGGTTGACCCGGCCACCACTCCATCAATTTTTCTACATTCAACGCTGCTAAACAATGTTTTATTCCCTGCAACTCCGGTTGTACAAACGGATTTTTCGGAACAATAACTGATATTTTTTGTATACTGCTTTTTTTATTCATTTATGATTTCTAACTTAGAATTTCTTTTAATGTCTTACCATTTTCATTTTTCCATTCAATAGTGCCATTAGTAGAGTTTCCCAATATAACTGCTCCAGCAGCACTAGCACTATTAAAAATGTAATCATCTACAAACTCATAAAATTCCTTTTCTCTGACAAGTTTTCCGATTTTAATTAGATCTTCGCGCAGAGACTTGTACGGATGCTTTTCAAATGATGGAGTAATCTTAGAAACAGCAGTTGACCCTTTCAAAACTTGTATCTGACCATCTTCTCTTAAAAATGCTTCCGCTTTAACACTTTTTCTATTTAGAAACAATACTATACTTCCTTTAATCTTCTTCTCATGAATTTTCCCTACAAAAATATCATAGCCGAGCAAAGGAAGTAGTAAGACAATATTTTCATAAAAATGCTGAAAACCATTAAGATCTTCATATGGTATTTGTCTCGTGGTTGGTTTGGTAGAATTTTGCAGAATCGATCTACCAGCGGTTTGCAAACCATCAATGCAAATCGCTTCAAGATACTTAGATCCAGTAGTGGTTAATGAGCCATCTGGGCTAAAAAATATTACAGCATCCTCCCACCATTCTTTATTTTTATCATGTTGTTTGATCCTCGAAACGATCTGGTCAGATTCACCAATATAAACCGAAGGAAGACCTCCTTCATTGGATTTACCTATAAGAAAATAAATACACGAACCCCCACCAGTTTTCTCAAAAAGCTCAATTGTCTCATTGATTTTATTTCTTGGCCCTGCCACCACTTTACCATTCCACTGATCAATAGTTGCAGATCTAATTCCTTTTGGAAGACCATCAACGAGAAATAATGTTATTTTTTGTGAAATCATATTTCAGAAATATACCTAAGCCTATTAAATTATTCTTTTGATTGAAACATTTATTTCAAAAAGATCATGCTCCCAATAACGATGGTTTATATCTTTATCATACCAAAAAAATGCATTCTTGGCGATATTTAAGCTGAAATGTCACACATCATATATTCTATATCACTCTACATAAAAACCGCCAACAGGCGGCTCTTACATCTTTAATTCTATATCCACCCCAGCAGGTAGATTTAAGTTTGTAAGGGAATCAATAATCTTTGGGTTAGGGTTTAAGATATCAATAAGTCTCTTATGCGTTCTCATCTCAAACTGTTCCCGTGCATCCTTATGAACAAAGGAAGAACGGTTTACAGTATACTTCCTTTTCTCAGTAGGAAGAGGAATAGGTCCAACAGCGTCCACCCCTTGCCTTAACAAGGTATCTATTATCTGCTTTGAAGAGGCATCAATGACCTTATGGTCATAGGCTGAAATCTTTATTCTCACCCGTGATACTTGCTCTTCTTTTTTCTTTTTTTTAGCTGCTGCCATTGTATTCTATGAAAAGGGCGGAGAAGTCCCCTCTCCCCCGCCAAATTCACATACGCTTATTTAATAACCTTAGTTACAACCCCTGCTCCCACTGTCTTTCCACCCTCTCTGATAGCAAACCTTTGCTGTTCCTCCATAGCAATTGGAACAATAAGTTTAATTGTAAGATTAACTGTATCTCCAGGCATTACCATCTCAGTTCCTTCAGGCAACGCTGAATCCCCTGTTACATCAGTAGTTCGAAAGTAGAACTGAGGCTTGTATCCGTTAAAGAACGGAGTATGCCTTCCACCTTCCTCTTTAGTCAAAACATAAATCTCAGCCTCAAACTCTGTGTGAGGAGTAATAGAACCTGGCTTTGCCAAGACCTGTCCTCTCTCAATGTCTTCTTTCTTTAATCCACGAAGCAAAGCTCCAAGGTTGTCTCCGGCTCTTCCTTCGTCTAACATCTTGTTAAACATCTCTACTGAAACTACTACAGCCTTTGAAGTGTCACGGATTCCAACAATCTCAACTTCGTCATTAGGATGAACAGTTCCTCTCTCAATTCTTCCTGTAGCTACAGTTCCTCTTCCCTCAATTGAGAAGACGTCTTCTACAGCCATTAAGAACGGCTTGTCTGTATCACGGACGGGTTCTGGAATGTACTCGTCTAAAGTCTTTGTAAGTTCCAGAATTGCCTTTACATTCTCGTCATCCACTGAGGTAGCCTCCAAAGCCTTTAGAGCTGACCCTCTAATAATAGGAGTTTTATCTCCAGGGTACTCATACTTTGTTAATAGTTCACGAATCTCAGCTTCCACCAACTCAATCATCTCAGGATCATCCACCATATCAGTCTTGTTTAGAAAAACAACAATATTTGGAAGTCCAACCTGGCGGGCCAAAAGAATGTGCTCGCGTGTCTGAGGCATTGGGCCGTCTGGAGCGGAAACTACTAATATAGCTGCATCCATTTGGGCTGCCCCTGTAATCATGTTCTTAATATAGTCTGCGTGTCCTGGAGCGTCAATGTGAGCATAGTGACGCTTCTCAGTCTCATATTCTGAATGATGAAGGGCAATAGTAATACCACGCTGCCTTTCCTCTGGAGCCTTGTCAATATCTTCTACCTTCTCTAACTTCACCTTCTGGCCAGATAGGTTTAAAGAGTGAAGAATAGCTGCCGTTAATGTAGTCTTTCCATGGTCAACATGGCCGATGGTTCCGACATTTACATGGGGCTTGTTTCTTTCAAATTTTTCTGCTGCCATAATGTTTTAGTTTATGTTTAATTATTGATTACTTAGTATTATGAGTATACACTTGTTTACTTAAAACGTCAAGGGTATTTTATACTGGAAGGTCATCTATCGTCAGCTCATCCTCGTCAGCAGGGATATTCTCCTCTACTGTATCTTTAGAGCCGTGTTTCGACCTATACTCCTCATACGGGACTATCACAAAGATTGGCTCCCCATTCTCTACAATAATCACCTTCCCCCCTTCTTTCTTTATTAAGTCTTGTAAATCCTTTAAGTCCATAGATTTATGTACGAGCTTCCTTTATCTCTTCAGCTAAGTTGCGCGGAACCTCTTCATAATTATCAAACTCCATTGTAAAGGTTCCTCTTCCTTCCGTCAAGGAACGAAGATTTGTAGCGTATCCAAACATCTCAGCTAAAGGTACCTTAGCCGTAATTACCTTCATGCCTGACCTGTCCTGAGTTTCCTCAATACGGGCTCTTTTTGAAGATAGGTCTCCAATGGCATCCCCCAAGAAGTTTTCAGGGACGGTAACCTCAAGACCCATAATAGGTTCAAGCAATATGGGATTAGCCTTTTTAGCCGCATCCTGAAACGCCATGGAAGCTGCAATCTTAAAGGCAATCTCAGAAGAGTCCACCTCGTGGTAAGAACCGTCAAACAAGATAACCTCGGTGTCCACTACCGGATACCCTGCAACAACTCCCCTAGCCATAGCTTCCTTAACACCCTTTTCTACGGCAGGAATATACTCCCGCGGAATACTTCCTCCTTTAATTTCGTTAACAAAGGTAAAGCCCTCTCCCTGCTCTTTTGGTTTTACTCTTAGATACACGTGTCCGTACTGTCCCCGTCCGCCTGACTGACGAACATACTTTGATTCAGCTTCAGCTTCAATACGTATTGTTTCTTTATAAGCTACCTGAGGTCTTCCGACTCCGGCTTCCACATTAAACTCTCTCTTCATTCTGTCCACGATAATCTCAAGGTGCAGCTCTCCCATACCAGCAATCAAGGTCTCCCCAGTATCCTGGTCAGTAGATACTCGAAATGTAGGATCCTCATCTGTAAGCTTTCTTAAAGCCAGACCCATCTTCTCCTGGTCAGCCTTTGTCTTTGGCTCAATCTTAATTGAGATTACAGGTTCGGGGAACGAAATCTGCTCTAGAATAATTGGTGAGGATTCATCCACCAGAGTATGCCCTGTTGAGGTATCCTTTAATCCCACAGTGGCGGCAATGTCTCCTGCATACAGTTCATCCATCTCCTCGCGCTCGGCAGCATGCATACGCAGGATACGGGCAATACGCTCTTTCTCACCGGTAATAGTATTTAAAACATAGGAGCCCTTTTTTAAAGTCCCAGAATAAACTCGAAAGTAAGTAAGTGTTCCTACAAAAGGATCGGTAGCTACCTTAAATGCTAAAGCTGCAAAAGGTTCCTCATCCGAAGGTTCTCTCTTTAATACCTTTGACTCATCCTTTGGATCCACTCCTTCAATAGCTCCAACATCCACGGGTGAGGGAAGATAATCTACAACAGCATCCAGCAATAACTGCACTCCGGTATTCTTTAAAGCTGAACCCATAAACACAGGTATAATGGTTCTAGCCAACACGGCCTTGCGCAGTACCTTTCTAATATCTTCTACCTTAATCTCCTCTCCTGCCAAAAAAGCATTCATCAAATCCTCATCCTCTCCTGCCAGCTTCTCCATAAACTTCTCTCTCCACTCTTTTGCCATATCAACAAAGTCATCTGGAATCTCCTCTTCCTTTACCTGAGAACCCAGCTCTCCCTCAAAGCGGTAGGCCTTCATTGAAACCAAATCAATAACTCCTGAAAGCTTATCCTCCTCTCCCATAGGAATATGAACGGCTATGGCATCCTTTGTTAATTTATCTGTAATTGAAGCTAATCCCTTTTCAAATGAAGCTCCTGTCCGGTCTAACTTATTAAGAAAACATATACGAGGTACCTCATACTTGTCAGCCTGACGCCAGACTGTTTCTGACTGGGGTTCAACTCCAGCTACCCCGTCAAACACAACAACGGCTCCGTCCAAAACCCTCAAAGAACGCTGTACTTCCGCGGTAAAGTCAATGTGGCCTGGGGTATCAATAATATTAATTCTATACTCATTCTCCTTCTTCTTCTCAAGATAAGTAGGTGTCCAAAAACATGTGGTTGCTGCTGACGTAATGGTAATCCCACGCTCGCGCTCCTGCTCCATCCAGTCCATAACAGCGGCTCCCTCATGAACCTCACCTATTTTATGGGAAATACCAGTATAAAATAAAATACGCTCAGTAACCGTAGTCTTACCTGCATCAATGTGAGCAATAATTCCAATATTTCTAACTTTTTCAATAGGATATTCTCTTGCCATAACTATTACCACGCAAAGTGCGCAAATGCCCTGTTGGCTTCCGCCATTCGATGCGTATCTTCTTTCTTCTTGATTGCAGCTCCCTCATTCTTAAACGCCAAGAGAATCTCGTCAGAAAGAGAATCTGCCATGGGCTTTCCTTTATGGGCACGGGCTGCGGTCAAAAGCCATCTCATGCCAAGTGAGTTCTTTCTATTCCCCTTTACCTCCATGGGTACCTGATAGGTAGCTCCTCCTACACGGCGGGACTTTACCTCAACCTGCGGAGTAATGTTAACTAAGGCTGTCTCAAATACCTCAACAGGATTTTTCTTAGATTTTTCTTTAACAATCTCAAGAGCCTTGTACATAATCTTCGCAGAAGCCGATTTCTTTCCCCCTTTCATCATATGATTAATGAACTTAGACACCGCAACTGAGTTATATATAAGGTCAGGATTCACCTGCCTTAATTGTATCTTTCCTCTTGGCATATTATTTAGCTGGAGCTGGTTTCTTTGTTCCGTACTTGGATCTCTCCTGCTTTCTTCCCTCTACTCCTCCTGCATCCAATACTCCCCGTACAATGTGATATCTAACCCCAGGAAGATCACGCACTCTTCCGCCGCGCAGTAAAACAACTGAGTGCTCTTGCAAGTTATGCCCTACTCCCGGAATGTAAGCCGTAACCTCCATACCATTGGATAATCTAACTCTTGCTACCTTACGGAGAGCAGAGTTTGGCTTCTTTGGAGTTGTGGTAAATACACGAATACATACCCCTCTTTTAAATGAAGAAGGATAGTTCTTTGGTCTGTTCTTTATGGTATTGAATCCAAATGCCAAAGCCGGGGTTTTTACGCCCTTCTTTTTTACCTTTCTCCCTTTTTTCATTAGTTGTCGTATGGTAGGCATGTATAAAAATAGTTCAACCTCATTAAATGAGTTTCACAACAGATAATTTATCAGATAAATAGCCAAATGTCAACTTAAAACAGCGGAGTTCCTACAATAAGAGAATATAGTCCCCCTACAACTACTCTTATAATGCCAAAGAAAAAGAATATGATAAACAACAGAATAAACATTCCATACTTTGAAAGCATAAACTTCATATTCTCCATAGACCGAGGCAAAAAGGTAAAGAGAATGTGTGAGCCATCAAGCGGCGGAATAGGAAGAAGGTTAAATACAGCCAGCAATAGATTCAAATATACAATATATCCAAATACCATAATTAGAGCTGGATTAAGGTCAGCTAACGGAAGTAGCCGTAGTGCTAAACCAAACACAACAGCTATAGCAATGTTTGAACCGGGTCCCGCCAGAGATACCATGGCCGAATCATACTTCCCCCTCAGGTTCATTACATTAACAGGGACCGGCTTTGCCCAGCCAAAGATAAAGCCTCCACCTGTGACCATGCTCATTAAGATTAAGGCTCCTGGCAAAAGAATAGAACCTATTGGATCTAAGTGCGGAATAGGGTTTAATGTCAGTCTTCCTGCGTTCTTTGCAGTAGGATCACCCAAGGCATTTGCCACGACACCGTGTGAAACCTCATGCAATACCACAGACATTATTAATATAGCAATTAAGAAAATGAATTCCATAAAATCTAGTGTATCACACTAACTTTACTTGTAAAAGAATAAATATTCTGTTAAACTTATTTTCATGACAAAATCATGTCCAATTTGCGGCAAGGGAAGAAATCCTGTCTGGAGACTTAAAAAGCTCAGAGGAAAGTACAACCCGACAGTCAAGCGCCAACAGCGCCCTAATTTGCAGTGGCTGCACCCTACTGCGCAACTAGCCCAAAAACTTGGACTACAGCCAGGTCAGAGAATTAGAGTCTGTACTAAGTGTCTTAAAGCAACCTCAAAATAATATAATAAAGCAGCTATGAGGCTGTTTTTTGTTTAATCTACAAATCCCTTGAGTTGTGCAATATCTTCAATACCAGAGTTATAGAACGCCTTGCCATCATTCAGATACTGATAAAAGGTATCATCCTGCTCCTCAATGAATATAGTGGCTGAACCCAAGCTCAATACAGCCTTTTTTAATACAAAGGTTGTAGAAAGTAATACATCTACTTCAAATACAGCAGACTCTGGAGTACGATTAAGTTTTAAGTCCTCTCCGTGCTCCTGCACATTAGAAAATAGTGTACGTGCCTGATTTAAAAAGGTTAAGGCTATAGAATCGTTATCAGATTCAATCTGAACAATGCCGTCTAAAACCAAGTCACTTCCTGAGTCTAGTAAATCAATCAATAAAGAAAGTTCATTCTTAAACTTCAGCATACGTTCAATAACAACCTCTTGTTGTGCGGCTGCCGCCTCCTGCTCTACCAACTCCTTTGCTTTCTCAACTTCACTTAATTTCCCTGCTATTTCAGCTGTTTCTTTTTCTGCCTGTTCTCTCTGCAACTTTACCTGAACAGCCTCATCTCTTAACAATTGCATCTCCGCTGCAATCTTTATCTCTAGAGCCTCTACCTTTTTAGACGCTTCTTGATACAATACTAAAACCTTTTCATATAAATCAGAATCAACAATAGGCTTTACTTCAGAAAGCAAATACTTTGTTTCTAACCAATCGCCTTCTTCTGCTGCGGCTTTAGCCCTTTTAAAGTTTTCTTCTACTATTAAAGACTCTTTAGCCTGCTGCAGTTTAAGCTCAAGTGAAAGATCATCCTTATCTTCATTCAATACAAAGTAGCTGGCTAAAGCAGCTAGATAGTTCCCTTTATTAAAGGCGGAGTTCGCTTCAGATAAAAACTTACCTTCAGAATACGAACTATATGCAAATACACCTCCTAGAGTAATAAGAAGAATAAGAACAATACTAATTAAGACCTTACGATACATTATGGTATCATACCATAAATAGAATATATGATATGAGATTCCCAATCAAACTAACAAAAGATAACCTCCCCACTATGATGAGAAATGCAGGTTATAAACCAGAAGGACAGGATGAAAGAACCGGAGATTTAAAGTTCACAAAAAGCATCACAGGAACCCCTTTTCCTAAGTTTCACATCTATTGCAAAACAGATAATGATACTGCCTCCTGCAACCTGCACCTAGATCAAAAAAGACCCAGTTACTCAGGGTCTTCTGCTCACTCAGGAGAATATGACGGTGCTTTAGTTGAGAACGAGGTTGAAAGAATCAAACATCTTCTTTCATAGACGAAAGAACTTTAGCTTTAATCTTATTCCACCAGGGCTTGTCATCTCGATTCAAAAGAGCTAATTGATTCTCATACATTTCTTTGAAAAACTCGTTTCCCGCATGAACCTCTTCTGCGCACTTGGCAATAAGAGATAGGCGGTCTGCCTTCTTTACTACCTGAGCCTCAATACTCTCCCCTTCTCCCTCTTCTGTCCATAGAGCAATAAAGTGATTACTCAAAGACTCTGGCAATCCCTCAAAGGCATCTTGAATAATCTCAAGGTTTACTTTTCTGATAGCTGAAGTCACCTCTTCTGAATAATGCTTGAAAGGACCTAAAATATCTCCAGAAAACATCTCTTCTGCATCATGAACTAAAGCCATAGAGATTGCTTTCTCAGTATTAATCTCAACTTCCTCTTCTTTCAACAGCCGACATAGGATAGCTGTAATATATGCGGTATAAAAAGAGTGTTCGGCTACCGACTCCCCAAAATGCTGGGGATGCGCTGAGTAGCGAACAATATGTGCCAAAGACCTGTTCTTTATGTGACGCAGTATATCCATAGGTCTATCGTACATAAAAGAATCAAAAAACACCATAACAAATGATGTTCTCTGATGCCCTACTCTCTTCCAAGATTTCTCCGGTAAAAAAACCAGGTGGGTGTCTAGGCTGTGAACCAAGATTCACATACACATCAACTCCCATAAATAGACTTTGAACCTGAATCTTGATAGATGTGTAGGGCTTGTTTAATTTTATCAAGACGCATAGGATGGTGTCAAGCAAGATTAAGAGCCTTTACCATCTGCTTGATTAAGGAAACCGTAACAGGAGGAGGCAGCAAACTATAAGAAGGTACACCCTCGTCATCATTCACAACCCACGGCTCCTCTATTACCCTTACCTTCTGTTCTTTCTCATCCCACTCATAACTATACACTGGAGTAATCTCATAGTCGTCCACATATTCTTTTGCAGACGCAACAGGAATGGTGTTGCGCAAGAGAACCTTGGGGATGCCGTAAAGCGACATAGCCTGATTCATTAACTTTTCGTCTGTCTTCAGACGCTCTTGAATAGGAAGAGTTCCCAGCTCATCTCCCTCTTTTGCCACCATCTCAGCCTCTTTACAATCAGAGTCGTCACACTGCAAGAAAAACTCTTTCTCCTTCTCTCTATATCCAATCTTTGAAGTTGGGAGAAGCTTAAGATTGCGGGAGGTCTTGCAGATAGGACAAATCCTCCTTAATTTGATTCTTTCGTCAATGACCGCAGTAGGAACATTTATGACGGCAAAAATATCAGGATCATCCCTATAACCAATCAGATCCCGAAAGAACAAAGAATAAGAGATTTGGTCTAGGTCTCTGGGGAAACCATCAACAAATATGGCTTTCTTCTCTCGCTTTGCAATCTCTCTTTTAATAAGGGCCAAGATAAATTCAGTGGGAAGCAGGTTCTTTGTGCTCCTTTTTTCCAGTCGATCTAATACCTCGTCAAACGAAATCCAACCCCGATAAAGTGGTTCCAAAGAACTGCGCAGCTTCTCTTTCCCTTCTTTAGTTTCTAAAAGATGATCCAATTCCCTTACAATATCCCCTACAGAAATATGGTCTACTTTGTCTCTTCCGACAACTTCGGCAAACATCTTAGCATACGTGCCTTTCCCTGCATTCTTTTTGCCTAAAAGATATACAATAAAACTTCCATTCTTCAAAAAGGTCTGGAGCTTTTTTATCTCCTCTCCCGCCTTTGCTTCAAAATACTCCTTCTGTTCTTTTGGGTCAGTGAGACGAAAAGTTTGATTAAGATTGTCTACTTTTGTTTTAAAAAGAGGAATAGTATGCTTTTTCTCCATAAAATCTAAGATTACTGTTGAATTGAAAATGTAATATCGCCTTCCTCATCTGTCCTCATAACATTAATACCATACTGTGCCAAACTTGCAAGAGTTAATGGGTGTGGATGACCAAATGTATTTTCTCCAAGAGATATGACAGCTACAGAGGGCTGTACCGCTTCCAAAAAGAATGAAGAGGTTGAAGTCTTGCTTCCATGATGAGAAACCTTTAAAACATCAGCCTTAATATTAACTCCGCTTTCCACCAATTCACGCTCAACCTTTATTCCAATATCCCCGGTGAATAGAAAGGAGCTATCGCCCACCACTAGGCGTAAAACCATAGAGGTGTCATTTATACTTCTTCCCTCAATATCTCTTGGATGCAAAACATCTATAAAACCAGAATCCAAGTATATCCGTTGAGGCGGCAAAGCTACAGTTATTTCAGCTCCCTCCTCTTTTAGCAATCTTACCCACTCTTCATACTCACCTGTGTCTTTTTGAACCCCTGTCCACAAAATCTTCTTTACTGAATACAACTTTAATACCTCAATTAAACCCGCCACATGATCTTTATCAGGATGCGTGAGAATAACAAGATTAATGGTTTTATCCCATGGCAGCATTCTTAAAGCCAATCGTTCCAATATGGTATTATCGGGTCCGCCGTCAATAAGAATCTGCTGTGCAGAAGGAGTCTCAAGAAATATCGCATCTCCCTGTCCTATATCCAAAAAGCTTACCTCAAAGGTTTTAGAACCCAGAACTTCAGACCACACAGTTGCATTGGCAAGAATAAGAAGGCCAAAGCCAATACTAAGAAGAATATTCTTCATGCAAAACAAAACACACCAGTATCTCTTAGTTCACTAATGAACATTGAAATACTGATGCGTCTTGTGAATAATTTCAAGTAAATTACTTTTTTGAAGGCAAGATGCGAAACATCTTTGTACCACATGTTTCACATGTTCCAGTAAGCGCACGACGAGAAACGCCACCCTTACCTTTCATAGCAACCTCTTGTGGGTTTGTAATTTCCTTACCCTTCTCTCTACACTTTACACAATATCCTGTTTCTGCCATAAAAGTGGAAATTAGATAATATTCCAGCGACCTTTTAATGGTATATCCATAGTATAGCTTTATTATTCATAGAATACCAGTCTATGCAAGGGTATTTGCTTCTTTAACAAGTTTTCTTGCAATATCAGCATTTACCCCAAACCTCTTCTGAACCTCTCTGGATGATAGCACACTTAAATCTTTTGCAAAGAAAACACTATGTTCAGTCAAAGCATCCCGTACAAACCTATTAACAGATGGGAGTACTGTGACAGGATATAATCCTTTCTTCTCAATCAGGTCCTGGAGACCCTCCTTTGCAGGATACCTCCAACCTGTCATCTTCACTCCCATGCATTCAGCATAGGCTATGGCCGACTTTGTGAACTTGGTATTAGTCATAAGCCACGGCTTGTGAGAAGACTCCTTTGTATGCCCTAAATGAATATCTAAAAATCTGGCATACAAATACATTGTAACCTTCACGTCTGACCTTATCCCGCGCTTATTGTGGTACTTTAACTCAATAATAAAAGTTATGTTCCCTTTTTCAGCCATTAAATCAATCTCGTGGGATACACACTTTCCCTTTACCATACGCCCTCTCTTAATTGTATACCCGTATTCTTTTAATACGGCGCCAACATACTGCTCAAACAAAAAGCCTTCAGGTCCCAGCTCCATAATGGCTTCCCTAAGACTATAGACAGCTGCAGCCTTTGGACGAATACGCTCAAGTTCGCTGTACGCCAGCTTATACAAACGATGAGTTGGCATCTTAGTCCGCATCTTTCGCTCTACAACATCAGCTACTGCCTTTACCTCATCTGCCGTAGCCCCAGAGCGCCTCAAAGACCGCTCCAGCTTAACTCGACTGAATTCCTCTACTTTGCCAGATGCCTTTGTAATCTGCATTAAAGCTGGGCCTCAATAATAGACTTAAGTTGTTCGTAAGGAACCGCTCCCTTGACTGGCACTCCATTTACAAAGGAACCTGGGGTTCCTGTCACTCCTAATTGTATTCCTTCCTCATAGTCACTATTTACTCTATTGGCATACTTGCTTGAACTTACACAAGAATCAAACTGAACAAGGTTTACTCCAATCTCTCCTGCAACCTCGCGATAAAACTCCTCCCCTAATCTTTCTTGATTCTCAAACATGGCATCAACAAAACTCCAGAATCCTTCATCTCCCTTTTGTTCTGCTACGCACTCAGAAGCCTCAGCGGCGGGTTGTGCCTGCAGATGACCTCTTAGAGGAAAGTGTCGATATACCCATCTGACGTCCTCAGGATAATCTGAGAGAGCCTGAATCATAATTGGATGAAAACGACCGCAGTATGGACACTCAAAATCTGAGTACTCCACAATAGTAATAGAAGCATTCACATTCCCCCTTATATGGTCCTGGTCTGTGATAGCAATCTCAGTTGCTTGGGCGACTACACCGCTACCCAATGGTACCGTACCGGCAGTCCCCCTTTTAATGTCAGGGTCTGAACTGTACATAATGGCTCCCGCAATAATAATGGCTGCCAGCACAATGGCTGAAACAATGTATGTTGTTTGATTAGACATAAAATATATTAGCTAGTAATTACTCTCTCTCCTTGAAATACTCATACGCTGAGGTTGCGGCCACAGAACCCGTGGCGGCAGCAGTAATATCCTGTTTAAAGGTACCAAACATGTTTACCGCATCCCCCGCTCCATATAGACCGGGAATCGAACTTCGCATCATAAAATCTACCTTCATATATCCGCTCTCGTCTATCTTAGCCCCAAGCGCCTTGGCAAACTTAACATCAGGGTCAAAGCCAATCTCAATAAAGAGACCGTCTACCTTTAAGATATTGGAACCATTCACCGGATGTGTCAATACAAGCTCTTTTAAGAAATCCTTTCCCTTTATCTCCTTTACCTGAGTTTCATACAGAACTTCAACCTTGTCCCCAAGCTTTTTCATACGTTCCAAATTCGTAGGTTCAGCTCCAAGTTCCTTTTCCATAACAATAAAGTAGATTTTGGAAGCATAATCTGCCAAAAAGTTTACTCCCTTAACAGAAGAGTCCCCTCCTCCAACCATAGCAACGGTCTTGCCGTTGTACACCGGACCGTCACAGGTAATGCAGTAGTGCACTCCCTTTCCGGTCAACTCCTTTTCATTAGGGATATTTAAATGACGTCTATTTGTCCCTAAAGCCAAGATAACAGTTGTTGCCTCAAACTCCTCTCCTTTCTCGGTCTTTAACTTAAAGTACTCCTTTTCTTTCTTAATCTCGACAATTCTACCCTCTCTTACCTCAGCTCCGGTGGCCTCTGCTTGTTCCTTCATCTTCTTCATTAATTCGTATCCGTCTATCTCCTTAAATCCCGGGTAGTTCTCAATTAATCCAGCTGTTGCGGTTTCCCCGCCAAACTCAGCGCCAATGACAAGGGTTCGCATCTTATACCTTCCTGCATAAATTGCCGCAGAAAGTCCTGCAGCTCCCGAACCCACGACAAGAAGATCATAGTGATTCTTTTTTTCCATGTTCTCAATTATATATTCTTAACCCTTTATCTTGCAAGGGCATTACTTATTAATATCTGTAAAAATAGAAACATCCTTCATCTCCCTTATAATCCTTGCTGGGGTATTATAAAGATTCCCTTTCTTTAAAAGAATACTGGAAAGCGCCTTCTCCTTTTCTCTACCTATAACGTAGACTACCGTGTGATTAATCAAGCGCAAAAAAGGAAAGGTAACAGTAACACGATTTCTATCCTCACCCTTCTTTTCTGTATCATAGCCAACTACATAAACCTTATCGTTCTCAAAGAGTTCCCCAAACTCCTCTTCTGCCATACCAGACATAATGCCCGCTGTATGCCCATCTTCTCCGATACCCATAGTAGCAATAACAATGCCATCAGGATGTATGGTGCGCCATCCCCTTAAACTTGCGTTAAACCGCTCTGCCATATCAAGGAGAGACTCTTTATGTTGAAGGGAAGTATCAATGAGCATTGCACCTGATGTCAGCATATTAAAAAAGAACTTAGTCTTTGTAAGTGAAAGAAAGTTACTGAACTCCTCTTTATCACTATACCTCTCGTCCAACATGCCTAATGTAACAAGATGCTTTTTATTTAAAAAAGAAAGTCCATCTAACAATTCCAAAGCCGAACCTCCAGAAGAAAGAAAGAGAATAGGGGTATTTGTATGTTTTGCAAATAAGGCAACCAGAGCTTTCTGGGCTGCAGTCCTGGCTTTTTCCTTATCTGTAAATCTTTGTATCTTCATACGCTTAATCTTTTTTATGTCCTCCAAAGCGGTTTCTAAGGGCTGTAAGAATCTGTCCTGTGTAGGAAGGCTTTACAGAGGAACGAATGCGAAAGGCAAGAGACTTTGCAATAATTTCTACGTTAACCTTAAACTTTTTTGCAGTCTTTACGGTCCATTCACCCTCCCCGGTATGGGAAACACTTCCTGAAATCCCCTTGAGATTCTGGCCAAAGATATCATAGGCCTCAAGCAACCATCCGACTAGACGGGACTCAACCACGCTACCTCTATTATACACCCTGGCAACCTCTTTTAAATTAAGGGAAAATGGAGCCTTTTTCATGAGAGCAAAACCCTCAGCTATCGACTGCATCATGCCATACTCAATGCCGTTATGAACCATTTTAACAAAGTGCCCAGCTCCTGCCTTACCCATATATCCAAATCCTCCCTGTGTAGACAAATCTGAGAATAAAGGCACAAGTAGCTCATATATCTCCTTATCCCCTCCAATCATCAGGGAAGCCCCCTGTCTTGCTCCTCCAGGACCACCTGAGACTCCAGCGTCTATAAAATGAATACCCTTTTTCTTTAAACTAACTGCTCTTTTTTCAGAATCCTCAAAGAACGAATTTCCACCGTCAATAATGATATCTCCTTTTGAAAGATTAGGCAGTAAGGTATCTAAAACATCATCTACGGGTTTTCCTGCCGGAACCATAAGCCAGATTATTCTAGGAGAAGATAATCCTTGTATCATCTCTTTTATATCTGCTGCTCCTTTAACGAGAGTAGATTCTGCCTCTTTTATTGCTTTTGCATTCTCGTCAAATACCAAAAGCTGCCATCCATGCTCAGAAAGCCGAGAAACCATCTCACTGCCCATCTTACCTAAACCTACAAACCCAATGAGCCGCTCCAGCGATTCCTTCTTGATAATCTTCTCCTTTCGTATATCTTCTGAGTGAAGCTTATAAGATTGTAAAGGTACCTTTCTCGTCTGCCAAGCAGAGATAATAGGGTCAATAAACTTCCAGGAAGCCAATATCTCCTCAGTACTCACAAAGAGTGTCTGATCCCCTGCGACTGCCGCTGTGAGAAGCTTTTCATAGGCATCAATAAACTCCTCATCGCTGTAGGCTGCTCTGTAATCAAAGGAAAAGTCCTTTCGTTCTAGAATCATCTCACTTCCGGGTTTCTTCACCCAAAAAGAAGCAAAAATGCCCTCTGTTGGCTGAATATGATAATGCAGCTGGTTTTTATAGTGCTGCCCCGGAGGACAAAGACAGGGCTGTTGGTGACGAAAAGTCACAACCACCTCAACTAGATCCTCTTTCATGCCTTTTCCTGATTCCAAAACTATGGGAACCCCTTTCCATCTCAGAGTATCTACCTCAAGGAGTAGACGAAAATAAGTCTCGGTCTTTGAGTTCTTTTCAACACCCTCAACTTTCCTATAACCTTCATACTGCCCGCGCACCGTTAGCTCACCAACATCTTTAACTGTCATAGACTTTATGGCGCCAAGAACCTCAGCCCGCTTTGCACGAATTGAGTCTGCAGAAAACATACCCGGATTATCCATTAAAAACAGAGAAAGCATCTGGAGCAGATGGTTCTGCCCCACATCTCGCAAAGCCCCGATACCATCATAAAATTCTCCTCTTTTTGCAATGCCATCTCTCTCAAGCAGTTTAACCTCAATTTTCTCAATAGATTTATTATCCCAGGCAGGTTCAAAAAACGAGTTTGAAAAACGAAAGGCAAGAATGTTCTGTACAGTCTCCTTGCCCAAATAATGATCAATTCTATAGATCTGTTCCTCTTCAAAAAGATCACCCAACATGCGATCCAGTTCCTGAGCTGTCTTTAAATCTTTGCCAAAGGGTTTTTCCACTATAACCCTAGTCCATCCTTCCTCAGGAGAGCATGGCTCTGTTAAACCTGAACTTGAAAGATGTTCAAAAATTCCTTTATACAACTTAGGGGGCACAGCAAGATAAAATAACTTATTTGAGCATACCTTCCATTCTTCATCCTTGAATCCAAGTGTCACAGCTAACTTATTATATCCTCCTCTCTTTTCAAAATATCCCTGCTGGTACACAATGAACTGCACAAACTTTTTTATCTTGGCAGTTTCTTTTGTATGCTTCTTTAATATCTTAGTAACGTATGACTGAAACTCCTCATTCCCCCAGTCTCTCCGGGAGAATCCAACAATCTGAAACATAGATGGGAGCTTGCCCTTTTCATACAAATGAAAAAGCGAAGGAAGAAGCTTCTTTTCAGCCAAGTCCCCAGTCGCCCCCAGAATAATCATAATAGTAGGAAGCAGATTGTCAGAATTACTACGCCTCATATTATTTATTCTATCATAAGTAATCTAATAACCATTCTTCATAATCTAAGGGTTCTAATAACTGGAATATAAATTGAATCCAGAAAAGAAAATTATCTGTAACCATTAACACTCCAAGTAAAAGTAAGAACAGCCCTCCAATAAATGATATAGCGTTCAAATATTTTGAAAGCTTTGAAATGTGCTTTGACGCCCATCCAATGGCAAGGGCGGTCAAAAGAAATGGAACGGCCAAACCAAGAGAAAATACCAGCAGCAACATAGCTCCAGCTCCAAGGGTTGCCGAAGAAGCGGCAAAGGTAAGAATAACTCCGAGAATTGGACCAACGCATGGAGTCCATCCAAAAGCAAATGTAGCACCAAATATCAAAGAGCTCACTGGATTTCCTGGTCTTAGATTCCGCGTTAGCCTATTTATAGAAAGTTTCGCTTCTGCCTGAAAGAATCTAAATACCGAAAGCCTCATAAGATTAATCTTATTCCTTGTAATGGAAGCCAAACCCGGAGCTATGAGAAACAGGGCAAAGAATATAATAAATACACCCCCTACTCTCGCAATAAGAGTACGATACTGAATGAGAGCTGACCCACCGAGTCCAAATAAACTTCCCAGTAATATAAATACTGCGCTAAAACCAATAACATAGAACAAACCATTCAGAAAAATCTTCATGCGTGCCCTTTTAGCCTTATCTGGATCTTTCAAATCTTCAATTGAAGAACCACCAATAAAACTCAGGTAGGCTGGCACCAGAGGCAGAGTACATGGAGCCAAAAATGTAAGAATTCCTGCGATGAATGCGGGAATGATAAGTGTAATAATATCCATAAGCTATAACTTACTGGAAAGCTGCAATAGAAATCCAAGAATCATGAAAAGAATACCAAGTATTCCAACAATTTTCTCTCGCTTCATTTCAGAAAACACCTTTTCGTCAATCTTATGCTCTTTTGAAAACCTATGATGAACCATAAGGGCGGTAAACGCGATCATGACTTTCCCTATGATATCTAATGTAAATCCAATGAGTTCCATAAAATATTATTAATTGAATAACGCCTGGACTTTTTCTCTAATCTCTTCAACCTCCATAGGACCTCGCTTATGAACTTGGGTCACACCATGAGCATCAATGAATAAGGTCTCTGGCATGGAAAAACCGCTGATTGCCCTATAAAAAGAATCTGAAGGGTCTAATAGAAATAGCATGGAAGCCGTAACTCCAAGGTCATCGGTATAAGTCTTTGCTGTATCCAAAGATTCAGCTCTGTTAATGGCAACAATGATTATATCTTTGCCAAACTCATCCTGTATCTCTACAAATGCAGAAAGCTCTTTAACGCAGAAAGGACACCATACTGCCCAAGAGTTTAAAATCATGGGTTTGCCGACAAAATCAGATAGCAGTATCTCATTCCCTTCATAATCTTGCAGTGTAAGGTCTAGAACATCATTTGTATTCCCAATAGGAACTGAAGGACTATCTTTTAAAAATAGTATTCCTACTATAATAGAAACAATGACAACAATTCCGATTCCAATAATTTTCATAGTATTTTGTTACTTATAAACCTCGGTATCTGGATGAGCTGCAACCCAACTAAACCAGAACCCGGAAATAGGATTAATTCTCTTCTCTCCCTGGAATACACGGACAACATCCAGTTCCTTATCATACCGCAATACAACATCGGTCTCCCCTACCTTATCTTTTACAACACCCTTCTGCTTTACCGATTCTATATTGTATGCTTTAGCTACACTATCAAAGATTAACCCAAAGACAAAAGTATCATTGGAAAGTCTATCATCTATCTTATTTACAAGATTAAGCGAAAAGTTTGCAACCGAGTAGTAGCTCCCATAAGGATTCACTCCATAAAACTTCCCAGCCCCTTGAGGGCGTGCGAGCACCTGACCTGTAGGATTATTCTTTTTCCACTCCCCATAGAGCATCTGATCAGAAGAAAGAATGCGTAGTGTAGTACCCGTCATCTCACCTACAATAGCCTCTCCTAAAATCTGAGACCATAGGCTGTCTGTCTTTCGGTCATACATAACAAGATTAGACTGCCAGAGCTTTCCTGAAGTTCCAAACTCAACGCGCTCACCCTGAACCACAGGGTCAAAAACAATGCCAGAGAAACACAATGGACAATAGGTTACCAATATGCGTTTACCATCAATCGTATCGTTTACAATCTCATGCCATACCAAAATCTGATAAGGATAGAAACGATTCGTAGCCCCTTGAGATATTGAAAGACCAGGTTCATCATCCTGCAGCCAATCATCAACCTCAGAAGATATAATAAACTCAGGATTGTCTATTGGAGGAATACCGTCTTTTGGCGGTCCCCCTCCAACAACCTCGTCTAAGGGAACTGAGTGCCTTACTCCATCAGTAACTAATATCTCACGTTCTACCTCTTTTTTAGTTCCTGTATCTTTAACCATAATAGTTTCTCTCACAGCCTCTCCCTGCGGCAGATTAAAGTCATCTGAGAGAAAAAGCCTAGGAATAAAAATAATACCTAGTCCAACAACTCCTATAACAAGAATGGGCAAAAACAGCCGCATATATCAGCTGTTATTTCCCTACTCCTAATAGATCTGCAACCTGATCCTTATTGAAACCAACAACTATTTCCCCATCAATGTCTATGACGGGAACCGCCATACCACCTGACTTCTTTACCATCTCCTGAAGATCTGCCTCATCTTTTGAGACATCCTTCTCCTCATACTCCACATTGTTCTCTTCAAAAAACTCTTTTGCTGCCTTACAGTACACACATGTAGGTGTAGTGTATAGTATTACTTTTGCCATTTCATTTTCTTCATTTATTTTTTATCTTCGACCTACCCAACAATCCTTATTATCTTTCGAACTATAGGATTTTCTTTTTTAAGTTTGTAACAAATCATCTTTCCCATTCTCTCTTTCTCTACTAATCCCACCATCTCTAAAATACGAAACTGATAGGAAGCCGCTGGTACAGACACACCAAGTATCCTTGCAACATCTGTTACGCAGATATCTTTCTGCTTTGAAAGCAGACGAAATATCTTTAAACGCGCAGGGTTTGAGAGTGCCTCAAAGATAAAAGCAAGATGATCCTCACCTCCTTGTAACTTCTTTTTAAATTTTCCAATTTCTTTTGTTGTAAGCATTTTAATACTTAAACGATTATACAAGTATTTAAACGTTATCATACCCAACAAACCCTGTCAAGAGATATGGTTATCCACAGTTCAAGAACCACCCTTTCGCCACTTCACTCCCTTTAACATAGGTCCATAAATGTCATCTTCAATCTTAATACACAGCTGCTTTAATTCTTTTGTTGTAGGATTTCTTCCTTGAAACTTCACAAACTTAACATCCTCAATAATAGCCAAGGGTGTTTGTTCTGCTCCCTCCCCCATTAAAAGCACAGCAGCTCCCGCCAAACCATCAGCTACATTTGTCATAGTCATATTTAATACCCTTTTAAAGATATCTTTCTTTCCAATATAATTATTCAGAGCAGAAAACCCAGAGTGTGCCAATGAAATACCAGTCACCCCCCATCGCAATGGGGATGTTCGGCTATCTGTAATAACAACTCCCACATTTTTAATTTTAAACTTCTTTTCTAAATATTCTCTTACCTTATTTGCTGTCTTTTGCGAATCCTCAGGCCATAGTACATAGAGACCATCTGCATTTGATTCATCAATTCCAGCAGAAGGAACAATCATATTATTCTTTAGAGTCACCAATAAATTATATTTGCTTTTAGATCGTGGTAAGTAAGCCTCAGCTTCCCGCTTTATTAACTCATCTTTATCTACATCTTTGGGATCAGCCACCCTACCCTCGCATATGGCTATTATCTTTGAAGTAATGGCAACAACAGAACCCTCCTTGAGTTTAGGAAGATACTTATCTAATACCAAAAACAAATCCGTATCTTTAACCGTAATCTTATGGGTCTTTATCGCAGTAATCTTCATAAAAGGATTATACCAGAGTCCCACTTGAACTCAAATTGTAGTATAATACAGTAATGCCAATCATTCTTATTCCGCTTCTCATAATCCTTGCTATTGCGGGATTTAGCATAGGAGGAAATATCTTTGAAGGTGTTGATTTTGGTCTGCCCTCTCTTAATACGCTCCAAGATAGATCAGTTCTGACGCCTGAAGTACAGACACCATCGGGCTCCAGCTCAACCGTAACATCCACAGTAAGCTTTATATTAGATACTGAAATAACAAAGGAACCCGAAGATGGAAATAATACTAACACCGTAATCTTTGAGTTTTCAGGCAGTATCATCCCAGAAGATAATGTAAGAATAACTTATGAAACATATATTGCTGGAATAGACAAATACTGGAAACCAACCTCTTCTGCAAAACGTACTATAAAACTACCATTAGGTCCAAATGAGTACACCTTTAAAGTAAGGTCAAAATATAAAGGAGAAGTAGACTATACTCCCGCCTCCTACACATTTACCATAAACACATCTGAATATTATGGGAAGGTAGATATCAGAAGCGTACGTCAAGAAAGTGCAACCAGAAAACTTCTTATTACATTACGTCCAAATCTCACATCAGATGAAAAGATAAATATAACAGGATGGAGAATAGAGGGAGAATTAGGAGGATTTACAATTCCTCTTGGTATTGAAAAAATACCCCAAGCAATCAACTTTACTGGCACAAACAACATTAATCTGCGCAGAGGAGATGCTGTCTATCTGACAGCTGAAAAAAGCCCCTTTGGAAGAAACATAAGCTTTCGTCCAAATATCTGCATGGGATATTTAAAACAGTACTACACATTCCCCTTATCTATCTCATCCTCATGTCCTGATAAACCTACTGAACGGGACCTAAGATATTTGCGAATTCCTTGCCAAGACTTTATCTTAAAAGACATTAGCTTCTCATCCTGCACTATACCTAATCATGCAAATATTCCAGCTGTCGCAACAGATTCTGAATGCCTTTCATATATTCAAGACCGTTTTAATTACAGCGCCTGCTATAACCTGCATAAAAACGACAGCGACTTTACCAAAAACGAGTGGCATATTTATATGGAAAGAGATTTCACTAGGGATCGTCACGACACCCTTAAGCTCTTAGATAAGGATGGGCGGATTGTAGATACCTTTATATATTAAAAAGTCCCGTTAAAAACGAGACTTTCTTGAAGAAAATCACTCTTAATGATTACTCCCAGAATGATGCATACTCTGAAACATCAAGGTGGAGCTCTGTTGCCATAGAACTGAAATAAGGTAGAAACACATTCATGAGCCATCTTCCATCAGTTTCAGGAAAATTAAAACCTGAGACTGATACTAAGATACGAAATTTTCTCTCTTGGCCCTTATCTGCTCTCCATATACCACCATCAGCTGCACCGGCAACAAGCGTAACAAATTCAGAAGAAAAAGGATTAAGCCCTCCCTTATCTTTATCAATATGTCCTCTCCAGAGGATAAGCTTTGCTTCTGCTTTGTTGTAATCTAAATCAGATCTCCATGAGAGCGAAATAGAAAGAAAAGATCCTGGCGCAGATACATTAGAATGAAATCTATCCCTCGCATAAACCTCATCCATGTTGGCAAACTTAAGAAAGATACTCCCTAGCACGAAAGCCATTGGGATGTTCTTTAATTCTCTTATTTCTTCTTCTACACTCTCTCGATCTAGTAGAGTTAACATTTATCAGGCCTTTCGGCTGCTGTTTTAACGAACTGTTCGATAAAATGAACTTACCACAGTAAATCGATTTTATCAACCGTGCTTTATCTCAATAACATCTCCGTCTTTGACTACATAATCTTTACCCTCTGTACGTATTAATCCCTGAGCCATGGCTTCTGCCAATCCTCCAGCCTTAACAAGCTCATCCCACTGAATAACGACAGCCTTAATAAACTTGTCTTTAAAATCTGTATGAATAACACCTGCGGCTTCCGGAGCTAAGTCACCCTTTTCTATAGTCCAGGCTCTGGTTTCATCAGACCCTGTTGTAAGGAAAGTTATAAGATTAAGCATTTCATAGGCCTTTTTAATTAATAAAGGAAGTCTTCGTTCTTTAGCTCCAAGTTCTTCCATCTCCTCTAGGGTAAATCCGGCATATTCAAACTCATCTTTTACGTTCAGTGCAACAAACAAACTACCCATGCTCTTTATCTTTTCCTCAACTTCTTTAGGAGCCTTATCTCCCTCACAGTTTAATATATATAAAACGGGTATGGAGGAAAGAAGCTGAAGGTCTAAGATAACCTTCTCACTCCCCTCATTCTGCTCCATAAACTTAAATGCTGTTGTACCGTTGCTCAAAGCTGACTGCAACTGCAAGAGTATCTCATACTGCGCTTTTGCTTTTTTATCTTCAGACCTAATCTCTTTTTCAGCCTTAAAGATTCTCTTCTTTACGGTATCCAAATCTTTTAAGAGAAGTTCTGTTTCAATAATCTCAATATCACGAAGAGGATCAATAGTCTCCTCCACATGGGCAATATCTGAATCCTCAAAACATCTCACTACCTGGAGGATTGCCTTCACTTCTCTTATCTCAGCAAGAAACTGATTACCCAATCCTTCTCCCTTATTCGCCCCTCTGACTAAACCGGCAATATCTACAAACTCAATAACAGTTGGGATTGTTTTTTCTGAATGAAACAGCTCAGTCAACTTCTCAAGCCGCTCGTCTGGAACACGCACAATCCCTACATTCTTTTCAATGGTGCAGAAAGGGTAATTTGCAATATCTACTTGTTTTCTGGTGAGAGCTGCAAACAGGGTGGACTTCCCTACATTTGGCAGACCCACAATACCTACGGAAAATGACATATGATTGCATTGTGAACACAAACTAAAACAAAAGCAAGAAAAAAGGCAGAATCTATGACCCTGCCTCTACGATTTTCTTTCTCCCGCCGTTCATAATGCGGTTAGCTACCAGAATAGCAATCAGAAAGATGACGACCATGAGCAGTCCTGCAATGTTTCCAACCCATGGAATTTTGGATATCCATCTCTCAGCAATCTCCCAGAATGGAATGAGGTACCAATACTTCAGCCATCTGCCAATAAATGTGACTACCCAGAACCATCGCCAAGGATATCCGGCATTTCCTGCAATAGCTCCCCCGATATCGAACGGAGAAACCGGAAAGACAGCGAGAATAAAGAGAATGACTCCAGTCTTCTTTCCACCCTTCATCTTCTCCTCAAGGAACTGATGTATCCTGGAATCCCGTATCGCGGAAATCTTATTGATAAAATCGCCGGCAAAATAACCAGTACTCTCACCAAATGCGGCGAAGAAAGCATATGTGCCTGCAATCAAGAAAAGAGAATTGCGATCTGCAATCTCTACAACCACGGGCATCATCGTAGGAGTTGGAATGATAAAAGTAGCGTTTGTAACAACTCCAATAATTGCAATAGTGAGATATCCGTAGAACCCATTCAAGATAGGCAGCCCATCCTTCACGAAGTAGAGCGCAAAGGGAACTACGACAAACGGTACTATAATCGTCACTCCGGAGAGGACGATCCACAAACGTGAATTCATAATCCCCTCCTATGGGAATAAAAAAAGAACAACGAAAAACAGTGTCAAATCAACTATAGATTAAAATCTTACAAATTTCAAGAAATCTAATACTTTTGTATCAAAAAAACCGCCTGCTTGGCGATTTTCACTATCTACTTCTGAGAATAATTAATTACATTATTTACAGAACCATTAGACAAATAAATCTTTCCTCCTTTTGGATTCTTTAATACCGTAGAGCGCATTGTAATCATAATAACCTCTCCTTCAGCAGAACCAATCTTTACCTTATCCCCCACACCATACTGGCCTTCCATGAGAATAAACAGACCTGCTACAAATTCCTTCACTAAAGATTGTGCTCCAAACCCAATAGCTAAACCAATAACTCCGGCTCCCGCCAGTATTGGACGAATATCAATTCCAAACAAATCTAAAATCATTAGTAAAACTATGCTGTAAATCACTGCATTCCCAATAGATACAACAACCTTGCCTAATGTTTCTGCTCTCTGATGAACAATATTGCCATCATCTTCTGTTGTTTCTACTAACCTTCTTACTAGCTTGCGCAGTAGTAACTTTCCAAAGATAAGTAAGAGTACAATAAATAATATGTCTTTGCCGTAAGACGCTACTATATCAATTGTTAAGAAGTTTTGAATAAGTTCCATAAATACTATGATTGCACATCTCTCGCAGATTTCCTATACAGGCAATAGTCACAGTCATCGTGGGCTTCTGGAATAGTATTGGCAGAAAGACACTTCTTTGCACCTATTAAAGCATCCTCAACCCATTCGTCCGACCCTGTATAAGGAAGAATCTTCATATCAAACTCCAGCTTTGAATCAAATGCCTCCAAATCAGTCTTTCCATTTACATATACAAAGTATCCTGTATCTGAAACCTTAAATCCATTCTGACGCAGCAGCCACTGATAGAACTCCAGCTGACGTTTATATCCATCCTGCCACTCCGCATCCAAAGACACCTCACCATCCTTTGAGGTAGCTTTGTAGTCCACCACAATAAGCTCCCCTTCTGGATTTATCCAAACATCATCAACAGCCCCCGTCACCAGAAAGTTTGATGGTTCATGTAAATACTGAACTCCCTTAAAGTTTTCTCTCCACTCATCCAGCTTCTCATGCTGAAAGGGGATGGCATCAATTCCGTAGTGCTCCATTAAAGGATGGATGGTTTTCGCTTTCCTGTGAATATCAAACTCCTTTTTCAATAATTTATCCACCGCGTTATTTAATGTAAAAGGATACCCTGGTGGCTGATCCACCCCTAATCTTCTATCTAAATAAAAACACTTTTGACATCTTAAAAAGTTATCCACGCGTGACCTGCTCAAACGAAATGGTTCTTTTGACTTGGAATCAAAGATATTCCTTGTTCTTTTCCCTGAATAGTATTGTGACATATCAATATTTTACCTTAGTTTCTGTTTTATCTCAATCACTCTTTGAGCCACGTCACGTACTCTTTCCTGCAATACTTCATCCGCCTCCACTTTTTTAAGAAGACTGCCATATGCCTCTCCTATAACATCGGTATCTGGATATCCGGCGACCAAGAGAATGTCTACTCCAGCTACTAAAGCCTTGCTTAAGATATCAGAAGTTTCATACGCTTTGACAAAAGACTCACTCAATAAATCATCTGACATAAGTAAAACATTATTGCCGAGTTTTTCTCTGGCAAATTCAATGCCCTTCAATGATAAAGGTAAGGGATTGGCATCTAACTCCTCATACACAACATGTGAGAGCATGACAATACCAGGTTTAATAACATCAAGCACATATTCAAATAAAAGCGTATCTGGAACATTCTCTACATAAGGAATACTTCCCTGCTCTGGATTCTGTGTAATACCGTCATATCCTGGAAAATGCTTTGGTACGGCAAACACTCCTTCCGCCTCATGACTTTCTATTAAGGCTTGTGCCAAAATAAATGCCTGCTCATCTCTTTTCTGAAAGGAACGAGGAAATAGAAAATCACCCCTCTCCCTGCTATCGAGTACCGGAGCCAAATTCATATTAATTCCAACATCAATCAACTCTTTAGCTCTCCTCTCCCCAACCTGCGATGCCTCCTCCATATTCTCAAGATCATACTGCGCAGTCTCCTCTGCCCAGTACACCGTAGAAACCATACCTCCCTCTTGGTCAGCTGCAACGAACAGAGAAACTCCCGTCTCTTTTAAGCTTAACTTCTGTAAATCTTCAACTAAAACTTTTGTCTGCTCTGCATTCTCAAGGTTACGCGATAGTAAAAGCACGCCTCCCGGATGAATGTCTTTTATAAGTCTTTCCAAATCAGGCGTTACCTCAGTTCCGTCAAAGCCAATAATGAGCATCTGACCTAACGCATCTTTGAGAGATAAAATCTCTTTTTCTTCCTGAGCTTCAGGTTCAATCTGAATAAAAAATAAAACAGCGCCTACTAAAACAACCGCTATAACAAGCGTTACAGGAAGGATATACTTCATTCTTCCATAAGATTCAGTCCAATCTCTTTGGAATATTCTCTTTTAATTGTTCCTTTAAGTTTTTGCAGGATAATCTCGCAAGCTGCAGCCACCACAACTTTATTAACGTGTCCTCCCATTGTCTGCATCTTCTTGTTAGAGAAGACTCCATGACTATGAACAATTATATCTCCATTCATTATACCTATGCTTCCCAGCATACTTAAAATTTCAAGTTTCTCTTTAAATACCTTGGTAGTGTACTCTTTTATATCAACATCATACCAGGCGAGCTCTACCTCTTTGGACGCCCCAATAATAGAAAAGGATGCAGCTTTAATATTGTTTTTTTCTGCAAACTTCTTGAGTTCTGACATTATTTCCTCATCCCTTGCGCAAGAAAGAATGTATGTATTGTTATCTTTAAGAATTACTTTCATACATCTATTATAATATGTCTATCCCTTAGTTACTATATAAATTCAATCTTCCTCGCCAACGCGTAATCTTTTTCAGATAATCCTCCTGTCTCATGGGTACTCAACTCAATGATAACAGAGTTATACTTAACAATATGAATGTCTGGATGATGCCCTTCTTTTTCTGCTAGTGCAGCCACTCTATTCACAAATATAAGAGCAGCCTTAAAATCCTTAAAATAGAAGGTTTTTCTAATCTTTCTGTCTCTAATAACTTCCCATTGTAAATCTTTTTGTGTCATATCTTAAGATAAAGGCCAGATGCCTGCGCCCTGAGGATAAATACGTGTTAAAGGGTGCTCTCGGCATTCATGCTTCCTTGCAATGCATATCTCTCTTCCATACGCAATCATACGATGTGTAAAGCCAGACCACTCTTTTCGCGGTAACAGTTCCATAAGTTCTCTTTCTATCTTCTCTGGATTTTGAGAATCCACAAGTCTTAATTTTTGAACAAAGCGCTTCACGTGCGTATCCACGGCAATCCCCTCTATAACACCAAATGCCGCTGCCAACACTACATTTGCGGTCTTACGTGCGACTCCAGGCAGTAAAAGAATCTCATCCATAGTCCTTGGAACCTTCCCTTCAAACTTCTCCTTCAGTATCGCAGCTGTTTTTAATATGTTTGCTGCTTTATTTCTATAAAATCCGGTTTGCCGAATATCTTGCTCAAATTCTCGCAACTCTGCCTGTATGTAATCATCAAAACTTGGATATTTTACAAAGAGAGTCTTAGTCACTTCATTAACTTTCTTATCTGTGCATTGAGCAGATAACATAACCGAAACAAGCAGTTCCCAATTATTACTATAAACAAGAGTAGTATGAACCTCAGGAAAAAGCTTCTTGAGTTCTCTTACAATCATTTGAGTCCGCTTTTTTCTCTCCATAAATTCTTACTGCTTTTTTGAATCTTTATCTTTAGAAAATACAAAGATATACAAGATCTCAAGAATGGCAAATGTATTTAAAATTAACATAGCAATAAACCACTTTTTCTCTCCTCTACTCGCCGCCCTCCACAAAGCAACTCCTTTCCAGGGAAGTACCCAGAGAAGAATAATAAACAAAAGTAAGATTTCCATGTTCACAGTATATCATAAAACAAACTTCCGTGGAGGGCATAATACCCACCACGGAATTACATTTGGTTATCAGCGTGAACCCCTACTAATTAACCGACGAAATTGAGATTGGCGCTGTGTTCGAACGCGAGAACGAAACACAAGCCCGGGAGGAAGGATCACCCCCTTTGAATTGAGCTCTCCTTTTTTCACAGTCAGCAAGAACACCTTCCCTCTCTACTTTAAGTTTCCGTATATTAGATACGGAGTACTGCTTAGTACTACCTTTAATATTACCATGAGAAACTCAAACGCACACAAAAACTGTGGAAAAATATGGCTGTGTTCTATTGAGTCACCTCTTTTACTTCAAGTCGTAAGGGCTTTAGCAGTTGAGAGCCAAAATCTAGAATATTTGTTGTTGGAAAAACAGAAGTATCCTCATTATTATCATTTGTTCCCGTCTCTCCGCATTTACCTTCAGAAACAACGCCTACTCCAGCTACCTTTGCCATACATTTATTAGAATATGTCTTTCCATCACTGCCACATACAGGAGCAAACTCTAATGTACACGCTGTCAGACGATCCTCTGGCGGTATTGGACGTATAGATGTAGGGAGAGAAACTGTATTTGAGTCTCGGTTAATCAATG
Source organism: Patescibacteria group bacterium (assembly GCA_024239055.1). GTDB lineage: Bacteria > Patescibacteriota > Minisyncoccia > Minisyncoccales > UBA10102 > JANBVJ01. The sequence continues at coordinate 67,912 of JANBVJ010000001.1, read as the reverse complement.
CTTCCAACTCATACAACAACCTCTTTATTGCTATTACATCTTCCTCTGAGGATACATTACCAATAGCCTGCCCTGCTTTCTCAATCAAAGCATACATCTTTGGATAATCCTCCTTCTTAAATCCCTGCTTTTGCATAAGCTCCTCTAGCGCCATAAGATGTTGTTTTAAAGCATCTGCACTATCTGAAAAATCCGTATCCCGTCTATATATCTTTCTCATGGCATTCTCAGCCAATACACGAGCTGCGTTAGCCTGCCCAAAGGCCGCTCCGTAGCGTTCTTGTGAATGAAGCTGTTTTGCTTCAGCCAACTTGGCTTTAGATTCAATAAGAAGCTGTTGAGCTGCACTTCCAAAGACTACATCATCTCCTCTTGCTTTCTCTTCAAATCCCTGAATCATATCTCCAACTTTTGTAATTAAGCGGGCTATTGATTCTGGATCAAGCTTATCCGATGATTCTACCCCCTCAACAAAGTGAGGACTCAGTGTATTTAAAGATGTCTTAAACTGAAAATCTACTGCACGCTCTTTTACATCTTGAAATATCTCAAACTTCACAAACTCATCCCCTTCTAATCTCTCAAATATATCTGAAAGTTCAGCAGAGGAAACATTGTGTGCCTTAACCCTTCCTTCAAACTTCACTACAAGATCATCATTAATCTCAATGAGCTTTTCTCTAATTTCATCTGATACTAGAATCTCCTTCCATCGGTTAATAGTCTTAATCATCTTTAAGGGCTTTAAGAACGTCTCTTTCTGGCCATCTGTAGCCTTTTCTAATCGTTCCTTGAACTTCTCTGGGTTATCAAACTTTTCCGGTATTGGACGTATTGTTTCGTCAATATCATTCTGCACCAGCTCAAATTTCACTTTCACATCCTCATGCTTTTCTTTTAACTCCTCAAAGAGCTGGTGATGACGCATGGTCTTGTCAGTAAGGCTGTCTAGGAGGCGATCCACGTTTGGGTTCTCTGAGGTATCATCTATAAGCTCTAACCTTATCTTGAGCCGTTTCACAGCATTCTGATAATTATCTGCTGCTTTTGTAATTGCATCTGGTTTGTCTGCCTGAAACTCTTCTACCTGTTTTAACTCGGCTGCCTTTTGGTTTGTAAACTTCAACTCAAGCTCTGCCTTCTTAACTGAACCAAATGTAAAAACACGTTGTATGCCTCTGCCCCATTCCTTAAAAAAGTAAAAGTTAGAGGTTGGAAGAATAATTGAGTTTGACTCTCCAAGGTCCGCAACAGTTATTTCTTCTGTAATGTCAGTGGCAACATCATCTTCTTGTGCGACAACGCTCCCTCCGAGCATAAGACCTAGAATAAGAAAAGAAAAAAGAATATATCTCATAAGTATAATTATAATGAATTAATAATGTATTATGCCCTTACCCTTGTACCTTTACAAGTACCTCTCTTTCAAAACACTGTCTTCCTTCTTTATACTCCCAACTCTCAAGACCGGGAAAACGAGGTTTAACAGCAATAGAAGAATCAGATTCAAACACTGCACACAGCTCATATGTAACCTCAGTTACTACACGATACTCATATCTCTCTCCTGTCTTTGGGTCAGAGAGAGAAGGAACAAAGAAATCAAGAGATTCCAAAGCTTCCAAGGTCTCTGGCAATCTGCCTGATTTGGAATGATAAGAGGATACTGCGCGAGATATCTGCTGTAAGTCTGCAATCCGCCTTTCATCAAACCTAACCTGTCTTTGAAATCCCGGGGTTCCAGTAAGATACAGCCCATATAAAACAGCAACAACAATAAGAGATATGACTGTGATAATAAATATCTTTCTCATACTATTCCTCTTTTTCTTCTTTTTGAAGATCCAAAAGATAATATCCAAATATACTTGCCGTAATTGCAAATATGGTCACTGCCCTTAACAAAAATCGTATGGTAATATCCCCTCCAAGGAGACCTGAAACAATAGCAATTAAGTCGCCAATAATGACGGCAGCCGCCACTACCAAAGTCAAATAGGTTAACCACTTTCTAACCTTTGAGTCTTTCCTCTCAGGATTCTTTAGAGTCGCAAGAGAAAGACGCCACGTTACAAAAAGATACACGGGAAAGGCAATAATAATAGAAGCTAATGCAGTATTTAGAGAACGCAGTGCGGGAGCATAGGAAAGAGGATCTGGGAAAAACTTGTCAATAAACCCGAATACCAAGGCTCCAAAGGAAAAGGCGGTAATATACAAAGTAATAAAAGAGATAAGGTATAAAAAGGCCTCTCTTGCCTGAAGATATGGTTTTGGCCGTGGAACAGGAATGGCAAAGTCCACCTCAGCAAAAGCAGAGAGCACCTTTTCCACTTCCTTTATATTCCACCCAGCTTGAACCAAAACATCCCGTATAGAAGCACGGTCTAACTTTTTATCTAGAGCTTCCTTTACGAAAGCATATAGCTCAGTATTCATAAAAATATTATATCACCTGCATTAAAATATAAAAACTATACTTTTCCACAATAAGATATTCAGCCAAAGAAAAAAGGGGTAAACACTCAAATGAATGAACGTCTACCCCTTTGTAAGCCCGAGGACCCTTGTTAGCGTTTGCGTTTCTTCCTGCTGAAGTACACAAACCCAATGAGTGCAATAGCAGCAAGCACAATCGCTATTACCGTGACAACTGAGAATCCATCATCCTCTTCAGGTTCCACTGGAACAGGAATTGGAGTAGGACTCGGTGTCGCTGGCGGCAATGATGTTGGAGTTACCACAACCACTGCCGTTGGCGTCTCTGGTACCGATGTTGGCGGTACCTGAGTTGGCGCCTCTGGTACCGATGTTGGCGGTACCTGAGTTGGCGTCACTTGTGTTGCAGTCGGAACCGGAGCTGCTGTCGGACTAGCGCCAGGTACTGGTGTTGCTGTTGGCGACACAGGTACTGGCGGCAGAACAGTTGCAGTTGGAACCGGAGTTGCTATCGGAATAATGACAGGCGCCGTTGTTGCTGTTGGCAATACCGGCGGAACTGGAGTTACGGTCGGAACTGGCTCTCCCACCAAAGCGGGAATGCCAATTACGAACTTACTGAAGGTCGAAACTCTAGCTGTCAGAATTCGATTGACAGGGTCAACTGAGGTATTGAGCTCAATCCATGTGCTGGATAAGCTATCATACCTGAAGATGGCCAAGTCATACACATACAGCGCTTCTGCTTCTGTGTAACTGACTGTAATCACCGCGGGTCTGTTCAGTTGAAAACGTTCGATCGGATTTCCATCCGCGTCTGTAAATGAAATCTCAAATGCCTTGCTACCAAAACGGAAAGTTCCGTCTGTAGGTGGCAATGACTCAAGATCCACTTTTTCAACCGTTAGGCCCTGCCAATCTGTCACAGAACTTGGCAAAATCTCAATTGAGAGATCGCCATCTTCTGATTCAGCCACTCCCCCATCCACAGGAGTAATTAGTTCCGGCGGCGGTCCAGCACCTGGTTCAGGTGTTGGGAATACCGGCGGATCTCCTGGTGGATTTATGGGTACCGGTGTCGGTATTGCCGTCGCGCTCGGCGTCGATGTTGGGGTCGGCGTTACCGTCGGCGTTGCCGTCGGCGTTGGTGTCGGCGTCGGCGTTGGTGTTGCCGTCGGCGTTGGTGTCGGCGTCGGCGTTACCGTCGGCGTTGCCGTCGGCGTTGGTGTTGCCGTCGGCGTCGGTGTCGGCACTAGAGGAAACGTCGTGAGCGTCAAGTTGAGCTCATCCACTTCCCCCGGGTCGTAAACCACTTCTTCTGCCGCAAAGTCTCCGATAGTACCGGGAGGAGTCACGAAGAATCGTATCGTGGCTCCAACATCGCCCTGGCCGCTCTGAACGACCAACTTCGGTTCCCCTCCAGAAGCTCCTCCATAGGAGCCAGGCGAGTCCGTAACGATGCACCCCTTACTGGTACCCCCTATCATTCCGCAGATTTCCGTTCCTGCGGGCGCGGGGTTTCCCGCAATGCTCACGTCGCCGTAGAAGGCGTTGGGCAGAGGCGGAGCCTCTTGCCCCAGTATTGAGGCGTTCGCATTAGTAGTCACGATCATCGAGAAGATGACGGCTACGGCTACGAACGCTAAAGACACGATCCTCATGGGTTCCTCCTTTGTAGGAATTGGATTGTTGTCGGTTCTTAGATTTGTCTAGGTTGTCAAAGGACACATAGACATTATAGAACCATATCTCAATTTTGTCAAGTAATAGCAAAAAAAAGAGGCTGCAGTCGGTCGGTAGTTAAACCGATTCGACCGCAGCCCCTTGTGAATTTCCTTTCTCTTTCTACTCCAGAGTTAATGGAGTTGAGCTGAACCCTGCTATCGTGTCAGGGTTTTCCATGAAGACCCAGTAGCCCCTCCCGATTTCCACTTGAGGGATTGGGTCTTGTGCACTGTCCCGTGCCCACGCAAACGTGGTCGGGTTCACTGCCGGACTGAAGACCTGCAGGTACCCTATACCTCCGGGCGCGTCGTACGCGCTGATGAAGGCTTCGGGAACCGCCATGGTGCCAGACCCAAGAGGATCAAGCGTCATCCCCACCAAGTTCCAGCCGGCTTGCAACTGGTAGGTGGGAGGACTTGTGAGGTCCGGCGTTACGTTGAGGGACGCTGCGTGCGCCACTCGTGACTTCACGTACACAGCTTCAAAGGGTGAGAGGGTGTCTACGTCAAGGATTTGCTCCCACTCCTGCGTTGCCGCGTTGAAGCGGTACGCGATTTCCACTATGGCCTCGTTAACAAGGCCGCTCAGTCGGGGTACCGGTATTCCGCCTTCTTCGGGACCCGGGTTCCCTTCCATGTCCGTCCAAAGGACTTCCCAAGCTCCGAAGAACGTTTCGTTCTCCGCCCACACCGGGATGGAAAAGGTTTCCCATCCGGCGTTAAGCTGGTAGCCGAATCCCAGGTAGCTCTCATTACTAAGAGTCACTTGGAAGCCAAGCCGGGTGAGCCAGGGTTCAAAGCTGATTCCTGGTCCCACGGCATCTCCTTGTCCCGGCCCTTCACCGCTCGGACCCGTGGCGGTTCCCCACCAGTTGCCTTTTGCGTCGAAGAGACCGTTACCGTTGTGGAGAAGGCCGGCTTCGATGTTCCCCACGAAGCTGTTGCCGTTGACGTGGACCAACTCGCTGGGGTAGTCATGGCCGCTCTTGGTTGCGAACCCAATGTAGGATTGCTCGACGACGTTGTCGGTCACCCATACCGGACCGATGAGCTGACTCTCGCCATACTCGTCTGTGGGGTCCGTACCGTAGAGGCGGATACCAGCCCTAATAGGACCCGATTCACTAGCCAACATCGCTCTGAGAATCAGGTTATCCGTAATCGTCACGTTCCCCTGTATCCCCGATGACTGGATGCCCGTTTTCTGGACGTCCTCGACGATGTTTCCGGAGATGAGCATGTCAACCGCGCCATGGACCATGATTCCGCCGTATTGGGTGTTCCTGATCCTGTTGTTGCTGATCTCCCAACCACTAAACTCGGTAGCTACATCCTCAGGGTTAGCCAGAGCCAGGTATATACCTGATCTGCTCGGTCCCGTCACTCCATTGATGAGGTTGTCGCTGATTGTCCAGTTGGCTGGGTTGATTGGCTCGTTCAAGGTCGAGGTCCAGACACCGATGGCCGGTCCGTAGTTGTCCATGAAACGGTTGGAACGAATTGTGACGTTGCCCCAACCATCGCTTTCGCCGTTCGCGTAGATTACGGCCCCGGAGCCAGTCGTGTCTTGGAATGTGAACCCTTCGATTATGAGCGGATTCACATTCGCTTCAGACGGCAACTGGACTAACGGTGACACTCCAGTGATGATCGCTTCCGCGACCCGCGATTCCGAATGCGGGCTGATGCTCGCATTCGGCCCACGCAACGTGAGCGGCTTGGCGATGACCAAGGATTCGACGTACGTTCCTGACGACGCAGTAACCGTACCTCCGGCCTCGGTGCCGTTGATGGCGGCCGAGATGGAGGTGTAGGACTCGCTCTCGTCGTTTACTACGGGAGCGAATGGAGCGCCGTCCAAAGCGTCCAGCCAAGGCACGAAGTCAACATTGTCGCTGACCGCGTCGCCCTGTGCCTCCACGTTGAACGTGTTGGACTCATGGCTCGGACCGTTCGCAGAACCCCACCAGTTATCGGTGGAGTTCACAACCGCGTCCGTGCTGATGACGGCGAATGCGGTGTTGCCACTAAGGTTGTTGCGGTGGATCGTGACGACACTTGTGTCGGCGGGACCCGGAGCATAACCTATGTGAACGCCATCCGTGTTGCCGGTGATGGAGTTGTCTTCGATTAAGGCGGTGGTAACGCAGTCTGGGAGCGTTAGACACCAGTACGTCGTCGCCAGAACGCCAGCCGAGGTCGAGCCGTCAACTAGGGCCACACCGCGGTTGCCGGTAATGGTGTTTCCACTGATGGCCGCAAGGCCGCCACCACCAAGTTCAAAGGCATAGTCGAGGAAGTCCCCGTCACCTTTGCCCGTGTAGGTGTTGCCGATAATCTCGGCGGCCGATCCAGTACCCTTCACTATCACGCCGATGCGACCGATTTGCACAAAGCTGCTGTTGAGTACCAACAGGTTGCTGGACAAGTCGCCCTCACCACCGTGGCTATCACTGCCAACACCTCCTGCAACGATGCCGCCGTAACTAGATACGGCGATACCCTTGTAGGGTGAACCGTCTACACTCCCGCGTATGTTGCGGAAGTCGACGTTACTAATGGAAGTGTTACCATGCGAACGGATGGCCTGCCAGACCCAAAACCCATCACCGTCCAGCACAACACTAGCGAGGCTGAATGTGACATTCGGCTCAACTAAGAACCAAGCGTCCTCAGCAGCTCCAGTTCCGGTAATATCCGCGATCGGACGAATTACCGGTTTATTACCCGCATCACCAACGATCTGGATGTCGTTGCTGATGATCTGCAAGCCTACGTCGTACGTTCCTGGAGCCACGTTGACCGTATCTCCACTGAACGCTGAATCTATCGCGTCCTGTATTTCTGCTGGCACCTGGACGTTGAATGTGTTTCCTGCTCCTGTCGCACTTCCTGCGTCAGCTCCCCCAATAACTTCTGAGTCTACACTCATATTGAAGATATTGGAGTTCACCACAACGTTCGTTACAGGATTCCCCCAATCCCCGAAGCGCAGGGCGCGGCTATCCCAGCCAGCGAACGTATTGCCCGCGACGGTGACGTCGTCCATGGCGGTAAGAATACCATCATTACGTACGATTCCTCCTAGAGCTATTCCCTGGAAGTCAGTGACGAATGCCACCATACTCCCACCGTTGTTACCCTGGACATCGTTGTTGGTGAAGGCAATTCCGGTCAGGTCAAAAAGTTCGCTACTGACGATGACGTTACTGCCCGCAGTAATACCGAAGACATTGTCATCCACCGTCACCGCGTCAACATCGTAGAGCTCAAGGTTGACCCCGACGGCGGCGCTCAGAGTATTGCCGGAGATAGTCCACCCAGAACTCTTAACAGTCTGAGAAACTCCTGCATCCGCGTAGATAGCGGTAGAGTAGCCGTCTATCACGATATCGTTTCCGGTCAAAGTAAGGCTTGTAGCACTCACGCTGATCCAGACACCATGAGCATTCAAGCCCCAAGTGTTGATGGTGAAACCATCAACCGTGACGCTTGAAGCCTGGATTTCCACTCCGACACCCGTAGCCGGTGCAATAGTGGCGCCCGGCGTCCCTTGCAAGGTGAGTGCCAGGTCAACGATGACGTTTTCAACGTAAGTCCCTGCGGCGACGTTAATCGTGTCGTCGGGCGCTGCGTCATCAACCGCGGCCTGAATCGTGCAGTACGGTAAACCGACCACATCATCGCAAGCGATGGTGTTGTCGACGGTCATACTGGCAGCCAGAACCGTTCTCCCTCCGCTGAGGAGCAAGAGCAGCATGGCAAACAAAACCGCGTATCGGACAAACTTCTTTCTGATCATGTTCGTTCCTTTCTCTAGGTTCTTTTCCACTGTTGTTACGTTACCAGCCAAAGGGCTGGACAAAGGTATTTTGGGAAGCATTACACTTTCCTTTTTTGTCTTGACTCCCTATTCAGTTGTCAAGGATCTCGGCTAAACAAAATAAGCCGTGTGGCTCATTAATACTACAATCTGTTTAATTTGTCAAGGAGCGGAATGGCGCACAGTTCTTTCTACCGTGCCACCATGTTCCGCACCGAAGACATCTCAGTCTCCTTGTTCATTTTTTTCCTCCCTTTCTTTACGAAGGTTTCGTTTTACGTATCACTTATTCAGTTGCCAAGTAGCTAAAAGAATACCCCAGATTCCTATGTCCTATGGGGCATCCCGAACTATGCCTCTTCTACCACAACTTTTTAGCTCAAAAGAAAAACTTGGAGCATACACAAGGCAATCTTCCAGAATAGGCGCTCCTACGCTTACAAAATGAGCTTTTTAAACTCCTCCACCATAGGAACCTCATTGGGTTGGGTCCCGTAGAGCTTTGAGATATGATACGCAGTCCAGTCAGCAAGTAGAATAGAGGAGAACATGCGCTCAAATACACTTTTCCCTTTAAAAGCAACAACCTCAACTTCAAATCCCCTATCCTTATATAACTGCTCCAGCACCTCCATTCTCTTTTGTATTCTTTTATTATCTTTCTCGTCTTTTAAAAACACAAAGTGAAGATTCTCAGATAACTCCTTAGTAGAATCTATAATATCAAAGCCGATCATCTCATTATGATTTGCTTCAGGTAATACATTATAAAAAGCAGGAATCTTTCCTGTTTCATTTAATGTAATCTTAAATATATACCCCAGAGAACGATTACGAAAAGAGGAATAAATAACAGGAATCTTATTATGTAAAACTTCCGCTATATCTTTTCCATTATCCTCAACAGAAAGAACATCTTTTAAGCTTTCTGTATCTTTTAATATATCTTCCCTTCCAATAAGCTTTACTAATCCGCGGAAGCTAAAGCCTATAGCACTCCTTGGTTGAATACCTGTATCTGGAAACTGTATATATGGAAGGTCTTCCTTTTTTGCTAACTCAATAAGCTTACCTCCCTTTGCAAGAACTGCGACTGGAATACTCTTTTTTTGAGCCTCTTTAAACACTGATAACACTTCCTCTGTATTACCTGAATATGAACTGCATATAACAAGAGTATCTTTACCAAGAAATGAGGGAAGTCCATAATCAGAGCGCACTAATAAATCAATCTCTGGATTTGAGGTATTTAATAAATCTCCTGATAGGCGAGAGCCTCCCATTCCAACAAGAACATACCTTGAGTATTTTCCCAACTTATCTGAATTAATAACCTCAGGCTCCCACGCAAACTGCTTGGGAAAGTCCTGTATGGCCTTCTCCATTACATTCATAGTTCCTTTGGTTGAAACTTAGGACTCTTTTTAATTGTTGCCTGCATTACTTTTTTGGAAAGCAGTCCCTCACGAGCTCCAATGTACTGAATAACGGAAGCTGAACTAATAGTCCCCCATCTCATAGCGTCAGGAACACTTTCTCCTTTTGCTAAAGCTGAAATAAATCCAGTAGAAAATGCATCTCCAGCTCCCGTCCTTTCCACCAAGGGAGCAGGAAAGATATCGAGAAAATATACGTGTTCGCCATCAGAAGCATATGAACCTTTTGGACCCTCTGTAATTACTACAATCTTTGGACCCTGCTTATGCAGCTTTGTTAATAATTTCTTAATATTAGGCTCTTTGCCTACAAGCGTCTGGGCTTCAGCCCTATTCACAAATAAAACCTCAGCAACTTTTAAGATAGGAATCATTCTCTTTAACCCCTCTCTGAGTTGATAGGAACCCGGATTAAACCCAAGCTTTACATTATTCGCTTTCACATACTTTGGAATCTGAGAGTGCAGCTTCTCATGTCCTTTTGCAAGAGAGCTAAAGTACATAAAAGAAGCTGGAGGGAGCTTTGGCAGACTATATGTTCTCTTTTCGTGATACACAAGAATGGTGCGTTCTGCCTTGTAATTTAAAACTGCAGAGAAGTTGCTCCCCTGTTTTTTATCTATGGTAATGTAATCTAAAGCTACGCCCTCCTTCTTTAAAACCTCCAGCGAATCACTCCCTGTTTGATCTTCCCCTAAAATAGTATAAATAGCTGACTTTAATCCAAGACGTGCAGCCCCTATTGCAACGTTAGCTGAGTTGCCTACAGCGGGAACTATGGTCAGCTTCTTTACAGGAATCTTTTCTGCGTTCACCAAGCCCAAATAATCCAGTCCTGTTGTTTTATCTTTTATTACCTTCACCTCTTCCACCAACTCCAAGAATACATCTAAGGTTGTGTCCCCTACTGTGATTAAATCAAACTTCTTCATACTATTTTCTTTTTATTACTCTCTGCACTGCCTTTGTAATATCTTTAGCTGTTAGTTTAAATGCCTGCAACAACTCCTCTGGATTTCCAGACTCCCCGAATCTATCTGAAACCCCAATCATCTCAACAGCCACAGGATAATTCTGCGCGAGCATCTCTGCCACTGCACTTCCCATACCTCCCGCCTTCTGGTGCTCCTCTATGGTTACCACGCACCCGGTCTTCTTAACTGACCTTAATATAGTCTTTTCATCCAAAGGCTTTATCGTATGAAGATTAATAACCTCAATAGAATTACTCATGCCATTAGCCGCTTTCAAGGCCTCATAGACCAAAGGGCCTGAAGCTATAATGGTCACATCTTTGCCTTCGGCAAACACCTCAGCCCGCCCAATGCGAAACGGAGTCTTTTTTGTTGTAATAACAGGAGTTTCTGCTCGTGCCAGGCGAATATATACAGGTCCCTTTATTGAGGCGGCTGCTACCGTCGTCTTTCTCGCCTCCTCTGCGTCACATGGATACAAAACCTTCATGTTAGGCATCACACGCATTAAAGCTATATCTTCTAAAGCCTGATGTGTGGCTCCATCAGGACCTACTGAGACCCCTGCATGTGCTCCTACAATCTTTACATTCACATCATTTATGGCAATAGTTGTTCGTATCTGCTCGTTATTCCTCCCCGGTGAGAATACAGCATAAGAAGAAATGAACACGGTCTTTCCCGCCAAAGCCATACCCGAAGCCAGAGAAGCCATATTCTGTTCTGCCACTCCAACCTCGACAAACCTCTCTGGAAACTTCTCTTGAAAATAGTTAGAACGAGTTGACTCAGATAAGTCAGCACAAAGAACAACAACGTCCTTATCTTTCTTCCCTGCCTCAAGCAAACCTTCTCCATACCCGTTTCTTGTGGGTACCATTTCTGGTTTACTCAACACCTTTGAATGTAAGTACGCTTCTTTTCTCATTGTGCTTTTAATTCTTTCAAAGCTTGTTTTGCCTCCTCTTTATTAGGCGGCTTTCCATGCCACTCATACTTATTCTCCATAAAGCTCACTCCCTTACCTGCAATGGTATTGGCAATAATAAGGGTAGGTTGTTTCTGTACGGCTTTCGCATGACTGCACGCGTCAATAATCTCCTCTATATTGTGTCCGTCAATCTCAAGTACATTCCAGTTAAAGGCCTCGTACTTCTCTCCTAAGGGATTTAGAGGCATCACGTCTTCAGTATAGCCGTCAATCTGAATATTGTTTCTATCAATAATAGCAACAAGGTTATCTAACTTGTTTTTGGCAGCAAACAAAACTGCCTCCCATGTCTGCCCTGCATTCTGCTCGCCATCCGACATTACGCAATATACACGCCAAGACTTCTTATCCATCTTTCCAACCAAAGCCATCCCGGCGGCTTGCGAAAGTCCAGAACCCAAGGGACCTGATGTAGTTTCAATTCCAGGAAGTTTTAAACGCTCTGGGTGTCCTTGCAGTCGCGAGCCAAACTGACGCAGAGTTGCAAGCTCTTTTTTAGGAAAGTAACCCGCTTCCGCCATTGCAGCATATCTCACAGGACAAATATGTCCGTTCGAGAGAATCAGTCTGTCGCGCTCTGCCCACTCAGGTTTCTTTGGATTATGTTTTAATATAGAAAAATACAGAGCAGCAAATACATCTGCCATACCAAGGGGACCCGCTGAATGTCCAGACCCTGCTTTCTGAAGCATTATAATAACTTGCTGGCGTATTGTATTTGCTTTCTTTTCAAGTTCAAGAATTGTCATATTTAACTAGTGTATCATTGCCTTGAATTTCGTTAAAGCGGCCCCAGGGTTCTTTTGTGCAAAAACTCCGCTCCCTACTATTGCATAGTCAGCCCCTGACTTAATAACAGCTGGCAATGTGTCTTCATTTACCCCTCCATCCACGCCAACTGTCATGCCTGAAGCCAGTTCCTTTATCTGCTGAACTTTAGTTAACGCCTCTTCTATAAACGCCTGACCCTGAAAGCCGGGGTATACTAACATAACCATAACGCTGTCAATATCTTCCTTGAAAGGCACAATGGATGAAACTTCGGTATCGGGATTTATGGCAATGCCAATCTCAAAAGGATATTCTTCGGCAGCTTCCAGAACTCTCCTCACATTCTCCGTACTCTCTATATGAAAGATAACACGCTGTGCTTGCGCGGCTTTGCAGTCTTCAAAGTACTCTTCAGGATTCTCAGCTAATAAATGAATCTCAAACTTCCCTAAACCGGCCAGCTCTCCAACCGCAAAAGTAGTATTATTCACGAACTTGCCGTCTGCAATATCAACATGAAAATAATCTGTAAGATTGCCTACAGACTCCATATGTTTTTTTGCCTCTTCAATATCGGCAGTTAAGATGCCAGGAAGAATTGTTTTCATTGAGACTGCTCAAAATCTGAAATCTTCTTCACTCTCCTCTCGTGTCTATTACCACCAAATGCCGTCTCAAGCCATAAGGTAACCGCCTCCTTTGCCTCCTCAACACTTACAAAGCCAGCTCCAATTGAAAGCACATTTGCATTATTGTGCTCACGGCTCAACTCCACAATCTCCATATCCCCTCCGTAGTACACCACAGCTCTTACTCCTTTAACTTTATTTGCCGCAATAGCTTCACCCTGCCCTGAACGTCCTAGGACAATCCCTTTATTCTCCTCTGGCGACTCTGCAACCTTTTTCGCCACTGAAAAAACAATATCAGGATAATCATCATCCTTATTGAAGGAAGCGACTCCCATATTCTCCACTTCCATTCCTAAACTCTCCAAATGCTTCTGTATCTCTTCTTTTAAAGAGAACCCTGCATGGGCAGCTCCAAGATAAATCATAACTTTAGTATACCACGAAAACTATTGTTGCAGCAGACTACGCCTTGCAGCAACCGCCCTGCCCAACAAAAAGACCAGGTATAAAAAGAACGCTACCAGTACTATACGAATACCCCAAATGAAAATCTGAGATAATAACAAGCCTCTAGTACTTTGAACAGCAGAAGCTGTAAAGATATCGGATTCTGGCAGTATAGTAACTCCAGCCAAAAGTATTTCTTCCTCTTCTTTGGGTTCTTGAGCAATAACTACCTCTTCTACCTCAGCTAAGTATCTAGGTGAATAAGCATCCAATAAAAGCTGAACCTCTTGCTCCAAAACAGCAACCTTTTGGGAAATCACGTCTAACTCTGACTTAATCCCCAAAAGAATAACCTGCTTTTCGTCAAATGACATAGAAGGCTCCTCTATTTCTTCAGACAATACCAATACCTCTTCTGTGTTCACGGGCTTTCCAAAGCTAAAGAGTATATCTCCCCATGTCTTTTCCATGGATGCGGGAACAGCATACGCTGTAGCCCAGATGCGATTACTAAGAGTATCCAATTCATTCATCCCTCCGTCTTCTGCCTGCATTGAATACAGATAATCTCCAGGCGTATGGTTGCCCTTCTGCCACCAGATCTCATCCTGTTCAAGCACGTGCAGCGCTTGCAGCACCCAAGAAGTAGAATAGACGTTTCCAAACCCTCCAGTTTCCTCCTGCGCCTGCTTTAAGTAATTCTTGGCCTGATACAACGCAAATGAAACACCTTCATTTAAAGGAGTAAGAGATAATGCCTGAACTGCGGCTGCCGTCATGTCCACGCTATCCCATGAACCGTCTTGCCATTGTGAGGCAACTATTGAGGAAACAGTACTCTGAATAACTGGATCTGTATCTGTATACCCAGACCGCAGTAAAACAAAGAGGGCAAAGATATCATCGTTCACAAACTCAGGATTTCCAAACTGTTCTCCGTCAAAGGAATCAAGTATCTTTGCAATATAATTGGTATCAGTTCCAGAATACGGATTAATATCAAGTGCTAGTAAAGCCATAGCCCTCCTTTCGTAATCAGTGATCCTGCTTCCCGGACTTGGATCAGAAAGAAGATAGTTCTTTAACTCCTCCCTGCTGAAATTTACACCCTCGTACGCCCCAAATGCCAGAGCTGTCCAGTCGCTCAAGAGTGCAGAATCATTCATAGAGCCATTCTCTTGTTGATACAGAGAGAGAAAATCAATTGCTTTTTCTACATTCAATGTATTATGCGAAGGCGCAACCCCTCCACCTTGTGCCTGAATCGTAAGTGAAACTGTTGGGAAATAACCTCCCCACTCATCTCGAATTCCTACGTTATATGATCCTGCATTTGAAATCTTAAAGGTAGCTACTCCTTCTTCATCCACAGCCTGAAGCACAATCTCAATTGGAGACCATGGATTATCCGGATCTGGCTGCGTCACGCCAATAGTAACACCCGCCAAAGAATCCCATGTGTTATCCTCATATTGGTAATCTTGAGCTGTTGCCTCAAACGACCCTCCTACGATTACGGTTGACCGGGAAAGAACTACTCTACGAGAAGGGCCAAAATAGACAAATATGACATCTCCATCCGCAAGAGTTGTTTTATCCATTCCTACATCAGGAGCTACTCCATTTACTACATACAGCCAGTTATTGCAGGCATTAACCCCATCAACCTCAATACACTCCACAAAGAGAGAATCAAATGATGAATAGTAGATAAGAGGAATTGATATAGAAAATCCATCATCTGTATCGTCAATCGCACTCAATACTCCCAAGACAGTGTCTGCTGATATAGTAACGTCAACAGGATCACCAGTACTGCTGTCTACTGCTGAAAATACAGTATCCCCTACTGGCAATGCAACCGTGACCGCATCAATGAACAAATTATCCTCATACCTTATTGAGAATGTAACATCTGCGTGAGCCGTCCCCCAGAACAAAAGCCCAATAATAATTAACCCCCCTATCTTCACACCATTATTCCATTTCTTCATACTTAAATGTAATTACGTTATTATCTTCAATAATATATAAGGAAACTCCGACTTGAGCCTTCTTGCCATTCACATAGTAAATCCAATACATTCGCTCTTTTGGATTCTGACGCTTACCTTCTATCTCCTCTACAAAAAACCCAAGACCTGAAAACTCTCTCCCTGCAAACGTAAAACCCTGGTCTTGTGCCGTCTGCATCACATCAAACACCGAGCTCCCTTGAGGTATGGTAACCTCATATCTTGTTTCTTCTGTCTCAAGGATCACTGCAATGTCTGTCCCTAGGACATTCTCCAATGTCCTATCAGTTTGACCAATCTGCCCAGAAATCAAAAGTACAGCCCCTGCAAAAAGAACTAGTAAAACTAAACCAAAAATACGTATAATCATATAAAGAAAAACTCCCAAGGGAATTGAGAGGGTTGCCGCACTTCTGCCAAAATACCGCAGAATTGCAGAAAGCCACATATCCCCTCCCTCGAAGGATTGTTACTTAAATGTTTTTAATCTGTTGCCTGGTATCCGGACTAAGATGCCAAAAGCATCATCACCGTTACGGGGTAGTGGAGAACTCACATCTCCTTCCCCAGAACAACAATAGTTTTAAAGACCTTGTGTAACCATTATTATGGAGACTTTGTTTCTTGTCAATTGTGGAAAACTTAATTGGTTTTAGCAATGTGCTCCATTGCGTAATCAATAGACCCTCCAACCTTCTTTCCAGGATTAAACATATTACTTGGATCAAAGACACGCTTTGTCTCCTCAAACAGTTGATACACCCTGTTTCCATACATGTCTTTTAAATAAGGGGTGCGTATTAAGCCATCATTATGCTCACCCGTCAGCGAACCCTTAAACTCAAGTACTAAGCGGTTCACCTTTTCAATAAGCTCTGGGATAATCCTTCTGGATTCTTCCTTTCTTAAATCCATCAATGGAATGATATGAAAGTTGCCGTCTCCAACGTGTCCTGCAACCGTCACTATCATATATTTTTTATAATCATCTAAGATATCATACAAACGTGGAAGAAATTCAGGCAGAGCATCTGGTTTTACCACTATGTCGTCAATAAAGGGAGCAGTTCTCTTGTCTGAAATGTGGTTTCGCAGAAGATTATAACTCTCACGCCGAATAGTCACGTACTTGTGTTCTTCCTTGTCGGATGCGGCCACCCTTGTCTTTATAGAAAACTTCTTTAGAGCCGTCTGTGCCTGCTCTGCCTTCAAAGTTGCTTCTTCTTCTGAATCTCCAGTAAACTCAGCTAAAAGAATCATACTTGGCATACCCCCAGTAACAAACATTTTAATCTCAGGCAGAAACTGCCATGCCAAAGCTATAATATTTGCCTTTAATAACTTTATAAAATCAGGGAGATAGCGCAAAGCCATCATCATAGTACTCTTGTCATATGATTCAAAGGTTTCGGGCTTAAATCGCAAAACCTCCCTGACAATCTGAGCCAAGGGCTTTATATCCCGCAAGAATATGATTAAAAGACGCTCGTGTTTCTTTGGACGAATAAGACGAAAACGAATATCTGTTATTATACCCAAGGTTCCTTGAGAACCTACAAACAACTGAGTTAAGTCAAATGTTGTTCTATTCCATACATTCCACAAATAATATCCTGCTGAGTTTTTGGAAACCTTAGGTTTAGCCTCCTGTAAAATATCATAGTTCTCCTCAACAATCTTATATATCCCTCGGTATACCTCTCCCTCTCTCGTCTGAAGCTCCAACTTATCTGTTAACTCTTTCTTGTTTAAGGGACCAAATGTATACTCGTGTCCGTCATCTAATACCACTTTTAATTCTTCAATGTACTTTTCGGTCTTGCCAAAGACTAAGCTTCTCTCTCCTCCAGAATTGTTTGCAACCATGCCCCCAACCGTGCAAATCTCTTTTGAGGCGGGAAAAGAAGGCAAGAGCAAATCACGTTTTGCCACTTCCCTTTCAAAGTCTCGGTACCACATGCCAGGTTGTACACTAGCATATCCGTCTCCAATCTCACGGAGCTTGTTTAAGTGACGATTAACATCAACAATAATGGACTCAGATAAAGAACCACCTGTCATGCCGCTTCCACCAGCTCTCACAGTCAAAGACATCCCCTCGTGTCCTTTAACAAAAGAAACAAGGCGCTCAATGTCCTCTGTGTCCTCTGGAAACGTAACTACGCGTGGTCTAATTTTAAACAAACTTGCGTCACGACTATATTTCTCTAAAGTTTCGCTGTCATCTTTTACCTCTCCTTTAATAAGTTGGGAAGATAATTCCATATATCTTATTGTAGCTGAACTACTGCATTCATGCCATAAGGAGTACAATGCAGTCATGTTATTGAATATAAACAAACCAAAAGGAATAACCTCTCACGACGTGGTGGATGAGGTAAGGAGAATCACAGGTGAGAAACGAGTAGGCCACGCAGGAACACTGGATCCCTTTGCAACTGGCGTACTTGTTGTTGGAGTCACAAGAGAAACAACAAAGCTTTTGGGTGCGCTATCACAAGATAGCGAGAAAGAATATGAGGCAACAATAGAGTTAGGCAAAGAGAGTGATACAGGAGACCCAGAAGGAAAGATAACAGATACAGGAAAATTAAGGGACATTACAAAAGAAGAACTTTTACAAGTACTCAAAGAATTTACAGGAACAATACAGCAGACTCCTCCTCTCTACTCAGCTATTAAGGTAAAAGGAACTCCTGCATACAAGCGAAAAAGAAGAGGAGAGGAATTCACGCTCTCCCCCCGTGATATAGTAATATCAGATATCACAATTGTTGAGTTTCAACCTCCTTTTATTAAACTCAGAATCACATGTTCTGCTGGAACATATATAAGAGTACTAGCTCAAGATATTGGAAAAAAGCTAGGAACGGGCGCCTATCTTAAAGAGCTAACAAGAACACGCGTTGGAGAATATCTGCTCTCAGACAGTATCACCCTACAAGACCTTTCTAATAAATATAAGATTGACAAAATCAAATAGATATCATAAATAGAATACAGTCAACACTGGGAGGTGAACAATGATCTATTTTAAATCATGTCCCAGATGTAATACTGGTGACATACATGCGGATGATGACGAATACAGAATGTTCTTGCTTCAATGTCTACAGTGCGGTTTTAACAAATATCCCTCAAAAGAGATGTTTGAAAAAATAGTTGCAAAATCCAAAGCACCAGTAAAAACATCCTAAAGAGGCGTTCGTTTTACAACAACGCCTCTTTTCTCATTTCAAAAGTACAAGAGCTCCATATAATCCACCTGTACTATCAAGCTCAGCCTTCTTTATCACAGGAGGCGTAGGAAATATCTTAAGAATATTAGATACGTGCTTTTGAATACTCTTAAAAGGAATAGCAGGATCACCCGTAATCATTGGACCTCCAAGTACCACAATATCTGGAGACCAGTGCACAATAGTATTATTCAAACCATAGGCCAAAACCTCAGCTAACTCCTCAAACACGGCTTCGTTTTCAATCTCATAAGGCTCCATTCCATATTTTGCCTTTATATCAGCTCCCGAAATATATGATTCTAAATCCTTAAATCCCTCTTCCCCAATATTAATAATCTGATGCCCTGGCTCAAAACCCATAGAAGAGGCATCTATTTTTTTATTCACAATACGTGCACCTCCAACTCCGGTACTTACTGTAATATAGGCTACAATATCATATCCCTTTCCTGCTCCGTATACCGCCTCTCCCAATCCAACTAGTGAGGCATCATTCTCAATAACCACAGGAGTAGATAAAATCTTCTCCAACTCCTTTTGCAATGGTTTATTATTCCAATCTTTCAGATTAGAAGCATTTATTACCATTGAATGCTCCTTATTAAGAGGACCTGAAATAGCACCGGCAGCTTTTACAATCTTCTCTCCTTTTGTCAGTTCTTTTGCAGTCTTTTGAAAAACAGAAATCCCCTGTTTAAACTTCTGAGGGGTTTTAAAAATTACAGGCTCTTCAAACTTCTTGCCGTCTTTGGAAAGTGCAATGCGAGTCTTAGTCCCCCCAATATCAAATAAAAGATACATAAGATTAGAACTTACACCCTGCTTTCTCAGCCAACTTGCCTAAAGAAAGTACTCCTAATACTCTTTCTCCATCTGAAAACTCCCATGTAGGATAAGAAGTAATCTCTTGTTCTTCACAATTTGCAGTCTGCCCTCCGCGGTTCGGCAAAGAACATTCTACATAATCCACATACTTAAAACTCTTTGAAAATTCTCTTATCTGCTGTTTACAGGCAGGACACCAGTATGCTCCAAACATCTTTACTCCATTATCACTCAAACACTGAGCCAGTTCATCGTGCTCTCCGGGAAGTGAATTATTCTGATATATTAAAAAGCCAATTCCTCCAATAACTCCTACAATAACAAGTCCTACAATTAAATTTTTCATATCATTAGTATATCATATTATATCAAAGCAAAGGCAAGGGTAAGAATTCCAAAGGCCAGTACAAAATATCCAAAGTTCATCTTCACTGCTACCTTAAGTAAGAAATGCATAGAAAGAAGACCAGCTACAAACGAGGCAAGAAGACCAATTATCATAGTAGAATCCCAGACAAAATCACCAAGTGCTAAAATAACATTCCCTCCCAGTAAAACAGGTAGAGACATTAAAAAGCTTGTCCGCAGGGCATACGTCTTGTCAAAACCACGCAATAGAAAAGCAGAAACAGTAAGAGCTGAGCGAGATAGTCCTGGTAGAGCAGATAAACCCTGTACCGCTCCAAATACAAAAGATTCCAAGTTATTTATATCCCCTTTTCTCTGACCGCTCTTGTGCAGCCACACTTGCATGAATCCCGTCACCAACAGCAAAACACCTATGAGCATCGCAATAGACTTTCCGGTAATGACAGCTACATCATCAATCTCAGAAATCAATTGGAATAATCCAAAGCCAACAATGCCAGTTACAACAGTAGTAATAAGTAAGAACCGTATCATGCTCTTTGTCTCCTCCTCTGCCTTCTGAAACTGAAATGTTGAGGAAAGAAGAAACAAAACATCCTTTCTTAAATATACTAAGGCTGCAAAAAAAGTCCCAAGATGCAAGAATATTGCATGTTGTATTATAACTCCCAAACCACTCGCATCAGAAAAGAAGGTGGTCTTTGTTAATACCACCATACCTTCTGAACTAATAGGGAGCCATTCAGTAATTCCCTGAACAATACCCAAGACAAACTGTTCTAACATCATATATCTATCACTATACCTAATATTTAAATCATTGACAAAATATCTCACAAAAGATATAAAGAAGTTAAATCCGCTTGAATGCAAAGGACTTCCCAAAATTCCGTGTGTCGTGCCCACAAGCCGGCTAGGGCAGAGGCATGCCCACCAGCCGGCCAGCCAGGGCAGGAATGTGGAATTGGAACTCATAAGTGTTCAGCTGCGGATCAGGGAGGGAAGACAACGACAATCCGTGCATGTTTTTGTCTTCCCTCCCGCTTTTCTTTTCCAAAACAAAACCCGCCTATACTGGCGGGCTGTGTCTTTTATTAGGACTTGTTCTTTGCGTAACACTCTCGGCATCTGAGCTCACTTCCCTCTCGCGGTTGAAAAGGAAGTTCTGTTATTGAAGTTGAACAATCAACACAACTCCAATCTCCCTTTATCATTTTCCGTTCAAATGAAGAATTGCTGCGTGGATTTCTACTGCGAAAACACTCAAGACAATAGACATCACTTCCCTCCCTGGGTTCAAATCTTAATTCTGTGATTTGACCAGAGCACTCAGCGCATGTCCAGTTTCCCTTTACCGTGGGACGGTCAAAAGACGATCCCCCATTATTTTCTTCTGCCATTTTTAGTTCAAGTATTCATGCCTCGCTGCTCTTGCGACATGAAAAGTACCTCGACTAGAGTACACGATACTGATAATCTCATCTGCAAGATTCTTTGTCAAGCATTAGAAGAATCTTCAATTGCATATTTTGTAATCTCAAGGTTGCAGCTCTTATGTTCTGCACACCATGTCTGACACTTCTCAGCAATATCCTTTTCTACATATAAAAGTCCACATTCCTCACATTGAAAGCGTACTACATTATCTTTCTGTACTTCTCGAACCATAAACTTCTATCTAAGAATAGGTATTTTCCTTGCAATAAAAGTACGGGACCATAAAGAACCAAATCCTAGCCAACGGCCAGAACCTGAGAAATACAATCCAAGTAGTAAAAAGGCGTAGATGATGTGGTCATCTAAAATTGGGTTATGTTCTGGAGGAATAAAACCAGCTACATACATCAATATCATCATTAAAGCTCCAGAGTAGGCTGCCAACTTCATTGCAATACCAAGGATAAGAGCAACTCCAACGAATAAGAGTCCTGCCATAAACACCCAGTCAACAATAGAACTACCGGCTAATCCCTGAAAAACATCTGCAAAAGGGCCTTTTGTTGCAAAGTTAAGAAATCCAAGTGTAGGAGAGCCACCCTCAAGCCATGCGCTTTCTGGTTTTGTTGTGAATCCCAATCCCCAGAGTTTATCAATAAATGCCCAGAAAAAGATCCAACCCATACCAATACGCAATAAGGACCACACAGTCTTTTCTAAAATACTTCTCATATTTGTGTATTATTTACTTAAACAAGAAAATCGACCTAGTTCTTTACACGAACCCGCTCCTTCTCTGTTTTACTCGGACGACGTTTAGCATCAGCTTTACTGACAAATCTGCCGGTAACCGAGCTTCGATATACAGTTTTTCTTTTGACCTTTGCCATATCTTTATTATACTCCTTATTTTAAAAAAGTGGCGCTATTTATTAACAACCTTAATAAAATTAATTATATTTTGTTAAAGTATGCAGAAATGATAGAATACTGGTATGAAAAAAATACTTAATCTAAACACAGGAGCTCCAATTCCTATTCTAGGCTTTGGAACCTGGGAACTTACTGGAAATGAGTGTCTTAAATCCACAAAAAAGGCCATTGAGGTTGGATACAGACATATTGATACGGCAGCAGCCTACGGAAACCATAAAGAAGTGGGTCAAGCCATTAAAGAAAGCGGAGTTGATAGAAAAGATATCTTTGTAACCTCAAAGTTATGGCGAGACAACCTAAGAAAGGAAGATGTGCCAGAAGCCCTAAAGACGGCATTAAATGAGTTACAGCTTGATTACCTTGATCTCTATCTTATTCACTGGCCCGATTCTGAGGTTCCTATTGCTGAAACGCTGCAAGCAATGAATGAACTAAAAGAACAAGGACTTACAAAAGCAATTGGAGTATCAAACTTCACCATTAATCATCTAAAGGAAGCTATGGATACAGGCATTCAGTTTTCTATAAACCAGGTGGAGTTTCACCCAACCCTGAACCAAAAAGAGCTTTTAGAGTTTTGTAATCAAAACAATATTATTCTAACCGCCTACTCCCCCATTGGCAGAGGTGAAGATCTTCAACATCCGATTATACAAGAGCTCACTAAACAATATGAAAAGAGTGCGGCTCAAATAATATTAAACTGGGAGATGCAAAAAGGCATTGTAACCATTCCAAAGTCAAGCAACCCAGAACATATTGAAGGCAACTTTAAGTCTCTTGAGTGGAATCTCAGCTTAGAAGACGTAGAACGCATTAACCAGATTAACGAAAAGAATCGTCTTGTAAATCCAGACTTTTCAGAGTTCGACAAATAACTAAAACATCTTAGAAGATGGGTGTTTTTATTTTATCTCTTTTTGATAGAGGAAATAAGAATAGGCAAAGGCAAAGATGGCAACTGAAACTGCTGGGACAACCACGAAGTATACTATATAGTCTGAAAAGAAAACTCCGATTAGAGTTAATACTCCCACAACCCGAAAAAGCTTCCCTCCGACTTGATGTGTCTTCTCCCATACTGTGTCACTACTAAGAGTCCATGGTGTGCGAATACCAATAAACCAGTTGCGTTTTGTGTTCTCAATAAGAACTCCAATAAAGTAAAACAAGACGGCCAAAGCCGGTATTATTGAAAGAGTCATATCAAACCTCATACCCATGTTCCAAAGAATAGTAAGTAGGAAGACATAAAAGAGAAAGAGAAATATTAAAACAATAAAGGCATCAAAGTACTTTCTGAACTTTGCGATATTGGCTTTTAAAGGATCAATCTTTGGAATAAAGAAAAACAAAAAGAACAGACCTATTGAAATAATGGGCATCAAAAATACACCCCAGAACTTTGACATATACCCATCAACTTCTCCTTGGGCGTTCCAGTGTGAAGCCACTTGATCGGGCATCTGAGGATATGCATATATACCAACTGCAAAAGATAGAATAATTATCGCTAATAAAATAAGATTAATCTTTTTCATGCTATTTAAATTTTACAGGTACAAATAGAGCATCGTCATTCTCAGGCATACCAGATGGATTGTCCTTCTCTAAAACAAGTGTTCCTCGCTTATTGCTATCTGAAGAAAACTCCAAGGTAGCGGTAAATGCAACAAAATCCTCAACCATCCAATCACTCTCTGCCTTCGCAATTGCAATAGCTATCTCTTCTCGATTTTCATTAAGTAATCTAATTGGAAAGTCTCCCTCAAAAAACCAATTACCCCGTGCCTCTCCTGTAATCTGAAAAGGGCTCTCAATTATTTGATTGGGTCTTGGTGTATTTATTCTTATAATATCTATCTTCTCAATCTCATTTCCTATATCCTCAACAAATGAGGCACCACCTGGAATCATGCACTGCCTGGGATAACTCTCCATAACCGCATACTTTGCAGCACACTCCTCAAAGTTTGTAATACTCTTCTCTTTTGGAATATCAAAAAAGTAACCGATAGCAAGAATGAATCCAATTATGATTCCTGCAATAAGTAATTGTTTCATATTTTCATTTTATCAAAAAATAATATTAATACAATTTATTGACAATATATAAATAAATAAATATAATTAATATGGTTCTAAAAATGTCTAGTTCAAGAATTGGGATCGTATTCTTGATTTAGACAATCCTCCTCCTCAGGGCTGGAGGGAGTATGTATAAGGGATACGTCCCACCCGCATTCCTTTTGTTTCGTAGAGCCGTCGTCCTATCTACGAAAACCTCGGCATACTCTCTCCAGCTGCAAAAAGAAAGTAGACAACAAAAACGTTGTCTCCTTTTTTTTAATAATAAGAAACTACCTGTTTATTCCTATAAACGGACTTGCCTCTCCCCAATATAGCGGAACTTTTCCATCCCATTTTTCTATCCATCTAAGTTCTACCACCTGAGCATTCTGTCTCAAGGCCACAGCTTCAATCCTTATTGCCTCAGCTTTCCCTCTAGCATCAGCTATCTTTTGTTCAGCCTCAATTTTTATTCTTTCCAAATCTCTATCTGCCTTAAGCTTTAGTTGTTCCGCCGTAACCTTAGCCTCAATCGCAGTGTTAAATGCTGCAGAAAACTCAAAGTCAATAATATTAAACTCATCCACTATAATTGAACGCTCCAGCAATCTTACTGCAAGATTTGCTTTTATCTTCTCCTTTACATCTTCTCTCTTTGTAATCAATTCCTCTGCGGTGAACTTAGCAGATTCCGCCTTTACCGCTTCCTGAATGGAAGGCGCAATAATACGGGTATTATAATCTCTTCCAACTTCCTGCCAGATTTTATTTACGGCATCAGGATCAAGATGATAGTTTAAGGCAATTCTTGAAGTTACAATCTGCAAATCCTTTGAGGCGGCACTAGCTGCAACCTCATCCTTTTGTATCTTTACATCCATCTTTTGAACACGCTCAACAAATGGAATACGGAAATATAATCCTTCGTTAAAGACTTTTCCGGTAACTGCCCCAAATCGTAACTGCACTCCCCTTTCACCCGCTCCCACTGTGCCGAAAGGAAAATTCAGCACCATGATAATAAAAAGAAAAGTAATTAATCCAATAGAAAATCCTCTCTTGGCGCTTAACCCGCCTGGCTGTCTGGCTCTAATTCCCTCTCCCCCCGATTGATTAGCGTTATTCATAAATTCCTGCATAAATATTTAGTTACTTTATTATATTATCCTTATACGCTATATATTGAAAAAATACAACCAAGCAAAAGCGCCCCCGCAAAGGGGCGCTCTTGTTTTGTTATTCGGCGTCAGCTGCAGGTGCAGCGTCAGCATCAGCTCTAGCAACGCTTGTGGCGTTAGGGCCCTTAGGGCTCTCGCCAAGTTCATACGTTACCTTGTCACCTTCCTTCAAGTCATTGAATTCAACACCCTGAAGTTCGTTAGAGTGAAAGAAAAGATCTTTCTCTCCGTCCTCAGGTGTAATGAAGCCAAAACCACGGTCAGTGAGTCGAGCAATTGTTCCTTGTGCCATTGTAAAAGAAACTAAATGAATTACATGTTAAACAGAAAATACTGTGTATGAAACCCGACTTAGTTCCTCGTACAGCCCTTATTCAACAAGTAGTATACTAGCACTTTAAAAATACTTTGTCAATAGTATATACAAAAAAAGCTTGAGATTACTTTATTTTAATCTACTTGCTCTTTTTAGCAGCTCTTGCCTCTAACATCTTACGCTTAATCTCAAGACGTTTTTTAGTCTTTTTTGAGCGAGACTTCTGTTTCTTTTGTAGTCCTGTACTTCGTTTTGACATAATATGATTCTACACTATTTATTTCCTTTAGTACACGATATTAGAACATGTTTACTAAAAAATAAAAGCGATAGATTTATCCATCCACCGCCTCTACTAACTGTGCTCTCCAGATCGATCCAAGATTGCCGACACCAGTAATTTCCTTACTCGTAATGTGAATCTCTTCACATTCGACGAGAAGATCTTCGGTACCAGAAAGAAATACCTGCACCGTGGTATCATCCACTTGAATAATTTGAAGAACGCCTTTTTCTGTGTGTACGACTATCATTTATCTCTCCTAGATCATAGGCGCTACTTTACTAAATAAACAATACCATATTTCTATGATATTGTCAATACTTGGCTCCTCCTACTGAACAAGTTTAGAACCCTGGATTGGATAAGAATTAAGAAAGAAATGGGAGAGATAAGTTTTGTGTAAAAGAAAACTGGCGTTTATAGTCTGCCAGTTGAGGACTTTGAGTAGTTTGGTTTTCTAAGAAGAAAATAGAGAATCGCTGACTCTATAATCAGGTATCCTATGAAAGCCAGAATACTCGCTTTACCACCCCAGCTTGAGCCGATAACTGCGCCACAGAGAGCAGCGTTTATCAACAAAAATACTGCTGCGAAAAACATCATGGTCCTTATTCCTCTCCCTGAATTAATTGTAAATAGCGTGTATTACAAGATTCACTGTTACTAATAAAAGGATACCATATTTCTATGGTATTGTCAATAGTTGGCTCCCCAGTCCAAACCTTATTATAATTCTGGAAGATTGGAGATATATTAGGGAATTAAAGAAAGAAATGAAAGAATTGAGTTTTATATAAAAAAAGAGCGAGGTACTAACAAATCTTACAATATGCCTTCCCTCACTTTTTGACTAACTATTGAGATCCTACTTCTAAAACTCAGCTACCTGTTCTGGCCTCATGACGAGAGGATTGATCTTTACCATTGCATCGAAACCCTCAGAGGTAATTCCCGATGCCAGCCGATGAAAGATCTCATAATCTCGTCGAGGGGCATCTTCCAAGTAGAACACCAACCCTTCATCTTTTCGTGTTCTCATCTCCCCAATTTTCGCAATGCCTGGTTTCTGCCAAAACCATGCTTCAACCGACTCTATCGGCGTTACGAAATACCAAGCAGTAATCCGATCAGCGCCGAGATATCGGAGCTTGCGAATGATTTGATGCCGTTCATCTGAAGATCCATTCCAGGTATCGAGTATCATCTTCAAAGAAGAAGATTTAAGCTGCTCTTCAACAACTTCCCACATTTGTTCAAGGGCGTACATGTGTGCATCCGTATATGAACTAAGTAAGGTTCCTCCGAAGAGTTCAGTAAGTATGGTATCTCGACTTACCAACATAATTAACGGATCGAGTGTAACTACTCTCTCACAGAAGCTCGATTTTCCAGACGCCTGAGGGCCTACTGTCACTATGATCTCTCGCATTAAATCCTCCTCCCTTGCATCATTTGTAAAGCAAAAGTACCACATCTCTGTGATACTGTCAATAATTGGCTCGCTCTACTGGACAAGTTCAGAACTCTGGATTGGATAAGAATTAAAGAAGAAATAAGAGAAATATTTTCTTTTATATAAAAAAGTTAAGTGGTGTATAAATTAAAATACTACAATTTTAATCAACAAAGGTTAAAGCCTTTCCTCTTTGAGTTCCTCGTCCGGTTCTTCCTATTCTATGTACATAATCATCATAGGTTTCTGGAACCTCATAGTTAATAACGTGTGTTACATCATTAATATGTATTCCTCGAGCAGCAACATCAGTAGCCACTAAAGTCTGCACACGATTAGTCTTAAAATTTTCTAAAGCTCTCTTTCTCTGAGTTTGTGATTTGTCTGAATGAATAGACTCTACTTTCATTCCGCGTTTTGTTAGTGCGCGTGATAAGTTCTCTACTCCACGTTTTGTTCGTCCAAATACTAAAACTTTCTTAAATTCATTCTTTTTAAGTAAATTATATAAAACATCCATTTTATTTGAGCTACGAACTTTAATAATATCTTGCTCGATAGTATTTGGAGTCTCCGTAATCTTTACAGAAACTGTTCTTGGATTCTTTAAGAAGTCTGAAGTAAGGAGTTCAATCTTTTTTGACATTGTTGCTGAGAAACATAATGTCTGTCTTTTTTCTGGAACAGAAGCCATTATTAATTTAATGTCATTAATAAATCCCATATCAAGCATTCTATCGGCTTCATCTAACACTACTGTATGCACTCCATCCAGTCTTAGATTCCCCCTTTTAACTAAATCAATAAGACGTCCAGGAGTTCCTATAATAAAGTGATTAGGACGACGTAACTTTCTTAACTGTATTCCTATATATTCCCCGCCAATACACGTTGCTGAGAATATTCTCATATTCTTGGCAAGACCATAAAGCTCTTGTTCTATCTGCAGAGCCAATTCACGAGTTGGAGTTACAATAAGAACTTGCTCTTTTGGATTTTTTAAAATCTTTTCAATAATAGGAATAAGAAAAGCTGCTGTCTTTCCAGTTCCTGTGTTAGCTAAACCAATTACATCTTTTCCTTCCAAGACCAAAGAAATAATTTTATCTTGAATAGGAGTTGGATGAATATATCCATTATTCTCAATGGATTTAAATAACTTAAAGTTTAAATTAAAGTCTGCAAATGAATTTTCTGGAATAAATATCTTATCTGGCGCAGTAGCTTCTGCTGCCTTATTAATCAAAGAAGATATATCTAACTTTGGAGCTTTAGTTCTACCTCTTCTTGCAGAAAACCTTAAGGGTCCACTACGAAATCTATTGGATGCGGAATGACCAACTCTTGTGTTTCTTGATGATTTTCTTTTATTATACATATTATTTATTTTCACGCTTTGCTTTTGTTCTATCATTTTCTGTAAGATACTTCTTCCGCAATCTTACGTTCTTTGGTGTAATTTCTAAATATTCATCTCTATCCATTATCTCAAGACCAGTCTCAATTGTAATGAACTGAGGATTTATAAGATTAATTGCTTCATCTGAAGATGAAGAGCGCATATTTGTAAGCTGTTTTCCTTTTGTAGGATTTACAGTCATCTGTTCTCCTTTAGATGTGTTTCCAATAACCATACCCTCATACACCTCAGTATTTTCTTTAATGTATAAAGTTCCTCTAGTCTGAAGATTATCTAATGAAAAACCTAAAGTCTTGCCAGTAACTCCAGAGATCATAGATCCCGCTTTTTTATGTGGTATCTCTCCTACATGCGCGCGATACTCAATTACACGAGTTGCTAAAATTCCAGTTCCCTTTGTATCTACAACAAACTGATTTCTATATCCAAATAAACCACGACTTGGTCCTTCAAACTGAATAAAGGCACGTCCATCTTTTAATTCCATATCCATCATTTTCGCTCCACGAGTAGATAATTTCTCAATAACTGTTCCCTGAAACTCTTCTGGAATATCTACTATTACCTCTTCAAATGGTTCTGACTTTACTCCATTAATTTCTTTAATAATAACTTGGGGTTGTGAAACCTGAAGTTCATATCCTTCTCTTCGCATATTCTCAATTAAAATAGCAACATGAAGTTCTCCTCTTCCATATACAACAAACTTTTCTGCAGACTCTGAATCAAAATCAATCTTCAATCCTACGTTTACTTCTAATTCCTTTTCTAGACGCTC
Organism: Patescibacteria group bacterium; assembly: GCA_024239055.1. Taxonomy (GTDB): domain Bacteria; phylum Patescibacteriota; class Minisyncoccia; order Minisyncoccales; family UBA10102; genus JANBVJ01. The sequence continues at coordinate 38,353 of JANBVJ010000001.1, read as the reverse complement.
TCGTATCTGACGACTTGTAACAAACTTTCCTTCTCTTCCAGTAAAAGGAGAATCATTCACTAAAAATGTAAGTTCAATAGTAGGCTCATCTACTGAAATACCTTCAAGTAATTCTGTATCCTCAGACTTTCCTAGAGTATCTCCAATATATACATCAGGAAGTCCTGCAATAATAGCAGTATCTCCAGCCTCTACTATATCTACATCCTTTCTTTCAATTCCTTCAAAGGTAAATAACTTTATTACTTTATGGCTCGTAGTCTCTCCACTTGGCTTTCTTACAAAGATGGTATCTCCAACTGTAACACTTCCACTATATACACGGACAATAGCCAATCTTCCCAAGAAATTATCATACGCTAAGTTAAATGGTTGTGCACGAAATGGTTTATCCATATCTTTTGATGCAACTGGCACATGCTTTAATATCATATCTAATACTGGGGTTATATCTTTTCCTTCGTCATTCATGTCACTCTTCATTATTCCATCTCTCGCAACTCCATATATTACAGGAAAATCTAATTGCTCTTCTGTTGCACCAAGCTCTGAGAACAACTCAAATACATCATTATGTACGCAATCTATATCTGCAGTTGGTTTATCAATCTTATTAATTACTAATATGGGCTTTAATCCAAGCTCCAAAGACTTTTTAAGTACAAAACGTGTTTGTGGCATTGGTCCCTCAGCAGCATCCACAACTAATAGTACAGAATCAATAGAACGCAGTATGCGCTCTACTTCAGAACCAAAGTCTGCATGCCCAGGAGTATCTACAATATTAATCTTCGTATTGTTATATATTACAGAAGCATTTTTTGAATATATCGTAATACCACGCTCCTTCTCGAGTGTGTCTGAATCCATACTTACTTCACCATCTGAAGCTCCTGTCTGCTTTAAGATAGCATCGGTAAGCGCAGTCTTGCCATGATCAACATGAGCAATAATAGCTATGTTTCGTATTTCCATTTATAATTTGTAAATTTAGCCCAATAAAAAACTCCTCAAACAATATTAAGGAGATCACATACATTCCTAAACAATGGAACTATAAATAGTAAAATAATTTAGTCTCCTCGATAAACCGTATAAGCGGTTTCTTAAATTGAACTTACTAACAGTACCATGCTTTAATGATACTGTCAATAATTGGCTCCCCCAACTGGACAAGTTCAGAACTCTTGATTGGATAAATATTAAGAGAGAGATGAAAGAATTAAACTTTATATAAAAGAAAACCGCTCATCCTCCAAAAGGTTAAAGCGGTTGGTAATTAAGATTACCTTGAGTTCTTTGTTTTATGAAGGAACTTTCTCTTATGTAAGGTCCTCAATAGAACCTTTCAAGTCAGTCACGTCTCCAACAATGTTAGTGGCATCACCACTTAATTCAGAGACATCACCGGTGAGACCAGAGACATCGCCACTAAGTTTAGAAACATCACCACTGATAGCAGAGACATTTCCAATGATACGAGAGACATCGCCACTGATAGCAGAGACATTTCCAATGATACGAGAGACATCGCCACTGATACCAGAGACATCACCTTTGATACGAGAGACATCGCCACTGAGACCAGAGACATCGCCACTGAGACCAGAAATATCGCCAGTTATCTCAGAGACATCACCAGTTATATCAAGGTTATTATTCCAGATTGTGAAATTATTAACATAACCACTGAGACCAGAAATATCGCCAGTTATCTCAGAGACATCGCCACTAAGTTTAGAAACATCGCCACTTAGACCAGAGACATCACCTTCAAGACCAATATCGCCAGTTATCTCAGAGACATCGCCACTAAGTTTAGAAACATCGCCACTTAGACCAGAGAGATCACCACTGAGATTATAAGAGATCTTTCCTCTTATATTAGAGACATCGCCACTGAGATTAGAAACATCACCAAAGAGACCAAAGGTATCATCTCTTGGATTAGAGACATGGCCAGTTATACAAGAGACATCGCCATAGATATAATGAACCTCACCATCAATCTTGGAAAAGTCTCCCCAGACTCTAGCATGAAGTCTAGTAACTGACTCTGTATTTATCTGTTTAATTCGTTTCAAAGCCATCAAAGACTCCTTTCACATATGAATCTAGTTGTAAAGATCTTACAAAAACAATACCATATTTCTATGGTACTGTCAATATTTTGCTCCCCCTACTGAACAAGTTTAGAACTCTAGATTGGGTTAGTATTAAGAGAGAAACGGGAGAGCTAAACTTCGTATAAAAAGAAAAAAGGTAGGATGAGAAGTGTCGAGGTTCGTTTTACCCCCGCTAGTCCTCATGATGGGGAGCGTATTTTTGACACTTCCCGTAAACAGCGAGATTTTAACTCATCCTACCCTTTAACTCAAAGTACTACTTTTCAACTCCCTGTCAAGGTTTGCTCCGCGGGCAGGATTCGAACCTGCAACCAAAGGATTAACAATCCTCTGCTCTACCGTTGAGCTACCGCGGAATATCTATATTTTGGAATAGCCCTGCTATCCATCCCATTATTCGCCTATGTAGGATAGTATTACTTACTGTTATTCGACATACTCCATATTCATGTTTTGTTCTTCGTAACCTATTTTTCCTGTTTTCTACAATATACGTTTTTCGAAATTGTGCAAGGGGTATATGAGTAATTTTTGCCCAAAATCTCTTTGCTTTATTTTCATTCAAATTATCATGAAGATATATACTACAACGAAACTTGCTTTCTTGAACATTACAAAATTCTCTCAACCAGCTCATCATAAAAACAACGGACTGAGGATCTGAATTACTAAAAGATACATTACTACGACCACTTTTAGTTCCTTCAGCAAAATATAAAGCAATACCAGCTATAAATCTGTCACGCTTTAAAAGTTTTCCAACATCCTTTATTCCTTTCTCAGTAAACTTTCTGATTGATTCCTTAGTTGCTCTTTTCTTATTTTCTGATGCTATGAAACTTCCTTTTAAACCTCCCGTTTTCTTATTCAAATAGAGTCTCTCAATCTGCTTTTTTGTTAATGGAACATCTCGAACCCAAATACTAGCTGAAGAACGAGAAACTCTAAGTTTATTCTCAATAGTTTGAATAGAAAAACCAGCCTCTCTTAAACGCCGCGCCTTATCTTGTAGCTCTAATTTCCCAGCATATCCCATGAGATTAGTATCTCATATCGAACTAGGAATGTAAAGTTACTTAGTATCCGTGCAACTTCTTTAGGTTCCTATGTTCCCGTATTCTCTCTAAAGATTTAGCTTCAATCTGACGAATTCTCTCACGCGTTACTCCAAACTGTACACCTACCTCCTCTAAGGTATGGGTAATACCATCATCCAAACCAAATCTCATTGCCAATATCTTCTGCTCCCTTGGAGTAAGATCCTTTAAAATCTCTTTTAATCTCTCACGCAGCAAAGTTCTGGCTGCATCCACTGAAGGAGGCGGAACCTTCTCATCCTCTACAAACTCAGCTAAAACACTATCCTCCCTGTCCTCTCCCACTGGTGTTTCTAAGGAAACAGTTTCTTGTGAGATTTTCTGAATATGCCTAACCCTGTCTACCTCAAGACCCATTTCAGCTGCAATCTCCTCAGCCAACGGTTCTCTTCCCAAATCCTGCAGAAGACGTCTTCTTACTTGAGTATACTTTGAAATTGTCTCAATCATGTGAACAGGAATACGAATAGTTCTTGCCTGATCCGCAAGAGCTCTGGTAACAGCTTGTCTAATCCACCATGTGGCATATGTTGAGAACTTATAACCTCTCCGCCAGTCAAACTTTTCTACTGCCCGGAATAATCCTAGGTTTCCCTCCTGAATCAAGTCTAATAATGTAAGATTAGGAGACCTTCCAACATATCTTTTTGCAATAGAAACAACGAGTCGCAGGTTAGCCCGAGCCAAATGCTTTCTTGCCTCATCATCTCCTTTCTCAATTTTCTTAGACAAACTCTTTTCCTGCTCCGCCGTAAGAAAAGCTACCTGCCCAATCTCTTTTAAATACATCTGTACGGGATCCAAAGGAGCCTTCTTGTCTACTGCTTCACGATCCAATTCTTCTTGTGGTTTTTCAATCTCTAAATATTCCCTAACTTCCTGCACTGCCATGCCATTTTTCTCAAATGTCTCATATAGATTCTCCAAACCCTCAATATCTTTTTCAATTTCAGGAAACTGCTGTAGTATCTCAGAATACGTCACAAATCCCCTAAGTCTTCCTTTCTCCATGAGCTCTTGAATATCCTCTTCTCGTACCACCTTTTTCCTGCTCTTAGTCTTGGCAACTACAAGACCACGCTGCCTTCTTTGTATTGGAGCCTTCTTTGAAGCTTTTTTAACTGCCTTCTTTACAGCTTTCTTTGGGGCTTTCTTAATTATCTTCTTTACAGCTTTCTTAACTACCTTCTTTACAGCTTTCTTTGCAGCCTGTTTCTTGACCGGCTTTTTAACGGTCTTTTTTTTAATAGGCTTCTTTTTTGTTATTACTTTCTTTGCCATAAATTACGTCGTATGAAGATCTTGGGACATCTTATAAAACTCCTGCATTAATGTATTTAGACGAAGAGTATCTCTTGCCTCTTCTGCTTTTTTTATCTCCTTTGCAAGATTATCTAATTTTGCCTTAATATGCAAGAACTTCATCTCACGAAGACATGCGGCAAACTCCCGTTCCTCCTCCTCATCCCCCCGTTCTTCTACCTCGGCTCTCAAAGAAAAAAGCTTTAACTGTTCAAAGGCCTCTGCATTCACTACATCCTTCAGTTCCGCTAACTCAAGGGAAGGAATCTTTCTTAAGTTCTCAATCATCTCTACAAATGGGTCTGAGAAATACTCAATGTATTCTGCTGTAATATCTCCCAACATAGACGGACTCTGAAATAAGAGTACCAATACCTGCTCTTCTAAAAGCTCTTGCCTTGATTTTTGAGGACGCTCTGGTGCGCTTTTAGTATCTGTCTGTTTTAAAACAGATGGTTTGGCAACACGATTCAATTCCTCTACAATAATCTGTTCTGTAACATCAAGTTCTTCTGCCAATTGTTTAACCCAATGCGCCTGCTCAATTTTACTTGGTATCTTTCTAAGAATAGGTAGGATTTCATTTCCAATCTTTCTCTTTCCATCCGAAGTTGTTTTATCAAATGACTTTAAGGCTGAAGCTAAATAAAAGTCCATCACAGAACCCGCTTCCTTTATCAGTTTATTCATCTCTTCTTTATCAGATTCTTTAGTAGACATATCAGCTGGATCCTTGCCATGAGGCATCACAATAACCTTGACATCAAATCCCTCCTGCACCGCTAACTCAACACCTCGTTTTGTTGCCTTGTCTCCCGCAACATCCATGTCAAATGCAGTAATTAACTCTGATGTATAACGCTTGAGAATCCTGAGCTGGGAAGATGTAAGAGCTGTGCCTGATGAAGCGACAATATTAGTATGCCCGGCCTGCGCCATTAAAATAACATCGGTATACCCCTCAACTAAAATACAGAAGTCCTTCTTTCTAATATCAACCTTGGCTTTGTCTAAACCATATACCACCTTACTCTTGTCGTACAAAGGAGTGGAAGATGTATTTATATACTTTGCAACCTTATCTCCCTCTCCAAACAATCTTCCTCCAAAACCAATGACACGAGAATTAAGGTCAGCAATTGGAAACATAATACGTCCCCAGAATCTATCGGAGTTTCCTCTTTCAGTACGTACCGAAAGCCCTGCTTTTTCAATCTCGTTTTGCGTATATCCGTTCTTTACAAGAAAGTCAGAAAGTACACGCCTCCCTTCAGGAGCATACCCTATTCTCCATGTTGTAATGCTTTCTTCTGATAACCCCCGCTCCCTTAAGTATGCTTTTACCTTCTTTCCCGTTGTTGATTCTAGCTGTTTCTCAAAAAACTGGGTTGTGAGTTCTTGTATATCATACAGGCGCTTTTTCTCAGAAACTAACTTGGCATCCTGAGGACTCCACTTTGGAAGCTCAACTCCGGCTCTTTGAGCTAATATCTCTAGGGCTTCCTTAAACTCAATACCCTCAATATCCATAATGAACTTAAAGATATCCCCTCCAGTCTGACATCCTCCAAAACAATGCCACATCTGACGGGTAGGCGAAACAAAGAAGGAGGGCGACTTCTCTGAATGAAAAGGACAGTTGGCACGGAAGTTTACTCCAACCTTCTGAAGCGTAAGGTAAGAACCCACTACTTCTGTAATGTCCAACTTATTTTTTATGTCTTCAACAGCAGAAGAGTTCATAATTACTCAACAATGATAATACCCTGCATACTTGGTCGCATATGATCATGATATCGCCAAGTTCCCTGTTCTGTAAAAATAAACTTCCATTCCTGTCCAATAGGAACCACACCACAAGCATCAAAGATTGCCTCTCCTCCACCGCACTTTTGAATACCTGAACCAGGATATAGAGTATGGGTTGGATGAGCATTGGAAGCTGGCCACGTAGACCTTAAACTCATGTTCTGAAATATAACTGTATCTCCTATGGAAATCGTAAGGGAAGCTGGAATATATCCATCATCACCATACGTTACTGTATTTTCTATTCCTGTTGGCACAATCAAATCAGAAGGAGATTCCTCAACAATATCCTTATCTCCTTTAAATAAAAATACTCCAGCGATAACAATAACAAAAAGAAAAACGAAAAGAATAAATAAGACTTTCATAATTCAACTTTACCAAAGAACTGCTTAATTGACAATTCTTTTATTTTTTCATTGTTTCAATAAATTTCAGTGGGTTTACGTTCGAACCATTAACTTTTATTGAAAAGTGAAGATGTGGCGCTATTGAATACCCGGTATTTCCCGAAAGACCTATAATATCTCCCTGTTTAACTTTTGCTCCATTTGAGACTTTGAATTCATTCAAATGTAAATAAAGAGAGTGAATTCCAAGACCATGGTCAATTATTAAGGTTTTACCGTAAGTATTTAAATTTTGGGAAAATCTAACCACACCGGCATTAACAGCATAGACCGGTGTGCCAACTAAAGCATCAAGATCTACTCCTAAATGTTGTGCCGTTATATTTCCGCTTGTTCTAATATTTCCAAAAGCCCCTACTATATCAATTTCCCCAAGTGGATTAATAAAAACCGTATTAAAATATGCCTCTGGTGTATGAATGCTAATGATTTCTTTTAAGATTACATTCTCATGAGTTATGATATTTTCTACAATTCTCAAAGGAGTGTAACCCTTTTCCTTAAGTTCTTCAGTGATTAAAAGCTCTGTAATAGGAAATTCATATTCAATTATTTCTATCTCTTTTTCAAACTTATTCCTGCCGGAAAAATCAATAACTAAATTATATTTCCCAGATTCTTTTTTTACATCAATCCCCGTAATACCAACTAAACCTTCATAATTATCGAGTTTAAAAAAATCTATTTTTGTTGATCCAAATTTTCCACTAATTTCAGACTCCAAATCATCACCCTCAATGTTAATTAAAAGAGTATCCCCTTGTTGTAATACATTAGAAGAAATATAAACCTGAGGTGCAGAAGAAATACTATTTTCGTTTAGGATAGGTTCTTTAACTGCTTCAAATGGATTTCTCTGGGAATAAAAATACAAACCATAAACTAAACCGACTATAACTAAAACAATAATTATACCAATAAAACTCTGTTTTCGAGAAATAGAATCAATCTTCATATAACTATATCAGCGGAGGAGGTGGGATTCGAACCCACGTAAGCTTACGCTTGCACGCTTTCCAAGCGTGTGGAATAAACCGCTATCCGACTCCTCCTGAACTTATTTTGGCAAAGAAACAATGAGCTGGGTTAATGCTGGATGCTGTGCGGCAAACTTATACTGCATAAGCTTTACAACGGCAATAAAATCTAATAACTCTTCTCTGAGTATCTCAGGACCTGAAAACACCTCCCATAACTCCTCTGAAACAGTATGCAAATAATGGTGCAATACCTTCTCGTTCGCCTCTTTCCTCAGATACCCAATTATATCCTTAAATTCTCCACGGTCAAGCCATACTCCCCTGCACACATTGCATACATCCACGCGAATAGAAGAATCTCCATATCGTACCTCATACATTGGCATACGGTCTGCAGGACACATCTTTTTACCCGACGCAACATGAAAATGCTCTGGGTCTCGCCAAAGTTCAATATCCAACCATCTTAAATCTCTGTCTCTTGCATCCTTTGCTTGAGCCAACTCATACTCCTCAAAAAAAAGACCGTAGCATCTTGGACAGTTATCCACCTCAACTCCGGCAACAAATGACTTCTCCAAACTAATATTACATGTAGGACAATACTTCATGTATATAATATAAAGTATTCATAATACCTCTATTATATAAGAGAAATACAGCTCTTGCAATAACAGACAAAAAGAAAAATCCTGCCGTAAACGAACCAACAGGATTTTTAGCGTTACTACCGTACGCCTAGTGTTACTACCGTACGCCGACTACCAAAGGAGCTTTTTTGATCTTCTCCTTCCAGGATTCAACGTCAGAGTCGGGCACCTCGACAGAAAAAAAGGCGAGGTCACCGAATGGGGGAAGCTCAATGAATTCACTGGGTAGATTGAGTTTTCCTAAGGACTCCTTAGCTCGCTCAGAAGAAACATCTTCAGCAAATAGGATTTCAATTTTCATTACCAATACCTCCCAAGGACATCGTACATCTCTACTACTGGTGGAAAACATACCAGAATTTAGAATAAATGTCAAGCCAAAAACCCCCTTTCAGGGGCTTTGTAGTGTTTAGAACCCTCCCATTCCTCCCATTGGAGGCATGGCGGGACCTGGATTTTTATCTTCTTTCTCTGGAATCTCTACAACTAATGTTTCAGTAGTCAAAAGCATAGCGGCTGCTGACACTGCATTCTCCAAAGCTACTCTTACGACCTTCTTTGGATCTACAACTCCAGCCTCCATTAAGTTCTCATACTTGTTGGTTGCGGCATTATATCCAAACTCACTCTCTGTTTTTATAACTTCAGCGGCAACCACAGAGCCGTCAACTCCGGCGTTATTTGCAATCTGACGAATAGGCTCCTCTAAAGCTCTCCTGAGAATCTGCACTGCCAGCTGCTCCTCTGGATCTTCAAGAGTTAGATTTCTAAGGTTTTTTGCACCACGCAATAAGGCCACTCCTCCTCCTGCAACCATACCCTCCTCCACCGCAGCTTTAGTAGCGGCAAGCGCGTCCTCTGTCTTATGCTGTCTTGCCTTCTGTTCAACTTCTGAAGCCGCTCCAACTTTAATTACGGCAACACCTCCAATTAACTTAGCTAATCTTTCTTGTAGTTTTTCCTTATCAAACTCAGATTCTGTATTTGAAAGCTGAGTCTTTAACTGATTAACCCGAGAATCAATTACTTCCTTATCACCCTTTCCTTCAACAATAGTTGTGTCATCCTTGGTTGCAACTACTCTTCTTGCTGAACCCAACTGACTCAACTCTATTTTATCTAAAGCAATTCCGAGCTCTTCTGAGATTAACGTAGCTCCGGTTACGGCAGCTATATCCTGCAGCATTTCTGTTTTTCTATCTCCAAATCCCGGAGACTTTACAGCAAGAACATTCATTATTCCTCTCAGCTTGTTTACCACTAAGGTGGCTAGAGCATCTCCATCCACATCTTCTGCAATAATAACAAGCTCTTTCTTTCCTGATTTAGCCACAGCCTCAAGTACTGGCAGAAGCTCCTGGATAGAAGACAACTTCTTATCTGTTACAAGAATGTAAGGATCATCTAAAATCGCCTCCATGCGCTCTGGATTTGAAATCATATAAGGAGAAATATATCCACGGTCAAACTGTAATCCCTTTACAATCTCTTTTTGAATACCAAAGGTCTGGGACTCCTCTACTGTAATAACCCCATCCTTTCCAACTTCTTCCATAACCTCTGCGATTAAGGTGCCAATTTCAACATCTTCCGCAGAAATAGTGGCAATCTGCATCATCTCTTCCTTTGTAGAAACTGGCTTTGCTAAAGAAGATAGAAACTCAACTACGTTAGCTGATGCCTTTTCCAAGCCTCTTTTCAAGGCCAAAGGATTGGCTCCAGCTGTTACATTCTTTAATCCCTCTGCAACAATAGCCTGAGTTAAGATGGTAGCTGTCGTAGTTCCGTCTCCTGCAGTATCATTTGCCCTTGAAGCTACATCTTTTATAATTTCGGCCCCCATATTCTCTGCCTTGTCCTCAATCTCAATCTTACGAGCTATGGTAACTCCATCATTTGTAATAGTTGGTAAGCCAAATCCCTCGTCTAATACAACGTTCCTTCCCTTTGGACCCAAGGTTACTTTTACTGCATTCGCTACCTTGTCCACTCCGTCTTTTAGACGTTTTCTTGCATCTTCCTGAAAAAGAATTTCTTTAGCCATATTATTGTTCAATTACTGCCAAGATATCATCTGCCTTGGCGATTAAATATTCTATATTACTCACTGTAACTTCAGTAGGCGCGTACTTAGTAAAGAGTACGATATCTCCCTCTTTTACGTCCATGGAAATACGCTTTCCGTCCTTGCCTGTCTTTCCTGGCCCAACTGCAATAACCCGTCCCTGCTCAGGCCTGTCCTTTTCTGCGGTATCTGGGAGCAAAATTCCAGACTCTGTCTTCTCCTCTTGCTTGAGGGGCTCAATTAATATGTGGTCGGCTAATGGTTTAATAGTCATTAAATTATATTAGTTTTTAGCACTTAAGCGTTTCGACTGCTAATTTCCTATCTTATAGGAATCAAAAGAAATGTCAAGACATATAGAAGTAAAAAAAGGCCACCACTATGTGACGGCCTTGTTTTGCGCGATCTATGATTCTTAGGCGCTCTCCTGATGCAGCTGAGTCGCAAGAGTGAAAACATCCATCAGAGAAGGAACTCCTCCTGGATAACGCTCCACGTCTGCTTCTTTGCGCTCAATTATATCAAGGGCATCAACGATGCACTTCCTGGGAACCGGTGATTCGCCCCGAGCTTCCGCTGCGGCTTGCACAAGATCAACAAACTTATCATCCATTACTACGATCCTTTGCTATATTTCCGTAGAAAAGTTAGCTGCCATATAAACTAAGAATTAAATACCACAAAACAGTACCCCTGTCAATCCTCAAACAGCTTTAAGATACTGTCCAGTATAAGATTTCTTTATCTTTGCTATCTCCTTTGGAGTACCTTCAGCCACAATGTATCCTCCCTGTTCCCCGCCTTCTGGACCCATATCAATAACCCAGTCAGCTGACTTTATTACATCTAACTGGTGCTCAATAACAATTACGGTATTCCCCTTTGCAACAAGCTCACCTAAAACACTGAGGAGTTTCCCAACATCGTCATAGTGCAGTCCGGTTGTAGGTTCATCCAATATATATAATGTAGTTCCTGTAGCTTTCTTGGCTAATTCTGTAGCTAACTTCACACGCTGAGCCTCACCTCCAGACAAAGACGGAGCTGGCTGCCCCAACTCAATATATCCCAAACCCACCTCATGCAAGGTCTTCAACTTTGCGAAGACCGAAGGAATATGTTTGAAAAATTCCATACCCTCTTCCACGGTCATAGAAAGCACATCTGCAATATTCTTCCCACGATACTCAATCTCCAGAACCTCCTTGTTATATCTCTTTCCTCCACACTCCTCACACTCCACATACACATCTGGGAGAAAATACATCTCAATCTTCTTTAATCCCTGTCCTTCACATGCCTCACACCTTCCACCCTTAACGTTAAAAGAGAAACGCCCGGGAGTATATCCTCTAATCTTTGACTCCTTGGTCCTGGAAAATAACTCTCGAATAACAGAAAAAGCTGTAGTATAGGTTGCGGGATTAGACCTTGGAGTCCTGCCAATAGGCGACTGATCCACCAAGACCACTTTGTTTAAGTGCTCAGTTCCGGTAATTTCTTTATGCTCCCCTGGCTCATCCTTTGCCCGGTAAAACTTTCTTAACAGAGAACGGGCTAGAATATCATTCACAAAAGAAGACTTTCCAGAACCCGAAACCCCGGTAATACAAACAAACTTACCCAAAGGAATCTTTACATCAATATCTTTTAAGTTGTGCTCTTTCGCTCCCTTTACTACAAGATACTTTCCGTTACCTTGCGCGCGCTGTTTAATATCTATCTTCTTTTTCCCAGAAAGATACTGGCCCGTAAGAGTTGAGGACTTTAGAATCTGCTTTGGGGTTCCCTTAAAGATTATCTCCCCTCCGTGTTTTCCAGCCCCAGGACCTACATCAATAATCCAGTCAGCTGACATAATGGTTGCGGGATCGTGTTCTACAACAACAACGCTGTTTCCCAGGTCTCGAAGCTGCTTGAGAGTAGTAATCAATCTATCCTGGTCTCTTGAATGAAGGCCTATGGAGGGTTCGTCTAGTATATATAGTACTCCAGTGAGTTTTGAGCCTATCTGGGTAGCTAGACGTATTCTCTGCTCCTCACCTCCTGAAAGCGTTCCTGCCTTTCTTGATAGAGTCAGATAATCCAATCCAACATCCATTAAGAACTGCAATCTGCTCTCAATTTCCTTTCCTATTGGGAGAGCTATCTTCTTTTCCCCTTCTTTTAATATATTCTTTAGACTCTTAAAAAAGTCACGCGAGTTCTCAACTGGCATTGTTACAATGTCGTTAATAGAACTTCCAGCTATTGTAACTGAAAGGACTTCTGGCTTTAGACGCCTACCTTCACACTTCTCACACACCCTTTCTATCATATACTGCTCTATCTCTTCTCTTGCGTGTTCAGAGTCAGTCTCATGATATCTTCTCTCCAACCACGGAATTACACCCTCAAAGTCTCCATCTCCGTTCAATATCAGCTGCTGCGTCTTTTTGGAAAGCGCCTTGAAGGGTTTTTGAAGAGAAAATCCTGCTACCTTAGACAGTTCTTCCAACTTCCACCAAAAGAATCCTTGTCTTCCAACCTTATGGGAAGCACGAGCCCAAGGGAAAATAGCGCCTTCCGCAACAGATAGACTAGGATTTGGAATAACAAGCTCGGGTGAGACCTCCAACTTCTCTCCCAATCCCTGACATGAAGTACATGCTCCAAAGGGAGAGTTAAAAGAAAAGATACGTGGCTCAATCTCAGGAAGGTTAACCCCACAGTCTTCACAGGCAAATCTCTCAGAAAATATTAAAACCTCCGGCTTTTTCTTCTTTGGGTCTTGAATTTGCACCATAACAAGCCCTTTCCCAAGCCGCAGAGCAGTTTCTAAAGAATCAACTAGACGAGGACGATCAAGTTCCTTTTCAATAACTAACCTGTCTACCACAACCTCAATGGAATGATACTTCTGTCTATCTAACTCCAGTTGTAGTGCCTCTTCCAGACGACACACAATGCCATCTATCCTGACCCGTACAAAACCTCCACGCTCAACCTCTTCCAAGACTCCCCTATGTTCACCCTTTCTGTGCCTGACTAATGGACCAAGAATACCAATTTCAGAATTTACTGGTTGCTTTAATATCTGGTCTGCAATCTGCGTAACTGACTGGCGGCTTACAGGATTTCCGCACTCAGGACAATGCGGTATGCCAATTCTTGCAAACAAAAGCCGGAGATAATCATATATCTCCGTAATAGTTCCAACTGTGGAACGAGGATTATGTGACCCTTTTCTCTGGTCTATTGCAATGGCAGGTGAGATACCTTCAATACTTTCAACATCGGGTTTGTCCATAATACCCAGAAACTGACGGGCATATGCTGACAAACTCTCCACATATCTTCTCTGACCTTCAGCATACAGAGTATCAAACGCAAGAGAGGATTTACCCGAACCAGAAAGTCCGGTAATGACAACAAGTTTATCTTTGGGAATGTCCACACTCACATTCTTTAAGTTGTGGACCTTAGCTCCTCTGATGCGAATAGTATTTTTCATAAGGCAATGCGGATTAGTATACACGAAGAATAAAGAGAAATCAAGGACTGACTCTTTGTGTGTATAATAAGCATTGACATTTTCTTTCCACAGATATATAAAGTATAAACGAGAGTCGGAGTCATTAAACCGACACTCGTAAGCACCTAAGAGGAGAGGTGAACGTGAAAAGGAAAGCCCCTAGTTTTGGCCTGTGGTAGAACGAGAGAACGCCACAGGTCTCACTGAATAGATATATGAATGTATCTCTCGACAACGACATTACTGGGAAGGTATCTATCATTAGAAACCTTTCTGTGTTTCGGAAAATGGCCAACTAATGACTGGCCCACAACAAAGGCATAAATGTCCAAAAAGGGGAGAATCATACTCCCTGACAGGAATGCTACTGCCGTCTAGTCTGCAATCGCGCAAGCGAAAACAGACTAGACGGTCTTCTTTTTTATCTAAAAACAATGAATAATGACTATATGGGTAGTTTTAAATACATAAAAATAGATAATATTGTATCAATTCCCAATACTCCTGGAGTATATGCATTTAAAGGTGCAAAAGAGGTTATATATATAGGTAAGGCAGCACGCCTTAAAGCACGTATTCAAAATCACTTCAAACAACCCTCATACAGGGATAACTTGTTTATGGAGCAGATAAAGAAAGTTGGATATATAGAAACCGACTCTGAGATTGAGGCTCTGCTTTTGGAATCTCAACTCATTAAGAAACGTACTCCAAAGTATAATGTCATGTGGAAAGATGACAAGAACTACTTTTTTGTTGCAATAACAAAAGAAACTCTTCCAAGGGTATTTATTACCCACCAACCAAAAGATAAGAAAATAACATATATTGGCCCCTTTGTGGAAGGAAAGCCTTTAAAAAGAACACTAAGAAACCTACGAAAGGCATTCCCCTATCTAACAACTAAGACACACACTGTACGCCCCTGTCAGTACTGCCATCTTAATCTCTGCCCTGGAAACAAACCAGAAATTACCATATACAAAAAAGACATCAAAAACCTCACCGCAGTACTCAAAGGAAAAAGAACCTCAGTCATAAGATCTCTTCGTAAAGAAATGAAAGAATCTTCAAAGGCCCATGAATATGAAAAGGCAGGCAGATTAAGAGATCAAATTGAGGATTTAGAAGCAATAATTGCGCACTCAAGAATTCTTACTCCTTACTATCAAAGAACTCCAATAGACTGGGATAAAACAAATAAAAATCTTCAAAAACTCTTAAACACACGAAAGAACATACGCAGAGTAGAGGCATACGATATTTCCAATATTCAGGGTAAAGAAGCTACTGGTTCCATGGTTGTCTTTGAGAACGGAAAACCAGCAAAGTCGGAGTATAGAAAGTTTAAGATACACATAACAGGCACTCCAAATGACTTTGCTATGATGGAAGAACTTATCTTAAGACGACTAAAGCACAAAGAATGGAAGTATCCTGAACTCATGATTATTGACGGTGGAAAGGGACAGCTGTCTTCTACCTTAAAATCAATGACAAAAGAACAGCAGAAAAGAATAAAAGTAGGAGCCATTGCTAAAAAAAATAACGAGTTATTCTTTCCTCAAAAAAGAGAAGCAACTTTATTAAAAGACTTAAGTAGTGGAATATCTAATCTTATTTTGCATATTCGGGACGAAGCACACCGTTTTGCCATTACTTATCATAGAAAGCTTCACAGGGTTGACTTGCTTTCAAAACACAGATAAGATAACATAATCATATGCTTTTGAACATTCTCTTGCAGGTGGTAGCTGGAATCGGCGGCCTATGGATTGCCGTGCGCTATATCCCTCTCGTAGAGCTTGAAGGGACAATGCTAACCTTGGTATATGCAGGAATTCTGCTGGGACTGATTAACGCGGTAATTAAACCTATTTTAAAGATGATTACCCTTCCAATCAGACTCCTGACACTCGGACTCTTTGGATTAGTTATTAACATTCTAATGGTCTGGGTGGTAGATATTGTCTTTGTAGAACTCATTATAACAGGACTTATGCCTCTATTGTGGACCACATTGGTCGTATGGGGAATGAGTGTTGTACTTGCAATAACATCAAAAGGACGAATTACTTAACATGCCAATACTAACAATAGCTGAAATAGTAGTCGCAGTAACCATTATTGTCTTTATTCTGCTCCAGCAGAGAGGAACAGCCCTTGGTGCAGCCTTTGGGGGAGGAGATGGAGGAGGAGCCTATGCAACTCGCCGTGGACTGCAGCAAAAACTTTACTGGGCTACCATAGTGTTAACCGCTGCTTTTATCATACTCGCTCTTGTAGATCTCGTAATCTAGAGCGTATTAAAAAACGTGCCACGCATACTTAATTCTTTTTCTAGTGCCAAGATGCCAACATTCTCCCAATGGAGACATATTGGAAAACTTCTCTCAAGTAACGAAAGAATGCTTCTGGGTATTCTGCTTGTTTTGTTTGTTGTCTCCTTTATAACCTTAACCAGATCAGTGTATGTAGAACAGACAGAAATAGTTCCTAAAAGAGGAGGTGAAATGGTTGAGGGTATTGTAGGCTCTCCCCGCTTTATTAATCCATTGTATGGAAGCACCCAGGATGTAGACCGTGACTTAGTGCAACTTATATTCTCAGGAATTATGAAATACGGTGAGGATGGAGAAGTGGTCAACGACTTGGCAAAGAACGTAACTGTTGAAAATGGAGGAAAGACCATTATTGTAAACCTTAAGGAAAATGTTTTCTGGCACGATGAAAAACCATTCACATCAGATGACATTGTATTCACGGTACAGGCACTAAAAGACTCTGCCTACAAGTCGCCCGTAAGAGCCAACTGGGTGGGGGTGGAGGTTTTAAAAGTTTCAGAGTTAAGAGTAAGATTTGAACTCAGAGAACCATATGCTCCTTTTATTGAACGCCTAACCCTCCCTATTCTTCCTGCCCACATATGGGAAAATATAAGCCCTGAAAAAGCGGCTCTTTCCTTATATAACCTACAACCTATTGGAACCGGCCCTTACAAGATAGCAAGCAGCAAACGAAGTTCTGAAGGAAATATAATAGAACTCCGATTAAGGCCCAATCTAAACTATTACGAACAGATACCATATATTCAATCCATTGTTTTAAGATTTTACGAAACAGAGGAAAAGCTCATTGAGGCTGCTCAAAAAGGCCAGGTGCACAACCTGACACTTTCCTCAACTACTTTACTTGCCCGTATAAGAACAGGAATAGTACACGAACTTGCCCTTCCAAGATACTTTGCCTTATTCTTTAATGTAGAAGCGGATATCGTGGAAAAACAAAGTATTAGGGATGCCCTTGCCTTATCCCTAGA
Source organism: Patescibacteria group bacterium (assembly GCA_024239055.1). GTDB lineage: Bacteria > Patescibacteriota > Minisyncoccia > Minisyncoccales > UBA10102 > JANBVJ01. Next base: position 21,081 of record JANBVJ010000001.1, on the reverse strand, counting down.
CAAAGAACGTATTGTAAAGGAGGTATTTGGAGAGTATGGAATTATTGTAAACTCCCCACTTCCCTCTCACGCGTTTAACACAGCAGAGATTCCAACAGAATCCCAGGATATAACTAAAGCTACAGCTTTAATTGAAGATAATGGATATACCAAAGAAGAAGGAGTATTTGTAAAAACCTTTCAAGAGACCTCAGGTTCCATTACCTCAAACCTCCAAAGAGGTAGTCAAGGAGCCCAGGTCAGAAGTCTGCAAGAGTGTCTAGCTAAAGATCCAGAGGTGTACCCACTGGGAACCGTAAACGGAGTATTTGGCCCTTCTACGCAAGCCGCAGTAATTTCCTTTCAGGAAAAGTATGCAGAAGATGTACTGCAACCAACAGGACTTACCAAAGGCACGGGTACCGTAGGACCATCTACGAGAGCTAAATTAGACGAACTCTGTTTTAATCAGCCCTCAGAACAAATATCCCTAGCAATAGAATTAGTCACATTAAATCAAACTATAATGCTAGAGATTGCAGAAAAGATAAAAGAGCAGTGGAGCTCATTTGGAGTTGATGTAAAAATTACATCCTTCTCTGTTTCAGAACTTGAACGGGACATAATAAAACCAAGAAATTATCAGGTACTCTTGTTCGGAGAAATCTTAAGTATAATTCCAGACCCATTTCCATTCTGGCACTCCTCTCAGGTAAAAGATCCCGGACTGAATCTCTCGGTCTACGATAACAAACAAGCAGATCGTCTATTGGAACAAATACGAAGAGAGATGGATGAAGAGGAAAGAATAGGGTTATATAATGAACTTCAAGCAATAGTTTTAAAAGACACGCCCGCAATATTTTTGTATGACGAGCCTTTCTTGTATATTACAAACTCCAATATTCACGGAACCCTTAAAGACGATTCAGTGATTGCTGACCCATCAAAACGCTTTTCTAATATTGCAAACTGGTATATAAAGACAAAACGCACATTCAAATAGCCCAGGTGGCGGAACTGGTAGACGCGTAGGCTTCAGAAGCCTATGTCAGCAATGGCGTGTGGGTTCAAATCCCACTCTGGGCACACTAAAAAATAACTAACTAATATGACAGAATCACAAACACAAGAACGAGTACAGATAACCCCTTTGGGAGGATTAGGTGAGGTTGGTCGAAACATGATGCTTTTGGAGTACAAAAGAAAAATACTCATAATTGACGTGGGTTTTGGTATGCCAGGAGAGGATTTACCGGGCATTGACCACACAATTCCCAATATTTCCCCTCTCAAGGGAAGAGAAAAGGATATAGTAGGTATCGTAATCACCCATGGGCATTATGACCACATAGGAGCAATTCCATACATCGTACCTAATATAGGAAATCCTCCTATTTATACGGGAGCCTTAGGAAGAGCCATTATCTTAAAACGTCAGGACGACTTTAAGGGACAGCCCAAACTGAATATCATTACCATCAGAAACCGGCAAAAGTTCACATTAGGACCCTTTAAGATTGAAACCTTCCAGCAGAACCACAATATTCCAGACAACTACGGTCTTTTAATCCGAACTCCCGTAGGAAACATTTTGCATACATCAGACTTCAAGTTTGATGACGATCCGGTAAACGAAACCCCTACTGACTACAAGCTTTTAGAACAAATAGGGAAGGAGAAAATCCTACTGTTAATGTCAGACTCCACGAATGCCGAACAACCAGACCACTCTTTATCTGAGAGAGTAATTATGGGAAACTTAGACAAGATATTCAAAGAAGCCAAAGGAAGAATCATCTCAGCTACCTTTGCTTCTCTAATCAACCGTGTCCAACAGATTATTACCCTATCTGAAAAATATGGGAGAAACGTGGCTCTGGAAGGATACTCTATGAAGACAAATGTTGAGATCACTCAAAAGATTGGGTACATGAAGATAAAAAAGGGAACCCTTTTAAAGACAAAGGATATTATGAAACGTCCCGACTCAAAAATTACCATCATGGGTACGGGAGCTCAGGGAGAAGAAAGGGCAGTCATGATGCGCATTGCAAACGGAGAACATCCTAATATTAAGATTCAGAAAGGAGACACTCTTATCTTCTCCTCTTCTGTTATTCCCGGAAACGAACGCTCTGTTCAGTTTGTAAAAGACAAATTGTACCGACAGGGCGCTGAAGTCTTTCATTACAAGATGATGGACATTCACGCTTCTGGCCACGCAGGACAGGAAGAATTAAGAAAAATTATTAAGCTCATAAAGCCGCAATGCTTTATTCCGATTCATGGACAATTCTCTATGCTGTACACTCATTCAAAGTTGGCTGAGCAGACTGGTATTCCAGTAAAGAATATAGCTACAATAGAGAATGGTCAGATTGTGAATGTAACCAAGCAGGGCATCTCTATAGATAAAAAGACGACCTCCGTGCCTGTTGTCTTAGTAGACGGCCTTGGAGTAGGAGATATTGGAGAGGTAGTACTACGCGACCGACAGAATCTCTCTGCAGAAGGTATGTTTGTGGTAATTGCTGTTGTGGATCGCAAAACAGGACGAGTAAAAGGATCCCCTGACATAATCTCAAGAGGATTTATCTATCTAAAAGAATCAAAGACCTTACTCAGAGAGGTTAGAAAGCGCGTCATTCAATCAATAAATAAATCGTCTTCTTCCAATAGAGCTGTAAACTGGGTAAATGTAAGAGAAGATATGAAAAAGAATGTTAGCGACTATCTGTTTGAAAAGACAGAGAGAAAACCAATGGTACTACCTGTTATAATTGAAGTGTAATTATGAGAATTCTTTCTGGTATTCAGCCAACAGGGTCTCTGCATATAGGAAACTATCTAGGGGCAGTTCGGCAATGGATTGAGCTACAGGAGAAAAACGAGTGTTTCTTTCCTATTGTGGATTTGCACGCTCTTACTGCTCCTCAAGATCCAAAAGAGTTTAAGAAATCTATTCTTGAAAAAACTACGGAACTCCTATCAGTTGGTATTGATCCTGAAAAGTGTGTGCTCTTTGTGCAGTCTGACGTATCAGAACACACGGAACTTGCCTGGATACTGAATACCTTAACTCCCATAGCTGAACTGGAGCGCATGACCCAATTCAAAGATAAATCCCAGAAACAAAAGAGTAATGTGAACGCAGGCCTATTAACCTACCCTACCTTAATGGCCGCAGACATCCTGCTGTATCAGACGCAAGCAGTCCCAGTAGGAGAAGACCAGACTCAGCATCTTGAGCTAACAAGAAAGTTGGCTCGCAAGTTTAACTTAAAGTACGGAGAGACCTTTGTTATTCCAAAAGAGATTGTTCCAAAAGAAGGGGCAAGAATTATGTCTCTAACCAATCCAAAGGCAAAGATGTCAAAAACAGATGATACAGCATCTTCTATCTCCCTTTTTGACGAACCAAAAGATATAAAAGCCAAAATTAATGCGGCTGTCACCGACACAGGGAGTGCCATCACTTATAATTCAGCAAGAAAACCAGGAATATCAAATCTGCTAACTATATACTCAGAATTCTCGGGGGAGACAATAGCTCAGCTGGAGAAGAAGTTCAAGGGAAAAGGGTACGCTGCTTTCAAGAAATCTTTAGCTGAACTCTTGGTCAAGAAATTAGCTCCATTTTACGAAAAGAAAAAAGACCTGGAGAAAAGAGAGGTATATATTGAAGAAACTTTAAAAAAGGGTGCTCAAAAAGCTGAAGCTATTGCCTCAACCACCATGCAGGATGTCAGAAGCAAGGTTGGGCTTCTCTCAAGATAATAGCTGATCAAGATCAAGCTCTGTTAAACTTTCCACAATAAGGTCTGCTTTTGTTAAGTCCTGCCCCACGTGGTTATCTTTCCCAATGCAAAACATACCAGCAGTCTTTGCAGCCTCCACACCGGCTGTAGCATCCTCTATCACAATCACCTCTTCTGGCTGAATCTGTAATCTCTCAGCTGCAAGGAGAAATATCTCGGGATTTGGTTTACCGTGACGAATATCTCCTCCAGTAACAATCACATCTACTGCTTTACCAAGACCTGTCTCTGAAAAAATCATCTGAGCTCTTTCTTTAGATGCGGAAGTAGCAACTCCAATTTTCAAACCCCTATCCTTTAGTGCGCTTAATAGTTCTCTCACTCCTTCAAACACTGGAATATCCTTCTGGCTAAGTAGTTCTATAGCTCTCCTAGTCTTTTCTTTGGCTAAAGATGCCGGGTCTTTATCTACTCCTCTCTTTTCCAGAACCCTCTGTAAAAACTCTCTTCCTGTTAAACCTGAATACTCTTTATACTCTTCTGAGGTTAGTGGTGTGATACCAGCTTTTTGGACAACCTCGAAATAGGCCTGTTCGTTGACCGTCTCTGTATCAACCAACACTCCATCTGAATCAAAGATAAATGCCTTAATCATACGCTAAACCCAACCAAGTTTCCCTTCAAGGACCGCAACCTCAGAACGGTTTAATTTATCTTTCACTTCAGGAAACTTCTCCAGCTCATCGGCAAGAATATTTTTAATGCGTAAAACCTCCTCCTTTGAAGCCCCCTCTACTCGAACTGTAATATAAGGTGAGGTATTGGATGCCCTTACAATGCCCCATCCTTTCTCAGTCACTTGAATACGTATTCCATCAATCAATACTGCATTAAACTGCTTTTTCAAGCTTTTTGTTATCTGCTCTATAACAGCAAACTTTTCTTCATCATCACACGGAAGCTTAATTTCAGGAGTCCTGATGCGCTTGGGAAAGTTCTCAAATAACGAAGAGAATGCTTCCTTTTGCTTGGAAAACAACTCCAGCATCTTTCCTGCGGCAAAGACGCCGTCATCAATCTTAAAATAGTTTTCTACAAAGAAGAAGTGCCCTGATACCTCTCCCCCAAAGATAATATTAGTGTCTTTCCGGAGTGTTTCTTTAATAGGTGCGTGACCCGTCCTATGCATCATAGGAATACCACCATACTCTGGAATAAGTTCCTCTAAGAGCTGTGAGCACTTTGTATCATAAAGAATCTTCTTGCCAGGGTTTCTTGAGAGGGCGTCTTTCGCAAAGAGCAGTAGTGGAAGATCAGCTGAGATAAACCTGCCCTGCTCGTCAACGAATCCAACCCGGTCTCCGTCAGCGTCAAAGGCAATACCTAAATCTGCCTTCTCCTCTACAACCTTCTTTCCTAGGTCCCTCATATTCTGGGGACCCTCAGGATCCGGATCATGATTGGGAAATGTTGCATCGGGTTTGGTATACAGCTCTATTACTTCGCATCCAAGGTCACGAAAGAGATCTGGAGTAAATATTCCAGCTGACCCATTTCCAGTATCAATAACAATCTTCAGTTTACGTGCAAGTGTAGTGTTGGAAAGGAAGTACTTTTTGTAGGCCACAAATACATCAAGGGTCTCATATCCTCCTTCCGCACCCTTTTCATAGTCCTCTGCCTCTATCATCTTACGCATCCCCTGAAGCTCTTGTCCAAACAGAGGCCAGACTCCTTTCTTCATCAGCTTAAAGCCATTGTAAAAGTAAACATTGTGGCTTCCTGTAATATTTACCCCTCCATCAAACTCAAGGAAGGCTGTGGCAAAGTAAATGATTGGGGTTAATGAAATATCAGCATCAACCACACTACATCCAGTAGAGCGTATTCCTTCAATAAAAGCTTGTTTCAGCTCTTTTGCATAGGGTCTTACCTCATATCCTACCAAAACCTTTGTGCCGCCACTGCGAAGAATAATGGTCCCATATGCCTTTCCAATCTCCAAGACGGCTTCTGGTGTAAGTGTAATTCCAGGAAAAGGGCCATACCACTTTTCATACTTTGCAATCTCCTCTGCTGTAAACTCTTTCCCTGCAATTCCTCGAATATCATACTCACGAAATACGGATTTTTCAATTGTTGCCATAATCATAAATTATATACTCTTTTAAGAAGAAATATCAAGATTGCTTGACTCAAAAAGGAAAACGGGTATAATGAATTTCATGAAGAACTATGAACTGACCCTTATTCTCTCTCCCCTTTTAGGCGAGGAAGAGATGAATGACTTGATTGGCACACTCGTCTCCTCTTTACAGGAACAGGGAGGACTTTTGAGCAATCAAAATATTGGAAAGAGAACCAAACTCGCATACCCAATAAAAAAGCAGAATGAGAGCAATATTACTACTCTTACCTTCACTTTTAATCCAGAAAAACTAAAAGAACTGGAAGTAAAACTCAAGGGAAACACCTCTATTCTTAGATATATGTTACTCAACAAAATTACTAAGGTATCTGAAATAACACAAAAGACCCCTCAACTCAGGCCAAAAACAGATGGAACCAATGTAAAAGCAGATGCCAAGGAGATTGACGAAAAGTTAAAAGAAATATTTAAAGAAGCTACAACTTAATGAATGTAAACAAAGTAATGCTAGTGGGAAATGTGGTGGCGGATCCTGAGATGAGAACCACTCCATCAGGGCAAACCGTGACATCTTTTCGCATGGCAACAAACCGCATCTGGAATGACCCGGAGGGACAGCGCCAGCAGAAAACCGAATTCCACGGCATTGTAGCGTGGAGAAGGTTAGGCGAAATTGCAGGACAATACCTCAAAAAGGGAAGTTTGGTGTTTATTGAGGGACGTTTGGAAACCAGATCTTGGGAGGATAGTACAGGCGTTAAAAAATATAGGACTGAGATTATTGCAGAATCCCTTCAGCTCGGACCAAGAGGAGCGACACAGGAAGATCAACCCTCCACATCAGAGGAAAAACCCTCGGAGGAAAAACCAAAGGAAGAAATACCTATTATTGACGAACAAGAAGATATAGACGCAAAAGACGTGCCATTCTAATCATGGACTGTTATCTCTGTAAACGAAATATAAAGGAGGTAGACTTTAAAGATACCTACACCCTAAATAGATTTATCTCGGGCCTTGGCAAAATACGTCCTAAAAAAAAGACAGGACTTTGTGCATCCCATCAAAGAAAAGTGACTAGAGCTATTAAGCGATCCCGTACTCTAGGACTCCTTTCTGCTACCTCCAAATAATTCAGCTCGGATTTCTTTGGCAATATCTGGATTCTCTTTTAAATATGTCCTGGCACTCTCAAGACCCTGACCGAGTCGTTTTTTATTATACTGAAACCAAGAACCGGCTTTCGTAACTATTCCTTCTTTTTCCGCTGCGTTTAAAAGATCAGCTTCGTATGAAATACCCTCGTTGTAGTAGATATTGAACTCAGCTGTCCGGAAGGGAGCCGCCACCTTATTCTTTACTACCTTTGCCCGAATTCCAGAACCAATTATCTCATCCCCATACTTTATTTGAGCTGCTCTTCTTAACTCAATTCTAACAGAAGAGTAGAATTTGAGAGCCAGACCACCTGGTGTAGTCTCAGGATTACCAAATATTACCCCAATCTTCATTCGTATCTGGTTTAAAAAGATAACGGTAGTTCCGCTCTTTGCTACAATAGCAGAAAGCTTTCTTAAGGCAGAAGACATTAATCTTGCCTGCAGACCAATCTGAAACTCTCCCATCTCTCCTGCAATCTCATTCTTTGGGGTTAGGGCAGCTACCGAATCAATAACAATGACATCCACCTCGCCTGACCTTACAAGTGTCTCTACAATCTGCAGAGCCTGCTCTCCTGAATCTGGTTGGGAGATTAATATATCATTTACCTTTACTCCAAGACGCTTTGCATAATCAGGGTCAAGAGCGTGTTCAGCATCAATAAAGGCCACTATTCCTCCTTTTTTCTGGGCTTCAGCTAAAATATGGAGGGCTAATGTGGTCTTCCCTGAACTCTCAATCCCATAAATCTCAATTACTCTGCCTCTGGGAACTCCTCCCACGCCCAAAGCTAAATCCATAGAAGGAGAACCCGTGGATATCACATCCACGTCAACCGCTCCAACGTCTGAGAGCTTCATAATCACTCCCTCTCCAAATCTCTGCTTAATCTCTTCTAATGCTTCCTGCAGATCTACTCTTTCGTTTTTATTTTTTTCTATCTTTTTGCGAGGCATATACCTTTATTATAATCAATATACTCTTATTCCCCAAGTTTAGGACTCCCCCAATCACTCTTTTGTGAACCAGGTTCTGGAGCTGCAACATATATCTCCCTTGGTTTCGCCCCGTCAGCTGGACCAACAACACCCCTATCTTCCATTATATCAAGTAGACGAGCGGCTCTTGCATATCCGAGTTTTAATCTACGCTGAAGAAATGAAGCTGATGCTTTTCTCGTCTCCACCACCAGACGACGCGCCTCTTCATATATAGGATCATCATCTCCGGTTTCTGAAGCAATTCCAGATGGCATCTCCAGGGACTCAGCAGCCGAAGAAGAAAGATCATCATCTTCAAGCTGACCCTCTGCAGTACCATTTTCCTTTGCAATCCAGTTTACTACCTTCTTTACATCCTTATCTGAAACAAAGGTACCCTGAATACGTCTTGGCTTTGAATACTCAGTTGATATAAATAACATATCTCCCCTTCCAAGAAGTTTCTCGGCTCCGGCCATATCCAAAATAGTTCTTGAATCAACCTGAGAAGCTACCTGAAAAGCCGCGCGAGCCGTAATATTGGCTTTAATTAATCCTGTAATAACCTCAACAGATGGACGCTGAGTTGCAAGAACCAAATGTATACCAACGGCTCTTGCCATCTGGGCCAATCTCACAATCAAGGCTTCAATTTCCTTTCCTCGAGATGCCATTAAGTCAGCCAACTCATCAATAACAATGACTAAATAGGGTATCTGCTCCATCTCAACCTCTTCTTTTGTGCCTTCATGCTTTTTCAGCTCTTCTGTGTACATGGCACGATAAGAAGCAATGTCCCTTGCCCGAACCTCAGAAAACAGCTTAAATCTCCTTTCCATCTCCTTTATCATCCACTTCAATATATTCACGGTATGCTCGGTATCTAAGATAACAGGAGTTAAAAGATGCGGAAGGTCATTATACACAGGAAACTCTACGCGCTTTGGATCTACTAAGACCAATCTTAAGGAATCCGGGCCGTGACGGTATATTAGACTTAGAATAATATTATTTAAGGCAATGGTCTTTCCAGACCCTGTGGCTCCAGCAACCAGCATATGGGGCATACGGGCCAAATCAGCAAAAATTGGACGCCCAGAAACATCCTTACCCAAAGCTATAGGAAGAACAGAAGATCCAGAGTTAAACTCAGGATTTTCAAGTAAACTTCTCAGGCTTACAGTAGCCCTTACCTTGTTTGGAATCTCAATGCCAACCAGAGATCTTCCCGGTATGGGCGCTTCAATACGAATGGGATGGGCAGCTAGAGAAAGAGCAAGATCATTCTGTAAAGCTATGATACGGGATAACTTAATACCTTCCGCTGGTTTAAAAGCATACTGCGTAACGGCAGGTCCAATATTTACCTCAGATATTTCCACTGGGATATCAAAGTTCTGCAGCGTCTTTTTAATAACAGAAGAGTACATCTTAATATCTCCTGCGTTAGGGACTGAACCATCTCCTCCCAATAGTTCTATACTCGGAGTTTTATACGTACTTAGTAAAGCTAGTGGAATTGGAACAGATTCTAGTTCTTTTTTACCTTCTTTGGTATCTGTCTCTACAGAAATAGGTTCAGAAACCGTTGTTTCCTCTACATCCCTTACCTCAAACTTTGGTTCAAATATCTTTTTTACCTTGTCTGCAGCAGTGTTGGAAAAAGCATCGCGTTCTCTTGGATGAGGAAGAACCTGCCAGAATAAAACAGCTCCTACCGCCATAATAGCAAAGGTAATAATTATTCCCACCCAGAATCCGAAAGCAGAAAATAGAGGCCAGGAAACCAAATATCCAATCCATCCACCGTACAAAAGAATATCTACCTCAGCATTCCTTGCAAATACTGCTGCCATGCCCGTACTGCCTAGCAAAAACAAAAATAAAGCTAAGAATGGCAGAAGCTTTCCATATCGCTCCATAGAAAAAAGAACAAGCCCGGTTAAAAGAGCAAAGAGTGGAAAGATATATACAATCTTTCCTGCCAAAGCACGGCTTATATCAAAAAATACGGCTCCTGCACTTCCTCCTTTATCAATAAAGGCAAAAAGAAAGATGACAGCTATAGTTAGCATCACCACACCCCAAATCCAGCGTTTTGCGTTCTCTGGGATAGAAAACCTTCCCTTTTTTTGGGTTCTAGACACTGGTTTTATTATAGATTTACGTCGTGCCACGACTTTAGTATAACACGATGATGTCTATTTCTGAAAGCCGGTTCCCGCTGGAATTAGCTTGCCAATAATAACATTTTCCTTTAACCCCCGCAGTCTATCTTCCCTGCCTTCAAGTGCAGCTCGGATAAGAACACGAGAGGTCTCCTGGAAGGAAGCCGCCGAAAGGAAAGAGTCTGTTGTTAAAGCTACCCGTGAAACACCAAGGAGAGTTTGCGCAAAAGTTGCTGGCTTTTTCTTTGCCTTTTTTAATCTATCATTTTCTTCTAGAAGCGTGGAGAGCTCAGCAACCTCACTCTCTGAAAATCTGCTGTCTCCCTGATCTATAATTTTCACTCTAGAGAACATCTGACGGGTAATAACCTCAATATGTTTGTCATGAATGGAGGCTCCTTGGGAAGTATAGATTCTCTGAATCTCCCTGACAATATACTGCTGGGTTGTTTCAGCTCCCGTAGCCTCAAAGAGTTCCTTAAGATCCATGTTTCCCTCACACAGCTGCTGGCCTTTCTGAATGCTGCTGCCCTTTTTCACCCACAGGGAACGAGATACTGGAATGACATACTCAATAATGTCTTTTTTGCTTGTTTTTCCTTTTGGCTGTATTGCAATTGTATTATCTGGAGTTATATCTATAACAACGCCATCCACCTCTGCCATAACGGCCTTACCCCCTGGAACACGTCCTTCAAAAATCTCCTCAACACGCGGAAGACCCTGAGTAATGTCTCCACCTCCAGCAACTCCTCCAGTATGGAAGGTTCTCATTGTGAGCTGTGTACCGGGCTCTCCAATGGATTGAGCTGCCACAATTCCAACTGCAGATCCAAGTTCTACCATATCATTCATACCCAAATCCCAACCATAGCACCTCTGACATAACCCTCGAAAGGATTTGCAGGCAAGAGGGGAACGAATATGCACCTCTGTTATTTTTTCGTCGTCTGAAATCTCCTTTGCCGTATCCCAGTCAATCACCTCACCCTTTTTCACGTGCTTTCCAACAGCTTCCCTTACCACGCGTCCTGCAATCTTCAAAGATAGGGATTGACCAAGATCTGCAGCATCATCCTTCGTTATAATAAACCCTTTTGTCTCCTTGCAATCCTTCTCTGTAATAAGAACATCATGGGAAACATCTACCAAACGTCTTGTTAAATATCCTGCTGTGGATGTTCTCAGTGCGGTATCAGCCGTTCCTTTTCTGGCTCCGTGAGTTGAGATAAAGTACTCCAGCACGTCAAATCCCTCCTTAAACGAAGACTTAACGGGAAGTTCCATAATGCGACCAGCAGGGTTAATCACCAGACCCTTCATCCCTGCCATCTGTACTGGTTGGGACCAGGAACCACGGGCTCCAGAATCAATAATAGAGAAAACCGAACCTCCTTTAGGAAGGGCTTCTGGGACTAATTTTTCAATCTCTGACTTAACACGCTGCCATATCTCAATAACACGGGCTGAATGTTCTTCTTTTGAAAGCAGACCTCTTTTAAAGTGCATATCTACGGTCTGAATCTCTTTTTCTGCGTCTTCCATAATCTGTGGCTTTTGACTAGGCACAACAAGATCATCCATACCCCAGGAAACTCCCGACTTCGTAGAATACTCAAAGCCCAAAGTCTTAATCTTATCTAAGGTCTCCTGCACCTCTGCGTTAGAATAGCGAATAATCATGTCGGCGGTCAGCTGTTCCAGAGATTTAGCTGACATCTGCTCATTAATAAAGGCGATATCCTCTGGCAAAGATTCGTTAAAGATAATGCGTCCGACTGTTGTCTCTATCAATTTATCTCCATGGCGCACTAAGACGAACTGTCTTAAACCAACAACTCCGTGTTCTTCTGCCATAATGGCTTCTGCGGCAGAACTAAAGGCCTTTTTCTTTTTCTTATCAGGAGCATCCAATCCCGTAAGATAGTAACATCCGAGTACCATATCTTGTCTTGGTGGCACAACAGGAGTTCCTGTAGCTGGTTTTAATAGATTTACGGAAGAAAGCATTAACTCTTTTGCTTCAGTTTGCGCCTCTTTTGACAAAGGAACATGAACTGCCATCTGGTCACCATCAAAGTCAGCGTTAAACGCAAGGCAAACCAATGGATGCAACTGTATTGCCTCCCCTTCAATCAATAAAGGAAAGAAAGCCTGAATTCCAAGACGGTGAAGCGTAGGAGCTCTATTCAATAATACGAGCTTATCCTGCACCACCTCTTCTAAAATCTCCCAGATTTCATCTGTCTCCTGGTCAATTAAGCGGGTGGCGCCCCGAACATTATATGCGAATTCCTTTTCTAATACTTTTTGAATGACAAATGGTTTAAATAGCTCCAAAGCCATTCTCTTTGGAAGTCCGCACTGATCAAGCTTTAACTGAGGCCCAACTACAATAACAGACCTTCCTGAGTAATCCACTCGCTTTCCAAGAAGATTTTGACGGAATCTTCCCTGCTTTCCCTTTAACATATCAGCTAATGACTTTAAGAGACGTCTTCCACCTGTTGTAGCTTGGGTCATGGTTCCCTTTCTCATGGTGTTGTCAATTAAAGCGTCTACCGACTCCTGGAGCATTCGCTTTTCATTTCTCACGATGACGTCTGGAGCTGAAATATCAAGCAGGTACTTTAATCTGTTATTCCTGTTAATGACACGCCGATACAAATCATTTAAGTCAGAAGAAGCATATCTGCCGCCGTCCAACTGCACCATAGGTCTCAAGTCTGGCGGGAGTATAGGTAAAACAGTAAGAAACATCCACTCAGGACGCAATCCTGCCTCGTGCATACCTTGAAAGAGACGAAGACGGGCTGCGGCCTTCTTTCTGTTCTGTGGGGTTGCATTTGAAAGATCTGTTTTTGCTGTTTGTATCTCTTTTTTCATATCTACCTGTTCAGCCAACCCACGAAGTATTTCACCCCCTGTTCCAGCCTCAAATACCTCAGGATACTTCATTGCCAACTGCTGATACTCAACTTCAGATAATATGCGTTTAAACTCTAAAGATTTAAGCTCATCCTTTGCCCGTGAAGTAGCTTCTTTTAGGGTCTTTTTGGTTTCATCATCCTTGCCGCGGGACTTGGTCTTTTGCTCTTTTTCAATCTCTTCTAATGCCTTTGCTTTTGCCTTTTCGTCCACACTAGTGACAATATAGGCTGCAAAATAAATTACGCGTTCCAAGGCCTGGGACGGCACATTCAAAATCATACCAATACGACTTGGCACTCCTCTCAAAAACCAGATGTGGGAACATGGAACAGCCAGCTTAATGTGCGCCATACGCTCACGCCTCACAGAGGACTTGGTAACCTCCACTCCACACTTGTCACAAATAACACCCTTGTAGCGTATTCTCCGGTACTTGCCGCAATAGCACTCAAAGTCCTTTTCTGGACCAAAAATACGCTCGTCAAATAACCCATCCTTCTCAGCCTTCTGAGTACGGTAATTAATGGTTTCGGGTTTCACAACCTCCCCATGAGACCAACTCAGAATAACATCTGGGGAAGCAATCTTTATTCGTATGGCTTCTAAATCTACAACTTTCATTATTTTTTGTCAGCTTCTTTTTCTTCTCGTTCTCTTCTTACTCGAGCCCCTGCACGCTCCTTTATCTCAACATCTAGCGAAAGTGAGCGTAGCTCATTCAATAACAAATTAAAGGATGCCGGAAGATTCGGAGTCTGTATTGGCTTCCCTTTTAAGATTGATTCATAGGTAGAAGCCCTTCCTGGTACATCATCTGACTTAATAGTAAGCATCTCTTGCAGGGTAAAGGCCGCTCCATATCCTTCTAAAGCCCATACTTCCATCTCACCAAAGCGCTGTCCTCCAAACTGAGCCTTTCCACCTAATGGCTGTTGTGTAATCAAAGAATAAGGGCCAATGGAGCGCATGTGTATCTTATCCTCCACCATATGAATTAACTTCATCATATATATGTAGCCCACGGTAATCTTCTCAGGAAATGCCTTTCCGTCACGGCCATCATATAAAGTAATCTTTCCGTCTTCTGGAAGTCCTGCTTTTTTGAGTTCTACCTTAATATCCTCTTCCATAGCTCCGGTAAGTCCTGGTGTGGCAGCCAGATATCCAAGCTCTTTTGCCGCCCAACCCAAATGTGTCTCTAAAATCTGTCCAATATTCATACGGGAAGCAACTCCCATAGGATTTAAAACAATATCTACTGGGGTTCCATCCTCCAAAAACGGCATCTCCTCTTCTGGCAAAACCATAGAAACCACTCCTTTGTTTCCGTGTCTTCCAGCTAACTTGTCTCCGGGCTGCGCTTTTCTTAACTGCGCCACCTCAATGTGGATTCTCTTTATGACACCGGGGTCCAACTTATGCCCCTCCTCTCTTGAAAATACCTTTACTTTTACTACACGCCCGCGCTTTCCATGAGGCATCTGCAAAGACGTATCTTTCACATCCCTTGCCTTCTCGCCAAAGATGGCTCTTAGTAAACGTTCCTCTGGAGTAAGGTCTGCCTCACCCTTAGGAGATATTTTCCCCACAAGAATATCATTTGGTCCGAGTTCAGCACCAACACGCACAATTCCTTCCTCATCCAAATCTCTTAATTTCTCCTCACCAACGTTTGGAATATCAGGAGTGGTAACCTCAGGACCGAGCTTTGTTTCTCTTACGTCACACGTAAAGTCTTCTAAGTGAACTGAGGTATAAACATCATTTTTCACTAAGCGTTCCGATAAAATAATGGCATCTTCAAAGTTTCCTCCGCGCCAAGACATGAAAGCAACTAAAAGATTTGTTCCCAAGGCAAGACGACCACGGTCAATGGCGCCTCCGTCAGCTAATATATCTCCCTTCTTTACCTTTTCACCCTTTTCTACAATTGACCTCTGATGAAAGGCAGTGTACTGGTTAGTTCTGGAAAACACCCGAAGATTATAAGTAATATTCTTTTTAGCTCCCTTTGGTTTTAAAACAATATGGTCTGCGTCAACCTCCACAATCTCACCATCTTGCGAAGCAACAATTGCAAGACCCGAATCCCTTGCAACCTGCTCTTCCAATCCCGTACCAACAAGCGGAGCCTGAGGTCTTAAAAGAGGAACTGCCTGACGCTGCATGTTTGATCCCATCAAGGCTCTGTTTGCGTCGTCATTTCTCAAAAATGGAATTAAAGCCGTAGCCATAGAGATTGACTGAATAGAAGACACATCAATAAAGTCCACCTGATTCCTGTCGGCTAACTCTGGTTCTCCCTTTACCCGTGACTCAACACGGCTGGGTACAATGCGGGAAGACGAATCAACCTCAACTCCAGCATGCGCTATAACATACTGTTCCTCTTCGTAAGCGGTAAGATAGCGAAGCTGTCTTGTAACCTTTCCCTTCTCCACCTTAAAGTATGGAGTCTCAATAAACCCATAGTCATTCACTCTTGCGTATGAGGCCAGATGACCTACTAATCCAATATTTGGTCCTTCTGGTGTCTGAATAGGACAGATTCTTCCGTAGTGGGAGGGTTGTACGTCTCGTACCTCAAATCCCGCGCGTTCTCTTGTCAGTCCTCCCGGTCCCGTAGCCGAAACTCTGCGCTTGTGCTCAAGTTCTGCCAAAGGATTTTCATTATCCATAAACTGGGTAATCTGAGAAGAGGTGAAGAACTCCTTTACCATTGCCATTACAGGTCTTGGGTTAACAAGTTGAGAAGGCGTTATGGTTCCGGGGTCTAGCGTGGACATTCTGTCTTTTATAATACGTTCCATTCGCATAAAGCCGACACGCATGCGGTTCTGCAAAAATTCAGTAAAGGTTCTCACCCTTCTGTTTCCAAGATGGTCTATTTGGTCTGGCACCGCCCCTGGAGTATTATTCAAGCGAATTATCTCGCGAATGGTCTCGACAACGTCTTCTAGAGTCAAAACTCTATCCTGCACCGTAATTGTCTTTTCCTTCTTTGGCCGCAGGGCCGGGAGGCGCTGCCATGTCTTCCATCTACCTACTCGCGAAAGGTCATACCTCTCAAAGTTAAAGAACATATTCTCAATAAGCTCTTTTGCGGTATCTGGAGTTCCATAGTCACCAGGACGCAGCCTTCTATAAATCTCAACTAAAGCCTCCTGCTGGTTCTTTGTTCCGTCTTTCTTTAATGTTTCCTCAATATATTTAATCTCACCTGTATCTACGTCAGAAAAGAGCTTTGCCATCTTCTCGACCGATTCCACTCCAAATGCTTTAAGTAATATGGTAGCTGGCGCCTTTCTCTTTCTATCAATACGAACTGCTATGGAACCTGAAGATTCAGTCTCAAGTTCAAGCCATGCGCCTCTGTTTGGAATTACTTTGGCACCAAACAACTGCTTCCCTCCATTTATCTGAGAGGTAAAGAATACACCGGGAGATCGAATGAGTTGCGAAATTGCAACACGCTCCACTCCATTTACAATAAATGTACCTCTCTCTGTCATTAAAGGAAAATCTGTCAAAAAGACCTCTTGCGTCTTTATTTCTTTTGTCACCAAATTAATAAGACGCACCTGCACGCGCAGGGGCGCCTCATATGAATCTAAGTTATTCTTTGCCTCAAACTCGTTTAAGTAGTTTGGCTCTCCCATGGAATAGGAGTCAAACCACAACTCAAACTCTTTTTTTGTATAATCAGTTATGGGAGACACCTCAGAAAGAAGATCTTTTAAATCTTGTTCCAAAAACCTCTTCCAAGAGCTATGCTGGAGAGATAACAGGTAAGGCAGTTCTAAAGAAACTTTAGAGTGCCCAAAATGCTTAATTATATGAGGAGAAGAAGGCATTTAGTGATTTGCAAACGAAAAATACCCTTACAAAGCAGGAGGGTCCTGCATAATGAAAATATTAATTGTTGGGATGATCAGAGGTAAGCAAAATATAATAGCTTACTGAAAAAGGTATATATACAAACTAACGTATATCCTACATTATCTAAGAAATAGTGTCAAGCAATTACTCCTCTTCAATCTCCTCAATTTCAGGTGGAGTCTCTTCAATAGGAGCCTGGACCGTACTAATACCCTCAAGAGCGCTGTTCCCTGCCCTCAAGTTGGATAGTATCTGCTCTAACTGCGCGTTACCCGGGTTTAGTTGAGATACAGCCTCAAACTCAGTAACTGCCTTTGCTGTCTCACCTTTGTCATCATACACAAGTCCCAAGAGATATCTGGTGTTTGAGTGATTTGGATTGATACGTTTTGCGCGCTCCAGTTCTTCCTGCGCCTTTGTAAGCTGATTTCTTTGTCTATACATAACAGCCAACTGGAAGGCGAGCTCTAGGTCATTTGGCGAAATACCACGTGCTTCCTCAAGTTTTGCAATGGCTTCAGCCGACTCCCCTCTCTGTTCGTAAACCGCGGCAATAAGAAAGTACGCAGCTGAGTAGTCTGCCTTCAAGTCAATTGCTTTTTGCAAATTCTCCAATGCCTTATCCAGAGCTTCCTCTTTCTGATCTGCAAACTCTGATTGATTAGCCAAGCGTTGGGCCTGAAGAACATATACGCGTCCAAGCTCGGTATAGCTGAATGGAGAAGCGGGTTCAAGCTCCCCTACTTTTTCATAAGAAGCTATAGCAAAGGATTCAGCTCCCTCTAAACCAATGAAGTTTCGGTAGATGAATCCCTGAACATTCCAGTTAGCTACGTTTTCTGGAGCCACCTGTACGGCTCTTTGAGCGGAAGCTATTGAGTTTGAAGCAGCTGTAATCTGAAGCTGCTGCTTTTCTTCATCACTCAATCCCTCTCTTGTGCTAATTTCATTCACACGAGCTAGATATAACTGAGATAAGTCTCTCCAGTAAATATCAATGGAACTGTTGAGCTGTACTGCAGAAACAGCTTTTGCAATAGCACCGTCTAAGTCTCCCTGAGAAGAAGCTCTAACGCCTTTGAGGTACTGCACTTCAGCTGCATACTTTTGACCTCCGATAAAGAATAGGCCAAGTCCAAAGATGAGAACCAGCAAGAATACAAAGGATAGTGCTGGGGCGAGCAGAGAAGGAGGAGCTACTGAAAACTTCTTTGTGGTCTTTGAGGTAACCACAACCAACCCTCCAAGCAAAGCCCAGAAGAGAAACCATATTACAAAGTTAGAAGGATACAAAAATTGAGATATAACAAGAGCTGAGAAGGAAGCCAGCAGTCCAAGTCCTACCATCCAAGAAAAGTGTTGTTCTGGTGAAGATTCTTTTTTATCCTCTTCTACCCCAAAGCGCAGGAGATGACGTATGGAAAGATATAAACCCATACCCATTAGAGAAAGTAATGATAAAAGTCCTAGTATTCCTTTAGTTGCCGTCCAATCAAGAACTTCTGAAGCTCCAGAACCAAATCTAGTTCCCCAAAATATCGTCTGGTTCAAAAGAGGTGAATGGTAAGAAGAATAATCTAAGACAAATGTTCCGGGACCCGATCCAAGAATGGGACTCCTGGAAATAACCTCCCTGACAATCTCAAACTCCCCACCTTGTGAAGGAGAGACCTCAATGGGCACTGTTGGAGCTCCTGGTATGGAAATTCGAAAGACAAGAAAGAATAACGCAAGAACAATAAATGCCATGGGGAAGGAAATCCAGCCAAACTCTGCCTTCTTTCGCATATTCAACATTCCAAATGCCAAAAGCACCAGAAGTCCCGCCATTAATGTAATCCAAGCTGTAGAGAAATTAATAAAGGCTATTACAACAAAAAGAGCAAGAACAATTGTCCAGAGAAACCATCTCTGCAGTAAACGAGAGACAAATGCGAGTACAAGTGCTAGTGGGAGAAGAATAGAAGCTATAATAGCAATACTATTGGGTGAGCCTATAGTATTGAAAGCTGCTGATTGGGCAAAACCAAATGGAAGAAAGATTCCTTTTAACTGTAAAAGTGCCACAATCCCTGCCAATACTCCTGAAAGTACAAAAAGAAAGAAAAACTTTACTAAGTGCTTGGCATCCTCAATGGTATTGGAAATTAAAATATATAAAATACCAAAAGCTAGAACTGTTATAAAGGATTCTGAAACATCTAGAGGAAATCCCCAGAAGCTTGCATAAGACCAACGTGAGAATATAGCAGAAAGACCTACTATTCCCACCAATATACCAACTGGTATGTGCAGCCAACTTAAACGTATACTAAACTCTCCTTGATTCATGGCTTTCGCCAACCATGCAATTAAGGCCAAAACAACAAATACTACTAAAAGAGTCTGCTTTTGATACGCTATCATGTTCTGGGTAAAGGGCAGGACCCAAAGAGGAATTAAGAACGCAAGAATGGATAATGCTACCTTTGAAAGACGATCCAATGCACCTTCAGACGTTACAGATTGAAGTGAAATCTTCATATGTATGTATTTATTATGCTTATTATTTTACCTTACTTAATTAACTTGTTCAATCTTGTTTGTACATCTTTATTATCCGGATTTAATAATTTCTATAAGTCAACAACATTTATCACTCTAGTTACCTCTATAGCTGCGTTCCCAGCCGCATCACTAACATTATAGGTTACAGTGTAGCTTCCTATTGTAGAGGTATCTACTGTAGATACAGTTACAATATTAGCTGTAATGTCTCCCTCTATATCATCTTCAGCTGTAGCTCCTTCGTCGTTGTAAACATCATCAACTGTTAATTCTATAGGAGAGGTACCTACAAGTGTAATTACTGGAGGTATGGTATCTACTACAATGGGTTCTGTAACATTAACTGTTCTTATTACTTCTGTAGCTGTGTTCCCTGCCTCGTCACTAACATTGTAGGTTACTGTGTAGTTTCCTGCCGTAGAGGTATCTACTGTACTATCTGTAGTGATGCTTGATGTAATATCTCCATCTGTATCATCTGTGGCTGTAGCCCCATCTTCTGTGTATATATCATCTAGTAAAAGCTCTGCTGTAGAGACACCAACAAGAGTAATTATTGGTGGAGTTATATCTACTTGTAGTTCTGAAAGAGTCTCTACGACATTAACTGTTCTTACTACTTCTGTGGCTACATTACCTGCTGCATCAGTAACATTGTAGGTAACTGTATAACTTCCTTCTACAGAGGTATCTACATTAGATACAATGACAATACCTGCTGTGATATCTCCATCAGTGTCATCTGATGCTGTAGAACCCTCTTCTACATATATGGCATCAACTACTAACTCTACTGGAGAAGCTCCTATGAGTGTAATTACTGGGAAAGTTGTGTCAGTAGCACCTCCATCACTCCCTTCTATTGCATCACACTCTCCTTGTACCTTTACCCAATCTCCATACTCAAGCCATGTGCAATATGTATCTCCACTAACTGAATCTATAATTTCAATTAACTTCAGCTCAACTTTTCTTGCCTTTATAGTATCAACCTCAAGTACTCCATTTGTATTCACTACAAGTCCAAGAGAAGCTAATCCTACTCTTAATTTTTCTGGATCAATAAAGGTTAATTCTCCATTCTCTTCTATAACACTTAAATCTCCTCCATAAGTACTGAGATGTATAAAAACAAGAATCTTATTATCTCCTGTGCCATCGTACGACTCCAGTGCTATACCTATTGTCTTGCCATCTTCTGTTGCTTTCATGCCTACACCTAAAATGGATGAGGATGTAATGTGGTCTCCTATTTCTATTGGTCCATTTTCAAGGTTAATTTTTACTGGAACACGACCAACTAAAGCAACGGCAGGCCTTGTTGGATTGTGTTGATATCTATTGTTTGGAAAGACAACTTGACTCCCTTCGATGACAGATGCTGGATTTGTAGAAACATCACCAATAAGCCTAGTTGAATAAGGCTCTGTGCTCTTTCGTACAGTCACTTCACTTATAGTATCAACTTCAAGAATATCCCCTGGCTCTGTTGATTCAGAAGATGGAAAAAGCTCAGCATAGTCCAA